>NZ_CALPCZ010000001.1 GCF_943193135.1 Odoribacter lunatus
CTACGGTAACGTATCAATTCAAACGGGTGGCTGTTTGTGCAGTGGGGGTTGCCACAAGCAATATTGTGACCATAAACCTACTGCCCAAACCTTTCTCCCAGTCTCTTTATACTTTCAATGCGGGAAGTTCTGTTGAGCTAACACAATATTGGGGTACGAACAGTTCCGCCGTATGGCAATTTGAGGGTGCGCCGTCGTGGGTATATGTATCCGGCAAGTCTTCCAATTCCCTGACGATAGCAGGCGGACTGGTAGATGAAGAATTCAAGCTGAAAGCCCATATTACCCAATGTCCATCGGATGTATTTTCCGCCACAATCAAAATCAGTAACACGATTCCCTACCGGGGACACATGGATAGTGTCAGATTGGCGGCAGGTAAGTATAAAATGGAGTGTTGGGGAGCACAGGGAGGAACAGGATATGTCGCTTCTTATTCTGCAAGGGGAGGCTACGGAGGTTATGCCCAGGGAACTGCAGTGCTAAATACAGTTACTACTTATTACGTTTATGTTGGAGGTATGGGAGTTTCAACCCCTTCTTCCACATCCGGGGGAGATGGCGGTTGGAATGGCGGTGGACGTGGGGGTGGAGATGATATAGCTGGTAATACTGGAGGTGGAGGCGGAGGCGGTACGGATATACGAAGGGGAGGACAAGCTTTATCCAACCGGATTATGGTTGCTGGTGGTGGAGGGGGTGGTTCCGGTGCTGCTGGAATTGGCGGTTATGGAGGAGGTATCGAAGGAGAAAGCGGAAACAAGCATTCGTCGATAACGAGGGCGGTTCCGTCTCCGGGTAAGCAAACTTCCGGCTATGCCTTAGGGTATGGTGGAAATGGTACTTATGGAGGTTTGCATTATACAGGAACAGGAGGCGGTGGAGGCGGCTACTATGGTGGGGAGGGGGCTGGAACAGGTCCTAAGTTTACAAATGCTTCTGAGCGATATAGATATGGAATTGGTGGTGCCGGGGGTTCCGGATACGTCAATACCGGCATTTTCAGTAACTCCTCTATGTCCAATGGTGCGAGAAGCGGAAACGGTCAGGTGAAGATTACATCGTTGAATTAAAAAGTTGAAGAGATTAAAAGAGTTGAAAAAGGTTGAAAGTACTCCTTTCAACCTTTTTACTTATTTATACTATATGTTTTATGCTACTAATATCTGCTAAGCGTCCATTTCCAAGTCGGACAACCAATTTGTATAATGTCTCGTCAATATAAATATTGACACCAATTATTCAATAGCCACGGGATTGCCTATCTCCACACATACTATATCCGGATACATTAATACAAACAGCCGAACGTCCAAAGCGGAATCCTGTTGCCGCTTCCGGTCTCAATATCATCCAGCGCAAGGTAGCTGTTCGGAAGGTTGGCTATCTGGTTGAAAGTCTTGCGGCTACCGCCCACCTCGAACAGATATTTCCCGTCTGCCATAAAATCACCCTGCCTGGGCATTGTCAGAGTTGAGCCTGCACCCATCTGGTTGGCAAAGAACGTTTCGCGAAGCGTACCTTCCGAAGTTCTTCCCGACAATGCGTGCATCAGATTGGCATTATTCAGATATACTTTCTTCGGACCAGTCAGGTGTTTATAATCCTTAGCCTTGTCTGTCAGCAAATAAAGCAATGCAGCACGATCTAACAAATATAACATTTTCAGCGTCTGGTCGCGGGTCGATTCCAGTTCCGCAGAGAGTTTGTTGATATTCGGTTCAAGAGGCACATTTTCGGCAATAACCATCAACAACTTCTTTATCTTCTGAATAGTCGTATAGGTAATATCCTCCACTGCCGGAATATCGCTGTCTATAACAAGTTGTGTGACTTCTGCCACTCGCATCAGATAATCATCGCCAGCCTCCTTATAATAGGGATAATAACCTTTACTCAGATATTCATCAAAGTATTTCAACACCTTTATCTTTGATGCCACCTCCATTGCGTATCCCGTATGAACGTCAAGTAATTTTTCCAAAGTAATTGCAGGTATCGTAGCGACTTCTTCATATTCTAGATACTCTCTAAAAGACAGTCCATTGAGTGTATAAAGCGATTGCCGGCGCGACAAGTCGGTTTTAGAGTTGTCGATAGCTAGCATGGCAGAGCCTGTGTACACAATATTCAAATCGGGATAGCTGTCGTAAAAGTTCTTTAATAACTGCGTCCAATTCTTATACTTATGCACTTCGTCGAAATAGACATTTACAACACCATGCGTATAGAGAAATTCCACCAACTCTTCCAGGCTGTGATTATTAAACCACATATTATCTAGTGACACATACAGCACATTTTCAAGCCTGGTGAAAGTTTCTTTGATATGTTGCAACAGCAACGTAGTCTTGCCGACACCCCGTGCGCCTTTAATGCCTATCAGTCGCACATTCCAGTTTACGCAGTCATACAAATAGCGTTTGAATCGCAAATCGGTTGCAGCGAGTTTACGATGAAAAGTATTTACCAACGGTTGAATATCCTCGTAATCCATAATGGCATAAATTACATATTTCATTGCAAATATAAGAAAAAACACTTTTCTAAAAGTGTTTTTTGTGCAAAATTTCACCTTTGAAAAGGTGTATATTCGTTCTGCGGAAACCAATTAAAGGATTATTATGCTTTTGTAAAGATTGTGTATAGAAGATATTTAAGCTAAGCACTTAGCGCATTATTGCCCGAATTTAAGTACCTTTGCCCGCAAAGTAGATAGAGTTTACAGAAAATGGGTACGGTGCCGGAAGAACTGAAAAATATAAGAATAGAGGATTATTCGTATGAGTTGCCGGAAGAGCGGATTGCCAAATTTCCTTTGGCGGATCGGGAGTCTTCCAAGTTATTGCTGTACGAGGGGGGACGGATAGAGGAGAGGAGTTTTCACGATGTCCGCCGTATTTTGAAGGCCGGGCAGACGTTGATATTCAATAATACGAAGGTGATTTATGCCCGTCTGTTTTTTCAGAAAGCGACGGGAGCCCATATAGAGGTGTTTTGTCTGGAACCTTTTGTTCCTGCCGATTATGCGATGAATTTCGCGTCCTGTTCTTCGTGCGACTGGAGTTGTATGGTTGGTAATTTGAAGAAATGGAAGGAGGGGACGATCTCATGTGTTTTCGACTATCAGGGGAAGCCGGTGACGTTGCAGGCGACGAAGCTGGAAGTGAAGACCGGCGGTGAAGTCATCGTCCGTTTTTCTTGGGATGCCGCGTTGTCGTTCAGCGAAGTGCTGGAGGGCTGCGGAAGAATACCGATTCCGCCTTATTTGAACCGGGAGTCGGAGGAGTCCGATAAGATACGCTACCAGACGATTTATTCCAAAAAGGAAGGTTCGGTCGCGGCTCCGACGGCGGGTTTGCATTTTACGGAAGCCATTTTGAAGGATCTGGCATTGCAGGGGGTGCATACCGAAGAATTGACGCTGCACGTGGGGGCGGGGACTTTCCGGCCGGTGAAAGCGGAGACAATCGGAGGACATGATATGCACACGGAACATATCGTGGTCGCCAGAAAGTTGGTGACGGCATTGAGGGATAAGAGTGCGGAGGTGATTGCGGTTGGGACTACTTCCGTCCGGACGCTTGAGAGTCTTTACTGGATGGGGGTGAAACTCCTGGAGGGCTATGAGGATTTCAACAGCGTTTCGCAATGGGAGTGTTACAGTCTGCCGTCTCATTATACGCTGAAGCAGGCGATGAGTGCCTTGGCGGACTGGCTGGAGCACGCCGAAACGGAGTGGCTGAAAGCCTCTACGACGATTATTATTTTACCGGGGTATCGCTATCGGGTGGTGGATGCCTTGTTTACGAACTTCCATCAGCCGCAGAGTACGCTGCTCCTGTTGGTGGCGGCGGCAATCGGAGAGGACTGGAAGAATGTGTATGCGTATGCCATGGCGCACGGGTTCCGCTTCTTGAGTTATGGTGATAGCAGTTTATTGTGGATAAAGAAATAATGTTGCCATGTTGAATCTGACGTTGCCGCCTTTTGAATACAATCTCGGGAAACAGAACGGAATGCCGGTGATTTTCGATGTCATCCGGAGGAAGTATGTAGCCTTGACACCGGAGGAGTGGGTGCGGCAGCACGTGATTCACTATCTGATAGAGAAAAAGCAGTATCCCCGGACATGGATTGCGGTGGAGAAAGAGATTGACTTGTACGGGCTGAAAAGGCGCTTTGACATTGTCTGCTATGATAAAAAATCGGAGCCTTATCTCATAGTTGAGTGTAAGGCTCCGACTGTCGCTTTGTCTCAATCGGTGTTCGACCAGGTGTTTCGCTACAATCTGGTGTTGGCGGCTCCCTATGTGGCGATAACCAACGGGGTGACGCATTATTGCGGCCAGCTGAATGAAGACAGGACTTTTTCCTTCCTGCCCGATTTCCCTTCTTTCTAACCCTGTTTGCCGAAGTAATCTTCCAACAGGTCGAATGCGGCTGTGAAAGAGCTTAGTTCGTTGTTCAGCACCTTTTCCTCCGCCTGCTTGATCTTTTCTTTTTCGTGCTGGTAAAAGCGGTTTTTCAGCTGCTCGTTGATGGTTTCGTACATCCAGTATTTGGCCTGTTCCCTCCGTCTGCCGTCGAAATAGCCGTTTTGCTGCGTTTCGCTGCAATAGTGCAGGATATTCTCCCAGATGGCGTCGATGCCTGTCCGTTCGTATGCCGAGCAGGTCATGACCTGGGGCGTCACGCCCGATTCGTGTGGGGGGAAAAAATGCAGCGCCGTTTGCAGTTGCACCTTTGCCAGTTCCGCGCGTTGTATGTTGTTGCCGTCGGCTTTGTTGATGATAATGCTGTCCGCCATTTCCATAATGCCGCGCTTGATGCCCTGCAGTTCATCGCCCGCTCCGGCGATTTGCAGCAGCAGGAAAAAGTCCACCATGGAATGGACGGCTGTTTCGCTTTGTCCCACGCCCACGGTCTCAATCAGAATGATGTCGAATCCCGCCACTTCGCAGAGAATCATCGCTTCCCGCGTTTTCCGCGCTACGCCGCCCAATGAACCGGCGGAGGGGGAAGGACGGATATAGGCTTTCGGGTCGCATGAAAGCTCTTCCATGCGGGTTTTATCTCCTAATATACTCCCTTTGGAGCGTTCGCTGCTGGGGTCAATCGCCAGTACGGCGATCTGGTGTCCCTGACCGGTCAGGTATTTCCCGAAACTCTCGATAAAGGTGCTTTTCCCGGCTCCCGGTACGCCCGTAATGCCGATCCGGACGGAATTGCCCGAAGAGGGAAGACAACGCTTGATGACTTCCTGGGCGATGAGCTGGTGCTCCGTTTTGGAACTCTCCACCAGGGTAATGGCCTGGCTGAGGATATTAATGTCCCCTTTCAGAATACCTTCGACATAATCGTCCGTTGTCAGCGTTTTTTTCTTGATAAACTTCAGGCGGGCGGCGATATTTGGATTCATCGCCTCAGGCTGTTCGATACCTCTGTTTACTTTCAGTCCTTCGTATTCCGGTGAATTCTCCGGATGTTCAATACATTCCGACATTATTTGTTGTTTTTCTTAATATGACAAAGATATTAATAAAAGTTGAGAGAGAAGAGGGCTATGTAAAATGATTTTTGAAGAGTTTGCCAAATTGAAGAAAATGGTTTAATTTCGAGTTGTAAAAAGATATTTATATGAAAGTATTATTGGTAAACGGGTCTCCTCATAAAAACGGGTGTACCTATACGGCATTGGATATTGTAGCACAAGCCTTGCATATGGAAGGTATTGAAACTGAAATTTTTTGGATTGGAAATAAACCTTTGGGCGGTTGTGTCGGGTGTGGCAATTGTCGTGAAAATCATAGATGCGTTTTTGATGATGCGGTCAATGAGTTTGTGAAAAAAGCGAAAAGTTTCGATGGTTTTGTTTTCGGGAGTCCGGTACATTATGCTTCAATGGCAGGTAGTATGACCGGTTTCATGGACAGGGTTTTTATGTCCGATAAAGCTGGGGGACATGGGGGGCTTTGTAAAAAACCGGGTGCGGTCATTACAACTTCCAGAAGGGCTGGTGCTACTGCCACTCTTGATCAATTGATGAAATGGCTTTCTATTTACGAGATGCCGATTGTCTCTTCAAGATATTGGAATGAGATACACGGTTGTACACCGGAAGATGTGCTGAAAGATGAGGAAGGGGTGCAGATTATGCGTGTGCTTGGAAAGAATATGGCATGGATTCTGAAATGTATAGAAGCCGGAAAACAAGCAGGTATTAAAGTGCCGGAATCGGAACAAGGTATTTATACAAGTTTTATTCGATAAAAGGAATATTTATTTTCTCTCTTTGAATTTCATAAACAGCGGGAGGTAGAGCAGTAGGGCTACGATGGAAAAGACCATGCCTCCCATGGCGCCGACGGCGAAAGAGAACCAGAATACTTCTTTGGATCCTTCGTATACGAAAGGTATTAAACCTAAAATCGTGGAAATGATTGTAAGGAATATGGGAATGATTTTGTGGTTGTATGATTTCAGATAATATTTCAGTCCCTGTTTGCGGGCTGTCTGGCATGTGAGGTTGTATTCGTTGATGATGTATATGCCCGCATTGACGACGATACCACACAGCAGTACAAAAGAAGCGAATCCGCCTTGGTCGAATGTGAATTTGAAGAGGTAAAAGGTAAGGAATACCCCTATGAAAGAGATGGGAATCATGAGAATGATGACCAAAGGTTGCCACAGCGATTCAAAGAGAATGGCGCATACCATATAGATGATTGCGATGACAAGAAACAGGAGGGCGTATTGTTTCTTTTGCGCGGACCAATTCCAGTTCCATCCGTTTTTATCGGCTTTGAATCCCAGGGGCAGGTTGTTGTTCATGTTTTTGATAGTTCGCTCCATGACCCGTTTTGCCAATTCGTAAGGACCGAGGAAATCGTATGCTACCAGCAGGGAGTAGACCTGATTGGTTTTATAAATGTCGTTTCCGGAACGGCGCTTTTCTATCTTTCCGAGGTCAGCCAGTTTTATGGACCTTTCATTCATCGTGATGATGTCGTTTTTGAGGTGCCATATATCGAAATTCCGGTTTTCCGATGAGACTAAAGATACGGGAATCTGTTCATTGTTAAAAAGAACGGGCGTCAGGTTGTTGCGGTATAACTGTTGTACCAAAAAATGATAATACTCTTTCGGTTGTAAATCTTGTCGGGCAAACTGTTCAAAATCGAAGTCGATGAAATATTCCGTGAAGTTGCGGCTCCTCCATGAATCCGAGCCCATAATTTCGGGAGCGGATACCCGTTTGTTTTGTTTTAGCGTATCGCACAGTTGTTCGGCAAAGGCGTACAGCATATCGTAATTGTAGCCGGTCAGCCGGATTTGGTTGCTCTTGTAGCCTGAGCCCAGGGCGTTGGAGAATCCCTGTCCGATGCCGTATATGCTCCAGTCCGCTCCGCCCAAGTCGTTGGCTTTGGCGATAAGAATGTCTTTCAGCATGACGGGGAAAGAACTGTTTTCAGCTTTTGGGTGGAAGGTAATGGTGATACCGGCGTTGTCATAGTTATATACGTAGCTTTGGTACATCTCGATTTCCTGATATTGGCTCAGGAAATTTTCCATTTTCAGCATCACGTCGTTCATCTGGTGGACGGTACAGCCTTCGGGCATGGAGGCCCGTACATACAATCGGGTTCGTTGCGGGTCACTGTAATAGTTACCGTTGAATACGTGTTCGGTGAAAAGCCGCAATGTACCTCCCAGGAGCGGTTCGAGGTAAGGCTTTAGTGTATTTTGGTAAAACTTGCCGCCGATGGTGTTGTTATACAATTCGGGGAAAAATCCTTTTAGTTCCTGGTCTTTGTTGTCTTTTAGCTTTGTCGGGAGAAGATGGACAGGTAGCCCGAATGTCAGCAGGATAAGCACGATTAGCAACCATTTAAATCTCGGACGGCGGCAATGTGTGATGAATTTACCGTATAGCCGAGTGAACTTTACCAGACGGCGCCTTGATTTTATCAGTTTTTTGCTTTTGCGGGGAGTAATCGGGAGCTTGTCAAGCAGTGCCGGAATAAACAGCAGGGCAATGAGCAGGGAAACTGTCAGATTAATGATGATAACGGAGGAAAAGTCTACGAGGTTGTTGCGTTGGTTCTCCGGTAGAAAGAATACGATAGTCAAGGCTCCGATGGTTGTCAGCAGGGCTGCCAAAATGGCTAAAAAAGCCTTCCGGTTATGATAGTAGCTGTAATGGTCTATCATGATGATGCTGGTATCGATAATCAGTCCGAGGGAGACGGTGATTCCCGCCATGGAATACAAATGAATCTCCAGATTGAACAGATTGTAGAAAATGAAGGCCAGCAGCACGTTTGCCAACAGGGTGACCACAATAAGAAACAGATACCGCAGTTTCCGGCTTACTGCATACACGAACAGCAGCAGAATAAGCGTAGACATGATTGTCCGGATATATATTTTATTCAGTTCTTTTTGAATCTCTTTTGACGAATCGTAAGCGATAATAGCCGAATAGTTCTCCGGGAACCGGGCTTCCAGTTTTTTCATTTCTTCTTTAATCCGGGCGGATACTTCCAAGGTGTTGATATGTTTTTCGGCCGTTACGGAAAGGTTGATGTTATTCAAGCCGTTGATGCGGTAATAATGGGTCGGAAGCTGTTCCTTGTATTGTATGGTGGCAATGTCTTTCAGGTAAATAATACGTCCGTTCTGGTTGGCGACCGGGATGTTTTCCCACATTTCGTAACCGTAGACCGTATTGTCGTTTTGTTGTTCCGGACTGTCCGAAGAAGCCGTATTTTTTACATTATTGACCAATAAAACCCGAATTTGCAGGGTATCGCCGGAGGTAGTGGTTTCTTTGGTAAGTCCTAATATATTTTCGGAATGAAACGTATTGACTGCCTGGCTAATCTGTTCGGCGGTAATGTTCAGTACCGCGCATTTGTTCGGGTTAAATTGGATTTCCCATTCGTAGGGTGTGGCACCGTATACTTCCACATTGTTTACTCCGTCGAGGCGGGAAATGACGGGGATAATATGTTCTTCCGCGTATTTTTGGATTTGTGAGGTGGCAATCGGGGCGTTCAGCGTATAGGAAATCAGTGTCTGCTGCTCTTCTCCCGAAGTATTGGTGGAAAAGGTCGGATAAGTGACCTGTTCCGGCAGCCGGGGATACAACTGTTTGATTAAAGTTGCAATCTCAAACCGGATAGCGTCGATGTTTACCTGTTTCTTGATAGCCAGCGTAATGCGTCCCGAACCTTTGCCTGTAACGGATTTCATCTCCTCGATACCCTTTACGGAGGCCAATACCCCTTCAATCTTGGAGGTGACTTCCTGTTCGATAATCCGTGCCGAAGCACCGTACCAATTGAAAGAGAGTGTCAGTTCCTGCTGTTTAAAAGAGGGGGTGTACCGGATATTCAGCATCGGAATCATGCTGACACCTACCACCATCAATGCCGCCATTGTCAGAATGACGGAAAAGGGGGAAAGTCTCCGCTTTGTTTCTCGTACACCCAAATTACTCATAATTTATTTCCGGTAAATATAATAATATGCCAACGGAATGAAATATACACTGACCAGTGTTCCCAACGTCATACCTCCGATAATAGCCAACGATAACGGGAATTGCAGGTCTGCCCCCAGATTTCCCGTAAACAGGAATGGGAGTATCGCCAAAATCGTAGTTAGGGAGGTCATGATAATGGGTTTCAAACGCCGGTTACCTGCCATCATAATAGCGCGTTTCAGGTGATGTCCCGATTTGCGCAGTTGGTTAATCGTATCTACTTTCAGAATGGAATCGTTAATCACAATACCGCACATGACGATAATACCAATCATAGACATAATGTTGATACTTGAACCGCAAATCCAAAGCAGGAACAATGCTCCGAAAAGGTCTATGGCAATCTCCGACAGGATAATAAGAGGTTGTACCAGCGATTCAAATTGTGCCGCCAGGATAAAATACAGAAGCAGTAAAGACACCAGCAAGATAACGGCTAATTCTTTGATTAAAGCCCGGTTAGTGTAATAGCTTCCGCTATAGCTGACTTCAAAGTCGGCATTGTCTGCCACGATTTGGGAGATTTCCCGGATGACCCGGTGGATGTCTTTGTCCGGAACTTCCAGATTAAGCGGGTAGAATTCGCCTTCCGGTCCCGAAATGATATTCTTCAAATCATTAACCCGGCTTTCCCGGAGCAGTGTATTCAACGGAATATCTATTTTATCCTTGTTTCTTACCCGGTTCTTTTGCAGGATTGCCTGGAGTGTATGTGTTTCGTCACCCAAAATGACGGGAATGGAGTATTCCCCCTCATTGAGGTCGAAAATCCGGTTTTCATTGAAAGCACTTTTCAATTTATAGAAAAGCGTATTGTAATCGACATCATACAAAGTCATTAATTCCGGGGAGGTGCGGAGCTGGATGACCTCTTGCCATGCCACCGGTTCGATGTATAAATCGGGTAGTTGCTTTCTTATTGTAGTCAGTAATTTATTCAACTTGTCGGGATTGGGGGCTTTCCCGTTTGTACTTCGGATGCGGGCAACCAGCGCAGGCTCTTTTTCCGCAAAAATCATATCGAATATATTTCCCGAACTCTCGGTGTAAAAAACGGCATGCGGGTAGTGTTGCTGCATGAAATCGTTTATGCGGTTGGTTAATGCCTTTACACTGTCGGTCTGAATTGTTTTCAGATAAATAATCGCTTCGGTGACGGAGCATTCTTTTGTGTGGGAGAGCAGGAATTTCTGGCTACCCGCCATGACCGTATTTTGGGCGAGTAAATCCTGCAGATGTCTAACCAGTTCCCCGCACCTTTTCTCGTTTTCCACCGCATTGATTTTCTGGTTCCATTCGATATTCAGTAACAGGTCATTCTGTGTAATAGGGGGCAGTTTCCTTTTTTCAATTGCGGAATAAATCAGACAGCTGCCGGCAATCATTCCCAAGCAGATACTCCATGTGGCAAATTGGTGGCGGAAAACCCATTTCAATCCTTTTTCATAAGTAGCTTCGTAATCGATGATTTGCAACCGGGCTAAAACGGAATTCGGCTTGCGTACCTGTTGTTTTTTGTATATCAGATAATAATATACCGGAATAATTAAGACAGAGACCAGCAACGAAGAGAGAAGGCCGATGGTAACCGCCATCGCCTGGTCATAAAACAGGGCTCCCGAAATTCCACTCATGAAAATTAAGGGAATAAATACGGCACAGGTTGTCAGTACAGAACTGAGCATCGGGGTAAATACCTCGTTCGTTCCTTGGACAACGGCTGTCGGAAGCGGTTCGCCTTTATCCCAATGCTGCGTGATGTTGTCTATGACGATAATGGAATTATCCACCATCATACCGACTCCCAGCACAATTCCTGAAAGGGAAATGATATTGATGGAAATGCCTGCCGTAAACATAAACAGCATCGATACAATCAAAGCAATGGGAATGGTTATCGTAATCAGCAGGGGCGAGCGGAAATCCTGCATGAAAAAGAATATAATGAAGCAGGCGAGGAAAATACCCATCAACAGATTCTGTGTCAGATTATCAATGGAATAATCCAACAAGGCGGTTTGGTCTCTTGTCATGATAAAGTCAAGATGCGGGTAGTCCTGCCGGAATATCTCCGTCAGTTTGGTAATCTCTTCTTTTAAGTTTGCCATGCGGGTGTCCGCTTGTTTGATAATCGCCAGCGTCAGGGCAGGTTTCCCGTCGGATTGTACAGATCCGGTCTGTTTCTGCGGTACTTCCTTTACTGTGGCCAGTTCTTTCAATTGGTAAAGTCGGTCGTTAATTTTACAGTACACATTTTCGATGTCCTGTTTGTTCGTAAGGGTGGAGGAGAAGCGGATATTATACTGATACTCTCCGTCCCGGATGGTAAGATTGCCTAAATTGATGTTATTTTTGGTAATTGCTTCCTCTATATCAGAAGGATTTATACCCAAAGCATCCAATTTCGGAAGGTCGGGAATGACCAGTAATTCCGACAGCGTTTGTCCGCTGATATCCACCATGGCCACTTCCGGAATCTGTTCAATCCGTTTGGAGAGGACGGCTAAGCTGAATTTGCTGAGTGCGATAAATTCCCGCATATCGCCCGCCTTGCTTCCTGTACTTTCTTTGAGAGTCAGATTCATGTAAAAAGCGGGAATATCCGTCGCGTTGGCTTTTATCGTGCGGGGACGATCGATATTACGGGGTAAATTGGCACGGTCTATTTTCTCATTGACTTCGATAAAGATAAAATCAATGTCCGACCCGTGTTCAAACTCCATGAAAATATTGCCTCTTCCGTCGCGAGTTTCCGTACGAATATCAACCAAATGGCTTAATTGGGTCAATTGATTACGCAACGGTTTGACCACCGTGGCATCCAGCTCCCTGGCAGAAAGGTTCTCTGCTGTCACTTGGACCGTTATATGCGGTATCTTCACCTCCGGCATCAGGGACACCGGAAGCAGGTTGATTGCCAGTACCCCCAGCACCAATACCGCAATCAACGTCATCGTTACCGCGATGGGCCGTTTTATCAGAAATTCCACCATACTTTACTTCTCTTTTATCATCACACCGGAGCCGTGCGCCAAATTCAGATTGCCCGAAATAATAACCACATCCCCTTCATTCAATTCCGCCCCTTTGTCCTGATTCGGTACGACTACGTAACTGTCACTGTTTGAGAACAAGACGTGTACATACGTCCACATGGCCTTATTCTCCCGGTCTATGCGGAAAAGTACTTCCTGATTGTCCCGGATAAGCACGGCGCTCTTCGGGACGACGAATTTGTCGGGTATACTGTTTTCGATATGCACCTTGACGTTCATGCCATCTATTAAATGACCGGGATTCGGGAATTGTGCCCGGACCATTATCTGTCCTTTGTCATTGACCGTCGGGTTGATTTCTGTTACCTGTCCGCTGTATTTCTTTTCCGGCTCCGTGAAAGTGGATACCAATACTTTCTGTCCGTTTTTCAAGTCATTTAATTCTGTCTCCAGCACGGCGAATTCCACTTCAAAAATCCTGTCATTGATAATCTGGCAGAACTCATCTCCCGTCGGGTATTCATACACCTTCGTCGATAAATTGGCAATCCGTCCGCTTACCGGGGCTTTTAAGAAACAGTTGTCCAATGTGAATTGCGCACTCTTCAACTGGGCTTCCGCGTCATTGTATCCGCTATGGATACGGGCTATACGCATTGTTTCGTGGGGGATATGCAACGAATCGCTTATCTTATATCCGTAGCCCAGTAGCTTGTCTTCCAGTTCGATTTTAGCCTTTTCCATCTGGTGCCGGGCTTGTTCCAGAGCAAGCAGGGCATCCCGAGTTTCCTGTACGGCAATCACATCCCCTTTTTCAACATGCGAGCCGTTTTTACCGTTCAGTTGGGTAATGATACCCGTATTGGCAAATTTCAGTGAGCTTTTATTTAACGCCCTTAATTTGCCGTTGCTCAATAGTTGGCTGTTAAAACTTTGTTTGCGTAAAACAATCGTATCTACCGGATTTTTTTCGATTTCATATTTTTTTCTTCCCACTTCGCTTTCCTCTTCGCTCTTTTCCTTTGAACCGCAACCGATGAGGGCGGCGCTTAAAAATAAATAGGCTAAAATGTGCAATTGTTTCATGTCTTTGCCTCTTAAAATGTCCGAATCAATTTTGAATCAACAAATCGAAATCCGTTGATATATTCCGTTTGTAAGTAAAATCGTAAAGGGTGGATTTTTGCAAGGAATAGTAATACGTCCAATAGTTGTGGAGTTCCGTAATAAAACGGCTCATGGCCTCGTCTTTCTCTGTTTGGGCCGTATTGAATTCCAGCACGCTAAGCGTCCCTTTGGTAAACTGTTCGAGGGATAACTCGTAACGCTGCTGTGCCACTTCATTCGCTTTGCCGGAAATATCACACTGTTTTTTCTGGTTATTGAACTGCAACACCCGAATCATAATATCCTGTTGCTGATCCACCAATTGTTGTTCAATCTGCGTCTTGATAACATTCATCTGTGATTGGGCGGTGCGAATCCTGCCGCGTCCCATGCCCCAGTCCATAATGGGAATCTGTATGCCCAGGCGTATATTCTCCTGGTCCTGGGTGTGGCGGTAACTGTCGCCTAAATCCGTCGCACTCTGATTCAAACCGAATTGGGCAAAAAAGTCTGCTTTGGCACCCCGGTTTGCCTTTGCCTGGGCGATAGCCATTTCGGCCCGCAGGAGTAATAAATTCTTATCTAACTTAAAAGACGTGTTATTTACCGATAAATCGTACACCTCTCCGTAATTCAGTGTAATATCCGGAATATTATCCGGGATAACCAATTGAAAATCGACATCGGTTTGAGGATACCCCAGAAAAGAAGCCAGTTTAAACTTGGCGGTCTGTACCTCTATTTCACTTTGACTGATAGTCATGCCGTCATTCAGCATGCGGAGTTCCAGTTGCATCAGATCGTTTTGGGTCACCGTCCCGATTTTAAAACGCTCCTGTGCCGTCTGGTAGGACTTTCGGGTATTGGTATAGTTTGTTTTGGCCATCTCTAGTTGTTGCTGTGCTTTCACTAAAGTGAAAAACATATCCACCGCTTTCACCGTCACCTCCTGCATAGCTTCCAGATAGGTTAATTTAGCCTTCTCATATTCCTCCGGTTCAATCTTTTTATCCCATTTCAACGAGTTGAAACTGCCGAAAATGGGTTGGGTGTAAGTAACGCTTACCGGATTGGAATTATAGGAATGGTAACGTTGTTTTCCGAATTGGTCTAAGCGTTCGAGGCTTGAATAAAGCGAAACCTTACCGCCCGTGGGAGCGATATTCTGGTTAATAGAGAGGCTTAGGCTATTCCGCATCGAATAATCCTGAACGTAATTATATTCCCCCGTCTGGGCATCTTGAAGAGCCACTAGAGCATGACTGAAATTGGGCGTTGTCAGACCCAGGTTCAACGAAGGGAGCAACTCCGCCTTGAAAGCCCGGAACTGCCAGTAAGAAGTCAAAAACTGATGCCGGTATAGAATAGCGTCAATAGAACGCTGGCTGGCCAATGTAATCGCATCTTCCAGTCGGAGCCGTTCCTTACGGGCTAACCGTAGGGTATCTGTCGGTTGAGCCTGGAGGAGTTCCGCCATAAGCAGGAGAAAGAGTAAAAATACCGGTTTCATGGTAGGGGGAATGGGGTTCGTTTTTATTGTATTGACAAACTTAAACTTTTTTTGATAAAATAAGGCTATTTCTACTAAAAAATTAGTTAAGAGAATGTTATTATTTCCATTTCACATCATTGTCTTCATATATAAAAATTCGTTCAATACGGCTGTCCAGGTTATAATTCTGTAACTGGTACAAAGCGTGTGAGGGAACATTTGTAAAGCACAGGTAGTGCTTTTGTTTACTCTTTTTCCCGCAAGATATCCAATCCTGTCCGTCCCAGTAAAATAACTCATATTCTGCTTCCGGCACAATACCGTCGTTGATGCAAAGGATATATCCGATACTTTGCAGACAATACCTGTCACCTAAATCGAAATCAATAAAACGGGGAGCACCTGCATGGGCGTAACCTTTGAAACAGGAAGCGGAAAAGCCGTCTGTCAGATACTCCTTCTTTCCCAATACAGGCGTAAGCGGGCAGCGGTAAACAGTTGCTTTTATCGCTTCGGATGGGTCTGCCGGGTAAAACCGTATTTCTCCGGCGGCGAACGTATCTCGGGCGCAAAGCAATCGGATATAGCGGTAACTGCGGGAAGAATCTACCGGTAATGTCTCCGACTCCATCGATATGGATGCCGGGATTTCTCCTAATGTATCGGCGGACGAGAAATCGGGCGAATTGCTTCCGAGAAAGCGGCAACGGGCCAAATATTTTACTTCATGCTGGTTCCTCTCATAAAAATGACTTCCGGTAACTTGATTGACGGCTATTGTTTGGAGGTATTTTTGTGGCATCAGGGTGTCGATACGGTTATCCGGTCGCAAATGGAAAGGAGGACCGGCGGGAATAACTTCCCCGTTTCTGTAAAAAGCGGGAAGGTAAACAATGTCCTTGCCCATGCCTTCAAACGTCACCTCGTTGCCCCGGATTTCTCCGTATTGTACCGGATGCCATTGCTGGTAACCGAACACGCACAGATAGGCGTAATGCGTCTCTTTGGGCACTTCCGGCAGGCGGATGGTAAGATTCACCGTATCGAAATACTCGGCGGAAACATCTTTCTTTTTGTAATTCTTGAAAAGCGGTGGAACATCTTCGCTTTTGACACGCTTATCGATGGCGGGGGCTGCCGGGTGATTGGAATAAGTGTGCCGGTATACCTTCGGCAGCCGGAAACTTCCCCATTTTTCATCGTACGTTCTGTTATTATATATCCGCTTGTACTTCCATCGGTCGTCATCCCAAAAAGCCTCGAAAGCATACGAACGTCCGTTGATAATCGCCACATTCCACGAATGAGAACTGTTCCGGTTACCCCAGGCAGGCACGAAATCCACGGCCACCGCCATCCCCAGGGACGACAACAACAGGGAATTAAACCAGCAGCGGTGTTCACACAATCCTTTTTTTAAATACTCCAGCACAGAGGCGGAGGGCACGGGAATATCCCGCCCGTAAAACCGCGTATGAGTGATATGCCGGTAAAGATACAAAAGACTGTCCGTCTCCCGGATGAAAGCGGTGGAATCCTGCCCGGCAACAGTGTCATTATGGTAAAAAAGTCCGTGGTGACGTGCGTAAAAAATCCGTCTGGCGGAATCCGCCGTGATACCGTTCTTTCGCCGGTAGGGCAGTATGTATTCGCAAAACTCCTCAAACGGGCAGGAACGGCAATAAACATTCTCCTGCCAGGCCTTAAAGGCGGCTTCTGTCTCTTCAATCAGATAGGCACAGGTTATAGAGCGCAGGTCAAACACCCCTCTTTCCTCGATGCTCGGAAGCAAAGAGCGTTTCAATTGCCACAACGAATCAATCTTTTCACCGAAATCTGAAAACGAATCATAATTATATCGGATAGCCAAAGCGCGGTGTTCCTCGTAAAAAGAGCGGTATGCCTGCAAAAAAACACTGTCCGGTCCCCAGCAGCCCGGCATATTCCGGATGAGGAAGCGGACGGCTTTATATTTCAGGCTGTCGCCGGATGCAGGGTCGTAATATCCCAGTGCCTTTTCAAGCTCGCCTCGGTTTGCTCCGGCAAACTGCAATGCCGCCTCCAGTTGCTTTTCCTCCGGAGTCTGGCAGGCGAGGTAACACAGCAACAGGGCGATGCACCGAAGCATATTAAGACGGAATCTGTTCATACAATTTCTTTAATTTATACTGCATCTCCTCAATAGCGGGAGACATGATTTTAGGCTTTTGTGCCAGTGCCTTTCGGATAACCTCCTTGGCTTTCTCATACTGTCCGGTTGTTACATACAGTTCCGCCAACAGATAAAGAGGATAGAGGCGGTGGGGCACCATGTGGTAAGCCTGCCGGAAAGCCGCTTCCGCCGCTTCGTAATTCCCGAGAGCCTGCTCGCTCTTGCCGATGATATTATAAAACATCGGGTCGGAACTTTTGACTGCCCCTTCCCGCAGCACCGGAATACTCTCTTTATATTGGTTCGTTTTTGCCAGACACTGCCCGTACTCGAACAGGAAAGGGGCAAACTCCCGCAGGGCAGGATACAGGGAACGGTAACCGTCAGCCGTACCCTCATAGATTTCCATATCGAAATATCTTTTTTCTTCTTTCCAGGCGTAGAGCCGTTGCACCTTTTCACTCAATTCATTACCCGCATACAGGCAGCCTGCGGCAAGAAGCACAAGCACCGTACGGAACATCGGGCTGTTTCCCGAAACGGACGGCGGAGAACAAAGGGCAATAAAAACAACAAACAAAAGCGTCAGAGGCAGCACGCCGAAAGGATAGGAGAAGAAAGCGAAAACCGAGAAAGCGGCAAGACTTCCCGCCAGACCCGTCTGCCGGTACCTGATAGCCTGTTTGAGAGCGGAGAGGAGCATTCCCGCAAAAAGAACCAATCCCGTCACGCCGAGTTCCGTTGCGAATTGCAGGTACTCGTTAAATCCGTAAGCCGGGCATCCCGCGACATACTCTTCCTGTGCGGTATGCGGCTCGTTGCGGAAATAGCGGGCTTGCGCCTCGCCGTATGCACCGGCGAAACTACCCGGACCTTGTCCCGTGAAAGGGGCTTCCCTGAAGGCGATACCCGATACTTTCCACATCAGCAGACGCCCGTCCGCCGAATCCTTTTTCAACATATATATGCCGGCGATGCAGCTGCCGAGGAGTAGCAAACCGAGGAAGACAGCCGGCAGGAGGTACCGTTTCTTTTTTCTGAAAAAGTCCCTGATGACAGGAGTAAGGGAACAGTATTGCCACAAAACCGGAACACTTCCGCACAGCGCAGCCAGCCACGCGCTGCGGCTCATGCCCGCTGGGAGGAGGATTACGCTTGCCACCGCACAGCCCATCCCGGCATAATAAATCCATTGTTCCTTGTTTGAGGACGGTTTGCGCAGGCTCAATCCCAGCGCAAGGGGGAACAGGCAGGCTAGCATACCCGAATAAGGCCCCGGATTAAAAAGTGACCCCGTAAACGGATACAGACTGTGGTAAGAAGGCAGATACCCGAACAACTGTCCCAATCCCCATATCGCCTCCGTCATACCGGTGAGGCAAAGGAAAAAGAACATAATGGTACGGGAGCGGCTCTCTATCGACACCATCGCGCGGACGGAAATGTAAACACCGCTCAATAAAATCATAACAAAGGCAAGAGTAGGGCAACAGCCGCCCGTTGCGAAGTACCGGAAAAACCAGTACCCGATAAAAGCCGCCGTCCATCCGTCGGTGGAAGTAAAGCGGAAACGGACAGGCCGGAAAAAAGAGAAAATGCAAACCGTCGCCAGCACGGCAGGCACGCACACGGCAAATACCTGCAAGCGTCTGGGATTAAGGGTGGCAATTCGCAGGGAATCATCGGTCATGACAGGCAATAAAATACCCGTTGCGCAAAGCATGACAAGCGCATAGCCGAACCACCTATTTCTTTCGGTAAACTTCATCTACTTGATTAATTTCCATGTTCTGCCTTCCTCTTCCGACTTCCAGATAATCCACGCTTTCCCCACAATACACACTTCCGGCAGGAAACCCCAGTAGCGGGAATCCTTGGAATCCTCCACCCGGTCGCCGCCCACAAAATAATAATCTCTCCGGAAGCAATACCTATCCGTTGGTTCCTCACCGATGTACACCTCCTGATTCCGGCATATGACCTCTTTCCCCGTTTCCCATTCGATCCAGCGTTTGTACAGGCATAAATTCTCCGGGGACAGCGGAACACATATCCCTTCCCCGGGCACGACAAGCGGGCCGAAATGACGAATATTCCACGGATAAGCCGGGTGATAGGGAAACGTATTATACACCTCCGGTTCAAACTCCTCCTGGCTTTTCAGCGATAACGCCTTCTGCGCGGACTGATTCCCGACTGTCCCTTTTTGTCCGTTGATAACGTAAAACCCCTCACTGATTTCAACCGTATCTCCCGGCACGCCGATACATCTCTTCACATAATAAGTGCCTAAATCCATACACACCGTATCCCACGCCGAGCGATAGGGGAAATTAAACACCAGCACATCATTGCGCTTCGCCTTCCTCCAGCCCGGTAACCGTCGTATTGTAATATCCTTTTTGTGCAAAGGGGCAAACGGATTGAAAATGCGGGCACCCAAAACAGGTTTGGCAACCCAGATGCGGTCACCCGTCACCAATGCCGGTTCCATCGAATTACTTGGAATCTTGAAAGAACTATATCCCAGCACATTCAAAACAATCCACCCCACAAACAAAATACATATCCAGAACAGGACATTCACCACCATTTCCGATACCTTGCCTTTCATTGTCCGTCGGATTTAATTTGAATGTAACGTATATTTGGAAATAAGATTATCACCGGAACTTACGGCGTAAACAGCCTTTTCATCTTCGTGGATGTCAAAGCCATTGATATATTGCTCCAATTCATAAATTTTTTCCAAATGCCCCTTTAAATCATATACATAAATATAATTACCTCCCTCCGGGGTGCTTTCTCCTGTACGCTCCAAACCGGAATAGAGAGCATAAATATGTTTATCCTTAACTTGAATATCCGAGAAACCGTCAATTCTGCCGATAGAGAACCCTCCGTTTTTTTCTACAATATCCGGTTTTCCGCCTTTTCCGATAACAATATACTCTGTTTGGTCTTTTAAATTATATATCTCCAGAACATCTCCCAACTTGGTTGCAAGACTCAGTATTTTATTTTGAGGGTTGTAATCCAGGAATGAATCCCAAAGAGAGGCTAAAAAGTTTTGATACAGGGGTACCGAGACCTCCTTATCAATGGGATAATTATATCTTCTTTCTAAAACATGGCCGATAGAATCTGCAAATATAACCCTGTCTTTTCCGTCGAAACTTAAAATAGCGAACTTATCTTCCACCTTTGTAAAAGCCAGCACGGGAATACATTCCGGAGGATAGGCAACAACCTGCAATGGAGTAGTTGAGCCGTGCAATAAACTGTCGATAGAATAAATATATAAATCCGCCTTAAATGAGTCGAAAACAAACATCTTTCCTTTATCAACCACAAACCCGCCTGCATTCACAAGCTCATTACTGCCTTTCCCTTTACTTCCGAACGATATTATATACTTCAAATCAGGGAAAGAATAAATATGGAAAAACTTATTTACACCGTGCAAATCCCAAAGAAACACCAGTGAATCCAATACCTTGACTTTATACGGATACTTCATAAATACCTCGGACTCTTTTAGTAAAACCTCCGATGAGAGTTTAATAACCTTAGGATTCTTACTGTGGACATCCACGACATTATTTCGTTCGGACTGGTATTTCTCCGTCGGCGACTCGGAGCGGCAGGCTAAAACGGTTTGTAATATTAATATTACGATGAAATGGATAGTTTTCATAGGTTGATAAATTAATAACCTTGAGCAGGTAATGAGCATTGAATAACAGAATATCCATCCTGTACCGCTATCGCATACAAAGTATTTGAACGGCTATCGGCGGCTAAACGTAAGAGAGGAATCTCTATATCAATAGTATGTTGCAAGCGAAACCGGTAATCATACAGATGAATCATCGTAGGTAAATTAGACGTATTTCTGGTATCTTCTTTGTTAATCTCTATAGTGGCAATATAATTTCGGACAAAGGCAACATCTAAAATCTTGGTATCCGGCTCTTTAATCTTTATTTGATGATTTTCAACAGAGTAATCATATCGGGTAGACTGCTTTTGGCTGTATAATGAAAACCTTTCTCCATTATTCTTATACAGGGAAATATGGGATAAATAGGGATACAGGCAAAGTAGATAACCGTTATAGGAATCATAAAACAAATTGACTTGAAAATAATCCGGACGATTGTAAAAATCTCCGGTAATGATAGGTTCACCGAACATTTGAACGACAGAATCTCTTCGTATAAATTGCAGAGAAGAAATAAGGGAATCATTAACAGCAACAAACGATGCACTATCTACGGCAATAATCGGATGTTTAAAAGAAATAGAAGGGAGAGAGGCATAATATTTCTGATGGTGGATAATACTATCTATATCGAAAAGCGCCTGTTTGGAAGAATTTAAATCATACACGATAACTTTATTATCAATGCAATTTCCGATAGAAGGAGTAATAAACTCTTCCGGCCCTTTGCCGATGATACCGGCCTCACCCACTTGTTCTCCGGATAGGGTATCGATAACTTTTATGAAATTCTTAGCTGCAAAAGGATCCTGCCACACTAAATACTGTTTATATAAAAGTAACTTCCCCGGTAAACGGGTATAAATATGCTCCGTAAGAACCGTATAAGGAATCTTAAACGGTTTAGGTGCGTCAGGCCTGCAACCGGCAAAAAAGAGTATCAACAATATAAACTTAATTTTCATAGCAAACCTTCCAAATCCAAATACCCGAATTGCATCTCATCATTAGTGCCGAAAATAATCCGGTGTTTTTCCTTATCATACTGGAAAGATAGAATGTGAAACCCTGTTTCCAGTGTTTTTATATAATTCCCTGCTGTGTCAAAAATATGGATTTTTGAAGGATAATGGTCTGGGGAACGATGATCTGCCCCGGAATAAAGGGCGAGTATCTTATCCTTACAAATACGAATATCCATATTGTAGTGGCAGATGTTGGTTATTTCCTTACTCCATGCCGGCCCGTAAACATTGCATTTCAGTGAGCCGTCTAAATTGCATATTGTCATAAGGTCATAGCGGGAATAACTCTTTACATAGATACCCTCTTCTTCAGAGGCATCGAATTGGAAGCGTTTTTTCTTCACAGACGGGTTTTCGTAACCGATGCGCAACTCTCCTGTACACATATTCCAGAGACCAGCGAGGATATTGACGTTTCTGTAATTATTCTCAACATCCACAATAGATACAAGGCTCAGTGTATCGTTGATATAACAGCATTTATATGGATACAACGGTTCTTTGAAACTGGTTTTTTCGTGAAACCGATAGGAAGGATCATGGATAACACTGTCTAAATCATAGCTAAGCAATTTGTATTTACCGAAGTCGAACACATAAAACTTCCGGT
Organism: Odoribacter lunatus; assembly: GCF_943193135.1. Lineage (GTDB taxonomy): Bacteria > Bacteroidota > Bacteroidia > Bacteroidales > Marinifilaceae > Culturomica > Culturomica lunata. The sequence continues at coordinate 22,660 of NZ_CALPCZ010000001.1, forward strand.
TTTTCTCGTCGGGGCATATTTCTCCGATATTTACAAATTCATAGGGTCCATGTCCTTTGGGGGCAATATTGGCAATGTATTGAAATGTATTTTTATCGAAAATGTGAATGTGTCCGTCTGCATTTTGGTAATCTGTGATAAACAAATACTTGTCCATTATGAAGACATGGAAAATAGAACTGATATATGGTTCATCGATGTGAATCTCTACAACCTTATCGTGTACATTCACGACATTATTTCGTTCGGACAAGTATTTCTCCGTAGAAGCTTGCTGGCTGCATCCCCACAGGGCGGAAATGGATAATAAAAAAAGTACAAACTTGGTCTTCATGACATTCATTTTAAGACATATTTAATGAGCACACAGTTTCCTTGTTCCATCTGTTCTTCTATACATAGTGGAGCACGTTGCATTCCTTTATCAACCAAGGACAAATAAACATTATATCGATTAAAAAAAGAAGATAAAAAATAATTATCCGTTGCGTAATGAACACGTGTATATGTATAGAATCCGTTGGGCTCTGTCGGACTGGCAGATTGTTTTTTCCGGTCATACAGATAAAATTGTTTCCCGAACCTCCCGAATAAGAAAGAACTATTAGCAACGACATTTTCATTGATATAAAGCCATGAATCATTATCTAAATTTTCTTTCTTTCGGTATGATAACGGGATTTGATATTTGCCGAAGTCAATACAGACGGTTTCATATGAATCAGGATTCACCCTGTCGAAAATAATAAGTGTATCCGAATAATAAGAATTGAAAATAACGGATTGGTCTGTATATAAAAAAGGACTCAATTTATTAATAATCTCGTTATCTTGTGGGGTTAAAGGGAATAAATACTTTTTTATATTCAGTTGGTTATCTGTAATAACAATCTTATTTTGAGGTGATGGGGTAGCAGGAGAGAAAGGTAACGTAAAAGCAAAATCGCCATTTTTAAACACAGCGATATCGGAAGGGAAGAAGGATATCCTTTTTTTCTTGATAAAACTGCCATCCTTCACAGAATGATACATAATTGAAGGTTCAATATCATGAATAATATAAATATAATTGGAATCCACGGTAAAATTACATATTCTGATAAATTCACCGGGGCCTCGTCCTTTCCTGCCTACGCCATATAAAAACTTTCCGGTTGTATCGAAAACAACAACTTGATTTCTACCTAAACGGTCGAAAACAAAGATTTTACCATCTTGAACAATTAACTTATCTATTTGTTGTAAATAGGCTTGGGGATTTTCTTCCAGAATAATATATTGGATTGTATCAAACGAATCATATATCGACGCCTTATTATCTTCATTCCAAACATATTTAGTGGACGAAGACAGAGATACACCTTGTTTTGATTGACAAGCGGATAAAAGAAAGAGGATAAAGAAATGTATAATAAACTTAATTTTCATAACAATCCTTCCAAATCCAAATAAGCAAACTGCACATCGTCATACTCTAAACTCATAATAAGGCGATTATTTTCTTCATCATAAATAAATCGGCTGATTTCATAATTAGTTTCCCACGTTTGGAGATAATTCCCCTCTAAATCAAAAACAATAAATCTGGTTGGATAATTGACTTTTATATTTCCATTGGCTTCTTTTACAATTCTATATTCCCCTAAATAGGTCGTAATAATTTTATCCTTACAGAAAAGGGGTGAATAATAGTAGTTATTTTTAGTTAATTTCGTTTCCCACTTAGGCCCGTATATATTGTATTTCAATTCACCGTCAAGAGTTCCGACGGTTATTAAGTCATAAAGTGAATGCACTTCCACATACAAACCTAATTCCGGTGAAACATCGGCAACAGTCCGTTTTTTCTTTACATCGGGATGCTCGTATTTCATCAACTCAATATCATTGGTCAGCATATTCCACTTCCCGACATACGGTTTAAAATCATTATTGCCTATAGGTTCTATCATGCGGCCGAAACACAAAGTATCGTTTATATATTCATATTCGGAAGGGAAGCGGCTTTTATTCATGCTGACTTTTATACTTGGGCGATATAGCGGATTAGCCAAAAGGCTGTCCAAATCAAAGCTGAATATTTTTAACTTTCCATGATCTGACACGTAAAATTTTCGACGAACTTTATCCGGTGCGATATGTCCTAGATTTGTAATCTCGCCCGGTCCTTTTCCTTTATTGCCTGTACTGCAAATATATTTGAAACTGTTTTTATCAAACAGATGAATAAGCTTGTCAGGAGAATTATAATCTCCGATGATAAAATACTTATCCATTAGATATAAAGAAGTAACATCACCTATAAAAACATCTTTCATCTCAATCGGCTGCACCCTGTCGTGAACATCAACCACCTTGCCATATTCTTTGTAATGCCTCTCCGTTGGCGACTGCTGGCTGCATCCCCACAGGGCGGAAATGGATAATAAAAAAAGTACAAACTTGGTCTTCATTATAAATTATATATATATAAAATATTGCCTTCTATCACGGTTTAATAGAATAAAAACACAACACAATCTTCTCTTCAGCCAATGCATTTTTTAAATCATCGGGAAAATCCGACGGATAATTATTCTTTTCAAAAATGGGAGGAAATACACTGACAAGATAACCTCCGCACGTGCCGAACCAATGTCCGTACTTATCAATGCTTTCATCTGTTTTTTGGTAGACTTTATGAGTATTTCTATCTAAAACAAATTGTTTATAAACACCTTTATCAAACAAAGACCCGTAAATATAATTATCATACACAAGAGTAAAAAACGTCAAGGCCGTATAATTTGCAAAAAGCTCCAACTTATCTTCAATATTCTTTCGGAAAGCATCCGGGACGCGTTTACTTCCGAAATCAAAGAGAAATACATCCTTGAGATTGCCGGAATCATCAAGTAAATAAACATGCTCATCAATCGGCTTATGGTAAAATATCCCCTCTTTCGTCTTGGTAAATCCAAAACCGGACAAATGAAAATTATCATCGGTATCATTCTCGTAGCGAGCAATAGTTTTTTCTTTCTCTAAATCCTTATTGGTAACAATAACATGGTCGTGTGGATACTTGCCGGAATTATTAGCTGTTAAACCGAAAGCAAACTTATTATCGGAAAGGCACTGGAGCATTTCGGCATAAAAAGGCAATTTTTGAGAACTGATAAAATCGTATTGGGAGTTATATTTCAACAGAGACAAAGAATTGTAATCCAAAACATAAACATTACCGTCACTGTCGATAGAAAAATCGGCAATATTGATATATTCGCCGGGTCCGTGTCCTTTATGCCCCACACATCCGATAGCTTTTCCTGTCGAATCGAACACAACTAACCTCGAGGACATTTTATCTGCGATATAAATCTTATTGTCAAACACCTCGATTTTATCGGTATAAACAATCTCCATAGCCTCATTTTCTGAATGCAGGACAATATACTTAACCGGGGTTAAAATATTGAAATCGGTACACTCCAATTCACATTCTTGAAAAGCATAAAATGGAATATTCGTACAATTCTCCTTATAACTTGTTTTACAGCTTACGCAAAAACAAAATACGATTAAAATATAGTAATATATATACTTCATTATTGGGACTCCTTATTGACCACGGCACCTTTTATTTTAAATTGGACAGGAGCCTCGGAAATATTGCAATACACCGAGATACTCTTCTCAAAATAGCCTTCCTCTTTAATATTCATTGCTACCCTTATCTCCATCGAGTCACCCGGTTTTACCGGCTTCTTGTCATAGCGGGGAGTGGCGCATCCGCACGAAGTCGTCACATCTGCCACAAGCAACGGTTGTCTTCCTGTATTCTTTAGGGTAAAGACAGCTTCCCTGCTCTCATTTACAGCAAACACACCCAAATCGCACACAGCCTCCTCATAAACGACCGTCGTTTGTGCGACCTCTTTTTTCGGTAGCGTATCACCTGTAATCACCTTCAGATAAAGCTCTTTGATTTTAGGATTGTGTACAGGATTCCCTATAACTTTTACCCGGTTATTACTATCTAATAGGAAAGTATGGAATCGCTCGTCTCGTGGGAAATGATTAAGTTTATTTAAGCTATCGTGTGTATCGAAGAATATGGGGAGACTAAATTCATTGTATTGGAATAGGTGTATTATTTTTTTTGAATAGGGAGAATGAATAAAAAATAAAAATTTGATTTTATTAGATGCAATAGAATCTAATTCTTTAATTAATTTTTTCCAAGAAGGTAATAAAAGTTTACATTCAGCACATTCAGACGAATCAATGTAATTAAGTATTGTATATGATGACTTTTTTAAAATGAATTCATTTTTGGTAGATGGTATTAAATTAGGAATAATAATAGTACTATTTTCTAATTTTGAAAATTCATATCTGATTTTTGTTTTTTCATTATCATAGCAACTATAATTTAATTCTAATAGAAATATTGTTAGGAATATTTTAACGTTTATATTCATAGAGTTATTTTAATAACAAAAGCTTAATTTAAAAGATAGAATCTTTTCCGTCTCTTCCTCAACCTTATAAAAATACAGACAGGGAGAAATATACCCGCAAAGGCGGAACCCCTTCGGAATATCGCAGTCTGCAATCAGGCGGTAAGTAGAATCATACACCTGCAAACCGTCGGTCAAGGCCGAGCCACCCTTCTGATAAACCCTGCAAAGCCAGTTGAGCGAATCAACATAAAGCACTTGGTCGTAAAACCCTCTTGTTGCACGTTCCTGCAAATACAAAGAGCGGAGAGATGCTTGGTGGGAAAGAGCAATATAATCGCAATCCATATCCCGGCCACTCTGGCCGAAAGTCCGTATATTCTTATGTCTCTTGTCAAACTTATAAATCAAAGAATCCGCCTCATAGCAGACATACACATTACCCTCCGAATCAAGATCGAAACTGCAATAGGGAAACTGGCAAAAACTACGCTCTTGGTAAATGGGGGGATAAGGTCCCAAAACCTTTTCGGGAACACCCGTGGGCGCATCCACTTGTAAAATCGTAAAACACTCGCTGAAAAACTTGCGAGACTCCGTTATATAACTGAAAGCCTTATTTATAGCCGTATAATATAAAGTCGAATCATAGCCGTGAATGACAAACTTATCATAAGGCCAGCTGTAAATAAAAGGATTATCGCCCCGCTTGGGCTGATGCGGCGAACGCGTATGCGTTTTAACCGTATTATAATACTTGAGAGTAAAAGTACTATCGTAGACAAAATAAAGCAAATCAGAAAAAATAACAATCTCTTCCCGATTATTGACACAATATCCGGTAATCTCATCAACAGGAATTTCTTTCGGGGAATGTCCCTTACCCAGGCATCGTTTCAGCAGCTTCCCGGAGCGGTCGAACAGATAAGCATAGCAAAATTTTTCATCAATAAACAGCAGGCAATCCTTATAAGTAATAACTTTACCTAAATAAGAAGTCGGAATAGAATCGAGACAGACGGAAACAGGAACAACCTCCGTAAACGCTATTTCTTGAGGCAAATTTTCAGCCGCGGTAAAAACATCCTCCCGTTTGGGACTGAAACAGGCGACAAAAAGGAAAGAAAAAAATAAAATTTTGTACATGACTAATTAAACCAAATAAGCTGTCTAAATATATATTATTTTTATAATAATCTAGACAGCTTAATGTTACTACCTTCTGCAATCTCCTTGTTTTTTGCAATCAGCTCCGTGATTATCTGCATAGCATCCATATTCTTCTGGATGGCTATCACCTGCACAATGTTTATCTACTCGACCTGAACCAATTTCATTATCAGCCAACGCCTCGATGTTTTCCAACATCAAAGAGTTTGCTTGGTTCGTCTCGGTAGAGAAGAACGTGTAAGCTGCCGTTAATAACGCAAAACATCCGACAGCGGCAATCGTAATTAATTTCTTTTTCATCATCGAAAAATTTAATGGTTAAAAATAAAAAAATTAAAATTCTGTCTGTATCCTTTCAACAGAAAAAGCACATGGCTTGGTTTGCTTTAAATAATTACTGTTTTGAAACCTCCTTTTTAAAAAAAAGGGAATAGAAGGATACCCTTGGGTTTTTTGCAATTGAGATCATATATCCAGTATCCCCCATTCCCTATATTATACGTAGTCGGACGCAGTTTAATCCGTAACGTAAAGTGTGCCGGAAAAATGCTGCCCGCCTTCGGTTTGCGCCGATACGTTATAAGTTCCGTTGGCTGTCGAGATTAGCATACAGTCCTCATGGCCAACCCGGCTCATCCACGTCGTCTTGCTTTCTGTGTGCTCAATGGTTACCGTAAGATATTCAAGCTCTTCTGGAAAAGAAAAACGAACCTCGCCGTTCCGGTACGTGCAGTGAATGCTAATTTTTGACGGCATACGGGGACGATTGATCGGTGTGTCCAAATGTAGGGTTGTTTCATCCTCCTTGACGGTTTTATCATCTCCGGCTTGGACAGGAAGCAGACCACAGATGCTGAAAATAAAAACAAACGCAATAATAGATAAGATAAATTTTTTCATATTTACTATATTAATTAGATTTTACCTTATAAAATTATCTGATTATATAGTAAAAGTTGCAGAAATAGTCAATAAAAAACTATCAGATTGATACTATAATGTATTGGTATTCAGTGTTGTTTAGTATGTATGTAGATAAAATTTCTATCGATATTTATAAATAACTGAATGTAAGTTACTTATAAACATATAGCTGTATTTTGTTTGTATATAATTGATAACAAGTAGATTAATCTGTCAAAATATGCTTAAGAAGAATTCTTTTTTAGCACAGTTACTGCTTTGGATTTTATCTTTCAGGCGTTTTTTACGATTGTATATCACAGGGGGCTTTTCTTGCAGGAAAATACTTATCGTGGAGGGGGATAAATCAAGGGCATAGTACAGGAACAGCTGGTAATCCGTATCTTTTAATTTTGGGAATTCCTGACGGAAGTCTGCCATAAGATTATTCTTATACGTATTGAGGAAAGTTTCCAATTCCATTTGGGTGTGCTGGTCGCTTTTGAATTTGGAAATGATGCCGATAACTTCCGAGTAGATGCGCTCCTTTTCCTGGGGAGTAGCTTGGCATTCATAATAGGTGCTGCACAGTTTGTCAATGGTTGCGAACTTTTGTATAACCAGTTCATCGATATAATTGTTTTTGGCAGTTAGGGCAGAATCCTGCCGCTTTAATTTATCGCTCAATTCCTGGGCGAGCAACATATTCTCTTCAATCTTTCGTTGCTTGCGATTTAAATGAATCCGGTAGAAAACAAAAAGGAAAACGGTAAGCAGGAGGCAGAAAGCAATAATACCGAACCGTTGGTACTTTTCATATTGCAGCTTATTCTTCAGGAACTCTTCTTCCTGCTTATAATAATTGGTAAGGGTACTGCTGATATTTTGGTTCAGAACATGATGGATAAGGGAATCTTGAGTTGTGGTAATAACATTCAGGGCCTGGAGCGCTTGGGACGTTTTTCCCTGAAGTAGATACATTTCGTAGTCTATAAGAGAGATAGCGGTGGCATGTTTGCCTATTTTATGCTGATAGAACACCGTACTGTCCGCATTATTTTCCGAAAAATAGATAAGGGCGAGATTCTTGTAATCCGGATCGGACAGACAGGTGGGGCAGAGGGACAGCAAGCGGAGGTAAGCAGCCTTGCCCGCCCGGTAATTTTGTTGCGCGACAGAAGAACAGCCCATCAGATGGAGGCTTTCTGCCATAAGGGTCGTATCTCCTTTCGCACAGGCAGTATCAAAAGCCTGCCGGGCAATCCGGATACATTCGTCGTATTCTTGGTTATTGTGGTGGGCACGTCCTATATCAAGCAAAGCGAAATCGGCATGCACATCCGCATGGGCCTGCAAAAAACATTGATGGGCCAGGGTGCAATAACTCACTTCTTCGCGGGCATTGTAAAGACGGTTATAAGTAGCCGCCATGCCGCGGTATATCAGTCCGAGGAAAAAATAATTCCCGATACCTTCCGCATACTTCTGCGCCTTGTGGGCGGACAGGATACTCGGCGTATAACTGCCGGCATTGAATTGTACGCGCGAAAGATAATAATAGGCAAGCATCAGGCGGTAAGGCTCCGGATGCGCATTATAATACGTCACGGCAACACCGATCAGCGAATCATTCGTCACATCGATATAATTCTTGTCAAGCGCCTGCGAATACAGCAACGCAAACAACGCCCTCCGTTCCGGGGAATTCAAATCACAGCGGGGAACATCCCTCAACACGGCAAGCGCCGAATCGGGGTGCTCATTCATCAGCCCTTCGGCCACCGCCAGCCGGGCATCCGCCTCACGGGAAGAACACCTTATAAACAAACTCAAAAGCGCCGCAATAAAAACAATACTTCTCATGACAATTAATAGCATACACACCTAATCAACAGAAACAGGCTCCTTAAAAAGTTTTTGAATAAGTAATTGCGAAAAAGGAACTCTTGCCCGATAATTCTGGGCATTCAGATAAGTATGTTCATTCCATATACCGGCATAATTAAACAAACGGTACTGTTGCTCGACATCCATATATTGACTTAACTCCTCAATAGCCTTAGGGGCATCCGGCAACAACGGAACAGACCGGAACACCTCCGGTACATACTTCCCGTAAACAATCGACGTCGAATTATGAAAAACTTCATCCAGTTCGTCATGGGGGAAAGAGGAAACATTCTCCACCTGCCACGCCTCCTTCTCTACAATTTCCTGTTGGTCCGGATAAGGGCGGGAGGCAACCTCAATCGACTTATACAAATCATTTTTAGGGTACATCCACCGCGTCTCGGTATAACAGCTTGTGATATGACAGACATCCCCCTCGTATGCAAACTGCACATTCATTCGGGTACGGTAAGGAGACTGGGCGGAATTGTTGAATTTACGGGCAAGCTGGTAATGATGATAAACAAAATCATCCAATTGCATACTCTTCAAATGAAGCGTGGACTTATCTATTTGCATCGTTCCGGAACACAAAGCCCGGATTTTTTTCAGATAATACTTCATTTTAGGAGAAAAGGCAATAGTATAAGTATTATTACTGTTATCCATGAGCCGATAGCTGTAATAATCCGGGGAACTGAAAAGAGGTCCGTAAAGAGTTAAAGCCCTCATGGCCGGGAATATCTTGGAAGAATTGCTGTCGAAATTCTTATTATAATTGGGACCGCCGACAAAATAATGGAACCGCAGCGTATCCTTCCCGTTACTCGTCAGACGGAAACTGTAAGCGGAATAAACAGGGAGAAACCGAAAACCGTACTTAAAATCCCACGACGAATGTTTATAATTGCCGGTAGTCAGATAAAGCCCGTAATCCCGGTCAAATTGTATCGCTCGTCCCTTGCTCTCCACAATCTTTTCATAGCGGGCATTCCCGTAAAAATTAGGATAGGGGAACGATTGCGTCTTCAGTTTCCGGGTCAGCCGGGAAGAAACCTTTTTAATAATCTGGGACAAAGAGCGGTCGGAAACCACAACCTCCTCCAGCTCATGCGGCACTTCTTGGGAGAAAAGCGGAAAACAGCAAAAAACAAAACAAAGCGACAACACCATTCGGAACAACATACCTACTCAAATTTAAACTTGTAAATAATCAAATTCTCCTTCTCAAAATCGGGGGCGGCACACGCATAATACCACGGAGCAATATAGCCGTAAACCTGGAACTTGGCGGGCAACTCCCCGTAATCCCCGACAAGCGTATGGCCCCGATACACCTGTAGGCAATATTCTCCCGAATCACCGCCCTTGGAATAACTTCGGAACAACAACCCCGTTTGGGGAATATACTTCAGCGACTGATAAAAACCGTACCTCCTTCTGTCCCGCTGGTAACTCTTATCCGCCTCCTCAAAACGGCCCGTTTCCCGATAATCGGTTTTCATATCCTTGCCGGGTATACCGAAAGAAAAAGCATTGTTATCTTGAAGACTCATTTTATAAATAAGCGGGTCGGCTTCAAACGAAAATAGCAGCGTATCTTGGTAAATGTCAAACAATACATGTTGAAAGTTAGGAATATACTTATAGCGCCGGTAAACAGGCGAATGTTGGCACATCATACGGCTTATCTTACCGGAAGAAAGGTCAAGCACACCCAGCGTATAGGCATTATCGTAAAAATGGGAAGCCTCCTCATAAGCATTATATTTCACATGCTCCGTAACAATCGGGACAACAACACAACTCCCCGAAACCGGACGGATACAATTGACTGAATACTGAATCTCATAAATATCATAACAATTCGGGTCGGGCGCATTGTACAACTCCTCATAACTGCGGCCAGCCTGCCAGTCGATATGGAACTGCCGAATCTTCTTCCAATGATTGTTAAACACACAGACATAGCCGTTTTCATCCAGAGTAACATATCCGTCATCACCCGCAGGGGCAATCGCAAACAATCCGTTCAACTCATGGGGGCCGTTGCCTCGCTGTAAACGATAGCCTATAAACCTCCCTTCAGGAGAAAACAGCAACAGGGAAGCCAATTGCCTATCGGCAAAATAAATCGTATCCCGGTTACAAAAAAACGTACCCGTCTGGGAAGAAAGAATATCCTCACCGGGCAGAGAAATCACAATAGAATCCAGCACAAACCCTTTCCCTTCTGCCTTTGGGGAAGAAAACAAAGGCAAATGCTCATAATCCACCTTATTCCTCGCCTCCGGCACATCCACATTCAGACGACAGGCACAACAACACAACAAACATATAAAAACGTAAAATTTCATGAATATAATATTATCCGGCAAAGATATATATTTTTTATAGGATAACTTCTCCGGTAAATAATGGTAAATCACATAAAAATCATATATTTGTGAAATAAAACAAACCTCCTGAATCATGAGCGAGAAAAAATACCCCATCGGCATCCAGAACTTTGAAAAAATCCGCACGGGCGGGTATGTATATGTGGATAAGACGGCATGGATATACAAACTGGTGAATACCGGAAGTTATTACTTCTTGAGCCGCCCGCGTCGTTTCGGGAAAAGTTTGTTAATCTCGACATTAGAAGCCTATTTGCAGGGGAAGCGGGAACTGTTCGAGGGGTTGGCCATCGAGAAATTGGAGACGAAATGGACAAAACACCCGATACTGCATCTGGATTTGAACACCGAGAAATACGACACGCCGGAGGCATTGGAGGGCGTCTTGAACGCCGCTCTGTGTGAATGGGAAAGCCTCTACGGTAGTCGGGAATCGGAACGTTCCTTGGCATTGCGCTTTCAGGGCATCATCCAGCGCGCTTGCGAGCAGACAGGGGAGCGGGTAGTCATATTGGTAGACGAATACGACAAACCGATGCTACAGGCCATTGGCCGTCCCGACTTACAGGAAGCGTACCGCAACACGTTAAAAGCCTTTTACGGCGCCTTGAAATCCCGGGACGGTTACATCAAATTTGCCATGCTGACCGGTGTAACAAAATTCGGCAAAGTAAGTGTATTCAGTGACCTCAACAATCTGAAAGATATTTCTATGCGTAATGATTACGCAGGTATTTGCGGAGTAAGTGAGGAAGAGTTGTTGGGGTATTTTGGTGATAGCATACAGGAATTGGCGGAAGCCAATAAAATGTCTTATGATAATACCCTGGCTAAATTGCGTGAGAATTACAACGGGTATCATTTTTGTGAGGACAGCATCGGGGTATATAATCCGTTTAGTCTGCTTAATACATTTGATGCGAAAGCGTTCCGCAGCTATTGGTTTGAGACGGGCACACCGACGTATCTGGTGGAGTTGTTGAAACAGCACCATTACAATTTGGACCGTTTGTCACAGGAACAGACCACCGCTGATATACTGAACAGCATAGACTCAACCTCCACCAATCCTGTACCGGTAATCTACCAGAGCGGTTACCTCACCATAAAAGAATATGACGAACGCTTTGGCATATATACGCTTGGATTCCCGAACCGGGAAGTAGAGGAGGGGTTTGTAAACTTCCTTTTGCCCTTCTATACAAACCTCACGGCGCCGGAGACGGGTTTTGCAATCCAGAAATTTGTCCGAGACGTAGAGGCAGGCAATGTTGATGGTTTCTTGTCTCGCCTGCAAAGCCTTTTGGCGGATACTTCTTACGAACAGATAAAGCGAGACCAGGAAGTACACTATCAAAACGTAATATTTATCGTCACCAAACTAATGGGTTTTTACGTCAAGGCTGAATACCACACGAGCAACGGCCGTATCGATTTAGTCTTGCAGACGGACAAATACGTCTACGTCATGGAATTCAAATTGGACGGCACGGCGGAAGAAGCCTTACAGCAGATACGCGACAAACACTATGCCCGTCCCTTTGAAACGGACCCCCGCGAAGTATTTAAAATCGGCATCAACTTCTCCTCCGATACCCGCAACATCGACCGTTGGATAGTGGAGTAACAAACAATCACTCCGCCGGAGTGCGGAAATAGTGGGTAGTGGAAAACTGCGTTTCGTCCGGATTACCGAAAAAACAATAAAGATGCGCTTCCTCTCCCAGATGCCGGCGCAGGCGGAACTCGCAACGTCCGTCGGAACGCTTGGCAGTAACATCCTTGACAATATTCACCTGAAAAGGGGTAGACGTGTGAATCTCCACAATCCACAAACGGTCATCGGGAGAAACATAGGGACGTTCCGCAACAAAATCCCACGTCAGCAACAGGCTCTCCTCGTCAGTGCCGCTGGAAAGCTTCATATTCAGAGGCAGGGCGAGATTACCGTGGCTGAACGACATTGCCTCGTAATAAGGTACGGAACTGTCGGCGGAAAAAGCGTTGAAATTAACCTTGATAAACAGATTGCGGCAATTATATCTCTCTTTGCTTGCCGCTGCACGCCATACCTGGACAAGAGGTTCGGGAAGAAACTTGAAATACAGTGATGCCTGCGAAAACATATTTACTGCCGGACGCTCTTCCGGCGGAGTCTTGAAATGATACTCTCGGGGATAACTGCGAACATACGTCACACCATTGTACGAATAGTAAATGAGCTTTCCGATGCGTCCGACAATCTCCATCTTGTCTGGGTCATATCTGGCCATAAAACACAATATTTAAATATTCGTATACAAGATATACATAATTTGTGATATTTCAAAATTATTTATTACTTTTTTTATAAAAAACAGGTAGCTCCGTAGGAAATGCTTAGGAGGTGCTTAGGATTTGGTTAGGGTTTAATATACGGAATGTATAAGGCGGGTTATTCATTTTATAATCTTTCAATACTGTTATACAGTGAATTATATATGTGTTTGCATAAATATGATTACATAATGTAAAAATATTTGTAAAATATTTTGGAAAAATTGTTGGAATATGAAAAATATGTTTTATATTAGCAGCGTGAAAACGAGCAAAATCTGTGAGGTGAAAAAGTAAATGTGAAACATTAAATTTTTACACTAATGGGAATTAACAGTGGAAGTCAGACAATAGGTCTGCAAAAATCGGTGGGAAGCCTGACATATTATACGTGGAAAGGCTTGACCATTAGCAGGGTGAAGGTGATGAGCAATCCGAGCCGCACCGACCTGCAAGTGAAAAACCGCAGCATTCAAGGCGTGGTGGGGCATCTGTGCCGCCGTTTGATTGAGGCAATCCGGATAGGGTACACTATTCGGGAGAAGTATTGTTCGCCGGCGAATCTTTTTGTAAAGGCAAACCGCTCGGTAGCCACGGCGACCAAGGATGAGGAAACGGGAGAATTTCTTGTTTCGGTAGATTTTGCCCGGTTGAAACTGGCGGACGGGGATCTCTTCCCGCCGGCGCTGACGGCAGTTGTTGACAAGGAAGGCAGAAAGGTGGTATTTACCCTGGCTGCCGCCGAAGAAGGCGGACGTGTGCTGCCGGATGATGTAGTCTATGCGGTCATCTATGAGAAAAAGCGAGAGCTTTGCCGGATGCCGCTTTTAGGTAAACGTGTGGAGACGGGGGAGAAAGAGGTGAAACTTTCGGAGCAGTGCGATATGGATGATTTGGAAATCTATGCTTTTGCTGTGAACGAAAAGAAGCGATTGTCTTCGCCGTCTGTTTATCTGAGTGTCTGATGAAATGACTTTTCCGCTCCGTTTTCGCTGATGAAGCCTCATAGATGAAAAGTCATGTAAAAAGAAGTCCCGCCTAAAGCGGGACTTCTCATACATGCGTCAGTCAAAATAAGTTGTTCAACAAGGATTCGAACCTTGACTAACAGGACCAGAATCTGTTGTGCTGCCATTACACCATTGAACAATCCTTATATTTGCACTACAAAAATACTATATATTTTTATTTTTACAAAAAATAAAAATATTTTTTTCTTCTGTTATTTTGTCGCGTTTTCCAACCGTTTCATCATCATAAAGATGAAGAGGGCGGAAATCAGGCACAGAACGATTAAGATTGACCACAAAGCCCACAGTTCCATGTGTCCCCAAAGCATACCGATGATAGACACGAGGTAGTTACCTACAGCTGTGGCACCGAACCATAAACCCATCATCAGTCCCTTGTATTTGGGAGGTGCGACTTTGGATACGAAAGAGATTCCCATCGGGGACAGGAACAGTTCCGCAAAGGTCAGCACAAGATAGGTGTTAATGAGGACAGACGGAGATACCAGCAGGTTGTCTGCCACAACGGTTGCACCGGTAGGATTCGGCGTGGGAAGTCCCAGGGAACAGAAAGCCATTACGGCAAATCCTAAGGCGGCGATAAGCATACCGATACCGATTTTACGGGGTGCGGAAGGCTCTTTTCCTCGTTTTGCCAAAGCACCGAATACCGCCAGCGATACAGGGGTAAGGGCTACCACGAAGAATGGGTTGAATTGCTGGAACATCTGGGGCAGTACTTCGATGAATGAACCGGCCTCCAGGGAGATGTATTTGTAAATCAGAACGCCGGCGGACAAAAGGGCTACGGCTCCCGATATTAATTTGGATTTAAGTACTTTGGATTGGAATAAAGAGAACAGACTGTATACCAATGTAATGACAAATACCAAATTGAATACGTTGAAACTCATTCCCAAAGCACCGTCGGCAACTCGCGCGGTGTAGTCGCGGGCGAAGAAGGTAAGGGTTAGCCCGTTTTGGTGGAAGGCCATCCAGAAGAAGATAACGACAGCGAAAACCAGAACGAGGGCGGTAATACGTGATTTGGTCTGTTCCGGCGTCAGTTCCACGACATTGTCCTGTTTGCCGCTGGCAGCCGCTTGTTTGGTGTTTACATCCGCATGCTTGAAGGTTTTCTTGAATACCTGGTAAATCAGCATGGAGAGGATAAGGGATGCGCAGGCTACGGCAAATCCGTAGTGGTAAGAGAGTGACAGTTCGTCGATATAGTTGTGGGCAAATGCGTTCAGATTGCCGTCGAAAGCTGCGGTTTGCGACTGTGCGAACTGGGTGAGGGATGCGAGGGCATCGCTTGCCATTTGTCCGCCTTTTTCGAGGTATTCGTGGCAAAGGGCGGGGATGTCACCCTGGTATTTGAGACCGGCTTTGCTCATGAAATGTTCGGTAATTCTGGATGCTGCCGTTGGGGCAAAGAGTGCGCCGACATTGATGGCCATGTAAAAAAGGCTGAAGGCGGTATCCCGTTTGTCGGAATATTTGGGGTCGTCATAGAGGTTGCCGACCATTACCTGTAGGTTGCCTTTGAATAGTCCCGTCCCCAATGCGATGAGGAAGAGTGCGCCGAACATGGCAGCCACGCCGATGGCGTCATTGCCGGTGGGAACGGCCAGGCAGGTGTAACCGATGAACATGACGATGATACCCGATGTTACCATTTTGCCGTAGCCGAATTTGTCGGCGAGGATACCTCCCAATACGGGCAAGAAGTAAACGAACGCCAGGAAGCCGGCGAAGATGTTGGAGGTTGCTACCGAACTGAATCCGAATTTCGCTTGCAGGAATAAGGTGAAGATGGCAAGCATCGTGTAGTAGCCGAAGCGTTCTCCGGTGTTAGCGAGTGCTAAGGCATATAAGCCTTTGGGTTGATTTTGAAACATGAATTTAATTATTTAAAGTTAATATTCATTTTATGTTGGGAACAAATGTAAGAATTTTTCCGCATTTTCCGTTTTGAAAGCCGCTGTGTCAGTTATTTATTTTTGGAAGAATTTTTTGGGAGATGAAATAATTTAAGCAATTTTGCGGGGAAAATGTAGAAGTATTTATGAAGAAATTTGTTTTTATATGTTTGGGGATGGTTCTGGCTGTTTCGGCCGGGGTGGCTCAAAAGAAAAAGGAGATTACAGTACCGGTGAGCGTGAGCTATTGTTTGCCTAAGGTGATGTATCAGGTGAAGGTGAAGGCGGAGGTTGTTCGCTATATTCCGGGGCCTTATGCGGAGCATGCCGCGAAGGAGCTGGGGATGAAGCCGGAATCTTTGTCGCTGAAAGAACGGTGGCGGGTGGCGTCGGTAGAGGTGGAGCCTTTTTATGTGCCGGATGAGAGTGCTGTATACATGATGACGGCAAGCGGAGAGTATAGTGCCGTGATGCTGAATTTGAGCCCGGAGGGATTTCTGGCGGGCGTGGCGGCCGGGATGCCGAATACGGATGTCGCCGGTGAAAGAATGGAGCGCCGTTTTCCGGCTACGGATTCCCGGCGGATGATTGATATGACGAAATTACGCACTTACAATCCGTTGAAAGAGGTGTTGGATACGAATTATACGGAGCAGGAGATTGACGGCGTGATGAAGCGGATATGGGACCCGATTGTGCGGTATGAGACGAAGACGAAGAAGGATTTGATGGAGGAGGCGGTGAAGGAGATTTTCCGGATTCGTTCGGAACGGGTGAAGTTGTTGTCGGCGGACAATGAAGTGGCGGACGGGAAGTCGCTGGAGGTGATTTTGAAGGAGTTTGACAGGATGGAGAAGGATTATTTGAGTCTTTTTATGGGTACTGAGGTGAAGCGGAGTGTGGAACGGGTTTTTACCTGTACGTTGGATAAACCGAATGAACAGGTGGTGGCTTTCCGTTTCAGTGAGTCGGAGGGCTTTGTTGACAAAAAAGACGTATCGGTATCGTCTTATGTGCTGGTAGCGGAACAGGTCGTGGTGCCTCCGGACAAGAAGGCGGTTCCGGTGGAAGGTGCCCAGTCGGTTATCTATTACCGGGTGCCTGCGGTGGCGAATGTGAAGTTGATACGGATGGGCGAGGAGTTGCAGCAGTTTAGAAGTGTGATACCGCAGTTGGGGGTGATAAGAAAGTTTCCGACGGAGGTGATTGCGGTGGAGGGGTTGCAGTTGGAGTTTTATCCGGAATACGGTTCTATCAAGAGTATCGGCAGGGGGGTACGTTGAGTGTCCCGTTTTATTTAATGGTTTCGAGTTATGGCGGAAGGCAGTGAAAGCAGTTGGTTCGGACGTTTTCTGATTTGGCGGGTGAAGTATGTGAAGGAGAGTAATTTTATTCTCGTGTTGAGTTTGTTGGTGGGAATTGTGTCGGGATTGGCGGCTATCCTGTTGAAAAATATGGTGCACAGCACGCATGTGTTTTTTACCGAACGCCTTCAGGTTGATAGCGGTAGTTTGCTTTTCTTTGTTTATCCTTTTATCGGGATATGCCTGACTTCTTTGTTTGTCCGTTATTTTGTGCGGGAGGATATCAGCCACGGGGTGACGAAGGTGTTGTATGCGATTTCGCGGCGCAATAGTATGATTAAGCCTCATAACAGTTATTCTTCGCTGGTGGCGAGTACGATAACTATCGGTTTCGGCGGTTCAGTGGGTACGGAGGCTACGATTGTTCTGACGGGGGCGTCTATCGGGTCGAACCTGGCACGCTTTTTCCGGATGAATTACAAGGTGATGACGTTGATGATCGGTTGCGGGGCAGCGGCGGCGATTGCCGGTATTTTTAAGGCGCCGATTGCGGGGATTGTTTTTACGCTGGAGGTGTTGATGCTGGATTTGACGATGGCGTCTTTGATTCCGTTGATGATTTCGGCGATTTCGTCTTATGTGATTGTTTATTTTATGATGGGGGACGGTATTGTGCTGGATTTTGCAGTGCATGACCGGTTTGCTTTGGCGAATGTGCCCTATTATATTATTCTTGGTATTTGCTGCGGTTTTCTGTCGGTTTATTTTATCCGGATGAATATCCGGGTGGAGCAGTTTGTGGCGAAGATAAAGAATCCGTTTAAGAAGGTTTTGACGGGCGGCGCTTTGCTGGGGCTGCTGATTTATGTGTTTCCTCCGCTTTACGGGGAGGGATATTCGGCTTTGCAGGATTTGCTGACGGATAATGCGGATAATATTTTGAAAAATACGTACTTTTTTGACTGGAAGAGCAGTACGTTTATGATTCTTTTGTATGTGGTGGGGTTGGTGTTTGTGAAGGTGATTGCGACGGCTTTGACGAACGGAAGCGGGGGCGTGGGCGGAGTTTTCGCTCCGAGTTTGTTTACGGGGGGCGTGGGCGGTTATCTGGTGGCTACGTTGCTTAATCTTTCGGGGGTGGCTACGGTGCCTGTGAATTATTTTGTGCTGGCGGGCATGGCGGGGGTGATGTCCGGGGTGATGAATTCGCCTTTGACGGCGATGTTCCTGATTGCGGAGATTACGGGCGGTTATACTTTGCTGGTGCCTTTGATGATTACTTCGGTGATGGCTCACTTGACAGGACGCGGTATGGAGTCGCATTCTATTTATGCGCGCCGTCTGGCGATGAAGGGGGATTTGATTACGCACAATAAGGATAAAGCGGTTTTGACGTTGATGAAGCTGGACAAGGTGATTGAGACGGATTTGAAGACTGTGTCGGCAGATGCTTCGCTGGGTGATTTGGTGAAGATTGTTTCCCGTTCGTGCCGTAATATTTTCCCGGTGGTGGATGAGAATGAGGAGTTGCTGGGGATTGTGCTGTTGGATGATATACGCAAAATCATGTTTAATCAGGATTTGTATGAGACTACGTATGTGCGGGATTATATGACGACGCCTCCGACGGTGGTGAATATGGAGGACCCGATGGATGGCGTTATGCGGAAGTTTGAGGATACGGGGGCGTGGAATCTGCCGGTTATCGGGGAAGGGAAGTATGTGGGGTTTGTTTCCAAGGCGAAGATATTTAATACGTACCGGCGGGTGTTGCAGCATTTTTCCGATGAGTAGGGGGTTAATTTTTTTTATGTGTATTTTTTATGGGGATAGGTATTGTTTATTCTTATAAAAAACATATTTTTGCGGCAAACAATGAATGGCAACGTTTTAAAGTGAAGAAATTATGTATTGGACTCTTGAACTTGCATCTAAATTGGAAGATGCGCCGTGGCCGGCATCAAAGGATGAACTGATAGATTATGCTATCCGTTCGGGTGCTCCGTTGGAAGTAATCGAAAATCTTCAGGATATTGAGGATGATGAGGAAATTTTTGAAAGTATAGAGGATATATGGCCGGATTATCCGAGTAAGGATGATTTTTTCTTCAACGAAGACGAATACTAAAATAGTATCTATAATTAACTATTTAATAGTTAGCGCTGTATGACAAAATCCACTTCAGAAATGAGGTGGATTTTTCGTGTTTTATGACCTCAGAAGTGTCAAAATAATCACATATTTTACAATATGTGCTATCCCTTTACGACCTCCAGCTCTCCCAAAATTCTTCTTGAAGGAGATGGGAGGGGCAAGTTTGAGTTCTGTAGCTCTTTTCTGAATCGTAATTCAAGACAACATCTCTATTCCAGAAAAAGAGATTTGTATATTTAGAACTAATTCGTTATTTTTGTATCATGGAACAGGAAAACATAAGGATAATATTTCGATCAGAAGAATTCAACGAATTCTTTGAGTCTTTACCTCAAAAAGTGAGGGATAAGTTTGAATATGTGTTTCTTGTGGTACAGAGAGTTTATAATATTTCCACAAAATTTATAAAACACTTGGATAATACCGAGTTATATGAAATGAGGGTTTCTGTCGGAACCAATGAGTATAGAAGTGTTCTTTTGGCCATAGACCATACAAATGTAATTGAGGCAAAAAGGATTATCCTTTTGAATGGATTTCTTAAGAAATCTTCTAAAGATTATAAAAAGCAAATAGAAGTCGCACATAAAATATTGGAGAAATTAAAATCATGATGCAGTTAGACGAAAAGAAGTTAGCTAAACTTTCCACAACAAACCAGATGTTGGATGAAAAGTATGGGATAGAGGGTACTGAATTCCGAGCAAAATTTGATGCCAAAGCTCTTGCGTGGTATTATGGTACTCTCTTAAAGGAAAGACGTCGTGAATTAAAACTCACCCAACGTGAAGTAGCAGAAAAAGTCGGAAGAGAACAAACGTATATAGCACGTGTTGAAAAGGGGAAAGTAGACCTTCAATTATCCAGTTTCTTTAGGATTGCAGCCGTTTTAGGTATACAATTAGTGCCTTCGTTTGTATCTATTTGAAATAATGATGTTGGGTAGCACTATTATTACCAACAAATCTAATTACTACACATGAACTATTTTGTGTTATCCACAAACAATCCCTCATTAAAATTGCACTCATAGAATCGTTGATAATCATTAATCTATTTTAATTGGAATTTTTCTTCAACGAAGACGAATACTAAAATAGGATTTAAGGAATAGAAGACCGCCCTGAAGGCGGTCTTTTTTATTATAGTCCGGTTATTTTCCGCAAATGGCCGCATAGGGGCAGGTGCGGCATTTCTTTTCGTCGAGAGCCTGTGTGAAGGGGACGTCGGGAGAGTAGAGTTTTTCAAGCAGTTGTTTTAAAAGGGGGGCAAATTCGTCTTTGTATCTGTCGAAGTTGATTATGAATTCCTGGTCGTGTTTCAACAGGTGGTTGTAATCGGGGGCGAAGAGCAGTTTTGTGCTGTAAATGCCGGGTTGCAGAGGTTTGCTCCGGTTGTCGGTGTGGCCGAACATGAGGCAGTAGAGCAGGGTTTGAAAGGCTGCTTTGTTACGGGTGGTGTTGCCGCCGTCAAAGAGGGATTCGATGTTCTTGAATGTGGTGGTGTCCGAGCCTGTTTTGTAATCGATGATGCGGATGGCGTTTTTGGTTTCGTCGATGCGGTCGATGATTCCTCCGATGTGGATGGTCCGGGTGATGCCGTTTAGGTCGATTTGAAGGGGGAAGACGTATTTTTTTTCCATGGAGATAATCCGGAAGGGACAGATTTTTCGGTCGTACCGGAACATCTGAAGCAGGTATTTGCGGATGATGGGCAGAATGAGTTCGTTGCTTCCGCTGTCGAGGAGTTGGGATACCTCGCGGTCGTAGAAGTTCAGGTAGGAGCGCTGGATGTGTTCGTCGATGAGGGACTGGCTGTTTAAAAAGCGGTCGATGATTTCCGGTGTGATTGTTTCCTGTGCGACGGTGGCGTAGAGGGATTCGGCGCATTCATGGAAGATGTTGCCCAGTAACCGGTGGTCGAGTTCTTCTGCTATTTCTTCCTGTTCTTTGATGCCGGCGGTGTATTTGAAATAGAATTTCAGCGGACAGTCGATGTATGTGTTCAATGCAGACGGGGAGAGGGGATGGGTGTCGGTGTCGCCGACTGTTTCCAGCCATGCGTTGATTCGGGTGTTTTTTTCGACGGTGATAGCCGGGGTGTTGGAAACGGATATGTGGTTCTGGAAATTGATTTCTTTGACGGGTAGTCCCGATTCATATTTAATCTGGTACATATACCGGCTCATTTCGCCGCTGTTGATGTTTTTGCTTGCTGTGGTGTACAGTATATGTATGTTCTCCGCCCGCTGGAGTAGCCGGTAGAAGTAGTAGGCGAAGAGTATGTCCTGGTGTTCCGGGGTGGGCAGCCTGAATCCGACGCGCAGGTTGTAGGGGATGAAGGAGGGGACGGTGGAGGTCTTGGGGATGATGCCTTCGTTTGCCGATAGTATAATCAGTTTTTTGAAGTCGAGCATGCGGGTTTCCATGAGTCCCATGAGTTGCAGGCCTTCCAGCGGTTCTCCGGAGAAGGGGATGGTGATGGCATGTATGACTTTGTTGATGATTTGCAGGTAAAGTTTGTCTTCCGGTTCTATGCCTTCTTCGGAGAATGTGTTTTGGAGGCTTTGCAGTTGTGTGATGAGATTGAAAATAAATTCCTTTTCGACGGAGTGCAACTGGGTGCCTTTTTCATCGGAAAGGCGGAAAATGAGTTGCAGGATGCGGAGTATGTAGTCGATGGGTTTCTGTTTTTCCCGGGAAAATATTTCTTGGGTGATTTCATTGAAATGGAGTTGTTTTCCGGAAATGTATACGATGTTTTTTCGGTTGATGTCGTCTGTTATTTTATCAACTTCTTCGGGAGCGGATTCTTTGACCAGTTTGTGGTTTAGTATGGCGATGACCGGTTTGTAGTAGTAGCTTCCGTTTTTCATGTATTTCTGAAGTTCTCCCAACAGGAAAATCAAGGAGGCTACCGAGGTGTTGTGGGCGGGGTACCCCATGGTTATGTTGATTTTCCGGATGTCGTCGGGTATGGAGTGCATGACGGGTAATAACATGCGTTCGTCGCATAGTACGACGGCGGTCTGGATGTAGTCCCGCGGGGTGACGTCTTTTATCAGTTCGGGAATGAGTTTGGCTTGTCCGATGGTGGAGGGTACGGATATGAATTCGATGTTTTTCCGGTTGTGTTTGAAGTTGTTAAAGTGTTCTTTTCCCAGTTCATTGGGGAAGAGTTTCAGGTTTTCCCGTATGTATTTTCCCGCTTCGTGGTATTCATTGGCGGTGTAGTACAGGTCGTAGTCCCAGTAAAAGAGGGCTTGCCCTGTGTTTTGGAAGTGGGAAAATATCTGCTTTTCACACAGGTTTAGGGCGTTGAATCCGGCGAATATGATGGTGCCGGTATGGGTGGAGGATTGTATGTTTTCCAGATAGTGGCGGAGTGACATGCCTTCGTAGGCTATTTTTTCCTGTATCAAGGAGTTTTTGAAGGAGGTGTAGAGTGTGTAGAGCTGGTCCCAGATTTTCAGGAATTCCTGTTGTTCTTTGCTGTATTTTTGAGGGTTGAATGTAGACCAGAATTTTTTTATCGCTTCGATTTGTTCGGGCGTGAGGTAGGGAATGTTGTATTCTATGTTTTTCAGTGCCGTGAGGTTGGAGAAAAGTGCTTTGGCGTCGACGAGGTATTTGTCGATGTCGTCGAAGTCGCCAAGGAGCATGTTTCCCCAGAAGTAAAAGTCTTCAAATGTTTCCTGGTTTCCGTTTATTTCCCTGTAGGCTTTGTACAGTTTGATTGTCAGCACTAAATCATCGGCTTTCCTCAGTCCTGTCTGTTCGCGGATGAAGTCGGGAAGTGTGATGATTTTGGGCATCCAGACGGGATGGTTGATGAGGTTTGAGATTTCATCGGCTAAGAATAGTCCGGCTCTTTTGTTGGGGAAGATGACGGTGGTATCTTCAAAGTTCGGGTATTTTTTTATCAAATCGGCGGCAAGCAGGTGTAAGAATGAGGACATAGGGATTTTAAAGTAAGGGTGTGGGTTTTAACTTTTGGATTTTTGTTATTATTTTTGAAGAGACAAATTTACAATAAATAGTCGGGATTTTTGGGAGGATAAATGTAAAATCGGATTTAACCAGAGGGATTATGTTTAGGGATTTGTTACAGAAGAATCGGAGTTACCGGCGCTTTGACGAGGAGGTAAGGATTTCGGAGGAACAGTTGCGGGAGTGGGTCGGGCTGACCCGTTTTTGTGCTTCGGCGCGTAATGCGCAGCCGTTGAAATATGTGGCGGTGTGGGATGCCGGAGAGTGTGAGGTTGTGTTTGAAACGTTGGCGTGGGCGGGCTATCTGACAGACTGGGACGGACCGGAGAAAGGAGAACGGCCGTCGGCTTATTTGGTACAGGTGCTGGATACGCGGATTTCGGAGAATTGCCTGTGCGATGACGGTATTCAGATTCAGACGATTTTATTGGCTGCTGTGGAAAAGGGGTACGGCGGGTGTGTGATTAAGTCGTTTAAGAATGAAAAGTTGCGGGCAGTATTGGGATTACCTGACTTTTTGAAAATCAATTATGTGATAGCTTTGGGTAAACCTTGTGAGAAGGTGGTTATAGAGGATATGCGGGATAATGGGTTTAAGTATTGGCGGGATGCGGAGCAGGTTCACCATGTGCCGAAACGGAAGGCGGAGGAACTTTGGGTAAGAAGGGAGGAGTTATGAAATTGCTGTGTGCCGAGTATGCTCCGGAAGGAGAGATAACGTTGAGCGTGGTGGGAGACAACGCATTGTTGAGGAATAACAATGATTTTTATTTTCCTGCTTTTACAGAGGAAGTGAGTTGTGTGCCCCAGTTGGTGTTGCGCGCCTGTAAACTGGGGAAAGGGTTTTCGGAGCGTTTTGCTTCCCGTTATTATAATGAGATTGGGGTGGGGATTCGCTTTTATGCGGATACGCTAGAGCGGCGTTTGAAGGAGCGGGGTTTGCCTTTCGGGTTGGCTTCTTCTTTTGATGAATCGGCGGCGCAGAGTGAGATGGCGGAGTATGACGGGCGGCGTGTAACGTACCGGATGGCGGTGAATGGTACAGTTGTTTGGGAGGAGGCTTCCGATGATTTGCCTGAAAGTATGAACCGGTTTGTGGCGATGGCAGGCGCTTATTATATGATTAAAATCGGGGATTTTTTTTATTGCGGGAGTCCGTTTCGTTATCGGGGATTGAAGATTGGAGACCGTCTGCAAATGTGGCTGGAGGACAGATGTCTGCTTGATTTTTGCGTTAAATAAATACACCCCGGAATTTTTTGTGTTCCGGGGTGCCGTGTTGTTTTTATTTTGCGGGGATGTTTTTCAGGATTTCTTTCAGGTAGTCCCAGAATTTCCCAACGGATGCAATGTTTACTTTCTCATCGGGGGAATGGGGATGACAGATGGTCGGTCCGAAAGATATCATGTCCCAGTTTGAATATTTTGACCCGAGGATACCGCACTCTAGGCCGGCGTGGATAGCCATCACCTGTGGTTCTTTACCGTACATTTTCCGATAGGTCTCTTGCATTAGTTTTAATATGGCGGAATCCGGATTGGGTTTCCAACCGGGGTAAGCCCCGTCGAAGAGTATTTTATCGGCTTTGGCTAATTGGAATACAGCGTCCAGCGATTCGGCCAGGGCGCTTTTTGCCGTTTCAACGAAAGAGCGCATAAGTGTGTTAATAACGATTTTGCCGTTGCCGGATTGTATGAGGGCTAGGTTGTTGGACGTTTCTACGGTTCCGGGCATGGCATCGGACATGCGGATAACTCCGTTCGGACAGGCTACGATAGCGTTGATTAGCCGTGTCTGCAAATCTTTGGTCATGATTTGTGCCGGAAGGGCGACTTCTTCCATGAAGAATTGCAAGTCCGGTTCCGTGAGTTGAAGTTCTGCTTTGTAAATGGCAGCGTATTCGCTGATTCTTTGTTTTAACAAGTTTTCTTTCTCCTGCGGTATGGTTATTACTGCGAAACTTTCCCGGGGAATGGCGTTTCTTAATGAGCCTCCGTTAATGGAAGAGAGTGCCAGGCCGAGTTCTTGGGCGCAGGCTTTCAGAAAACGGAATAACAGGATGTTGGAATTGCCTCTTCCCAAGTTGATATCCATGCCGGAGTGCCCGCCTTTTAATCCTTTCAGTGAGAGTTTGTAGGCTTTGCTTCCGGCCGGT
Organism: Odoribacter lunatus; assembly: GCF_943193135.1. Taxonomy (GTDB): domain Bacteria; phylum Bacteroidota; class Bacteroidia; order Bacteroidales; family Marinifilaceae; genus Culturomica; species Culturomica lunata. The sequence continues at coordinate 48,316 of NZ_CALPCZ010000001.1, forward strand.
GTTTTTTCTTCCAGGTAGTTGAATTCAAAGGTAGAATCCAGTCCTCCGGCACATCCGACGTATAGTTCCCCTTCGGTTTCGGAGTCCATGTTAAGCAGGATTTCGCCTTTTAGTTCTCCGGCTTTTAAGCCGATAGCTCCGTCCATGCCGGTTTCTTCGGTGGCGGTAATGAGTACTTCGATAGGGCCGTGCGGGATGTCCGTAGCCGTGAGAACAGACATAGCAGCGGCTACTCCCATACCGTTGTCTGCTCCTAATGTGGTGCCTTTGGCGCGTACCCATTCTCCATCAACGTAGGCGTTGATAGGGTCTTTGGTGAAGTCATGGACGGTATCTTCATTTTTTTGGGGTACCATGTCCAAATGGCCCTGTAAGATGACGCCTTTCCGGTTTTCCATGCCCGGCGTGGCAGGTTTGGTCATGATGATGTTTCCTGCGTTGTCGATGCGGGCGTCAATGTGGTTTTCTTTTGCCCAGTTGAGCATAAATTCCCTTGCTTTTTCTTCGTGGTTGGAAGGTCTGGGAACTTGTGTCAGCTTGTAGAAATTTTGCCAGATGGCTGTAGGTTGTAAATCTTGTAATGTTGCCATAGTTTTATATTTTATTTCAGATGTTCATTTAAGTATTTTACGAATTTGGAGTAAAGTTGCAGACTGGTATTGCCTCCGTAAATGCTGTGGTTCCTGTTGTTATAGATTCCCATGTCGAATTGTTTGTTGGCTTGTACTAGGCGTTCTGCTAATTCATACGTATTTTGTACGTGTACGTTATCATCTGCTGTTCCGTGACAGAGAAGGAGGTTGCCTTTCAGTTTGTCCGCCCAGTTCAGGGGGGCGTGTTCGGCATAGCCTTTTTCGTTTTCCTGCGGGGTGCGCATGTAACGTTCGGTATAAATGGAATCATAGTATTTGAAACTTGTGACAGGCGCTACGGCAATGGCGGTATTGAATACGTGATTACCCTTGAGTATGCAGAGGGAGGACATGAAGCCTCCGTAACTCCATCCCCATATTCCTATTTTCTGCGAGTCTACATACGGTTGTTTTGCCAGCCATTGGGCGGAAGCAATCATATCGTCGCTTTCCAGTTTTCCTAATTGCATGTAAGTGCATTTGCGGAATTCTTCTCCCCGGGCTGCGGTACCTCTGGGGTCAATGCAAACGACGATGTAATCTTCCTGTGTCAGGTAGTTTAACCAGTTCACGCCTCCCCAGGCATTCTTCACCTGCTGTGAATTCGGACCGCTATATTGAGTAATCAATACCGGATATTTCCGGGACGGGTCAAAATTTACCGGTTTCATAATCCAGGCATTGAGTTGTGTTTCACCGTCCGCTGCCGGAATCTGGATAAATTCTTTGGGTGAGAGCGCATAGTCTTGTATGGTTTCCGTCAGTTGCTTGTTGTCTTCCAATACTCGGATAAGTTTATTTTTGGCATTGAACAGGCGGGTAACCGGCGGTGTCTGTATGTCGGATACGGTGTTGATGTAATAGTTGTAGGTTTTGCTGAAATCAACGGTATTCCAGCCTTTGACCGTTGTTATCTTTGTTTTCTTCCCTTTGGCATCTACGGAATAAATCTGTTTTTCGAGCGGGGATTCCTCAAAAGAGGAGTAATAGAATAGCTTCCGGACGGGGTCATAACCGTAAAAATCGGAGATGTCGTAATCGCCGGATGTGAGCGCTTTGATTTCCCGACCGCTTATGTCATGCAGATACAGGTGCATATAACCGCTTTTCTCGCTGGTGATGACAAATTGTTTGCCGTCTTCCAGAAAGATGAAGTTGTCTAAATTGCTTTCATCGATATAGTATTTGTTTTCTTCTCTGTACAGGGAAGTGGTATGACCTGTGCGTACGTTTGCCAATAATATATCCATTTTGTTTTGCAACCGGTTTAAACGGATAATGGCAAGCCGTTTGGGGTCTTTCGTCCAGCGGATGCGCGGAATGTAAATGTCTTGTTCTTCTCCGGTGTCCATGGTGAGGGTGGTTTTATCCTGTATGTCGTAGACATGGACGGAAACCGTGGAGTTTGTTTCTCCGGCTTTCGGGTATTTATAGCTGTATACGGAGGGATAAAGTTCATTGTCTTTCAGTTCGGGACTCTGTCCTTGAAACATGTTCATGGGGTATTCCCTGACGTCGGATTCATTGAATTTGATGTAAGCGATAGCGGAGCCGTCAGGAGCCCATTCAAAGGCTTTGTTGAAGGCAAATTCTTCTTCGTAAACCCAATCCGGTGCCCCGTTGATGATGTGGTTGTATTTGCCGTCGAAGGTGATTTGCTGTTCGGAGCCGAACCGCAGGTCGTGGATGAAAAGATTGTTATCGCGCATGAAGGCGATGCGGGAGCCGTCGGGAGAGAACGTGGCCAAGCGCTGTCCTCCTTGCTCGGAAAGCGGTTTTAATTCTTTGTTCTTAAAATCATAGATGTAGTAATCCGCTGTGTATGAACGGCGGTAAATGGGGCGGATATTGGTGCTTATCAATATCCGGCTTTCGTCGTGATTGAATTGATAGTTACTGATGCGTTGAATATTTTTTGATTCTATTGAATCCAGATTTAATAGGGTAGAGACCGGTTTCCCCGTTTTGTAGCTGTATCGGGTGATTTTTTTACCATTGTTTTCCAATACGGTATAGTGTTCTCCGTCGTTCATGGACCGAAGCCCGTGTACGCCTTTAGCCCGGAATGTGTCTTTAACAAGAATATCTTCTAATGTAATTGATTGGTTTTGCGCGCTGGAAGTGAAAAAGGCGCCACAGAGGAAAAACAGAATGATAACAATGTATGCTTTTTTCATTTTATCAATAAGTTAATGTATAGTTTATGATTTTTATTAGATTTATTTTTTAGCAGCTCCAAAGGTTTGAAAAAAATATCTGTTTTCAAAGTGTTTCATGCGGGAATGTGGTCGGGTAAAGCAATTTCGATAAAAAAGTGTATCTTTGCATTTTTGTTAGGAGTAAAGTTAGGAGAACGCATGAATTTCAGTTTATTAGCCAAGGATAAAGATAGTGAGGCCCGTTGCGGAGTTTTATCGACTGCACACGGGGAGATACATACGCCTATTTTTATGCCGGTGGGTACGGTGGGAACGGTAAAAGCTGTGCATGCAAGGGAGTTGAAACAGGATATCGATGCGGAAATAATTTTAGGCAATACCTATCATCTTTATTTGCGTCCGGGTACTGACGTGTTGCAGGCCGCTGGAGGGCTCCATAAATTCAATGCGTGGGATCGGCCGATATTGACGGACAGCGGGGGATTTCAGGTCTTTTCTTTGACGGATAACCGGAAGATAACGGAAGAAGGGGTTATTTTCCGGTCGCATATCGACGGGTCAAAGCATATTTTTACACCTGAAAATGTAATGGACATCCAACGCAAAATCGGTGCGGATATTATAATGGCTTTTGATGAGTGTCCGCCGGGGAACAGTGAGTATGCATACGCCAAAAAGTCACTGGAACTGACCCAGCGCTGGCTGGAACGTTGTGTGGCCCGTTTGGATGCGACGGAACCGTTGTATGGATATGAACAGAACTTGTTTCCTATTGTGCAGGGGTGTGTGTATAAAGATTTGCGGGAACGGGCGGCGGAACATGCCGTTTCTTTGAACAGGGCGGGCTATGCCATCGGCGGCTTGGCTGTCGGTGAACCGACGGAGGAAATGTATGCGATGATAGAGGTGGTGAATCGTATATTGCCGCAGGACAAACCCCGTTATTTGATGGGAGTGGGGACTCCCGAAAATATATTGGAAGGGATTGCCCGGGGGGTGGATATGTTTGATTGTGTGATGCCGACCCGCAACGGACGTAATGGCATGTTGTTTACGACGGAGGGCGTAATCAATATAAAGAATAAGAAATGGGAACGGGACTTTTCCGCCCTTGACCCTGCCGGATTGTGTTTCGTTGATAAAGAATACACGAAAGCTTATTTGAGGCATTTGATTAAAGCCGACGAAATATTAGGCTTGCAGATTTGTTCCATTCATAACCTGGCCTTTTATTTGTGGCTGGTGCGCGAAGCCCGGCAACATATCGCTGCGGGAGATTTTATGAAATGGAAAACCGGCATGATAAAGAAGATAACCACCCGTCTCTAAATTTTTAATGTACAGGCATGAAGACGCTCGACTTATATATCATACGAAAATTTTTGGGCACATTCTTTTTTTGTCTGCTCTTGATTCTTTGTATTGTAGTCGTGTTCGATGTATCCGAGAAACTGGAAAAGTTCTTGGAGAATGAGGCACCGCTGAAAGCCATTATTGTTGATTATTATTTGAACTTTATACCCTATTTTGCGAATGTATTCTCTTCTCTGTTTACATTTATTTCGGTGATATTCTTTACCTCCAAAATGGCTTATGACAGTGAGATTATTGCTATTCTCAGTACCGGTATCAGTTTTAAGCGTTTCTTATACCCTTATTTTATCTCGGCTTGTATTATTGCTGTCTTCTCTTTTGTCCTGGGAGGATTCATTATTCCGAACGCAAACCAGAAACGGATTCTCTTTCAGGAGCAGTATATGGGGAAAAAATACTCCAATAAAGAGTCTAACATTCATCGGCAGATAGCACCCGGGGTGTTTATTTATATGTCCAGTTACTCTGTAGCCGCCAATGTGGGATACGATTTCTCTCTTGAAAACTTTGAGGATAACATATTGAAAAGCAAACTGACCTCTTCCCGTATCTCTTGGGATAAAGAAAAAGAGAAATGGGTTATAATAAATTGGAAATTGAGGGAATTGGACGGTGACGAGGAACGCTATACCACGGGGAAGCAATTGGATACATTATTGGGATTTATGCCCTCGGAATTTTCAAAAGATCCGAGTAAAATAAAAGAGCAATTGACCTTGCCGGAACTGGAAGAATATATAGACCGGATGAAATTAAGGGGAAGCTCAAACGTAGTTGAATTTCAGATAGAAAAATATAAAATGTGGGCTAATACCTTTGCCACATTTATTCTGACATTAATCGGAGTAAGTATTTCTTCCCGGAAAATTCGGGGAGGAATGGGCTTGCATCTGGGCTTGGGGCTATTATTGAGTTTTTCGTATATTTTATTTATGCAGTTTTCCACCGTTTTTGCAACAAATGGAAACATGAATCCGTTATTAGCGGTGTGGATACCGAATATCTTATTTTCGGTAATAGCTTTCTTTGTATATAGGACTGCGCCCAAATAGCAATGTATGAGTGAAGTATGTTCAATAAGATATTAATTACAAATCATGAATAAGTTTAGTAATAGGCAGGAGAAAAGACGTAGCTACAGAGAGGAAGGGGATAATAAGGGCAGATATGGAAGAAATGAACGTCGGGAGAGAAACGGTAAAGTACCTTTCAGCAAATTTCGTAAAAAAGAAGAGGGAGAACAACGGGATACCCAAAAAAGAGACGAACTGCGGGCCAGACATTACAGCAAGAAAAAGCAATTGGCGCACCGGATAAAAAAAACGGAAAAAGCGGATGCGGAACTGCGTTTGAATCGTTACATATCCATGAGTGGCGTTTGCTCGCGCCGGGATGCGGACGTATTGATTGCGGAAGGAAGGGTGAAGGTGAATAATGTAATAGTCCAGGCAATAGGGGTAAAGGTAAAAAGAAGCGATAAAGTAGAGGTGGACGGCAAAACAGTGGTTCCGGAAAAGAAGGTCTACATCGTCTTGAACAAACCGAAAGATTATGTGACAACCGTAGAGGACCCGCAGGAACGGAAAACCGTAATGGCATTGATTGCAGATGCCTGTAAAGAGCGGGTTTTCCCGGTGGGAAGACTGGACAGACAAACGACAGGTGTATTGCTTTTTACAAATGACGGAGACTTGTCAAAAAAACTGACTCATCCGAAATATGAACATAAGAAAATCTATCACGTATTCTTGAACAAGCCGTTGGCGCTAAAAGATATGGAAGCAATCAGCACAGGGGTAGAACTTGAGGACGGAGAGATAAAAGCGGACGAAATCAGTTACGTTTCAACCGACCAGACCCAAGTGGGGATAGAAATTCATTCAGGACGGAACCGGATAGTCAGAAGAATATTTGAACATTTGGGCTATCAGATTGAAAAATTGGATAGGGTATACTTTGCCGGCATAACCAAAAAAAATCTACCTCGGGGAAGATGGCGTTTCTTAACTTCGGAAGAAGTACGCGTATTGAAAATATATTAATGGTGAGATAGGGCATATACAGCAAGTGAAATTTGTTGTATAATTTTAATATTTTTGAATAAAAATATATATCTTGCGTCGCCTTAGTATAAATAACGGATATGGTAGCTTTTGTATCGCATAGGATTAATAGAATGAGAGTTTTGCAAAAAATCTCTTATACCCCGCGATGGATTATATTTGTTATTGATGTCTGTTTAAGTCTGTTTGCCATAGCTATCGCTTGTTTGGTATTGGCAAACTTTCAATTGGACAAGATTAGTTGGCAGGCACTGCTGAAAATTATGGCAGTAGTGATTGGCGTGAGGGTGATTAGTTTTATTATCGGGCGCACTTATTCCGGAATTATACGTTACACAGGGACAGAAGATGTATTGCGGATATTTTATGTCCTGACAGCGGGGGAATTGGTACTGCTCTTATTTAATGCGGGATTCTTTATTTTCGGTCAGCCTTTCTTCATTCCTTTGGGCTTCTTGTTGATAGAATACATGGTATTGATGTGTATGATGACCGTGAGCCGCCTATTCGTGAAGATAACCTTTGCCCAATACGTAGATGCACAGAAAATAAAAAGAAATGTAATTATTTGTGGAAGTGATGAATACGGGCTGATGGCGAAGCATGCATTGGATAATGCGGTGGATGCCTCTTACAGCATTCTGGCTTTTGTAGATATGAACGACAAGAAAGCAGGCAAAGTCCTGGAAGGCGTGAAAATATATAAATCACAGTCATTGGCTTACTTGTTGAAACGCTATACGGTTGATAAAGTCGTGATTGCCAAAAAACTGTTGGCACAGGATAAAAAAAGGGCGTTGATAGAAACATGTCTGAAATACAACGTCAATGTATTGGAAGTACCTCAGTTTGAGAGTTGGATTAACGGAGAGCTGAATATCCGCCATATAAAAAATATAAAGATAGAGGATTTGTTGGATAGGGGCGTAATAGAATTGGAAGATAACGAATTGCGTAAGCAACTGTTGAATAAAACAATATTGGTGACGGGAGCGGCCGGTTCCATCGGAAGTGAAATTGTCAGACAATTAACCCATTTTAAACCGGCGAAAATTGTTTTATTTGATGAAGCGGAATCACCATTGTACGATATACAACTGGAATTGTCGGAGAAATTCCGTTTCAGTGATTATGCCATAGAAATGGGAGACGTCAGGGAGTATGCACGGGCAGAAAGTGTGTTTGTAAAATACAAACCGGATGTCGTCTACCATGCCGCCGCATACAAGCATGTGCCCATGGTGGAACTCTTGCCGTTGGAGGGAATAAAGACCAACGTCTTCGGTACGAAAAATATGGCGGATTTGGCTGTGAAATACGGTGTCGATAAATTTGTAATGGTTTCGACGGATAAAGCGGTAAACCCGACCAATGTAATGGGATGCACAAAGCGGATAGCCGAAATTTATATCCAATCATTGAACAGCCAGTCAAAAACATCTTTTATTACAACCCGTTTTGGAAACGTATTGGGCTCAAACGGCTCCGTGATACCCCGATTCTCGAAACAGATAGAAGCAGGAGGTCCCGTAACGGTTACTCATCCGGATATCACCCGGTTCTTTATGACAATCCCCGAAGCGTGTCAGTTGGTATTGCAGGCGGGAGCATTGGGAGAAGGCGGTGAGATATTCGTTTTTGATATGGGAGAAAGCGTTAAAATCGTTGATTTGGCACGTAAAATGATAAAATTGTCGGGATTTGAAGTAGGGAAAGATATTCATATCGTATTTACAGGCTTGCGGCCGGGAGAAAAATTATACGAAGAAGTCCTTAATGTCAAGGAAACAACCTTGCCGACACCTCACAAACGAATCAAACGGGCTAAAGTCCGGGAATATGACTTCGACGAAATAAAGGAGGAGATAGACGACCTGTATAATATATTGAAGACGGGAGATACTTTTGAAGTTGTGCGGAAAATGAAATTGATTGTGCCTGAATTTAAATCGAAAAACTCGGTTTACGAGGAAATCGATTTTCAACTTGAAGCTGTAAAAGTAGAGCGGATGATGGAAAAGGCTGTAAAAGAATAAGCGTTGCTAATTATAAAACCTGTTATTGATACATGCTATTTTGGTATGCCGTATACACCGCTTCTCGCGCAGAAAAGAAAATAAAGCAACGTTTGGATGAAGCGGGTATTGAAAACTACTTGCCTTTGCGTACGGAAATCAGAATTTGGACAGACCGGAAAAAGAAAATTCAACTGCCGTTAATATCCGGTTATATATTTGTTCATATTTCACCGGAAAACATATTAAAAGTCTTGAACATTCCGGGAGTTGTTACATTCCTGAAAGAAAAAGCAGTACCGGTCTCCATACCGGATATACAGATGCACCGGCTTCAAATGATGGTTGAACATGCCTTCGACGAAGTGGAATTTGTAGCATCTCCGGTAAATGTGGGCGACACCGTAAGAGTGAAACAGGGAAATCTGGAGGGACTGATAGGGGAACTGGTGGAAATGAGAGGAAAATATAAAATAGCCATCCGCTTGCAATACTTCGGTTGTGCCCTCACAACCATACCGGTAAGCTGGGTCGAAAAATTAACCGAATAAAACGGTGTGAATTTTTCATTGTAAGGCTTTTTTTGAGTAATTTTGCGTAAAATATACATTGGAAAGATAAGTATTAATTTAATTCTACGACGGGTGAAAAGAATCGCATTATTGGTATTTTTGGTATTGTGTGGAATACTCCGGGTACTTGCTCAAATGTCGGATGAGCAAGTAATCAAATTATTGAAAGATGCTCAAAAACAGGGAATGTCCCAGCAACAGATGATACTGATGCTGACACAGAAAGGCGTAACCAAAGAGCAAATTATGCGCTTAAAAGCATCTTATGAAAATGGAGAATTAGGGGGAGCGAATGCAACATCTCAACCTACGGATAGCCGTTTGAGAACGACAACCAAACAGAATCAGACGACGAAAAATAATACAGATAAGACCACCGCAACATCCAAAAAAACATCCGATACGGAAAAAGAAAAAACACCCAAAGAGTTGATGGATAAACGCTTCTTAAAACAACAGCCGGAAGTCGATCCGATGGATATGCTCAACTTTGAAGAAGATACCGGTGTTGATTTATTGGACTCCCTGACCATGGAAATGGAAGTAAATGAACGTTTGTTGAAACTGTTGAAACAACGGGAAAACCAAATCTTCGGCCGGGATGTATTCAATAATAATTTATTGACCTTTGAACCGCAACTGAATATTGCAACTCCCGACAACTATGTATTGGGACCGGGAGACGAAGTTATCATTGATGTATGGGGAGCCTCTCAAAATAACATACGTCAGGTCATTTCACCGGACGGAAACATCATCATAGAGGAATACGGTCCCCTTCATCTGGCAGGATTGACAGCTAAAGCAGCCAATGCACGCGTAAAAAACGAACTGAGCAAAATATACTCCGGAATATCTTCCGGAAACACGGAGATAGCATTGACCTTGGGAAATATCAGAAGCATACAGGTAAACGTCATGGGAGAGGTATTAATGCCCGGAACCTATACCTTGCCTTCTTTGGCATCGGCATTTCATGCCTTGTATAGTGCAGGAGGAGTAAACCCGATAGGATCGCTCCGCAGCATGAAAATATACCGGAATGGACAGGAAGTGGCGGACGGAGATATATACAGCTACTTATTGAAAGGCCGGACAGAGGTAAACATGATGTTGCAGGATGGGGATGTAATCGTCGTAGAACCTTACCAAAACCAAGTGAAAATAGAAGGGAAAGTAAAACGTCCGATGATTTATGAATTGAAAGATGACGAAAAGATAAGTGACTTATTGAATTATTCCGGAGGATTTACCGGAGATGCTTATAAAAGAAACATCCGGATTATTCGTAAAAGCGGACGGGAAAGACAAGTATATAATGTGGACGCAAAAAAATACGATACCTTTATCTTAACCGACGGAGACTTGGTAACAGTAGATTCTGTATTGGAGCGTTTTGAAAACAAAGTGGAAGTGAGGGGGTCTGTATACCGGGAAGGACTTTATGCACTGGATGAGGAACTCTCCACAGTTGCGGACTTGATAGACAAAGCGGATGGTTTACGGGGCGACGCATTCCCGAATAGAGCGGTAATCTATCGGGAAAAACCGGACTTTTCCATGGAAGTAATTCCCGTAGATATGGCGGGAATTATGGCAGGAACCACAAATGTTGAATTGAAAAAGAATGACGTTGTTTATATCCCTTCCATCTTTGAATTACAGGAAGAATATACAATCTCGGTAAAAGGGGAAGTAGGATATCCCGGCGTATATAAATACGTAGACAACATGACTCTGGAAGATTTGGTCATACAGAGCGGGGGATTATTGGAATCAGCTTCAACCGTAAGAGTGGATGTCGCCCGAAGGATAAAAGACCCGAAAAGTTTGCAAATGGGAGACCAGCGGGCGGAAACTTATACCTTCACACTAAAAGACGGTTTAATCGTCGGAGGCCCCTCCGATTTTACCTTGAAACCATTCGACGAAGTATATATCCGGCGTTCTCCGGGCTACCAGGAACAACAGAATATATCTGTAGAAGGGGAAATCATGTTTGCCGGAGAATATGCGTTGGCTAAAAAAGGGGAACGTCTGTCGGATATGATAAAAAGGGCGGGAGGACTTACACCGGAGGCCTACCCCGAAGGAGCCCGCCTGATGCGTAAAATGACGGACGAAGAAAAAAATCTGATACAGCAGACATTGAAAAAACTGGCGCAGCAACAGGCAGGAAATGATACCATTAACGTATCGATGATGGAATTGGATGAATTCTATTCCGTAGGTATAGAATTGGATAACGCCTTGAAAAAGCCCGGTTCGGATTATGATATTATCCTGAAAGAGGGAGACCGTCTGATAGTACCGGAATACAACGGAACAGTACGGATAAGCGGTGGCGTCATGTACCCGAATACGGTCGTATATAAACCTAAAGTTAAAAGTTCATATTACATTTCCCAGGCAGGTGGATATGCGCAACGTGCACGAAAAAGCAGGGCCTTTATCATATATATGAACGGCACCGTTGCTGTCGCCCGGAGAGGGAAACTGGACGTAAAACCCGGGAGCGAAATAATCGTGCCCATGAAACAACAGCGTAGAGGTTTCGGATTAGCGGAAATATTAAGTTTGGCAACCTCTACAACCTCAATGGCGGCAATGGTAACCTCCATAATAAATTCGTCTAAATAAAGCTAAAGACCGGGAACAATGAGTATGGAACAAAATCAGTACACCAATACACCTCAGGATAGTCAGGAAACGGAAATCGATTTGATAGAAGTTATCCGTAAATTATGGAAAAACCGTAAACTTATATTGCGGGTAACATTGGTATTTATATTTCTTGGTCTATTAGTTGCCATATTTAGTGCGAAAGAATATACGGCAGGCTGCACTATGGTACCCCAATCCTCGGAAAAGAAAATGAGTGGAGGATTGAGCGGATTGGCAGCCATGGCAGGTATTAATCTGGGAGACCTCGGAGGAGGAGAAATCATGTCTCCTAAAATGTATCCCAAAATATTGGAAAGCATACCGTTTCAGAAAGAATTAATGAAAACGGTACTTAAATTTGAAGAATACGACCAACCGGTTCAGCTATACGACTACTATACCGATGAGAAATATCGTAAACACAGTATAGGAGGAGTCATATTGAAATACACCATCGGATTGCCGGGAGTTATCCTGAAAGCCATACGGGGAGAACAGCCCGATACGGTCATGGGGGATGCACTTGCCGGGGGATTGCAGACACTCACGGAAAAAGAAAAAAGGTGCATGGATGCACTGAAAAAAAATGTAAATCTGAATATAAATGAAAAAGACGGGTATGTGCAATTGACCGTTAATATGCCCGAACCATTGGCTGCGGCACAACTGGCGGAAAAAGTACAAATCATGCTGCAGCGCTATATTACAGAATTTAAGATAGAAAAAGTCCAATCCAATTTAGACTTTGTACAGGAACGCTACGACGAAGCCAAACGCAGTTTTGAGCAAATACAGCAGGAAAGAGCCATCTTTTTGGATGCCAACAAAAACATCAAATCCGCACGGGCACAGACAGAAAGTGAAATGCTGGAGACACGCTACAACTTGGCGTTAAGCGTCTATTCCGAACTGGCAAAACAATTGGAACAGGCAAAAATACAAGTCAAAGAAACCACCCCGATACTAACAATCATAGACCCGGTCACAATACCCTGGGAACGCTCCAAACCGAAAAGGGGATTAATACTTGTCTTATTTACCTTTTTAGGCGGATTTGCAGGAATCGGACTCGTATTGGCACTGCCCTTTATTGCCGATATATTCGACAACGAGAAACTTCGGAAAATGGTAATAGAATAATCAGCGGTTTGTCGCCTTATACCAGTCAACAATTTTTCTCACACCCTCTTCAATCTCAATATGGTGATGCCAGCCTAATTGATGTATCTTGGTGACATCTGTTAATTTGCGCATCGTACCATCGGGCTTCGTCGGATTAAAACGGATATTACCTTGATAACCGATCTCTTTGGCTATTAAATCAGCTAAGTGGGCAATACTTAACTCTTTGCCTGTACCGATATTGATATGACAATTTCGGACCTCATTCTCATTGCTTCTTAAATCTGTAAAATTTATTCGCTCCATAATATATACGCAAGCATCTGCCATTTCCTCACTCCATAAAAATTCTCGCAATGGTTTGCCACTTCCCCACAACTCCACACCTTCCTGCGTAATGCCATATTGGGCTAATACCTCTAAAATCTTTTCTTGCGAAGCTTTGCCGTCAACACTTTCTACTGGCCGCTTATCCAAATCTCGTCTCACTTCATTCCATGCCTTTTCCTGCAAACATTTGCTTATATAAATTTTACGTAGCATAGCCGGTAAAACATGGCTGCGTTCCAAATCAAAATTATCATTGGGACCATAGAGGTTAGTCGGCATAACAGCAATATAATTTGTACCGTATTGCAAATTAAAACTCTCACACATTTTTAATCCGGCAATCTTGGCAATGGCATAAGGTTCATTTGTATATTCCAAAGGAGAGGTAAGGAGGGCATCCTCCTTCATTGGTTGTTCGGCATCTCTGGGATAAATGCAAGTACTGCCGAGAAACAATAACTTCTTGATATGGTGTCGGAAACTTTCCCCTATAATATTTTGTTGTATTTGTAAATTATTGAAAATAAAATCTGCTCGGTAAATACTGTTGGCCATAATTCCACCGACAAAAGCGGCGGCTAAAAACACATATTCAGGTTGCTCCTTATCGAAAAAATTCCGGACGGCGATACCATCCAGTAAATCCAATTCCTGATGACTCTTTCCGATTAAATGGGTATACCCCTTTGCTTGTAAATTTTTCCAGATGGCGGACCCAACCAACCCCCGGTGTCCAGCCACGTATATTTTGCTGTCTTTCTCCATAATACCGTTTCTTCGGTGTCTTATTATTCATTTCTGTGGTACAACTTTTTTACGAAACGCATGTCATGCTCTACCATAATCTTAACCAACTGCTCAAAAGACGTCTTGGTAGGATTCCAGCCCAACAAAGTCTTAGCCTTAGTAGGGTCACCCAGTAATTGTTCCACTTCTGTCGGACGGAAATATTTGGCGTCTACTTCAACCAACACTTTTCCGCTATTCCTGTCAATACCTTTTTCCGTAATTCCCTTTCCTTGCCATGCTAACTCAATGCCTACTTCACGGAAAGCCAATGTGCAAAACTCCCGTACGGTGTGCATTTGTCCGGTGGCAATGACAAAATCCTCCGGCGTCTCATGTTGCAGCATAAGCCACATACATTCCACATAATCCTTCGCGTATCCCCAGTCGCGTAAAGCATCTAGATTACCCATATAAAGTTTATCCTGAAAACCTTGGACAATACGGCTTACCGCTAAAGTAATTTTTCTGGTAACGAAATTTTCTCCCCTTCGCTCACTTTCATGATTAAATAAAATGCCGTTCACGGCAAACATATCGTAAGCCTCTCGGTAATTTTTAGTAATCCAGAATCCGTACTGTTTAGCCACACCGTATGGACTGCGAGGATAGAAAGGGGTCGTTTCTCTTTGCGGCACTTCCTGTACTAATCCAAACAATTCGGACGTCGAAGCCTGATAAATGCGAGTCTTTTTCTCTAGTCCTAAAATCCGTACCGCCTCCAGCAACCGTAACGTACCTACGGCATCCGTTTCTGCGGTATATTCCGGAACATCAAAGCTGACTTTTACGTGGCTTTGGGCAGCCAGATTATATATCTCATCGGGATGTACCTGCTGAATAATCCGCATCAGCGAACTTGAATCTGTCATGTCACCGTAATGCAAATTAATCAACCGTTGTTGTTTCATATCTCGCACCCATTCATCTAGATAGAGATGCTCAATTCGTCCCGTATTGAACGAAGATGAACGTCTCATAATACCGTGAATCTCGTAGCCTTTTTCAATTAAAAATTCTGCCAGAAACGAGCCGTCCTGTCCTGTAATACCTGTAATCAGTGCAGTCTTCTTCATATATAATGTAGACTTTTATTTAGTACTTTCAAATAATTGAATCTGTAGACAAAAGTAACGATTAAACATCTAACCTACAAATGCCTGTTTATTAAAACATACACTCCTTTTTCATATAAAAAATCCCCCGCTATTTTCTTAGCGGGGGAAAAGAAACCGGATTATTTAAACTCCGGCAGAAGGTGGTAATCGGTTATCCCAACGGCGTTTGAGACGGGCAATGACAATCGTACTAAGAATACCGCCTGCAAGGCTTAACAATTGCCGTATCAGAATATTGCCGAGGTCCGAAGGAAACAGAGAATGACTGAAAATAAAAGTCATCAGCGTTCCTGTTGAAAAATCGAACAATCGGTTCATGACAACTCTATGCAATAGGAGGATGAAGCATTCCGTTTCGATTTACTGACAGCGAAAGCATAAATACAAAGATTTTCTTTGCTCCAGCGTTTCGGTAACTTGACTTGCTTCGTCATATCATTCTTCCGTTCGCCCAATTCGGCCAAAATAGATTCGCGCCGTTCTTTTTCAAACAAACCGACATATACATTATCATCTTTGGCGGATAATCCGGTTACCTCTTCTGCTGCATGGGTAAGCACCACTTCTTCGGCTTCGCTATCCCATGTTACCGACACCTCCGGTTCTCTCAAAACCCCTTGTGAACACAACATCTGTTCCGGAGCCAATGTAGCGTTAAAATCCTCGTCTACAGCCACAAGAGAGTCATTCGTCTGTACAAAGGCATTGTATACGGATTGTTTGGTCGCCAAGGGCTTGAAACCGACCTTAATCACAGGCGCCATCCTGCGGGACAAATCCGATAGCAGACTCATCTTGGCACGTTGAGCTAATTGTTCCGGCGTCTTGGGATTACGTATCTTCCCGGGATTGGAACGCATGATACCTTGCGAATTGAGCCGGTACATCACCGTATTTGCCAGTTTTTGTCTAACATTGTCAAAAATAGTCGATCTGAAAATTGCCATAAAATTTAATTTTAAGTAAAACATAAGATAATTGATAAATGGGTATTCCTGCAAAGGAAACCGGTTGATACAACGGTGGTTATTTCTGTCGTTGTCTCTGTAAAATAGGGATTTATTCTATTGCCGGCAGATAAAAATACCTGTTCGGAGAAAACTGATTCTCTTCCTTATTGGAGAAATAAACGTATAGATGCACCTCCTTGCTCCCGGCTTCAGGCAGAGGCAATACAGCCTCCTCGTCCCTGCGCTGAACCTCGGGAAAAGAGAGTACATGCAGGGAAAAATTCCCCTTACCGTCAAGCCAGACGGCATGCAGGCGGTCAGACATGTGTAATGAAGTGGGAGGGAGAATATTTTTCCATTTCAAGTAAACTTTTCCATAGCCATAGTTTTCCAATCGTAAGGATTGTGGAAACTCCAGCCGTCCCCGGCTTATCTGTAATTGACTGTAGTCATTGATTCGGAAACTTGTGTCAAAAACGGACATGTTACAGCGCAGAAAAAGATTGTAACCGCTCATAATCTTATCTCGGGCAGCAGCTCTCCAAATGTGTGGAAGAGTACTTTCATTATTTGCTCTGTAAAAAGCAACGGCTGTTCGCAAGCGGGCTTGTTGCAGTTGTTGTGCAGGGGTTTGAGGAATTGTATTAGACATACTGTTAGCTCGCATTCGGACCTGCCCTCTGGCTTCGTATAAAATCAAATTGCCGATTTTACCTTTCAGTTTGTTGAAAAAGGATGAAAAAACAATAGCCATAGTAAGAATTTATTTGTGTTTAAAATCTGTTTCGTACAATCTTTTTACAAAGGTGAAAACTCTCTAGAACGAATCTTTTCCCGTTCTGCGCTGTTCTGGAACGGAGGTGAAACGGAGATGATTCGGACTTGAAACGGCAAAATACCCTGGAATTTCATCCTCCGAACGGAGTTTGATGCGGCGTATGATGCAGCAAAAGCTGGTGCCGGAATTTCTCCATCGGGAAGGCGGGACCCGGATCAATTTTCCGGCTACTGATATCCGAATGTCCCACGATGTGTTGTATCGGATAGTTAAGTAGCAGCAGCTTGCATACGGCAAAGACGGATTGGATTTGCGCCAGTGTGTAATTGTGCCAGTATGTAGCCTGTCCGTTTTCACAGTGGGTATAGACTTCATCGGGCATATATTCACGCTTAAACCATGAATAAAAGCGGTCACCCCGGCGGTGCAGTTGGCCGGCATTGTCCATTTCGATGCCGATGGAATAGCGGTTGAGGTTGGTGCGCCCCTCATATTCGCTTTTACCCGCATGCCAGGCTATCGTGTTGAAGGGCAAAAGTTGAATAATGCCACCGTCGCGTGCAATGACTATATGGGCGGAAGCATCCGTATCGGGGCGGGCAAGATGGTGGGCGGATGAAATGGCATCCGCTCCGCCTGTGTAGTGGAGAACAATGGTATCGGGACGTAAAAGACGTCCGCAGTGTTTGTCGCAATGCAGGTGATGGGCGGTTCGTCCGCTGTATTTTCCTGCGAGAAGGTGATTTTTCAGATACATGATAGAGTTTAATAAATGGTTAGATAATGGAAATACTTAAATCTTCCGGATTTTTCCGGTTACTTTTTCAATGCTGCGTCCGATGACATAACCGCCGAGACCGATTTCCAGCAGATTCCAGAATTCAGAGGTATTCTCGAGTAGAGGAATCGGAATGAAAGCGCCGAGGAGGACAATAAGGGTAAACGCTAACATAACAATGGGGCGCCACGATTTTTGCAGCCAGTTTCCCTGTGCTTCGGTACGGATAATTGTCGCTTGCTCTTTTTCCAGTTCCGAAGCATAATGATAAAGGGTATCGACGATGGTCGAACGGATTTGTTTTTTCTCGCTTGCCGAGAGGGAAAGGTTGTCGATGATTCCACCGACTTCACTTACCAGATTGGTTATTTTTTTCATAAGCCTGTTGGATTAAATTGCAAGGCAAAACTAATCTGAGGGCAAAAGGGGGATTGGCTACTAACCTGTTTTTTAGATAATTATTTTTTATAAATTATCAAAAAAGTGTGGGAATCAATATGTTATAAAATGAAATAAAATTACGGGTGTAAAAAAACAGGCTATATGTGTTTGTAAAACCTGTATAAATTGTTGTTAGTGAGAGGATAATATGTCAAGATAACACTTCTTCAGTTTGGAAAGAAAACGCACGGGATTTTCTCGGTTATTCAATTTATATAAAGTTTGTTCGATATGATTCGGTTCCGATAAATGTAAAAAGCGGAATAGGCTGTTATACCAATGTTGCTTATTAATATACTTGTTCATGGGAGCGACTTCCCGGCAAATCCAAAGGGCATTGCCTAATTCCATCAGGTCTGTCATTTTTCCTGTCCAAAGGCAAGGAGAATTGATAATCAGAGGGGATTGCGGATTATGTAATATATTGCTGGCACGTAGAATACTCTCATATTGACAGAGAATAAAATCCGAGAAAATATTTTCTGCTTCCGATTGATTGGGAAAAGGAATCAGCTCGCCTACGGAATTTCTGGCATGAAAATTCCGATGGGTTATTTTCCCGTTTTCTTCAACGGTAAAACACTGCTTGGCCTGCTCGGAATAGGATGAATAGATATTCTCCGAAATACGGTCATTATTGGAAGCAAAATATGCTCTATATTCCAGAATACAGTTAAGCTCTTTATTCAATAAAGAATCCTTCCAATGATAATAGTCTGTGGAATTATTGTAATGGCATGGACTTCCTGCAAAATCATTGTATATAACTTCAGCTTTCTGAATCTCTTCTAAATAGCATTTAAAGTGCTTCAAATAATTATAAATTAATAATTTTTCAATATTAACAAATATTTTCAATTTATGCAAAATTAATTGTGCATTTACAATATAAATTATAGAGTTGTCATAAAACTGTATAGGTGGATGTCACAAATTGAGATATTGAAGATTGTAAGAAAAATTGTATCTTTGTAAAAAGTCATAATACAATGAGTGAAGAGGAAAAAATTTATTTTCAGTTGGATCAGAATTCTCAAGAATTAGAAGAAGCTGCGATGATGTATGAAACGTCTTGTCATAATCCGGAACATCTTATTGCGGAGATTCCTTCAGAATTGTTTCAGCATATGTCACAAGCTGCTCTTAGGGACTATGCAAAAGGACGGAGTATGACACCAGAGCAATTGGACTCATGGGTTAAAGAACGAATGGCATGGTGATTGTTTGGTCAGATTTAGCACGTTTTCAACTTATTTCTATTATTGAATATATTGAAAATCTTTATGGAAAGACGACAGCACAGCATGTTTATATAAAAATTGTGGAACATGTAAATTTATTAGAAATATTTCCAAGAATGGGAGTGCGGGATTTTCGAATTGCTATTGATGAATTTGAGATACGTTATCTTATAAATACTCCTAATATTATTCATTATCTTATTCAGGAAAATAAAATTCATATTATTTCCATACTTGATTCAAGGCAAGCGCCGGAGGTAGCGTGTAGAGTTATCTCAAATTTTTTGCAGCAACATAAATAATTTTTATTTATGTTTTCATGTTGTTCTTCTTCTTTTTTGTATGTATTTCTTCTTTTTAAAGAGTCTGTTATTTCCTCGAAAAAATAAAAATATATTTGCTGTTTCCTGTTTTATTGAGTAGATTTGTGGCATAGTTGTTGGTAAAAACAATTAAGCATATTTAATTCGATTTTCTATTCTGTCCCATATATAAACATGTGACTTACCGGGCGGAGCTGTAAATGTTGTAAGTGTTTGATTCGTAATTTAATATAATAGATTTACATTCGTTTGTAAGAAAGTAAATTTGAATCTCTATTAGTTTTGAACAAAAAGAGCCTCTTTTTAAAAACGTTTTTTGCTGTTTTTCATAATAGCCTAAAAGGTTAGGTGGTATTTTCGAGTTTTTTATTCTGTCTTTTATGTTATCAGAGAATACGCGCCGGATAGCGAAGAATACGGGGATGTTGTATATCCGCATGCTTTTGATTATGGGGGTGACGTTGTATACGTCGCGGGTGGTGCTGGAGGTATTGGGTGTGGAGGATTACGGTATTTACAATGTGGTGGGGGGAATTGTGGTGATGTTTTCGTTTTTGAACGGGGCGATGTCCCAATCGACGCAGCGTTTCCTGGCTTATGAGATAGGGAAGAACGATTTTCAGCAGTTGAGAAAGGTTTTCAGTCTTTCGTTGATGATTCATGCGGGGATTGCTTTGCTTGTATTGATGATTGCGGAGACTGTGGGATTATGGTTTCTGAATACCCAGATGACGATTCCGGAGGGACGCATGGAGGCGGCACGGTGGGTGTATCAGTTTTCGATATTCTCATTTATGGTATCGGTGCTGCAGGTGCCTTATAATGCGGCAATCATTGCACGAGAGCGTATGCATGTGTATGCCTATGTCAGTATTGCGGAGGTTGTATTGAAACTGGCAGTCGTTTTTCTATTGCAGTGGGTGGCGTTTGATAAATTGAAGTTATACGGAGGGTTGGTGTTTGTTGTAACGGTCGCTGTTGCCCTATTTTACCGTTTATATTGTAAACGAAGTTTTCAGGAGTGCCGCTTTTGTTTTGTTTGGGACAGACGATTGTATCGGACGCTTACAGGCTTCGCCGGTTGGAGTATGTTTGGGACGGTGGCCTGGATGTGTAAGTCGCAGGGTTTGAATCTGATTTTGAATGTTTTTTGGGGTCCCTTGCTTAATGCTGCGTATGGAATCGGACATCAGGTGAATACGGCTATCAATAGTTTTGTTCAGAATTTTACGACAGCATTGAATCCTCAGATTGTGAAGTCGTATGCAATCGGAGAGAGGCATTATATGGAGGGATTGATTTTTCGGGGGACGAAGTTTTCTTATTGCCTGCTGTTGGTTTTTGCGCTTCCTCTTTTGATGGAGACGGAATTTGTCTTGAGTGTCTGGCTAAAGGAGGTCCCGGAATATGCGGTGGTTTTTACGCGTTTGATGATTGTAAATTCATTGCTGGAGTCGTTTACGTACGTCATGGGGACTTCCATTCAGGCAACGGGAAAGATTAGATGGTATCAGATTATCGTGGGTTGTACGATATTGTTGAATTTGCCTTTGGCGTGGTTGCTGCTTAAGCTGGGTTTGGAGCCTTTTTTTATTTTGTTTGTGTGTGTAGGGCTTTCGTGTGTGACCTTGTTGGAACGTTTGGTGATTATGCGCTGTTTGTTGGGGATTTCGCTGTGGCAATTCGTAAGGCAGGTTTTTGGAAAGGCAGCAGAAGTAACGTTGTTGGCAAGTGTCGTGCCTGTCGTATTGCATATGTGCCTGCCGGACGGTTGGATTAAATTTTCCGGTGTGATTTTTTGTAGTGTAGTAAGCGTGTTAGCCACCGTTTGGGGGATTGGTTTGACATTGGGGGAACGGGATTATTGTCGTCAGTTGGTCAGAAATTATTTGAAGCGGGGGAATGAATAAAGTCAGAATTGCTTTGTTGGCAGTGGGGGTATTTGTTTGTTGGACATGGTTAGCGGAATATCAGAATGTACCTCCTTTGTCGAATTCAGCCCATAAAGTTGTGCATGTGAGCTTTGATGATGTGGTGTCGGTTTTCAAAGATTTGAAGAAGGATTCGCTTTCTTATGGCAGTGTGTTTGAGCACGCTTTTCTGAAAGAATTGAAGGAATTGCATGACAAATACGGGGCTTGTTTTAGTTTGTACGTTTTTGAAAGGGACGGTGATTTTCATATTTCAGAAGTTCCGATACGATTTCGGGAGGAATTTAAAGGGAATGCGGATTGGTTGAAGTTCGGTTTTCATTGGACTGGACCCGTTTTTGAATCTGATATAAGATTGAAAGATTTTGCAGATTCTTATCGAAGTGTAAATGAGTCTATTATGAGATGGGGAGATACCTCTTGCCTGTGTCCGGTTATTCGTCTCCATTATTTCTATGGGACGGATTCTCTTGTGGGAGTTATTAATGAATCGGGAAGAGTAAACGGCCTTCTGTGTGCGGATGATGAACGGGATAGTTATGATTTGTCGTTTGCTGAGAATGAAATCTTACGCCAGAATAGGTTTTATGAGAAGGGAGGAATGAAGTATTTCAAGACGGATTTGAGGTATGAGAATTGTGGTTTTATTTATCCGGCTCTTGCACGACTTCAAAATAGGGACACGTTGGTTGTGTTTACACATGAATGGGCGTGGAGACCTCAAAGTTTGAGGCAGTGGGGAAGTGGGTTGTTGCGAGGACGCTTGGCGATGAATTGGTGGAATAGGTATAAGTTGAGAGCGAGTGTGAAATGGTTTCATGAACACGGTTATAAGTTTGGATTTTTAGAATGAGGAATGGTATGGATAAGATAAAACGGTTTATTGATTGCTATGTACCAATTACGACTTGTACATTAAGATGTCATTATTGTTATATTACTCAACATGGATTGTTTGCACAGAAAATTCCTAAGTTGAAATATTCAGTTGAAACTGTGAGAAAGGCTTTGTCGAAAGAACGGT
This sequence comes from Odoribacter lunatus, assembly GCF_943193135.1. Taxonomy (GTDB): domain Bacteria; phylum Bacteroidota; class Bacteroidia; order Bacteroidales; family Marinifilaceae; genus Culturomica; species Culturomica lunata. The sequence goes on from NZ_CALPCZ010000001.1 coordinate 70,617, forward strand.
TAGGAGGAACGTGTTTGATTAATTTTTGTGCGGCAGGGGAAACACTTCTTTTGAAAGAGTTGTTGGATTATGTTCGAGCCCTTTTAGAGGAAGGACATTATGTTATGATTGTAACTAATGCAACAGTTTCGAGCCGTTTTGATGAAGTGGTAAAGTTTCCGCCAACTCTCTTACGAAGATTGTTTTTCAAGTTTTCTTACCATTATTTGGAATTGAAACAGAAAAATCTATTGGAGAAGTTTTTTAAGAATATTCAAAAAGTGCGGGATGCTGGTTGTTCTTTTACTTTGGAAGTGACACCTTCTGATGAGTTGATTCCTTTTATTGATGAGATGAATCAAAAAGCAGTAGAAGAATTAGGAGCCATTCCCCATGTGACAGTTGCGAGGGATGAAAGAGATCCTGAAAAATTACCGATTCTGACCGAGATGTCAAAGGAAGAGTATAAGGAGGTATGGGGAAAATTCCATTCTGCGCTTTTTGATTATAAAATGGAGCTGTTTGAGGTAAGAAGAACCGAATTCTGTTACGCAGGAGAATGGTCTTTTTATTTGAATTTGGGGACAGGTATGATGTCTCAATGTTATAAGTCATTGAAAGAACAAAATATTTTTGAGCATCCGGAACAGCCGATTGTATTTTGTCCGATTGGAAATAATTGCTTGGAACATCATTGTTATAATGGGCATGTTTGGATTGCATTGGGTGATATACCTGAATTACTTGCTCCCACTTATGCAGAGTTGCGAAATAGGGTATGTGAAGATGGTTCAGAGTGGATAAATCCTGAAATGAAAAGTTTTATGGGCTCGAAGTTATTTGAGTCTAATAAATCCTATACATCAGAAGAAAAGGCAGTTGTGAATAAAAAATTGCATAGATTAATTGTAAGACGGCATTTAAAACATCGCGTAGCCAATTTATTAAAAGTAGTAAGGAGGGAAAAATGATTTATCGGGAAAAGACAGATGTATTGAAGAATGAAATCATAAACTCTTTAAAAGTATTTACCGGAAGAAAATGTGTGTTGTGGGATGTTCCTTATTATTCTAATATCGGAGATACGTTGATTTGGGAAGGTGAATTAAACTTCTTAAAGAATTGCGGATGCAAATGTTTGGAAATGGCCTCTAAAGAAACTTGCTGTTTCCCTTCTTTATCTAAAGATACAATCATTTTCCTTCAGGGTGGAGGAAATTTTGGTGATTTATGGCGTGAACATCAAGAATTTCGTTTGGAAGTCATTAGAAGATACCCAAAGCATCGTATCGTTATGTTTCCTCAATCGGTATATTATGAAAGTGCAGAACAGATGCGTCGTGATGCAGAGGAAATGGCTATGCACCCGAATTTAATTCTTTGTGCCCGTGATAATGTTTCTTACGCATTATTAAAAAAAGAATTCAAGAACCAGGTTCTGTTGGTTCCGGATATGGCTTTTTGTATTTCGTTAGATTATTTAGAGAAACTCCGAAGTAAAGAAAAAGATAGGATTTTATTTGTAAAGCGGACAGACAAAGAGTTAGCCGACATAACGTTTAAGAGAGAAAATGCTGATGTTCGGGATTGGCCCTCTATGGAAAACAGGATATGGTGTCTGTATCTATTGGAAAAGGGAGTAGGATTTTCACAGAAATTAAAGAAATGCGGTTGGAAAAATTTTGCAGGAAGAATTAATAAGATATTAAATCTGTATGGCAAATACATAGTAAGACCCTGCCTTACGAAAATAGGAGTGAAATTCGTAAGTAGCTATAAATATGTTTATACGACCCGGTTGCATGTAATGATTTTGTCTGTATTATTAGGAAAGAGTTGTGAATTTTTCGATAACTCATACGGAAAAAATTCTGCATTCTATGAAACGTGGCTAAAGGATTTAGCGGAAATAAAAAAGGCAAATGGCTGATAGTTTCAAGGTTAAGGTTTCGATTATAATACCTGTTTATAAAGTAGAACGGTATATTGAGCGCTGTTTGCGTTCTGTTATTTCACAGACGTATCAAGGGGAGCTGGAATGTATTTTGGTTGATGACGCGACTCCAGACCAAAGTATGGAGATTGTTGGAAATATTCTTTTAACGTATTGCGGGAATATATCCTTTAAGATTATTCGACACGAACAAAATAAGGGATTGTCGGCCGCCAGAAATACGGGCATAAAAAATGCTTCAGGGGAGTATTTATATTTTCTGGATAGTGATGATGAGATTACGCCGGATGCGATAGAAAAGTTAGGAGCATTGGCTGAAAAATATGCAGGCGTGGATATGGTTTGCGGGAATTTGTATGTTTCCGAGTTAATGACATGGCTTTTTATACCTCGTTCTTTTTCGGAATATCTAACCAATGCGCGGCAAATAAGAAAAGCTATGCTAAAACGGCAATTGCCTATAACAGTATGGAACAAACTTATTAGACGAGATTTTTTGATTGGGTATAACTTATGGTTTGTCGAAGGTATTGTGCATGAAGATGAAGTATGGAATTTTTTTGTTGCGAAAAATATAAATTCTTTGGCGATATGTCGTGCTGCTACTTATATTTATTATCAAAGTGACAGTTCAATTACGACAACGGTTTCTTTTCATCGGATAAAAAGTTTTATAGAAATAACGGATATTTTTATTCATAATATTGATGCTGTTTTATCTCGTTTGCAGCGTAAGAGTATTTTCTTTAGTGGTTATGCAGCTTTATTGCTGATGGCAGAAATCAGTGATAAAGATGCTGTAATGAATATAGCAAATACATTGAAAGCGACTATTAAGCCGTTATTGAAACAAACTGTTCGTCATTTTAGGATTATAGAATTATTACTTCTGCTGCCTTTTTATTTATCGCCTGTTTTTTTTAAAGCAATTAATCGCCATTTTTATAGATGCCTTCGTCATTTGATGTAAAGGCTAACTGTTCTCAATGATTCTATTTGTTTTTGTGTTATGAGACGACCTAAAATATCTGTTATTATTCCTGTTTATAGAGCAGAGAAGTTTCTATACCGTTGTTTGAACAGTATTTTGACACAGACTTTTACTGATTTTGAGGTGTTGTTGATTGATGATGGAAGTCCGGATCGGAGCGGTGAAATTTGTGAGGAGTATGCCAAGAAAGATGCTCGCATTAGAGTATTTCATAAAGAAAATGGCGGAGTAAGTTCCGCAAGAAATGTGGGGCTTCGTGAAGTAAAAGGAGATTGGATAATGTTTGTTGATAGCGATGACACTGTTGATGCTGATTATATAGAACATTACTATTTATCTGTAAAAGATGATGTTCAATTGGTGTTAGGTCGTATTGATATACCCCAAAAAGAAATTATACATCAAGAGGAGTCTGTAATTAGCAATTCAGAATTGGTGCATTTTGTAATAGAGCATAAAGTCTTGAATTTCTCCGCTCCTTTTTGTAAAATATTCAATAGGCAGATTATTGTTGATAATGATATATTGTTTCCTATTGGGGTGCATATGGGGGAAGATGGTATATTTTTTACGAGGTATTTAAATAATATAAATATATTAAAGGTCATTGATTATTGTGGCTATAATTACAATCGACATACAGATTCTTTATCTCAGAGGTATTATGCATTCAAAGAAGAATGGGAATGTTATGTATTATGGAGGGCTGAGGTAGAACGGTTTGTTCATGATTATTTGGATGATAATCCAAGTATAAATAAAATGAAATGTGTATGGAGTTTACGTATAGGTGAAACTTTTCATAGATGTTTACAAGCAATATATAGATATACAGAAGACAATCTGTCAATAAGAGAACAGGTGCAATTATTGAAATCTATTCCTGATAAGGATGCCAAAGAGTATGGTTTATATTTTAAGCCTTTAAATTGTTATAACTCTATGTATAAGTGGCTGTTTATGCATAAGTTTTTTATTCCTTATGTTATTATGGGTAGAATAGATAAGATTGTAAGAAAGTTTTATAAAAAAGAAGTATAAGGGCATAGATGAGAGATTTAGTGAATAGGTTGGGGAGCTTAAATATGTATAATTATTTTGAACTCTTTTTTTTCAAATATAAAGATGACATATCCATTGTAATGTTACTTTAATGCAAAAGTTCCTAATAATAGTGCTGACTTTTATATGTTTGTATAGTGTACATATAAAAGGGCTTCCATTTGCTTTAAATGTACTTGTGGGTGTAGTGGGAGGAGGAAAGTTATTTTATGATCGAGTTATTACTTGTTCTCGAGATTCTATATTTAAAATACCCAGATCACTTGTTTGTATACTGTTGGCATCGTTTTTAATTATAATTGTAAGTGGTGTCTCTATTCTTTTTAATTATACGCAAGATGCTTATTTCATAAAGTTGGTAATAATTAATTTCTCAAAATTGTTTGCAATATATCTTTTAGCAAAATTAATAGAGTCTGTGTATGGTTGTGTTACGTTTTCATTGGTGGTAAAATATGTTGTGATAGCGGCTGTAATTCAAATGGTTCTTTCTGTTATGATGTATTTAAATCCGACTTTTTATGAATTGACAACAAATTTATTACAATATACCGAATTAGCTAGTGATAAAATGAATGAGTTGGTTGGTACTCGTATATTGGGATTTAGCACAATGTTTTTTGAATCAGGTATTATTCATGGATTTGTTTTGATATTAATAGTTGCTGCATTGCAATTTGGTGAATATTCGGGGAAACAATATTTGGCATATATTTTTTCGTTTATACTGATTTTCGTGGGAGGGATGATGTTGGCAAGAACGACCTTAATAGGTTTTGGTTTGGCATTGTTATTAGTGCTGTACAATAATCGGATTTTCAGATTAAGAATAACTTCAAAAATGTGTAAGAGCATAGGAGCGTTAGTTTGTATTGTTTTATGTTCAGCTATTTTAATATATTCATTGTCGGAAGAGGTTAGAGTAAAAATGGGATTGATGGTGGATTTTGCGTTTGAAATGTTTAAGAATTATTTTAATTCTGGGAGTATCGAGACAAAATCTACAAATAAGATGTTGACAATGTATGTTTTTCCACATTCTTTTAAAACTTGGCTGATTGGAGATGGTTTATGGAGTGTTTCTGATGGGTATGGATATTACATGTCTACGGATATTGGATATTGTAGAATGCTATTCTATTTCGGTTTATTGGGGACGTTTATGTTTTTTCTATATCAGTATGTAATAATTTGGGCAGTTTCTAAAAAGAATATGAACGTGGGCAGAATTGTGTTTGTATTGCTTTATCTCTATTGTCTTATATTGAATTTGAAAGGGGCTGCTGATTTATTTGGTATTGTGACCTTGTTTTATTTTTCTAAAAATAGTAATGATGTAAAAATAGGGGCTCAAAAGAGAAAAGGTTTGTCAATATCTTGATTCATGATTTAGTAATTAAGCATCTACGTATTTTAAATGAATATACTATTGATTACACATGCATTTTTGCCAGATATAGATGGTGGAGTGATAGTTGCTTATGATTATGCCAATTTATTGGTTAAGCAAGGACATAAGGTTACGGTTTTATCAAAAAAATATCGGAATCCGCTTACAAATACGTTATTTAAATATGTGCAAGTACCTAATCGATATGGAAGTTATTTTTGGAAATATAATTTTGGATGTTTCTTGCATAAAATGAATATAGAGGAGTATGATTTTATTATATTGAATCAATCGCCAACTCCCATTATTGCAGGAGCCTATTTCCCTGAAAAGGTATTAAAGAAGACAATACCTATCATCCAAGGGCTTGAAGTAGAATATATATACCGTAATAGAAAATTCTTAAGTAACTTGTTTCATATTTTTCTGCGTTTTAAACCTCTTCATAAAAAGTGTTTATTAGCTTGCAAAAAGGTGATCTCTGTAAGCGAATTCCATAAACAGAAAGTGATTGAGGCTGCAAAGTTAGAATCAATATCAAGTAAATTCCAAGTAGTTTATACGGGAATTGATAAAGATATATTCAAACCGATATTGTCTGATTTCAGAGATAAATTTGGTGTATATCATAAAGAAATATTGATTACGGTTGCTCGCATTGAAAAGATGAAAGGATTTTCTGAGATGCTGGGAATTTTTCAACGTTTGACGGCAATTAGTAAAGATTATCTGTGGGTGATTATAGGTGATGGATCTTATATGCTTGAGTTGAAAGAAGAGATTCGCCAAAATAATCTTGATAATTCTGTTATGCTATTGGGAAGAAAAAAACGAGAGGAGTTGGGGTATTATTATTCGGCTGCGAATTGTTTTTGGTTATTGTCGAATTATGATGAGTGTTTGCCACTTGTTTATTTAGAGGCTCAATCCTGCGGAATTCCGGCAGTAGGAAGGAACAAGGGAGGTACAAAGGAAACTATTTTGCATAATAAAACAGGTTTTTTGATAGATAGTGAAGAAGAATGTTTGGATATTTTATTGAACCAGAGGTATAAACAGATAAAATCGAGTGATTTGAAAATATTTTCTGATAGATTTGATAAGACAGAGGCAGTTAAACAATTGATTTCTTAGTTGATAATGAAAAATATTGCGATAATATTGGCTGGGGGAACCGGTCAACGTTTAGGGGATTCTATGCCCAAACAGTTTCTTAAAGTGGCGGGGAAAAAAGTGATAGAACATACATTGGATGTATTTCAAAATCATCCACAAATAGATGAAATTGCCATTGTTTCCAATCCTAACTTTATAAATGAGGTGGAGACTATTGCGATTAAGAATAGTTATACGAAATTGAAAAAGATATTGCAGGGGGGCAAGGAACGTTATCATTCCAGTCTCTCTGCAATTAATGCTTATGATGGTCAAGAGGAGGTGAATTTGATTTTTCATGATGCTGTGCGTCCTTTGGTAAATGATAGAATTATATCGGATTGTATTAAGGCGTTGGATAAATATAATGCAGTGGATGTTGCTATAAAAACAACTGACACAATTATTCAAATTAAACAAAATGATTATATATCAGGTATTCCTGATCGGGAATATTTGCGTAATGGTCAAACTCCACAAGCATTTAAATTATCAACAATAAAAAAGGCTTATGAACTGGCATTGCAAGATCCTGATTTTAAGACCACAGATGATTGTGGCGTAGTATATAAATATTTACCGGATGAATCCGTTTATGTGGTAAAGGGCGAGCAGTTTAATATGAAACTTACTTATAAAGAGGATTTATTTCTTTTAGATAAGCTTTTTCAATTGAAGTCTATTACACAACAAAATGAAACAGTAATTTCTGAAGCCAAGCGGCTTTTACCTTCTTCGGTTATTGTTGTTTTGGGTGGCAGTTACGGGATAGGATTAGATATTGTAAATATTTGCAGAAGTTATGGTGGGCATGTTTACTCTTTTAGCCGATCGGAGAATGGAGTGGATGTTTCTAATCACATCTTGGTCGCAAATGCTTTAAAAGAAGTTTATGAAAAAGAAGGACGTATTGATGCAGTGATAAATACTGCCGGTGTTCTTGATAAGATACCTTTAGTTAATATGTCATATGAAGAGATAAGCAAGAGTATAAATATTAATTATATCGGTGCGATTATTGTGGCTAAAGAATCTTATCCTTATTTGAAAGATAGTAAAGGTTCTTTGTTGTTATTTACTTCCAGTTCTTATACACGTGGTCGCTCTTTGTATAGTTTGTATTCTTCTTCTAAAGCAGCGATTGTAAATTTGGTACAGGCATTAAGTGAAGAGTGGTATGAACATGGTATCAGGATAAATTGTATTAATCCAGAGCGAACTAAAACACCAATGCGAATAAAAAACTTTGGCGTAGAACCAGAAGATAGTTTATTAAAGTCATATGTTGTTGCAACAGCTTCTATAAATTGTCTTTTTTCTTTGATGACCGGGGAAGTTGTTGATGTGAAAATAAAAAAATAATGGTAAGGCAAGGAAATGTTTTTGCATTTGTCTTTTCGATGATTAAAAGAAGAGGTATAAAAGAGGTGGTTCTAAAAAATGTTGAAATCCTTTTAGGATATCCGCTTTATTTCTTTTCTTTTTTATGTATTCGGAACAATAATAAGTGGGTTATCGGAAGTGAAAATGGTTTTGTCGGGAATTGCAAATTTTTCCTGTTGGATGATTCAATAAAAAATTCCGAAAAGTCTATTTATTGGATTTCGTTATCAAGAAAAGATGTTAAAAAGGTAAGGAATATATTCCCTCAAGCTTATTATAAATGGAGTTTAAAAGGCATATATCATTCATTGACTGCCAAAGTATATATTTATTCGCATTATACCATTGATATTAATTTTTGGACATCAGGAGGGGCAAAGAAAGTTAATTTATGGCATGGTGTTGGGATTAAGAATATTGAATTTAAAACGCATGTAGGTAATGCAGGTAAGATTTATCGTGAAAAAAATATATTAGCGAGAATCTATATGCCTCATTTATTTAAAAGACCCGATTTAATGTTGTCTACGTCTCCTATGATGACGAAACATTTTTCTGAATGTTTCAGAATTACGGAACAAATATGTGTGGAAGATATGTATCCACGGTGTAAACCTTTTTTTTGGAAACGGGAGAAATTAAAAGAATTTATTTATAAGAATGAATCTTTTGCTGTAAGAGAGCTGTACGAAAAAATGTTGAAGTATAATCAAATTTATCTGTATATGCCTACTTGGCGGGAAGATAGAAGTGATTTTATTAAAATATCCGGTATTGATTTTGAAGTTTTAAATTCGAGTTTACGGAAAAAACAGGCACTATTTTTATTAAAACTACATCCTGCAACTAATTTAAATGTAGATATTTCTAAATATTCTAATGTTTTAATGGTAGATAAAAATATTGATATCTATCCTTTATTACCAGTTACGGATATTCTTATTACAGATTATTCATCAATCTATTATGATTATATATTGATGAAAGAAAAACATATCTTGCTTTTCCCGTTTGATTATTCAGATTATATATCAAAAGATCGAGATTTAGCGTTTGATTTTGATAAATATACTCCGGGTGTTAGAGCTTATACATTTAGAGAATTATTAGATTATATTGAAAATCAGATTCCTATTATTAATGATGATAAGGAATGGATTATAAATCAATTTTGGGGAAATGTGCTGACTTTGGATAATAAGAATATTTTGCTTGAACGCATCAATTTACTTACATAAATCATGAAAGAATATAGTGTTGCTGTAATTATTCCGACATTGAATGAAGAACGTTTTATTAAGCAATGTTTGGAATCTGTAGTTGCTCAGACTTTTCCATTTTCAGAGATGGATGTGATGGTAATAGATGGTGGGAGCCAAGATAGAACGAGAGAGATTGTGTCAGAAATGCAAAGTCGATATTTTAATATTAGATTTATCCATAATTCTAAGAGGATACAATCGGCTGCTTTTAACATAGGAGTAAAAGAGTCAGATGCTCTATATATTATCCGTCTTGATGCGCATGCTATATACAATTCTCGATATATAGAATTGTGTGTGAAACATCTTTCAGAACATGATGATTATGGAAATGTTGGGGGAACTTGGAATATTCAATCTCAAAATTCAAGTATTCAAGCAGAGGCGAACGCTATTCTTAACAAATTGTCTTTTGGAATAGGAGGAGCATCATTTAGAGTCGGAACAAAGGCGGGATTTGTTGATACTGTCCCTTTTGGGGCTTTTCATAGAAGAATTATAGAAGAAATAGGAGAAATGCGTGAAGATCTTGCACGTGGTGAAGATAATGAGTATAATGCTCGAATTCGTAGGTATGGTTATAAGATTTATTTAGATCCTAATATTGTATGTACCTATTTTGCACGGGGAACAATAAAGGGAAGTATGCAGCAAATGTATGCAAATGGAGTGTCTATCGGGAAGTTACTACATATTAGTCCTCGTTCTATAGGTTTTCGACATTTAGTTCCATTGTGTTTTGTGGTATCGCTTGTTGGTATGAGTATATTGTCAATATTTTTTCCTATACTAAAGTGGATTGTTGTCGCAATACTTGTTTTTTATCTATTTGCTGCAATTGGAGCTACATTTTTTGCTTGTAGAAAGTATGGATATAAATATTTTCTGATACTTCCTATTTCATTTTTTTGTATTCATTGTTCTTATGGTTTGGGAACTATTAGTGGAATTATAAAGAATAAATAACTTCTTTTTATGAAAGATACCTTTTTCTTTACCTGGCATTGATGCAGAGGTGATTGCAGAAATGCAGGGAACTTAAGGCGAATGTCAGTTTGCAGGAGTATCTTTTTAGGTATAGACGAGGTAAGAATTTAAGGAGATTAAATTAATTCAAAGAAGCTAAAATAGAGAAGTTGGTTTATTGGAATTTTTTGTAGAAAACAAAGGAGTTGGCATGACACAGTTAATAGTAACTATAGAAAATTTGGAGTTGTTACCTGAATTGCAATGGGCGATTAAGATGCTGCGGGGTGTGAAAGATATTACTGTGTGCAGAACGACGGATATTCCTAATGAAACTACGAAGCAAGCTATAAAAGAATGGCAGGAGGGAAAGACTGTTAAATGCCGGGATTTTGAGGAATATCTGATGAAAGTAAGATGATGACTTATTCGATAGAATTTACTCATTAGTATTTAAAGGATTGTGACGTTGGTTCGTACCGGAACCCATTCGGATTTGTTTTAATGCTCTTATTTCGCTTTTTAATTGATATTATCTATTTATAGACTGAGAATGTTCTGTATTTCTCAGGTAATTTCAGTTTTATAGTATTACATTAATCAAGTATTTATGAGAAATGTTCCATTTTCTCCCCCCGATATAACGGAGGCGGAGATTGCGGAGGTATGCGATGCCTTGCGGTCCGGATGGATTACAACCGGTCCCCGGACTAAAGAGTTTGAGAGGTTGATTGCGATGTGTTGCCAGACACGTACTGCGGTGTGTCTAAATTCGGCGACAGCTTGTATGGAGCTTATTTTACGGGTGTTGGGGGTGGGACCCGGTGATGAAGTGATTACTTCTGCTTATACATATACTGCGACGGCGAGTGTTACTTGTCATGTGGGCGCTAAGGTGGTGTTGGTGGATACTGCACCCGGTTCGTTTGAGATGGATTACGATAAGTTGGCGGATGCTATTACAGAACGAACGAAAGTGATTATTCCTGTGGATTTGGGCGGTGTGGTTTGTAACTATGGCAAGGTGTTTGCTGCCGTGGAAAATAAGCGTTCCCTGTTTCGCCCGGCTAATGAGATACAGAAGGCTTTTGGGCGGGTGATTGTTCTGGCGGATGCGGCCCATGCGTTTGGAGCGCAGTGGCATGGAAAGATGTGTGGGGAGATTGCGGATTTTACTTCTTTTTCATTTCATGCGGTGAAGAACCTGACGACAGCAGAGGGGGGAGCTTTGACCTGGCTTCCTATTCCGGGGATAGAGGATGAATGGTTGTATAAGCAGTTTCAATTGTTGTCGCTTCATGGGCAGAATAAGGATGCATTGGCGAAAACGAAGCTCGGAGCGTGGGAGTATGATATTGTGGCGCCTAATTTTAAGTGTAATATGACTGATCTTATGGCAGGACTCGGTTTGGCGCAATTGAAACGCTATCCGGAGTTGTTGTGGCGTCGCAGGCAGATTATCGGGCGGTATAATGAGGCGCTGAAAGATTGCCATGTGCAGGTGCTTGACCATTACGGTGACGATCATTCTTCCAGCGGGCATTTGTATTTGGTGCGATTGCTGGGGAAAGATGTGCGGGAACGCAATGCTGTGATAGAAGAAATGGCGGCACGGGGTATTGCCTGCAATGTACATTACAAGCCTCTGCCGATGATGACGGCCTACAAGGCTCTCGGTTTCGATATTGCGGATTTCCCGAATGCTTATGATCAATACCGCAATGAGGTTACTCTTCCTTTGCATACCTGCCTGAGTGATGACGATGTGAATTATGTCATCTCTAATTTTGTAGATATTATCTCAAAGTAATTTTTTCTTGAAACGTGTTTTCGATGTATTGGCGAGCGGTCTGGGACTGCTTGCTCTCAGTCCTGTATTCCTGATATTGGGCATTTGGATTAAGTCGGATTCCAGAGGACCGGTGTTCTACCGTCAGGTACGGGTGGGACGTTATAACCGGGATTTCCGGTTGTTTAAATTCCGTTCGATGCGTGTGGGATCTGATAAAAAGGGACTTATTACGGTCGGAGGACGGGACCCGCGGGTGACACGTTCGGGGTATTTTATCCGGAAATACAAACTGGATGAGTTGCCTCAACTGATTAATGTGTTCCGGGGGGATATGAGTTTGGTGGGACCGCGTCCGGAAGTGCGGAAATATGTGGAGATGTATACTTCGGAACAGTTGCATGTATTGGACGTCCGTCCGGGGATAACGGATATGGCTTCAATACGTTATCGGAATGAGAATGAATTGCTGGCGGAGGCGGAAGATCCGGAGGCATTTTATGTGAATGTTGTTATGCCGGATAAGTTGAAGATTAATCTGGAGTATGTTGCCAAGCATTCGTTCGGGTTTGATATGAGGCTGATTTTTAAGACGATTATGGAAGTTATTTTGAAATGAGCGTGAGGAAAGTATTGCGGGCGATAGGGAAGGTGTTGCTGTTCCTGTTGGTGCCCCGGTGGTGTTTGTGGGAGTGAGCCGGCAAGGACTCGGTCGGTACAGGGGACGATGATTTTTTATAATCATCGTCCCCTTTTTGGGTTTTATCGGGAGAAAAATGGGGGCGGGTTGAAAAAGTAACGGAGAATGTGTACATTTGCAAGAATTTATAAGTGTTGCAGAAAATGAAAGGTATCGTTTTGGCCGGAGGTACGGGAACGCGCTTGTTTCCCATGACGAAGGGGGTTTCCAAGCAATTGCTGCCGGTGTATGACAAGCCGATGATTTATTATCCGGTTTCCGTCCTGATGTTGGCGGGAATCCGGGAGATACTGATAATTTCTACGCCGCAGGATTTGCCGGGGTTCCGGCGCTTGCTGGGGGACGGGGCGGATTACGGCGTGCGTTTCGAGTATGCGGAGCAGCCCCGGCCGGAAGGACTGGCACAGGCTTTTTTGATAGGGAAGTCGTTTATCGGAGAGGAGGATGTCTGTTTGGTGCTGGGGGATAATGTTTTTTACGGACAGTCGTTTACGTCGATGCTGGAAAAGGCAGTGAAGACGGTGGAGGAAGAGCGGAAGGCGTCTGTGTTCGGCTATTGGGTGCGCGATCCGGAGCGTTACGGCGTGGCGGAGTTTGATGAGGCGGGGAATGTGTTGAGTATCGAGGAGAAGCCGTTGCAGCCGAAGTCCAATTATGCGGTGGTGGGGCTTTATTTCTACCCGAATGCGGTGGTGAAAGCGGCGGAAGGGGTGCGGCCTTCGGAACGCGGCGAGCTGGAGATTACAAGCGTGAACCGCTATTTTCTGGAGAAGGGATGGCTGAAGGTGCAGGTGCTGGGGCGCGGTTTTGCGTGGTTGGATACGGGGACGCACGATTCGTTGTCGGAGGCTTCTACTTTTGTGGAGGTGATAGAGAAAAGACAGGGACTGAAGATCGCCTGTCTGGAGGAGATCGCTTTGCGGAAGGGCTGGATCGGTCCGGCGAAGATGCGGGAGCTGGCGCAGCCGATGCTGGGCAATCAGTACGGGCGTTATTTGGTGGACCTGGCGGCGGAATTTGAAAAGAAAAGGAATTGAGCGGATATGAGTACGGGTGTTTTGGAGACGGAAATAGCGGGGGTTTTTGTTGTGGAGCCCCGGGTTTTCGAGGACAGCAGAGGCTATTTTTTCGAGAGTTTTTCCCAGCGGCGTTTCGAGGAGACGGTCGGGAAAACGGTTTTCGTGCAGGATAACGAGTCCAGATCGTCTTACGGAGTCGTCCGCGGGCTGCATTATCAGTTGCCGCCGTATGCCCAGGCGAAGCTGGTCCGGGCTGTCAGGGGGCGGATATGGGATGTGGCGGTGGATTTACGCAGGGGGTCGGCTACTTTCGGCAGGTATGTCGGCGTGGAGCTGACGGAGGAGAATAAGCGGCAGTTCTTCATACCCCGGGGATTTGCCCACGGGTTCGCAGTGTTGAGCGGGGAGGCCATTGTGCAGTACAAGTGCGACGCTTATTATGAGCCGCAGGCGGAGGGGGGGATCCGTTTCGATGATCCGGAGCTGGCTATCGACTGGAGAATTCCGCGGGAGGAAATGGTTTTGTCGCCGAAGGATCTGAACCGTCCCGGTCTGCGGGATGCGTATGTATTCGATGTGTAATTTGTGAGTTATGAATATATTGGTTACCGGAGCCGGCGGACAGTTGGGAAGCGAGTTGAGGAAGATCGGGTTTTCCCCGTTGGACGAGGTGTTTTTTACGGATGTGGCGGAGCTGGATATTACGGACAGGAAGGCGGTGGAAAACTATGTAAGCCGGAATGAGATAGACACGATTGTGAATTGTGCCGCTTATACGGCGGTGGACAAGGCGGAGGAGGAACCGGAGAAGGCGGAGCTGGTCAATGTGAAGGCGGTGGAGAATCTGGCGGAGGTGGCGGAGAAGGAGGGGTGTCTGCTGGTGCATGTCTCGACGGATTATGTTTTTGACGGGACGGCTTCGGAGCCTTATACGGAGAAGAGTCCGGTGAATCCGCAGACGGTGTACGGACGTACGAAGCTGGCAGGGGAGCGGGCGATCAGGAAGTCGGGATGTCTGGCGATAATCGTGCGCACCGCCTGGCTGTATTCGGAATTCGGCGGTAATTTTATGAAAACGATGCTGCGTCTGGCGGGGGAGAAGGGAGAGCTGCATGTCGTGTGCGATCAGGTGGGGACTCCCACTTATGCAGCGGATTTGGCGGCAGCGATCGTGCATATGCTGGCGGATGAGAGCGTGGCGGACAAGACGGGGATTTATCATTTTTCCAATGAGGGAATTTGTTCGTGGTGCGATTTTGCCCGGGAGATCATGCGGTTGAGCGGGAATAAATGTACCGTGAACGGGATAACGACGGCGGAGTATCCGGCGAAGGCGCACCGCCCTGCTTATTCGGTGCTGGACAAGACGAAGATTAAGCAGACTTTCGGGGTGGCGGTGCCGGAATGGAGGGAGGCGCTGGAGAGGATGATGAGGACGAGGGATGAGGTGTAAATGCAATTTCAGGAGATATGAAGAATATATTGGTTACCGGAGGGGCGGGGTTTATCGGCTCCCATTTGGTCCGCCTGCTGGTGAATAAGTATCCGGAGTACCGGATTGTGAATCTGGACAAGCTGACGTATGCGGGGAACCTGGTGAATCTGCGGGATGTGGAAGGGTGTCCGAATTATGTGTTCGTGAAGGCGGATATCTGTGATTTTCCGGCGGTGCAGCGGATTTTTGAGGAGTATGAGGTGGACGGGGTGATACATCTGGCGGCGGAGACGCATGTGGATCGTTCTATCAGGGATCCGTTCGCTTTTGCCCGGACGAATGTGATGGGTACGCTGACGCTGTTGCAGGCGGCGAAGTCGATATGGGAGGGAAATTATGACGGTAAACTGTTTTACCATGTCTCTACAGACGAGGTGTATGGGTCGCTGTCTGTGGACGGGGGCTTTTTTACGGAGAGGAGCAAGTACGACCCCCATTCTCCCTATTCGGCTTCCAAGGCTTCGTCCGACCATTTCGTGCGGGCTTACCATGATACGTACGGTCTGCCTGTGAAAATCTCCAACTGTTCGAATAATTACGGGGCGTATCAGTTCCCGGAGAAGCTGATCCCGTTGTTTGTCAACAATATCCGTCATAACAGGCCGTTGCCGGTGTACGGGAAGGGCGAGAATGTGCGGGACTGGCTTTATGTGGAGGACCATGCCCGGGCGATCGATTTGATTTTCCATAAGGGAAAGGTCGGAGAGACGTATAATATCGGCGGTTTCAACGAGTGGAGAAACATCGATCTGGTCAAAGTCGTTGTTCGGGTTACCGACCGTTTACTGGGACGTCCGGAGGGGGCTTCATTGTCGCTGATTACGTATGTTACGGACCGGGCTGGTCACGATGTGCGCTATGCCATAGATTCCACGAAGCTGAAGGAGGAGCTGGGATGGGAACCTTCGTTGCAGTTCGAGGAGGGAATCGAGAAAACCGTGAAGTGGTATCTGGAGAATCAGGAGTGGCTGGACGGCGTGACGAGCGGGGAGTATGAGAAGTATTACGAGAATATGTATGGGGGGAGAAGTTGAAAAGGGTAAAAAAGTTGAAGGGTAAAAAAGTTGAAAGGGTTGAAAAGGTTGAAAAGGTTGAAGGGTTGAAAAGGGATTGACTTTTTTGGTTATCTTTGCAGGTGTTTGGGGGAGTGAAGGGAAAGTTATCGGTTATTAGTAAAAAAGAAGATATAAGAATGATTACAGTTTCGAATTTGGAGATTCAGTTTGGCAAGCGAGTTTTGTTTCAGGATGTGAATTTGAAGTTTACGCCGGGCAATTGTTATGGCGTGATTGGTGCGAACGGTGCCGGAAAGTCTACGTTGTTGCGGATATTGAGCGGAGAGTTGGAGCCGACGAGGGGGAGCGTGCAGTTCGGACCGGGCGAGCGTTTGTCGGTGTTGAAGCAGAATCACTATGCGTATGACGAGTGCACGGTGCTGGATACGGTGCTACAGGGGCATCTGGATTTGTGGAATGTGATGAAGGAGAAGGATGCGTTGTATGCCAAGCCGGATTTTTCGGATGCTGACGGCGTGAGGGCTGCGGAGCTGGAGGAGAAGTTCGCCGAGATGGACGGCTGGAATGCCGAGAGCGATGCGGCGGCTTTGCTGAGCGGACTGGGAATCCCGGAGGAGCTGCATTATTCTTTGATGAAGGATCTGAGCGGTAAGCAGAAGGTGCGGGTGCTGCTGGCGCAGGCCTTGTTCGGTAAACCGGACAACCTGTTGCTGGACGAGCCGACGAACGACCTGGATATCGAGACGGTGATGTGGCTGGAGAATTATTTGTCGAATTACGAGAATACGGTGTTGGTGGTATCGCACGACCGGCACTTCCTGGATGCGGTGAGTACGCACACGGTGGATATAGATTTCGGCAAGGTGCAGCTGTTCGCCGGTAATTACAGTTTCTGGTATGAGTCCAGTCAGCTGGCTTTGCGGCAGGCGCAGGCGAAGAACAAGAAGGCGGAGGAGAAGAAGAAGGAGCTGATGGAGTTTATCCGGCGTTTCAGTGCGAATGTGGCGAAGTCGAAGCAGACGACCAGTCGCAAGAAGATGCTGGAGAAGTTGAATGTGGAGGAGATTATGCCTTCTACGCGCAAGTATCCGGGGATTATTTTTACTCCGGAGCGGGAAGTGGGCGATAAGATTCTCGATGTGAAGAATCTGAGCAAGCAGATCGAAGGGAAGTGGCTGTTCCGGGATGTGGAGTTTACGGTGGAGAAGGGGGACAAGATCGTGTTCTGGTCGAAGGATCCGCGGGCCATGACGGTGTTGCTGGAGATTATCACCGACAATATGAAAGCGGATTCGGGTACGTACAATTGGGGCGTGACGGTGACGAGCGCTTACCTGCCGATGGACAATTCCGCTTATTTCGATACGGATATGAAGCTGATAGACTGGCTGGGGCAGTTTTCGACGGATACCAGCGAGACGTTTCTGCGGGGCTTTCTGGGTAAGATGCTGTTTTCCGGAGAGGATATATACAAGAATGTGAAGGTGTTGTCGGGAGGGGAGAAGATGCGTTGTATGATTGCCCGGATGATGCTGAAGAATGCCAATGTGCTGGTGCTGGATTCGCCTGCCAATCACCTGGATCTGGAGTCTATCCAGGCGTTCAACAATATGCTGATGTCGTTCAAGGGGATCGTGCTGATGAATTCGCACGACCATGAGTTTAT
This sequence comes from Odoribacter lunatus, assembly GCF_943193135.1. Classification (GTDB taxonomy): domain Bacteria; phylum Bacteroidota; class Bacteroidia; order Bacteroidales; family Marinifilaceae; genus Culturomica; species Culturomica lunata. Next base: position 88,444 of record NZ_CALPCZ010000001.1, read on the forward strand.
ACAGACGGTGTGCAACCGGATCATCGAGCTGACTCCGCAGGGGGTGATTGACAAGCGGATGGATTTCGACGATTATATCACCAGCGAGTCTATCCGCGAGCAGGCAGCGAAGATGTATGAGTAATCTTGTCTTTGTTACATTGATGAAGTGAAATAAAATTTAATATAAAATATGAGTATAGTTTTCTATCGGAAAGATACTGCGGTGTATGCCGTGCAGTATGCTGAGGCTGAAAATTCACTGGATGTCAGTAAGCTGGAATGGCTGTTCGGCGGAGCCAAAAGGTCGAAGGATGAGTCGCTGGCGGGTTATTTTGTGGGACCGCGCCGCGAGATGATTACTCCCTGGAGTACGAATGCCGTTGAAATCACACAGAATATGGGAATCAGCGGCATTCTGCGTATTGAGGAGTTTATCGGGACCGATAATGAGAGGGAGCCGTTCGATCCGATGCTGAAGGCGTTTTACAAGGGGCTGGACCAGCATGTCTTCACGATAGACAAGAAGCCGGATGCGGTGGTGTATATCGAGAATATCCGGGAATACAACCAGCAGGAGGGACTGGCTCTGAATGGGGAGGAGATTGCTTATCTTGAGGGGTTGGCGAAGAAGCTGGGGCGGCCGTTGACGGATTCGGAGGTGTTCGGATTCTCGCAGGTGAATTCGGAGCATTGCCGGCATAAGATATTTAACGGTACGTTCATTATCGACGGGGAGGAGAAGAGCAGCACCCTTTTCAAGCTGATCAAGAAGACTTCGCAGGAGAATCCGAACCGGATTGTATCGGCTTATAAAGATAACTGTGCCTTTATCGAAGGCCCGGAAGCGGTGCAGTTTGCTCCGCATTCGCAGGATAAACCGGATTTTTACGAGACGAAGGAAATAGATACGGTTATTTCCCTGAAGGCGGAGACGCATAATTTCCCGACTACGGTGGAGCCTTTTAACGGGGCTGCGACAGGTACGGGAGGGGAAATCCGCGACCGTATTGCCGGCGGGCAGGCGGCATTGCCGATTGCCGGGACGGCGGTTTATATGACGTCTTATCCCCGGCTGGATGCTTCCCGTTTGTGGGAGCAGAAGATCGATCCGCGGAAGTGGCTGTATCAGACTCCGGAGGATATTCTGATCAAGGCTTCGAACGGGGCATCCGATTTCGGCAATAAGTTCGGACAGCCGCTGATCTGCGGTTCTTTGCTTACTTTCGAGCATGAGGAGGATGGACAGACTTACGGCTATGACAAGGTGATCATGCAGGCCGGCGGCGTTGGATTCGGAAACCGGGAGCAGGCTATGAAGCATACGCCGGAGGTGGGGGATAAAGTGGTGCTGCTGGGAGGTGACAATTACCGTATCGGAATGGGCGGCGGCGCCGTGTCTTCGGTGGATACGGGCGTGTATGCCGGGGCGATAGAGCTGAATGCCGTGCAGCGTTCCAATCCGGAGATGCAGAAGCGTGTCTGCAATGCTATCCGTGCCATGGCGGAGAGCGAGGCGAATCCGATTGTTTCGATTCATGACCACGGAGCCGGAGGGCATCTGAACTGTTTGTCGGAACTGGTGGAGGAGACCGGAGGAAAGATTCACATGGAGAAGCTGCCTGTCGGTGATCCCACGCTGTCTGCCAAGGAGATTGTGGGGAATGAGTCGCAGGAGCGCATGGGACTGGTGATGAAGGAGAAGGATGTGGCTGTCCTGCAGAAGATTGCGGACCGTGAGCGGGCTCCGATGTATGTGATAGGAGAGACTACGGGGGATATGAGGTTTACGTTTGAGAATGCGAAGACGGGAGAGAAACCGATCGATCTGGAGTTGAAAGATATGTTCGGCAATCCCCCAAAAACGATAATGGAAGATAAGACTATCCCTGAAAAATATAGTGATCTGGAGTATTCCGCCGATAAGCTGGAGGAGTATCTGGAGCAGGTGCTGCAGATAGAGGCTGTGGCGTGCAAGGATTGGCTGACGAATAAGGTGGACCGTTCGGTGACGGGGCGTGTTGTCCGTCAGCAGTGCGTGGGACCGTTGCATCTGCCGTTGAGCGATGTGGCGGCGGTGGCTTTGGATTACAGCGGCCATCGGGGGATTGCCACTTCGATAGGACACGCTCCCGTATCGGCGATGGCGGATGCGGCAGCGGGTTCGCGTCTGGCGATTGCCGAGGCTCTGACGAATTTGGTGTGGGCGCCGATCGAGAAGGGGCTGAAGGGTGTGTCTCTGTCCGCCAACTGGATGTGGCCTTGCCGCAAACCGGGGGAGGATGCCCGTTTGTATCGGGCTGTGGAGGCTGCGAGCGAGTTTGCCATCGCTCTGGGTGTGAATATTCCGACGGGAAAGGATTCGCTTTCCATGACGCAGAAGTATGGTGACAAGAAGGTGTATGCTCCCGGAACGGTGATTATTTCCACGGTCGGAGAGGTGAATGATTTCCGGAAGATCGTGGTTCCCGTGTTGAAGAATGACCCGGCCACCGAATTGGTATATATCGATTTTTCATTCGACAGGCTGAAGCTGGGAGGTTCCAGTTTTGCACAGATATTGAACAGGGTGGGCAAGGAAGTGCCCGATGTGAAGGACAGCGACTATTTTGCGAGTGCTTTCGCCGCCGTTCAGGAGTTGGTGGACGGGGGACTGGTATTGGCAGGGCATGATATTTCGGCGGGAGGTATGGTGACGGCGTTGCTGGAGATGTGTTTCGCGGATAACCGGGCGGGGCTGGATGTGGATTTGTCCTGCCTGTCCGAGAAGGATGTCGTCCGGATTCTGTTTGCGGAGAATCCAGGTGTACTGGTGCAGATTGCGGATAAGGATGCCGGGATGGTGTCTGCCGTGCTGGACCGGGCGGGAGTCGTTTACGGATTTATCGGCAAGCCGGGTAAAGCCGGTTGCCTGAGTATCAGGAAGGATGCCGCTTCCTGGGCGCTGGATATCGCTTCTTTGCGTGATTTGTGGTTCAAGACTTCCTATCTGCTTGACCGCAAGCAGAGCGGCGAGGAAAAAGCCCTGGAAAGATATAAGAGTTATAAGCACAGCGAACTGAAATACAAGTTCCCGAAAGGATTTACCGGGAAGCTGGCGGATCTGGGCCTGGATTTGCACCGCAAGGCGAAATCGGGCGTTCGGGCTGCCGTAATCCGGGAGAAGGGATGCCAGTGTGAGCGCGAGACGGCCTGGGCTTTGCATCTGGCCGGCTTTGACGTGAAGGACGTCCACATGACCGATTTGATTAGCGGTCGGGAAACCTTGGAGGATGTGAATATGGTTGTTTTTGTCGGCGGTTTTTCCAATTCGGATGTGCTGGGTTCGGCGAAAGGCTGGGCGGGTGCGTTCAAGTATAATGAGAAAGCCCGTCAGGCACTGGAAAGTTTCTATAAGCGCACCGATACGCTGAGTCTGGGTATCTGCAACGGCTGTCAGCTGATGGTGGAATTGGGGCTGATTTATCCGGATCACAAGGAGATGCCGAAGATGTTGCACAACGATTCCCATAAATTTGAGTCCGGCTTTGTCAGTGTGACGATAGAACCGAACCATTCAGTGATGCTGGAATCCTTGGCGGGCAGCCGTTTGGGTATTTGGATCGCCCACGGTGAAGGGAAGTTCGGTTTGCCGTATGCGGAAAGCGAATATTGTATTCCGTTGAAGTACAGTTATGACGTTTATCCGGCTAATCCGAACGGTTCACCGTTTGCGACGGCGGCTATTTGCAGTAAGGACGGCAGGCATCTGGCGATGATGCCGCATCTGGAGCGTTCGATTGCTCCGTGGAACTGGGCTTATTATGCCGAGGGCCGTGAGGGGGATGAGGTTACGCCCTGGATCGAGGCATTCATCAATGCCCGCCGCTGGATAGAAGCGCATAAATAGTTTTGTCAGACAGTCAGAAAGTATGAAATTGAGTGAGAAAAGAAGCAATATGCTTCACGGCGTTTTGTTGATAGCCCTGTTTTCATGTGCAGCTTTTTATATCGGGGATACGGCTCTTATGCGGGAGCTTTCTTTCAGTCCTCTGATTATCGGGATTATACTGGGCATGCTGTATGCCAACAGTCTGCGTAACCGGCTGCCGGAGACATGGGTTCCCGGTATACTGTTCAGTTCGAAACAGCTGTTGCGTCTGGGAATTATCCTGTACGGGTTTCGGCTTACTTTCCAGAATATCGTGGATGTGGGATTGTCGGCGATTATTATCGATGCGGTGGTGGTCGTGGTTACGATTGCAGGGGGCGTGTTCATCGGTCGGTTGTTGAGGATGGACAAGGAGGTCGCGCTTCTGACTTCTGTCGGAAGCGGCATATGCGGGGCGGCAGCGGTGCTGGGTGCGGAGGCTACGATTAAGAGCAAGCCGTACAAAACGGCGGTGGCTGTCTCTACGGTGGTGATTTTCGGTACGATTTCGATGTTTGTGTATCCGGTGCTTTACCGGAACGGCGTGCTGGAGGTGTCTGCCAATCAGATGGGGGTGTATACGGGAGCGACTTTGCATGAGGTGGCTCATGTCGTGGGTGCTGGCAATGCGATGGGCAAGGAGATTTCCGATGTCGCCATTATCGTGAAGATGCTTCGGGTGATTATGCTGGTGCCCGTGTTGCTGGTTCTCGGCTATTGGGCGTCCTGGGCGAAGAGGAAGCTGCAGGCTGTTTCCGGGACGGATCACGAAGCGTCCGGTAAATTGACGATTCCGTGGTTCGCTCTTGGATTTCTTGCCGTTATCGGCTTTAATTCTTTCGGTCTGCTGCCGGCGGGGGTGATCGATTTTATCAATGCACTGGATACTTTCCTGTTGACGATGGCTATGACAGCGCTGGGTGCGGAAACGAATATCGAAAAATTCAAAAAAGCGGGGGCGAAGCCTTTCGTTTTGGCATTGATATTGTATGGATGGTTGATGATAGGGGGCTATGTGCTGGTGAAGTATGCCGCTCCGTATCTGATGTGAAACAGGAACGATTAATTCTAAAAACGGAAAAATTATGAAACTGACGACACTTTTTTTATGCTTCTTTTTAAGTTGCGGAACCGGCTGGGCGCAGTCCGGTGAAAAGAATTTTATAGACCAGAATTATATAGAGGTGACCGGTACGGCGGAAATGGAGGTCGTGCCCGATGAGATTTATCTCAAGATCGTGCTGAGCGAGAAGGATAAAGGCAAGAAATCGCTGGAGGCTATGGAGAAGGAGATGGTGGCGGTTTTGAAGCAGTTGGGGATAGATGTGCGGAAAGACCTGCTTATCAAAGATTTGTCCAGTGATTTTAAATCGTATTTCCTGAGGCGGACAGCCATACAGACGGAGAAGGAGTATCAGCTTTGCCTGCACGGGGCGGATAAAGTGGGGACTTTGCTCGTGGAATTGGAGAAAGCGGGTATTTCCAATATTTCCGTAGACCGGGTGGATCATTCCCGTTTGGAAAGTTTCCGCCGGGAGGTCAAGATCAATGCCGTCAAGGCGGCGAAGGAAAAAGCGGAGGCTTTCGCAGAGGCTTTGGGCCAGCAGGCGGGCAGGGCATTGTATATCAGTGAAAGCGGCAGCGGTTATTATCCCCGTGCGAATGGTATCGCCAATGTGTCGTTCAAAGCTGCTTCGATGATGGATGAAGCGGCTCCCGTCTTGGATTTTGAGAAGATATTCTTAAAACATTCCGTGTTGGTGCGTTTCGAGTTGAAATAACCGGGGAACCGGTTATCAGGCCGGTTTGCCGGATAAGGTATTTGATATTCAGAAGCTCTTGGAAACAGGGGCTTCTGAATTTTTATGCGCCTATTGAAAATCTTTTTGGAGTTTTGGCCGTAGAATTGAGGTGTGACAGAGGAAGTTTTTTAGACGCAAGGCTATGGCATATATCGATTATTACAAGGTACTCGGAGTTGAGAGGAACGCTTCTCAGGAGGATATACGCAAGGCTTTCAAGAAGCTGGCGAGGAAACATCATCCCGATCTGAATCCGAATGATCCGGATTCCAAACGGCGGTTTCAGGAGATCAATGAGGCGAATGAAGTGCTGGGCGATCCGGAGAAGCGGAAGAAGTACGACCAGTACGGCGAGCATTGGCAGCATGCGGACCAATTCGAGGCTCAGCAGCAGCAATACCGCCGGCAATATGGCGGAACGGGTGGAAGTGACGGTGCTTATTGGTCGGCGGGAGGCGGTTTTTCAGGCGATGACGGGGAGTTTTCCGATTTTTTCGAATCGCTGTTCGGTTCGCGTGGCGGGCATCGCGGCGGACGTTCTGCCGGATTCCGGGGGCAGGATTATAATGCGGAGTTGCAGCTTTCGTTGCAGGAGGCCGCCCGGACGCACAAGCGGGTGCTGACTGTCAATGGGAAAAAAATCCGGATAACGATTCCTGCCGGCGTCGAGAATGGTCAGACAATCAAGTTGGGAGGCCAGGGGGCTTCCGGAATGAACGGCGGTCCTGCTGGCGATCTGTATATTACGTTCGTTATTCCGGATGGCCCTGTTTTTAAGCGTTTGGGGAACGATCTGTATGTGGATGTGCCGCTGAATCTTTATACGGCGGTATTGGGGGGAGAACAGCTGATAGATACGCTGGATGGGAAGGTGAGGCTGAACGTGAAACCGGAGACACAGAACGGCACCAAAGTGCGTTTGAAGGGGAAAGGTTTTCCCGTTTATAAGCAGGAAGGGGTGTACGGGGATTTGATTGTAACGTGGCGGGTGGAGATTCCGACCCGGCTAACGGAGAGGCAAAAGGAACTGTTCCGGGAATTGCAGCGAATCGGTTAAAAAGGAGGATGGTATGGAAACGGATTTGATTATTGTCAGCGAGTATTGCCGGAAGAGTCATGTGGATCCCTCTTTTATTGCTCTTCTGGAAACCGAGGGATTGATCGAGGTTCGGATGATAGAGGGCATACGCTATCTGCCTCTTGCGCAGTTGTGCGATGTGGAGCGCTATATCCGGATGTATTACGATCTTTCTATCAATATCGAGGGAATCGACGCGATACGGCATTTGCTGAGGCGGATGGAAGATTTGCAGAATGAACTGAATTCCTTGCGGAACCGCCTTCGGCTTTACGAAGATTCATTATTATAAAAACCTCCGTATTGTAGCAATACGGAGGCTGATAAATAATTTATTAAGGGGCATATATGTAGTCAATTTCCGGTGCTATTGTTTTGTATTGCGGCATGCACATACCTGATGAAGCACCAATATATGTCGGATCGGAAATATAAAATCTTTTCCCTTCATACTCGTAGGAGTCGCCTTTGATAAAGTCGTCAAGGTTTACAGAAACGCTCTCATGACCGGGAAAACTGAGTAATTGATTTTCTACGCCCAACACATTCCATAGTAGATAAGTGTAAAATATAGAGCGGTCTTCACAATCGCAGGTAGGATAGTATAGCGTCTCCTCAAAGAAATAGGGTTTTTCAAAACCATGGGAAACACTGTCGGTAGCATATTCAAAAGCTTCCTGTACAAAATGCAAAAGCGTATTCACGGCTTCAAGTTGCGGTTGATCTTCAAGTTGTTTCTTGAGTTGCTCCACAATTTCCTTGCGGGTTTGATTGAGAATATTGGAACGTGCATATTCGCCCATCGGCATTTGTGGATAACGATAAAGGAGCTTGAGAATATTGCCGTTTAGTTCACCGGTGACTTCCAGACCTGCACCTGAAAGTTTATAAGGCTGCGGGGTATATGGAAGTGTCAGGCTATCAATCCGCAGGTTAAATCTACTACCGGGATTGGTATTTGCCGGAAGTTCGCAAGTAGACAGCTTCATGGATGCCGGCTTGTTTGTAGATGCCTGTTTGTTCTGGAATGTGAAATAGTTTTGTCCGTTAATTTGGAGATAAGTCCGTCCGTATACCATATCTTGTTCAAACGGTAAGAGCAACACAGCTTCACCGTATTCATTGACACCGATTCTCGCATCATAATTCATATTGGCAAGTATATAGTGCAACAGCGACATGGAAGCATTTCCATGAAGTTCTGCCACATTTTCTATATAAGAGGAAGCAAGTTCATACTTGAGGTAATCGTTTAGAGAAAACTCTTTGGCTTTGGCTTCCAATGCGGGAATCAGTACTGATTTTACATCCGATTCGTCCATAGAGCGCCATGCGGCGGCATAATCAGCAGGTTCCTTGAAAGAATCTGGCATAGCGACAGACATTTCGGGCAGGGAAACAGTCATTCCGTAAAAATCGAACTCTGTAGGAGTGTAGAAGATTGATTGAGGTTTCACAGGTTTGAATACAGGTGCTTGAGAACTCTCTGGTCGTTGTTTTTGGAGTTCTGGAATAGGAGAGGGTAGGGCAACCGGCAGGGGTTGCTGTGTTGACAAACTAGGCACCACAGGAGGAACGGCAGGTTTGGGAACACTATCAGGTTCAAGAGCTTTAAACTGGTCATACTCTTTCCACACGCCTTCGAGAAACTTAGCGTAATTTTCAAGAACATCGGAGCGAAAATCTGAATAGCGTTTTTTTAGCTCTTCTCTGAACTTCTTAAAATCCTGTACTTGAGATTGAGCACTGGCAGAAACAATAACTGCCAGTGCTGCAATACATAATATAAATCGTTTACTCATGTATAATTAGTTTTCAAAACCGGCACGTACAAACGATGCAATTTTTTCAGCATGTTTTTGGGCAACTTCGCTTTCTTTCATTGCATTCTCAAGAGCCCGGATACGTGCTTTGGATGCGGCGCTTTCGCTTACGATGAAATAGCTTTGAACTTCAAAACTACCGTCTCCGTTATCACGGATGATGGAATAACTTTCTGTCATTTCACCTTTTATTTCTTTTTCAACCAGACGCTCGTAAGCACCGTAGAAATGGTCAAATTCTGCCTCGGTTGTGGTACCGTCACCTGCCATATCGCTGACAACACGACCTTTCAGAGAGCTACCTGCCTGTTGAGAATAAGTTATACAAGCATTGTTAATAGCCATTTGGTGACCTACGTTCTTTGATTTACATTTAGGAGCAATACCTACGATTTCCTTACCGTCTTCTCCGAGAGCTTCAAGTTTATCATAGTGAGAAAGAAGGGCAACTTCAAGAGAACGGGAGCTTCCGAGAAGTTTCCAGTTTTCTCTTTCATATTCTTTCATTTTCTCTTTCTTCTCTTTCTTCATGGCTTTCAATAAAGCCTTGTTTTGAGCAAAAGTTTCGGGAGCCGCTATAAAACAGAATACAGCGAGAACCATTAAAATTTTCTTCATAATTAAATAGAAATTAAAGTGTTAAACGATTTATTATTTATTACTGATTTATTTCGATATGCATCACTTTTACCCCCATTTTGCTGTCACGGCGGCGAGAATCGGTTAGCCACCGTGAAAATTCATCGCCCGAAAGCTGCGGAGGCAATTGGGCATCCTGGCGGCTATCGGCCCGGATAGAAAACTTGACAGGGGAAAATACCACATAAACACGGTTACGTTCTACTGGTTGAGAAGCTGTAAAACTAAATTCATCAACGGCAATAGAAGGAAAATAGTTCTGTGAAGCGTCAAAAAATACGTACTCCTTTCCGTGACGCACTTTCACTTCCCCTTGGGCATCTTCGCTGTATGGGAGCAAGCGGTAAGCCATACGGTCTTCTCCGATTAGGTATACCGCAAGATAACCGTCTATCGGACTTTTGAAATAGAGATACATATCATCGCCGTCGCGGAAACGCGTATCTGCAAAACGTACCTCCTTCCCGTTTCGTAATATCCGGGAATCAAAATCAGCCGCTTCATTAGAAATAGCACGGGCTTTGCCCTTTACTGTACATTTTACGATAATATGCCCATCGTCGTCCATAGAAGTTTCGTATACGGGTTCTCCGTCGTCGCCCAGCCATTCACCTTTCACCTCGGTAGCGTTGAGGGAGGAGAAATAAAGCGACTCTCCGTTTTGTGTAACGGTTTCCTGCTGGTAAATATCTTGTGTTACTACGGTTCCGAACTCTTTCGCCAGAGCTTGAAGACGTGCGCCTTCAAGAGCCAGACGCCGGCATTCTGCGGGGGAATGAGAGCCGTCTCCGTAAAACGTATATTCGCCGGAAACAGTCTTGACATTCGTAGGTAATGCTGCCAGGGAGATAAAAGTTATTAATGTGATAAGTGTAACAAGTCGCATATTCCAAATAAGATTATAACATTAGTTGCGTAACTTTTTCTTCTGCCACATTTCGGACATATTGCCCGAAGTAGACACCTGCGGTGTTTGAGGCTTATTGTTGATAAGCGTTGATTGGCGCCGTACATTACGGGTCACATCCTCGCTAAGCTCCTTTAGCGTTACATCTCCTTTGCTTTCCTGTAATTTTTTCAGCAAATAATAGGTAAAGAGACCGTGATTTTTATCCCGATACGGTAACGCTGTTTCCTGACCGGAAGTAGCGCTTAGCACGAACATATTGCCGTGCGGGTTACTCTCCTTCGGTTTCATTACCACCCCGCGGGCTTCCGAAAGCATGCCGCCGTCACGTTTTGCACCACTGAAACAAGCATCAAGAAACACCATGACCGATCCATTGCTGACAGCCCCTAAATCATCGTAAAAACGATTCAGGGAAAAACAACTCTCCGATGTAAGCGGGTCTCCGTCCACCGGCAGCAGGTAAGCATCTTTTGTTTTTTCGTCCGGCATACCGTGGCCGGCGTAATATACAATCAGGTCACATTCGCCGTCGAATGCTTTGGCTGTATTCTTAACTTGTGTTATAGCACTGAGCATAGAGCCGAGAGTGGCATCATTAAAATGGCGGATATTCTCTTTGGGAATACCGAGAGCTTGATGGCAATATTTTGCGAAAGTCTCTCCGTCGTGTAAAGCCGATTCTACTTTTGATACATTTGAATAATTCTCATTGGCTATAATGAGAGCTATTGTACGTTTCGATGCTTTTGTGGCAACCGGTATATTTTCATCCACATCGGAGAGGCGGGTAATCTTCACCTCATTGCGTGAAGCAGAGGGAGCATTATCAGCATAATCACTGTTAGCCGCGTGAAGTATGGCTTCAAAATCCACATTCACCTGTTGGAGCTCATAAGCCAGTTTATCGGTCGTATTATAAACATAAGTCTTTCCGTATGGAGCGACAAAAGTAATCGAAGCAACACGTACTTCATCATTTGCGATGTAATACTGAGGAGATTTAAAGTGAATACCCGCCCAATTTGCCTTAAAAAGCTCGGCTTCATTATCCTTCAAAGGAACTTTAAGATATATCGGACCATAAGATGATTCGATAAGATACACCTCATTTCCTGCATCATAAGGTTTTAGCGTCAAATCATTAAGTCGTAGCTTGGAAGCATACTGCTTCAGATATTCCTCCTGAGCCTCCCGGCAGGCCTTATTGTATTCCGAGCGAATCGTCATATCATTGACACGTGCCGTATAATCATCCAGTTTCTCAAACTCACCTTTGCGGGTCCACTCTGCCAACTTCTTCTCCACATACTCTTTGGCATATACCGAATAGGAGGGAGCCTCATTACCCGCAGCACTTTGTACGGCATTTCCCGAACGTTGATAATTGACCGTGTTCGATTCATTATATGACATAAGGGGAGGCATATTGAATGATGAAACCGGTTCTTTTCCCAAAGCGGAAATCCGGGCATTGAGTTCCTCGAATTTCTCTTGCTCATCCAGACAGCCGTAAGAAACAGCGAGAGCCTTGAGATATTTTTCCGACATCGGGTCATTGGCAACAACTTCCTCCAATTTTTCCGTTGCGGACGAAAAATAATCGTTTGATTGCCGCTTAAGTCTCTTGGCTGCTTTTGTATCAGCCTCCATAATGGCACTATTGAAATAACTTACGCCGAGATTGTAATAGCACAAAGCGGTATGTTGAGCAACACTCAACGTATTGGGTTTCATCTCGTCCAGTTTGCGGTATATCTCCAACGCCTTTAGATACTCCTGTTCATCCTCATAAAGTTTGGCCTGGATATGGAGCAACTGCTCATCCTCTGGTTTCATGGCAAGTGCCAGGTCGAGAAACTCCTGCAAATGCTCGGCATGGCCTCCGTCAATACAGGCCTTAATACCGAAAGATATTAAATGATAATTATCCGGATACTGCTTTATAGCATTAAACATCGTATTGATAGCCAAAGCGTAATTATCCGTTTTCAGACAAGCCTGCCCCATATACATATACACCTTTTCGCGCAGATTCTCGTCTCCACCTACAGTAAAAAACAGCTTGAAATACTCAATGGCCCGACTGAAATCCTGCACATTATAAGCTCCCGAAGCAGCTATATAAACCAACGAGGGAAATGAATTGGGGGTGCGGGGAAGAGATTCGCCTTTAAACTCGGGCATCAAATGAGTATCGATATAGGCTCTTGCAAACTTAATCAATCCTTCCGAACTATTTTGAGCGGAATAATAAAAGGCACCTGCTTCCAGATAACGGTTAATATCGCGTAACACACTCTTGCATTTCTGATATTCGGGAGTACCCTCTTCTGTTATGGCCAAAGCGGCTACATTGTCTTTATAACATTGGTATACCAGAGGATATAAACTGGCTTCCGGAACATTTTCGGCTTTTAATAACTGTAACTGCCGATAACTTTCATTAGCATTTGCCAATATGAGCGAATCACGAGATGTTTCAAAAGCATCGGCATTCATGTCTGGAGTATCAATCGGTCGTAGTGGCGCCGAGCCTCTCGACGTCACCGTAACCGATATCACAACAAGCGTAGTTATGAAAAATCTTATCATAGTAAACTATATTAAAAAGCATCCACGAATGTAAATTCGGCGATAATCCGGCGGAATTCACTTCCCTTGCCTTCGGCAACGGCAATACTGTAAGTATAATTTCTGTTCATGGTATTCAAACCCTCCACATTCCGTTCCAGATAATCCTTCACACCGTAAGCCCGCAAAAACGCCAATTGCTCATTTCTCTGAATACCGTCTTTTTGATTAATGCTAATGGCTGCAAGTTGGCCGTTCTGATAAACCGGCTCATTGTCAAAATTGCCGTAAACACCGTTATAGGCAATCCTATTGCGAATAGGAGTAGCGTCTGCCATACCCGAAATACTTACGGAAAGTTTCTTGCCAGCCTCAATATATTGCTTAAAGTCTCCTTCAAAAGCTTGTTTCACAAGTGCAAGCATTGATTTGGCAGCTCCCGATTCATCAACCTGGTATTTGCCGGGACCGAAGTCTTCCTGAACAGAGAATCCGGACTCTACTTCGTATGAAATTTTCACCTTGTAATTAAGAATCTTCTTACCGTTGGCATCATACGCATTTTCAATGCGGGAATCAACGGTAATATTAGTATGGTCGGAAATCACATTTCTTGATTTGGCTTCTTCCACCACTTTTTGCTTAAGTTCCTGGAGCTTCAACTCCTCCATCTGCTGTTGTTGGAGAATATCGAGTGACACCATATTGTCATCGCTCTGCTCGAAATTCAAAGGAACACGGTCAAGATTATTATAGATATAAGTCTCATTATTCGTCTTATTGTGGAACTTGGCATAAATAAGCTCGAAATTATCATTGGGCAACACTCCGTATTGGGCATCCTCGATTGAAATATCCTCGGGATTCTTGAAAGCGCCTACAGCCTCTTCGGGTATGGGAAGAAAGATAGAAGGCATATTGTCAAACTCCAGTGAAAGCATTTGATTGGAACGGTCATATTTTCCCAGCGAAATCTTCGACATTGAAGCCAAATCACCTGCCAAATCGGTTGCAATCTTATCCTCGAACAAACGGCGTTGTTTAGCGCGCGACTCGTCATTCACACGGGCGCGGTATTCTTCCATCGTTTCACCCGGCATCATCTTGAGCCATTCGTGCATCAACTCGTCGGCACCGTCGGCAACCAGCTTATTATAATTGGGTGCCAATGAAGTCAAACGCTTCACATTAATACTTTTAGTCGCATTGTATGCAAGCATTTGTGACTGTTGGCTGTCAATGAGAAACTCCACCGCAGACATTCCGCCTGCCGGAACCTCTATATGTTCACGGTCGGTATCATTAAGCAGATTGACAAGCACAATCAGATTGGGGGCAGTAGCCACGGCAACATACTTGCCGTCGTGATTATAGGTAAAGGACAAGCCTTGTCCCAACCCCTCAATATTCTTCTTTATAAGGAAAGAACGTGCGTCATATATAGACAGTACACCGTCATCCGTAAGAATAGCCAACTCGCTGTTATCATTAGAAAAACCGACCTTCGTCACCTTTTCGTCAAACTTCCACTTCTTGCGCAATTTTTTCTCTTCAAAATTATATACGGCCACTTGGTGTTCATTTCTAAGAAGGAGATAGTAATTATTATCGCTTACATTTATATCTGTCACGGCGAAAGGGGCAGGTATCGTATCGATAGGCTGGAAATTTATTGCACTCATCACCAGAATCCCGCGGTCAGTCGCCAACAACAGCTTACGGGCATCGGAAGTGTATGTGGCAGCTTGCGGTACGCCAGTCTTTTTAGTATTAAACTTATAAAGCTCTCCGTTATATACATTGGAATAAAACACTTTCGCTTCAGAAGTCTTTTTATTTGAATTTACGACAATATACGAGGCGCCTGTCGGGTTAAATTTAACATTGAGAATTTTCCCGTTGAAAGTAGACAGCTCATTGGCGCGGGGAGCATATACGCTTCTGTCATTGTAACCGAAGACAACCACCTTGCCGCATGGTATTAAACTTACGGGTGTCTGTTTTTGGGGAAAAGTGTAATCGTTTTGTTTATTTTGTGCCGATAAAGACACATTGAAAAATACTACTAAACTTGTAAGAAACAATAGTTTGTAAAAATGAAGTAATGTTGTCATTAAATTCTTTATTTATGAATGTTTATTAATATTATAAAATTTATTATCTTACAGAAGCGCACAAATACTCTTTTGAATTTACAAATTAAAAGACAATAATCTTAATTTTTTTTTTTTTGTATTAAAAAGTGTTAATACAATTATTGGATAGGAAAAGAGAAAAGAATAAACACGAAAAGCCCCCGATGGAGAAGAAATCGGGGGAAAAAAGTTTACGAAACCTGTAAATACCTTGTTTACTCGTCTACCTATTTATATACATCGGTCGATAGACTTACAGATCCAGCATACCAGCTGTCAGAGAATGCATGGCCGTCTTTGCGTCTGAAAAAACAGTATACATGGGCTTTATCGCCGAGTTTCGGGTCCAACGTGAATTTACCGGACAATTTGCCCCGTTCTCCGCTTACCTCCGGAGCCAACCGTGCTCCGAGAGGCAGGGACTCATACAACAGCCCCACGCACAATTGGTCATCCGGTGAAGCTGTATCCCACATCCTCTCTTCCTCCCAGCTCACCTGAAATACCTTATCAGCAGCCTCCACCCGAATCTTTCGCGGTAACAGCAGTTCTCCGTAAGCAAAATGGAACTTTTCAAAATCAACCAACTCGCCCTCACCGTTAAAGCATCCGCAATTCATCGCATAGAAAAGGTTATGCGCCATCTTTCCCTCCCTTCGGGCAGCCATCGTCCAAATATCTGGCGACACCGTCCTTCGGTAAGAAGAATAAAACGCCTGTACAATGGAAAACCGTCCCGTCACCGCCTTCTGTTTGGGAGTTCGTCCACTTACTTCCCACTTCCTCTTCTTGCCGGGTATGGCTGCTCGCCTGACATATTGTTTCCCTCCTCTTACATAATAAATAAGATTCCCGATTTTTCCGCTCAAAAGAGGCGTTGTTACATCCTTTACTTGCATAACTTGTTTGTTTGTGTTTCACATGCTGGTCAAATGTAAGTAATAAACTATTAGAAAACAAGAAAATAATTGATTATCTATTAGTAAACTAATATATAACTAATAGATGACTAATAAGTAACTAATAATTGATAACAATAAAACAGCTATTAGACAACGAATTACATATATTTATAATTTTATCGCTTACGGGTGTAATGTTTGATTTATTTGAAAATTGGCGATTTATTTTAGTCTGCAATTATAATTTTGTCATTCAGAGAAAAATTTATGGCTATATTTGGGAAAGGAAATAATCCAAATATCGCTAATGTTTGTACAAAAAAATGGATTGTAAAAAATTATTATCGAAATTTCATTGGTTTGTGGAAGGTACGGCGGGAATAGGGGTGCCGGAGAAATTTACATATCCGTTTTGTTACGAACCGCATCCGCTTTGCGTGAGGGCGGCAGAGGAGGTGAAGGGGTATTTGGCGGAGAGGAAGGAGTGGCAGGAGGAATTGCAGGAGGGGAAAATGTTTGGGGTGTTGGTGGTGGAGGATAAGCGGGGAGAAATAGGTTTTTTGGCAGCCTTTTCGGGATTGTTGGCGGGGAGGAATGTGCATGATTATTTCGTGCCGCCGATTTATGATTTGCAGGAGCCGGATGGTTTTTTTCGGGCGGAAGAGGAGGAGATTTCCGGTATAAATGAACGTATTGGTCAGTTGGAGGGTGATGGGAGGTTGCGAAAATGTAGGGCGGAGGCGGAACGGGTGAGGTGTGAGGCGGAGCGGGTATTGACGGAAGTAAAGAGAAGGAATGCGGAAGCTCGGGAGGTGCGACGACAGCGGCGGGCGGAATCGCCGACGGAGGAGGAGATGGCGCAGATGGTGCGGGAGAGCCAGTACGAGAAGGCTGAATTGCGGAGGTTGAAGCAGCGTTGGGAAGAGGAGGTAGCCGGGTGTTTGGTGGAGGTAGAGCGGTTTACAGTGCAAATTCAGGCATTGAAAGAGGAGCGGAAGCGGCGTTCGGCGGCTTTACAGCGGTGGTTGTTCGAGCGGTTTGATTTGCTTAATGCCCGCGGGGGACGGAAGAATCTGTATAAACTTTTTCAGGAGACGGAGGGGCGGATGCCGCCGGCGGGGGCAGGGGAGTGTGCGGCACCGAGGTTACTGCAATATGCTTACCTGTATGGTTTGCGGCCGGTGGCGATGGCGGAGTTTTGGTGGGGAAATTCACCATCTAGGGAAATTCGCCGACACGGGAATTATTATCCGGCTTGTCAGGGGAAATGTGGCCCCATTTTACGATATATGCTGCAAGGATTGAACGTGGAGGCAAATCCATTGGAGGAGGAAGATGGGAAAAGTGAACAGGTGGAAATCCTATACGAGGATGAATGCCTGTGGGTTGTAAACAAACCGGCGGGTATGCTGACTGTACCGGGAAAGTCAAAGCGGGTTTCTCTTTGGGAACTGTTGCGGAGACGTTTGCCGGAAGAAGAAGAGCCCTTAGTCGTGCATCGGCTGGATATGGCAACTTCAGGAGTGTTGGTAATGGCGAAGACGAAAGAAGCGCATAAGGATTTGCAGGCGCAGTTTAAGACGCACGAGGTAAAGAAACGTTATGTGGCTTTGTTGGAGGGAGTGGTAACTCAGGATGAGGGAGTGATTGACTTGCCGTTGTGTTTGGACCCGGAAAACCGTCCTTATCAAATAGTGAATGAAACATACGGGAAAAAAGCCATTACCCGCTATCAGGTGACGGAGCGCAGAGGTAACCGTACGCGCATATCTTTTTATCCATTGACGGGGCGCACGCATCAGTTGCGGGTTCATGCTGCCCATCCCCGCGGACTGAATGCGCCGATTGTTGGTGACATGCTTTACGGCTGTCCTGCCGGGCGCTTATATTTGCATGCTGCCGAGATAGAGTTCCGTCATCCTCTTACAGACAAAAAAATTATCATTATAAAAGATGCTGATTTTTAGTAGCTTATTGTAAGTTTATAAAAATTTTTTAAAAATAATTGCAAAAAAATTTGGATTTCCATTATTTTCGATTATATATTTGTACCACGTTAGTATGGGTGATACGGACGTAACTTATTTATTATAGACGATGACTTAAATAACCACCATCGTATCAACTATATCCTGCAAGGGATATCATTAAAAAAGGTACTTTAAATAGTACCACCCCCGCAGAAGCGGATTTTTATCGTTAATTTCTTGGCAAATATTATATTGTCATTGCGTATGGAATGTACGGTAATTTTACGTGTCTGCAAACAAGCTAAATTTATTATTTAATTTTTTAATTATTTGTTATGGGAAAAATATATCCTGACTTAGCAGGTGCTTTTGCACGTAGTGTTGGTAATGTAGTTTATTATTTGAAAGCAGGTGAGAATTTGGTGCGTTCAAAGAGTAAGAAACCGTATAAATCGAATACGCCGGCTCAACAAGAACAGAAAGGAAAATTCGGTGATTTAAACCGTCTCGGCTCGATTGTGGTAGATGTTGTCAATGTCGGATTTCCGCAACGTCCTCTGAAATTATCTGCGGTAAATATGTTCTTTAAGGTGAATAAAGATTGTTTTAAGCATACAGAGGGCGAGCAGGCAGTAATTGATTATGAGCGTTTAGTATATTCAAATGGTTCGCTGTTTCCGCCGCAGGTAAAAGCGACGTTGGATGCAACCGATAGGGTAATCGAATTATCGGGTACGGCTATGCCGGAGCTTTCCCGGTGCAGACCGGATGATATCGTTTACGGGGTATTGATGGATACGACGAATGGTTTTTGCCAATTGGTCGAGATTTGTAAACGGGAAGATGGCGGAACGATGTCGGTGAAATTCCCCGAGTTTTGGGATACAGACTCGACTGTTGTTCATGCTTTTGCCGTTAGTTGTGACGGGAAGAAGGCATCAAAGAGCGTGCATGTGGCAGTGAGCTGATTTTAAAAACGCCGGAGGCAATTAAGCCTCCGGTATTTTTTTATTCTGTAAAGAGGTGTTCTTATTTTTTATTTCTATTTTTGGTCTATAAAACAGATGTTTATGAAGAGGTGTTTATATATTTTGCTGGGATTGGTGATTGGAGGAAGTGTGTTGGCGGAGAATAAAACGAAGTTGATTGTAGGGATAACAATTAATCAGTTTTATCCGGAGTGGCTTTCTATTTATAGGGAGGATTTGAGTGACGGCGGATTTAAGCGTCTTTTAAAGGCAGGAAAGGAAGTGACGGCGGATTATAACTATTTGTATTCTCAAACGGGAGTTGATCAAACGACGATTTATACCGGTCTGTTGCCTTCTTCTCATGGAATTGTTGCGCATGACTGGCTGGAGCGTTTATCGGGTAAACGGGAGAATAATACAGAGTCAAAGGAGCATT
The DNA here is from genome assembly GCF_943193135.1 of Odoribacter lunatus. Taxonomy (GTDB): domain Bacteria; phylum Bacteroidota; class Bacteroidia; order Bacteroidales; family Marinifilaceae; genus Culturomica; species Culturomica lunata. Next base: position 107,570 of record NZ_CALPCZ010000001.1, read on the forward strand.
GGGAGATAGGAACGGAAGATTCTTTGAGAGGCCATGCGCCGGAACATTTACAAGCCTTGTCACTGGGATGTATGATGAAGATGAATAACGCTTTTTCTAAGGTATACAGTGTAGGGATGAATCCGGAGGAGGTGGTTTTAAGTGGGGGAAATTGTGCGGATTTAGCTTTGTGGTTTAATGAAAAAAGCGGGAAATGGGTATCTTCTCAATATTATGCAGATTCTTTGCCAGCATGGGTGAGAGAGTATAATGATAGATTGGTGAGTGATTTTTTTGTAAAGAGAGGATGGATGCCATTGGCGGAAGAGCAGGATAATTCATTGCTATTGAAATTAAAGAACAAAATAGGTTTGGGTAGTAGCTTTTATTATGATATTGCCCAGGCTAAGCGTAAGTTTAATACTTATCGTGTGTTGAAAGCGACTCCGTATGCCAATTCGATGGTGACGGATTTGGCTATGGCGGTGATTGAGGAGACGGGATTGGGGAAAGATAATGGGGTGGATTTATTGGCATTGAATTATTTGAGCCTTGATTATATGAATCGCGATTTTGGGTTAGATGCCAAAGAGTTTCAGGATATGGTGATGAGGCTTGATAAGGATATGGCTAATTTGTTGGAGTTTTTGGATACAAAAGTGGGACGGGAGAATTATACCATTGTATTGACTTTTTGTGAAGCCCGGGAGTTATTGCCGGAAGATTTGGAGCATATGAAGATACAAGGCGGGTATTTTAGTGTGTTTAAGGCTGTGGCGTTATTGAAGTCTTATTTGAATTTGATTTACGGAGAAGGGGATTGGGTCATGGATTATGATGCGGGACAGATATATTTGAATCGGGAGTTGATAGAAAAGAATAAGTTGGAGTTGAGAGAAGTTCAGGATCGGGTGGCTGAATTTATGGCTGAATTTGAAGGGGTAGGAAATGTATATACGGCTTATGCGTTAGCTCGAAATTCCTTAGCCGAAGGAAAAGGGTTGTTAGTACAAAATTCTTTTTCTCAAAAAAAGAGCGGGGACGTATTGTTTACGTTACTGCCTGCCTGGGTAACCGAATTAAAGGATGCAGAGGATAATTATTTCAGATATTCCAAGAGAAATAAAGTGCCTGTTTATTTATATGGTGCAGGTATAAAAGGTGAGTTACGCAAAGAATGCCGGATGACGGATATATTACCAACTTTTTGTTTCTTGATGGGGATGCCGGCGCTTTATACTTTGACTGGTAATTCGCTGTTTGCTGATTAGTTCGGAAATTCAGTTGTTTCAATGAGGTGTACGATATCTTCTCTTAAATAGTCGATGACCGGAGCTAAAGAGTCTTTATTGGGGCGTGTGGCAATGTATAGAGAACCTCTTAAAAAGTGTCTGGTAGAGTCTGTGATGAAAAATTGTACCGGAGAGGCGGCATTTCCTTCTATGATGTAGAGTAGTCCGAAACCTTTTTTATCGTTTTGCTGGTAGTAATGTTCATCTATGGATTCCGCTTTCAGTGTATGGGCATATGCTAAACGATGACAGTCTTGTTCCAAACGAAGCAATGTTGTATCACTTGTGATAGATTTGTAAGACAGATTTATTTTAGCTTGATAAGCGGGGTATACAATGTTTATCCAATAGTCTTCGGCTCCAGGTGTTCGGTCTGGTTCGATGAAAGCTTCGCTTGCCATTTGGAAGCGATAGGGAAGGGTTGAGTCATTACTATTCCGATAACTTTTTTCGGGAAATGTAATTCGATAATAGCCGTATGGTTTGGGAATTTCTTTTGATGTGCAGCAGCACAAAAGACTAATAATAAGGGAATAAAGGAAATACTTCATTTTTCACTCCTTTTGCTTTTCCAGATGATTGTTTTTTTCGTATTTAATCTTTTTGATTCTTCGCTTGTCTACGTCTAAAATAGTGAATTTGTGCTCCCGATAGGTGATTATTTCATTTTTAAGAGGCAATTCTCCTTTTATTTCAAGGATAAGTCCTGCTAATGTATCGGCTTCTCCTTCAATTTCTCTAAAACAGTTTTCGTCAGTATCAATGATTTTCTCAAAGTCATTTAGTAAAGTGTGACCTTCGAATATGTATGCGTTGTTTTTAATCTTAATATAAGTACGTTCTTCTTCATCTGTTTCATCATTGATATCTCCGATGATTTCTTCCAGAATATCTTCCATTGTGACAATACCGGAAGTTCCGCCATATTCATCAACAACAATGGCTAAGTGGACTTTTTTGGATTGGAATTCATCCAGTAAATCATTGATTTTTTTGGTCTCCGGAACAAAATATGCCGGGCGGATTAGTTCTTGCCATTTGAAGTCTTTGGGCTCTTTCAGATGTGCCAATAAATCCTTTATATATAAGATACCGACAATATTGTCTAAGTTTTCGTGATAGACCGGTAGTCGGGAATATCCATGTTCGATGATAAGTTGGTGAAGATGTTCAAAGTTATCTTCCAGACTGATTGAAATTATATTAATACGGGGTTGGATAATGTCAATAACGGAGATATTACTAAATCGTACAATACCTTCTAAGATGTCTTTTTCCTCTGTCAGTTCCGCATCGTCTGTCAATTCTAAAGCTTTGGATAATTGATCCATAGAGAGGCTGTCTTTTTTGGCAATTTTTTTACTGATTAAAGAGGTTGAGCGAATCAGTAGAGAAGAAATCGGCCGAAATAGGTGTCCCAAGAATGATAATGGGGATGCCATGAATGTTGCCACTCTGATTTGCGAACGGTTGGCGTAAAGTTTAGGAATGATTTCTCCAAAAAGTAAGATAATGAATGTAACAACTATTACTTGAATGATAAAGCCTAGTATAGGGGTAGAGGAAAAATCGAAAAACGAATCCACTAGGTAGGCTGAAAGTATAACAATGCCTACATTTACGAAATTATTGGAAATGAGTATTGTTGCTAATAACCGATCCGGTTTTTTATGGAGATTAAGTACCTTATTGTATCCTTTTTGCGAAAGCTCCTCTAATTGTCCGGGACTTAAAGAGAAATAGGCTACTTCTGAGGCTGAAATAAGAGCGGATGATAGTAGTAATAAGAGTAATATGATAATAAAAATCAGATTGGTAACCAAAATAGTATGAATTAGTTAAACATCATGTTATTCTCCTTATTAGAAAGGTAGGTCATCGCTGTCGTCCGGTTCCGAAATAGCTGGTTGCGGAGGGATGCTGGCATTTGTTGATGGTGCATTATTGCGGGGAGTATAGTCTCCGTTATCTTGTTTGGGCGAGAGCATCTGCATGGTATCGCCTTGAATCTCTGTTGTATATTTTTTTATTCCATTCTGATCTTCCCATGATCTGTTGCGGATACGGCCTTCTATGTATAATCTCATGCCTTTTTTTACATATTTTTCAGCAATTTCAGCCAAATTCCTCCACAATACGATGTTGTGCCATTCGGTTTGATCAACTCTTTCTCCGTTTTTATTTTTGTAACTTTCTGTCGTGGCCAAACTGAAGCGAGCAACAGCTACCCCTCCGTCCAAATATCTGATTTCGGGATCTGCGCCGACATTTCCAATTAAAATAGCTTTATTTACCATAAGGACTAACATTAAAATTTATGCACAAGTTACAAAAATAATGAATAACTTTCTCTATTTTGAATGTAAAATTTGCATGCGAATATATGTGAAAAAGGAAGAAGTTAAAAGTAATTATGGATTTTTTTAGAAATGAGGGGAAATTCCAGAAAAAAATAACAAAAAGTGCGTGTTTTTTTTCATTGTTCGGGGAAAAGCTTTATATTTGCAAACCTAAAATGAATAATAATCAAATAAGTTATTGAAAATTAAATATTTACAAAAATGACAAAAGCGGATATTGTTAACGAAATTGCAAGAACAACTGGAATTGAAAAAGTGGCAGTACAGGCTACGGTAGAGGCTTTCATGGAGTCTATAAAGAATTCCGTTGTTGGTGGTAAAAATGTTTATTTGAGAGGATTCGGTAGTTTTGTAGTGAAAAAAAGAGCCGAGAAAACTGCGCGTAATATTTCAAAGAATGTTACAATTAAAATACCTGAACACTTCATTCCTTCATTTAAACCGTCTAAAAGTTTCGTGACTGAAGTTAAAGGGAAAGTAAAAAAATAAGAAAGGAGGAAGTTATGCCAAGCGGTAAAAAAAGAAAAAGACATAAGATGGCTACTCATAAACGTAAAAAAAGACTGAGAAAAAATCGTCATAAGAAGAAGTAATCAGCGTTTATGAGTTGAAGATATAAACCTAAAGGATAGTTTGTCCTTTAGGTTTATTTAATTAATATAAAATGTAATAGGAATGAACAGTGAGTTAGTGATTGATGTCAGAGCGGAGGAAATTATTATTGCCTTATTGAGGGAGAAGAAATTGGTTGAATTGACAAAGGAGAAAACGAGTGTTCAGTTTGCGGTGGGGGATATTTATCTCGGGAAAGTTAAGAAAATTATGCCGGGATTGAATGCGGCATTTGTTAATGTCGGTTATGAGAAGGATGCTTTTTTACATTATTTGGATTTAAGTCCTCAATTCCATTCTTTAGATAGTTACATTAAGCAATGTATTGCTCGTAAGGGATTGCCGGTTGCGAAATTGAAATTGGAGCCTGAAATTAGTAAGACCGGGAAAATTTCTGATGTTTTGACGGTAGGGCAATGGGTGGCGGTACAGGTGGCAAAAGAACCGATATCAACTAAAGGACCTCGTCTTACTTCAGAATTGAGTATTGCCGGACGGAATTTGGTGTTAATGCCCTTCTCTGAGAAGGTTTCTGTTTCTCAGAAAATAAAATCGGCAGAGGAACGAAAGAGGTTGAGAAGATTAATTGAAAGTATTCGCCCGAAGAATTATGGAGTAATTGTTCGGACGATGGCAGAGGGAAAGAAAGTTGCTCAGTTCGATAGTGAATTGAAAGAATTAGTAAACCGTTTTGAGACAGCATTTAAGCATATTCGGGATATTGAACCACCGAAGTTAATATTGGGAGAGATAGACCGGACAAGTGCGTTTTTGCGCGATATATTAAATCCTTCTTTTGAAAATATCTATGTTAATGATATTACTTTAACTAAAGAGATAAAGCATTTTTTGAGTTCTATAGCTCCTGAAAAGGAAGATATAGTAAAATTTGTATCACCTGAAATACCGATTTTGGATCACTTTGGAGTGGATCGTCAAATAAAATCCTCTCTGGGTAAGCATGTTTCTTTTAAGAATGGTGCCTATTTGATTATCGAGCATACGGAAGCTTTCCATGTTATAGATGTGAATAGCGGTAATCGGGCAAAATTGGGAGATGATCAGGAATCAAATGCTCTGGAAGTGAATTTGGCTGCAGCTGAAGAGGTGGCCCGGCAATTGCAATTAAGGGATATGGGAGGGATTATTGTTATTGATTTTATAGATATGCAGTTGGGAGAAAACAGACAGAGTTTGTATGAGAAGATGAAGCTCTGTATGGAGATTGATAGGGCAAAACATACAATTTTACCTTTAAGCAAATTTGGGTTAATGCAGATTACCCGTCAGCGGGTACGTCCGGAGATGACTGTGGATACAATGGAAGTATGTCCTGTGTGTCATGGTTCCGGAAAGGCAGAAGCTGCTATTTTAGTTATAGACAGAATAGAGGATCAATTGGAATATATAACCAAAGAAAAGAAATGTCATAGAGTTGTGCTAAAAGTTCATCCTTTCGTAGGTGCTTTTTTGAAAAAAGGTTTGATTTCTTTGCGGCGTAAATGGGCATTTCGTTATAAAGTAGCTTTGCGGATAGTGGATGTCCCTTCCTATTATATTTATGAATATCATTTTTATAATCAATATAATAGAGAAATTGTCGATTGAATTTGAGGGCTATTAAGTTCATAATAAAATGTTAAACTTATCTTGTTGTTTTTATTGGGGAGGAAATAAGCTTTAATATTGCAAAAATTAATATAAGAAAAATATGAAGAAAAGGGTATTTGTATTGTTTTGCTTTTTAATCGGCTGTTTTTTTTCGCTAAAGTCTCAGGTGACAAATCCGGCCCAATGGACGTTTTCCCAGAAAGATCTGGGGAACGGGGAATATGAACTGGTGCTGAAGGCGGAGCTGGAACCGGGATGGACGGTGTATTCCATGTACACGCCCGAAGGGGGGCCGATGGCTACCACGGTTGCGTTGGAACAGGCAGGCAAGGGGATAGAATTGCTGGGAAAGGCGGAGGAAAATGAACCGCACAAAAAATACGACGACATATTCGGTGTCGATGTATGGTATTTCTCCGGAGAAGTCGTTATCCGTCAGCGAGTGAAAGTAACCGATGACGCCCTGACTTCAGTGAAGGGCACCGTGGAATACCAGGGATGCCAGGAGGGAATATGCGTGATGTTCGACCAAGAGTTCGATATACCTTTGGACAAAGGACAGGTAAAGGAGGCGAAGAATTCCGCAGCCCCGGAGAACCCGAAAGACGAATCGCTCTGGCTCTTTTTCTGGATTGCTTTTGCGGGAGGGCTGGCGGCAGTGGTCATGCCTTGCGTGTTCCCGATGATTCCCATGACGGTTTCCTTTTTCATGCACGGAGATGCCAATAAAGCGAAAGCGAAGGCCAAAGCTTTGTTCTTTGCCTTCTCGATTATCGCCATTTATACCGTGCTGGGACTGGTGATTTCCGTTGCGCTGGGGCCGGATTTCGTCAATTGGCTCAGCACCAATTGGCTGCCGAACCTGTTTTTCTTCGTCATATTCATGATTTTTGCGGCTTCGTTCTTCGGAGCCTTCGAGATTGTGCTGCCGTCCTGGCTGGTGAATAAATCCGACAGACAGGCAGACAAAGGGGGATACCTCGGAGCCTTCTTCATGGCGTTTACCTTGGTGCTGGTATCGTTCTCCTGTACGGCGCCTATCGTAGGGACGGTGTTGGTGGAAGCTGCTCGGGGTTCCGTGCTGCGCCCGGTTGTCGGGATGCTGGGATTCTCCCTGGCCGTGGCACTGCCTTTCGGATTCTTTGCATTCTTCCCCTCCAGACTGGGAAATCTGCCCAAATCCGGCGGCTGGCTAAACTCCGTGAAAGTCGTACTGGGATTTATCGAAATCGCCCTGGGATTCAAATTCCTGATGGTCGCCGACCAGACATACCACTGGGGATTGCTTGACCGGGAAGTGTATATCGCTATCTGGGGCGCCGTGTTCACCTTGCAGGGACTTTATCTGATGGGCAAACTCAAATTTAAAAACGACAGCGATTTGCAGTACATCAGCGTACCGCGTTTGGCGTTTATTATTGCGACCTTTGCCTTCGTCATCTATCTGATACCGGGAATGTTCGGAGCTCCTCTGAAAGCCTTGGCGGGGTATCTGCCTCCGCAGGAGACCATCGATTTCGATATCAACCGGATCGTGAGGGATCAGGCGAAAGAAATCATCAAGAGGGGCGTGACCGCGGGAAATACGGGAACGGCTGCGGTAGTTCAGGCGGATTGCGAACCGGCAAAATATGCGGACTTCCTGCATCTGCCCCATGGCATCGAGGGTTACTTCGATTACTGGCAGGCACTGAAATGTGCGAAAGCGCAGAACAAACCCCTGTTCATCGACTTTACGGGACACGGGTGTGTCAATTGCCGCGAAATGGAACAGTCCGTATGGTCCGACCCCCGCATCCTAGACATGCTGAAAAACGATTACGTGGTGCTGGCTTTGTACGTGGATGACAAGAAGACGTTGCCGGAGGAGGAGTGGTATGTTTCCGATTACGACGGCAAGCAGAAAAAGACGCTGGGCAAGAAAAATGCCGATTTCCAGATCAAGCATTTTCACTCCAATGCACAGCCCAATTACATATTGCTGGACAGCGGGGCAGGAGAGACCGGTCTGGAAAAATTCGTACTGATGCCGGCCCGGGGGCACGACCTGAACCGGGATGCCTTCTACGAATTTCTGAAAAAAGGCCTGGAGGAGTTTAAAAAACGCAATTCCTGATCTCCTCAGAAGAAGGTGTTATGCGTTATGTAAAGATTCTTTCAATCTTCCTCGCCGTACTTGCCATGGGGTGTAAAGAACCCCGAAAGACGGAGAATTTCCGGTATTTCCGGAATTACTCGCGCACTTTCCATGATTTGAACGACAAGCATCTGCAGGCGGCGCGGCATTGGGGGATACAACCGGTGGCATCGGCAGCGGAGTTGAAAAAGCTGAAAGGAAAACTGGAACACCTGAAATCCTGCCGTTGGTACGAGCTGGATAAACTGACCCATTCGCAGCCTTATCTCGTACCGAAAGCCCACGAACTCCTGAAAGAGATTGGCCGGAATTTTAAGGATTCTCTGGCCGCGAAGGGATTGCCCTCCTACAAACCGATTGTGACCAGTGTGCTGCGTACGGACGAGTCGGTGGCAAAACTTCGGAAAAAGAATCTCAATGCCAGTGCCAATTCCGCCCACATGTTCGGGACGACTTTCGACATAGCCTATGCCCGTTTCAGGAAAGAGCGTTCGGACGAAACGTCTGTGGAGAAACTCAAATCCGTATTGGCGGACGTGCTGCACGATTTGCAGCAGCGAAAATGCTGCTACGTGCGCTATGAATTTAAACAGGGATGTTTTCATATCACGGTGAGATAAATTATCTTTGTACTTCGTAAAATAGATTACTATTATGGGTTTACAGTGTGGCATAGTTGGTTTGCCGAATGTAGGAAAATCAACATTATTCAATTGTTTGAGCAATGCGAAAGCGCAATCGGCGAATTTTCCTTTTTGTACGATAGAACCGAATGTGGGCGTGATTACCGTCCCGGACGAACGTCTGAACAGACTGGTCGAAATCGACAAACCGGCGAGCGTGGTTCCGGCAGTGGTGGAAATCGTGGATATTGCCGGACTGGTGAAAGGCGCCAGCAAAGGGGAGGGACTGGGAAACAAGTTCCTGTCCAATATCCGGGAAACGGATGCCATTATTCACGTACTGCGCTGTTTCAAGGATGACAATATCGTACATGTGGACGGGAGCGTCGATCCGGTGAGAGACAAGGAAATCATAGATACGGAATTGCAGCTGAAAGACCTGGAAACGGTGGAGAGCCGTCTACAGAAAGAGGAAAAAAGAGCTATGACCGGCGGCGATGCCAATGCCAAGCGGCTGGTGGAAGTGCTTTACCTTTACAAGGAGGCTCTGGAGAAAGGGTTGTCCGCTCGTACGGTCGTGCTTACCGATTTGCAGCAGGAAGCTGCTCGGGACCTGCAGTTGCTGACCAACAAACCGGTTCTGTATGTCTGCAATGTGGATGAAGCTTCGGTGGTCGAAGGCAATAAATATGTGGAGGCGGTGAAAGAAGCCGTCAAGAACGAGCAGGCGGAGGTGCTGGTGATTGGTGCCGCAATAGAGGCCGACATCGCCGAATTGGAAACCTATGAAGAAAAACAGATGTTCCTGGAAGACTTGGGACTGAAAGAGGCCGGGGTCAATAAACTGATTCGCACCGCTTACCATCTGCTGAACCTGCAGACATTCTTCACGGCGGGAGCCAAGGAAGTGCGGGCGTGGACATTCAGAAAAGGAATGAAAGCCCCCCAGACGGCGGGAATTATCCATACCGATTTTGAAAAAGGATTTATCCGGGCGGAAGTCATCAAATACGATGATTACGTTACGCTGGGGTCGGAAGCCAAATGCAAGGAAGCCGGGAAGATGGCGGTGGAAGGGAAAGACTACATTGTGCAGGACGGCGACATCATGCACTTCCGTTTTAACGTATAAAAAGAAAGGGGCCGGAAGCCCCTTTTTTTAATCTTTGTCTATTTCTTCGGGTGAGACCGGAAGCTGGTACGTTGTTTCCAGGATTTCCTTATCCGTAAAGAAGAAAGAAGCTTCCCAAGCGGCATTCTCGTTACTGTCGGAAGCGTGGATGGCGTTGCGGGTCTTGCTTTCTGCGAAGCGTTTGCGGATCGTGCCTTCTGCCGCTTTGGCAGGGTCGGTAGCCCCGATCAATGTCCGGAAATCGGCCACGGCATTCTCTTTTTCCAGTACAGCTACGACAATTGGGCCTGCCGTCATAAACAGATTCAGCGTTCTGAAAAACGGACGTTCCTTGTGAACGTGATAGAATTTTTCTGTATCCGAACGGCTTAGGCATACCATTTTAAGAGCCAGAATACGGAAACCCGCTTTTTCGATGATCTCCAGTATTTCTCCGGTGTGTCCCAGACCGACGGCATTGGGTTTGATAATTGTAAAGGTCCTGTTTGTCATTTTTGAGGAATTGTTTTGATTTAATTTTGTGTTAAAGGTAAGAAATATAATAATAGAAGTAAATTTTTTAAAGATAAATTTCAAACGTTTTCATTGAAATTGTATTGTTATCCCCAAAGGTAAGGGACAAATTTTAAATAATTTCGGCTACGATATACGTACTTCCCCCAATATAAATCATGTCTTCTGGAAGGGCGTTTTTTTGAGCAGCTGCATAAGCTTCTGCTACGGTAGGATAACAATCTCCTTTTAAACCGAACGAATGGGCGCATTTGGCTAAAGTTTCTTCATTCATAGCTCTGGGAATGGACGCTTTGCAGAAGTAATAGGTTGCTTCACGGGGGAGTATTTGAAGAATTCCGGAGAGGTCTTTATCACTGACTACACCTAACACAAAATGGAGATGACGATAACGGCAAGTACGAATTTGAGCGGTGACTTCTGTAAGACCATCAATATTGTGTCCTGTATCGCATATTGTTAAGGGAGAATCCGCAATTTTCTCCCAACGACCATGAAGTCCTGTGTTGTGAATAACATTAGCAATACCGTTCCGGATGGCTTTTTCGTCAATGTTTAAGTTATTATTTTTTTGTAATGAAAGAATAGTTTCTAAAACAGTAGGAATATTTTTTCTTTGATATCCTCCTTTTAGTTCACAGATTAAATGTGAAAATATATGTTCGTTTTTGCGATTTAAGTCATAATAGCCATTGCTATTTTGTTGGACATACCATTCTTGGGATGCGAATGTAAGTGGTGTATTATAGGATTGGGCTTTTTTTTCAAATACGAAGTCGTAATTATTGTCTTTTGTGCCTATAATGGCAGGAATGTTGGGTTTTATTATTCCGGCTTTCTCCATGGCAATCTTTTCAAGAGTGTTTCCCAATAAAGCCATATGGTCGAAAGAAATGTTGGTTATGACGGAAGCTAAAGGTGTAATTATGTTGGTTGAGTCAAGTCGTCCGCCCAAGCCTACTTCGATGACAGCTATGTCTACTTGACAGTCGGCAAAATATTTGAATGCCATTGCCACTGTTATTTCAAAAAAGGAAGGGTGTAGGGTGGCAAAAAATTGTTGGTTTTGTTCAACAAATTCAACGACATATTCTTCGGAAACCATTTCGCCGTTGATTTTGATTCTTTCTCGGAAATCTTTTAGATGAGGAGAAGTGTATAAACCGGTTTTGTATCCTGCTTCCTGTAATATAGAGGCTAACATGTGTGAAACGGAACCTTTTCCGTTTGTACCGGCCACATGTATTGTTTTGAATTGTCGGTGGGGATGGTGAAAATATTCGTCGAGTTGAATCGTGTTATTGAGATTAGCTTTATATGCTGCTTGGCCTTCCCGTTGAAACATAGGTAATTGGGTGAATAACCATTGACACGTCTGTTGATAATTCATAATGAAGCTTATTATATATACAAAAGTAAGAATAATTGAGGATTGAAGATTGAAAATGCAGAATTTTTCACAAGGAGAGCGAAAAAAGTTTTATATTTGGGGTTCTAAAAATAGAAACGAATGAAACCTGATAGTAATGTGCCGTTGCCGGTATTAAGGCGGATGCCTTCTTATCTGTCTTTTGTAAAGACATTACAAAAGCAGGGAGAGAAATATGTATCGTCGACGCGGATTGCCGAGTATATGGATATTGATTCCACGCAAGTGACGAAAGATTTGTCACATACAGGGCTTACCGGTAAAACTAGGGTTGGATATGAGGTGGATAGTTTTGTAAAAATCCTGGAGGATTTTTTGGGATTTAGTAAAATAGACGGTGCTTTCTTGGTTGGTGCTGGTTCTTTGGGGTCTGCTTTATTGCAGGACAAGGGGTTAGCTGTTTTTGGTTTGAGTATAGAGGCGGCTTTTGATGTGGATAAGGCCAAAGTGGGGACGAAAGTGAATGATATAGAGATTTTTCATATAGATCAATTTCGTGCAATGGCGGCAGAGCGTAATGTCGTGATAGGTATTATTACGGTGCCAGCGGAACATGCGCAGAATGTAGCGGATTTAATGGTGGCTTGGGGAATTAAAGCTATTTGGAATTTTACGCCGGCCCGGATCAAGGTCCCTGCTCATATTGTAGTGCAGAATACGACCATTTATATGAATTTGGCTATTTTATTTAATAAATTATATAATCAAAAGTAGGAGAGATAGAATACTTTTTGTCTTGATATTATTTTTCCTACCTTTGCATATTCCAAAAGTAAAATTACTAACTTTAAAAAATATCATGGTAAAGATTACCTTTCCGGATGGAAGTATCAAGGAATTTGAATCGGGAGTGACGGGGTTGGATATAGCCCAGTCTATTAGTCCGAAATTGGCTAAAGAGGTGTTGGCTATTGCTGTGAATGGTGAAGTGTGGGATTTGTCTCGTGGCATTCCTCATGATGCGGAAATCAAATTGTTTACATGGGAAGATGAAGAAGGCAGACATGCTTTTTGGCACTCTTCCGCACATTTGATGGCAGAAGCTTTGCAACAATTATATCCGAACACGAAATTCGGTATCGGTCCGGCGATAGAAAACGGTTTTTACTACGATGTGGAACCGGGAGACGGTGTAGTTTTGACTGATAAGGATTTGGAGATTGTAGAGAAAAAGATGTTGGAACTGGCACGGGAAAAGCAAGTGTTTTCTCGAATTGACGTAAGTAAAAAAGAAGCGTTGGAGCATTTTAATTCCTTACATGAGAATTACAAAGTGGAATTAATTAATGATTTGGAAGACGGTAAGATTACTTACTATAAACAAGGAACATTTACGGATTTGTGCCGTGGACCCCATCTTCCGGACACCTCCTATATCAAGGCTATCAAGCTGACCAGTCTGGCAGGAGCCTATTGGCGCGGGGATGAGCACAACAAGATGCTTACCCGTATTTATGGTATTACTTTCCCGAAACAGAAGATGTTGGAGGAATGGTTAGTGATGATGGAAGAGGCTAAACAACGGGATCATCGTAAAGTGGGGAAAGAAATGGAATTATTTGCTTTCTCTCAGGAGGTAGGAGCAGGTTTGCCTTTGTGGTTACCTAAAGGAGCGATGTTAAGAGACCGTTTGGAAGCATTCTTGAGGAAAGTTCAGAAAAAACATGGCTATCAACAGGTAATTACTCCGCACATCGGAAATGTAAATTTGTATAAGACTTCCGGACACTATCAAAAATACGGAAAAGATAGTTTTCAGGTAATTACGACACCTCAGGAAGGAGAGGAATTCATGTTAAAACCGATGAATTGTCCGCACCATTGTGAGATATATAAATTTAAACCTCGTTCTTATAAAGATTTGCCTCTGCGTTTTGCAGAATTCGGTACGGTATATCGTTATGAGCAGAGCGGTGAATTGCACGGATTGACAAGGGTGCGTGGATTTACGCAGGATGACGCCCACCTGTTCTGTACGCCGGATCAGTTGAAAGAGGAATTTATGAAAGTAATTGATATTATTTTCATCATATTCAAGGCTTTGAATTTTAAGGATTTTACTGCTCAGGTTTCCTTGCGTGATCCCAATGATAGAGAAAAATATATTGGTAGCGATGAGAACTGGGAGAAAGCGGAACGTGCTATCATTGAAGCAGCGGAAGAGAAAGGATTGAAAACCACAGTGGAATTGGGTGAAGCGGCATTCTATGGCCCGAAACTGGATTTCATGGTAAAAGATGCTATTGGTCGTAAATGGCAGTTGGGAACGATACAGGTAGACTACAACCTGCCGGAGCGCTTCCAATTGGAATATACGGGAGCTGATAATCAGAAACATCGTCCGGTGATGATTCACCGTGCACCGTTCGGCAGTATGGAACGTTTTGTGGCTGTATTGATTGAACATACGGGAGGAAAATTCCCTTTGTGGCTAACTCCTGATCAGGTCGTTGTAATGACAGTAAGCGAAAAATCAAATGAATATGCCCAAAATGTTTTGAATTTGTTGAATAATTCCGATATTCGCACCGTTTTAGATGATCGTAACGAAAAAATAGGACGTAAAATTCGTGATAATGAATTGAAAAAGATACCGTATCTATTGGTTGTAGGGGAAAATGAAGCGAAAGAAAATCGTGTATCTGTACGTCGTCAGGGACAGGGTGATATGGGATCGATGACAGTAGATGAGTTCATCGGAATGATACATAAGGAGGTAGACGAACAGTTGGCATCTATTTATAGTGAATAATAAATTAATCATTTTAAGGAGGATTTTAATATAGCAACGAGAATGGAATTCAGAGGCTCTCGCAATCCGGTCAGAAAAGAACCGCAGCATAGAATTAATGAGCTAATTAGAGCAAATACCGTAAGAGTTGTCGGTGAAGATATTGAGACCGGAGTTTATCCTTTACGAGAAGCATTGGCTATGGCTGAAGCTGCCGGTGCTGATTTGGTGGAGATTTCTCCCAATGCGGAACCGCCCGTGTGTAGAATCATTGATTACAGTAAATTCCTGTACCAGTTAAAGAAAAAACAGAAAGAAATAAAGGCTAAAAGCGTTAAAGTCGTCATAAAAGAAATTCGTTTCGGGCCTCAGACTGATGAACATGATTTTAATTTTAAATTGAAGCATGCGAAGGGATTTCTTGAAGAGGGTGCCAAAGTAAGGGCATATGTGTTTTTTAAAGGAAGGTCGATATTGTTCAAAGAGCAGGGAACCGATATATTAAATCGTTTTATTTCTGAATTAGAGGATTACGGAAAAGTAGAATCCGCACCTAAATTGGAAGGAAAGAAAATGATTGTTGTATTGGCACCGAAAAAATAAAATTTTGTCAGCGATATAATAATTACATATTTTCTGAAACTCAATTAAATTACAAGAAAATGCCAAAAATGAAATCAGTAAGTAGTGCGAAGAAAAGATTTACTTTGACGGCTACTGGAAAGATTAAAAGAAAACATGCTTTCAAAAGTCATATTTTGACAAAGAAAACAACAAAACAAAAGAGAAATCTTACGCATGTAACAACAGTTGATCACGCTAACTTAAAAGCAGTGAGAAAAATGTTGGTTATGTAATAAAAGTTTATTAACCTGAATGTCATGCTTGCAAGTTTTCGTAAAACGGAACGCTGACATTTAAAAAAAAGAAAAATTATGCCAAGAGCTAAAAATGCAGTTGCTTCAAGAGCACGTAGAAAAAAGGTTTTAAAACAAACCAAAGGTAACTTTGGTGCCAGGAAAAATGTTTGGACGGTTGCTAAAAACACATACGAAAAAGGTTTGACGTATGCGTTCCGTGACAGACGGAAAAAGAAATCCGAATTTCGGGCTTTGTGGATTCAGAGAATTAATGCCGCTGTTCGCTTGGAAGGATTGTCATATTCTAAATTTATGGGGTTAGTTCATAAAGCTGAAATTGACATCAATCGTAAGGTATTGGCCGATTTGGCGATGAATCATGCCGACGCTTTCAAAGCTGTAGTGGCTAAAGTGAAAGAGCTTGCAAAGTAATTATAAATAAATATCGCTGGAAAGGCTGTCTTCGGACAGCCTTTTTTATTTTAATCGGATGTGAAACTTGAAAATTAGTATTAATTTTGTTCTGTCATGATTAGAAAAAATAGCGTATGAAGATTGCACTATTGGGATACGGACGGATGGGAAAAGCCATAGAGAGGATTGCGGAAAACCGGGGGCATCTTGTAACTTTGAAAATAGATGAAACAAATAGGACGAATTGTACGGATACGCAATTAAAAGAAGCGGATATTGCAATAGACTTTTCGGCCCCGTCCATTGCCGTGGCTAACTACAAATGGTGTTTTGACAATCGGGTGCCTGTTGTTTCAGGTACGACGGGATGGTTGGAGCAGTGGGAAGAAGTAATCGCTTATTGCAAAGACAAAGACGGGGGATTCTTTTATGCCTCCAATTTTAGTATTGGGGTAAATTTGTTTTTTCAATTAAATACTTATTTGGCCCAATTAATGAGTGGATGCGAAGAGTATAAAATTTACATAGAAGAAACCCACCACATTCATAAACTGGATGCACCGAGCGGAACAGCTATCACAATAGCGCAAGGTATCTTGGAACATCATCCTGCGTATAAATCATGGAAATTAGCCCATGAAATACCCTTACCGGCTGATATAATTCCTGTAACGGCAAAGCGGGAGGGAGAAGTGCCGGGAATACACACGGTACTTTATAAATCGGAAGTAGACCAGATTGAAATTTCCCATTCTGCTTTTTCTCGTGAAGGATTTGCTTATGGGGCCGTATTGGCGGCGGAGTTTATGCAAGGGAAAAAAGGCGTATTTGGAATGAAAGATATGTTGAAAATATAGGTGGAATATACCTGTCAAATTAATAGTTATGAGAGAACTGCTAAAAAATAAATGGTTAAGATTTTCTGTTGTACTGATTATTGCATTATTGTGGATTATATGGGTAGGAAACTGGTGGTTCTTACTGCTTGTGCCCGTCATTTATGATATCTATATTTCTAAAAAAGTACATTGGGCGTTTTGGAAAAAGAAAGGTGTTGAAAAGCAGACGAAAGTTGTGGAATGGATAGACGCCTTAATATTTGCGGTCGTTGCTGCCACATTAATTCGGATGTTCTTCTTTGAGGCCTATACAATACCGACTTCTTCCATGGAAAAATCAATGTTAGTGGGGGACTATCTTTTTGTAAGCAAAGTGGCATACGGGCCGAAACTCCCTAATACGCCGTTGGCAGTACCTTTTACCCATCACACGCTTCCTTTTACGCGGAGTACAAAAGCCTACTCCGAAGCGATTAAATGGCCTTACAAAAGAATTGCCGGCCTTACCGATATCAAGAGAAACGATATAATTGTATTCAACTTTCCGGCGGGAGACACCGTAATTGTGGGGAGCGAAAATCCCGACTTCTATACTCAGGTACGTTCCAACGCCCGGAACTATCGTCAGGCAGACTTAAGCAGAGGGGGGGGGATAACTCTTCCGGAAGCGGAACAAAAAGTCAAAGAGTTGATGAAACAACGCATGGAAATAATCTCTCGTCCCGTAGACAAAAGAGAAAACTACATCAAACGCGGGGTCGGGATGCCGGGAGACACAATAGAACTGCGTAGCGGATTGCTATATGTAAACGGGCTGCCGGCAGAAAACATCGAAAACCTTCAATACGATTACATCGTCCGCACAAATGGGACACCCTTTAACAAAAAGAAATTAAAGAAAGATATAGGGATTTCTTACGATGATATGGGAATGCTTTCATCTACAGACTATATCTTTCCGTTGACGGAAGAAATGGTAAATAAGTTAAAAAACTATCCCAATGTAAAAGAAATTATCCGAAACATAGATACAGGTGTTAATCCGGACATCTTTCCGTTTGATCCGGAGAACTATCCGTGGAGTGTAGACAACTTTGGACCATTGTATATTCCGAAAAAAGGAGACCGTGTAGAACTGTCGTTGAAAACATTGCCCTTGTACAAGAGAATCATTACCGCTTATGAAGGACATACCCTCTCTGTGAAAGATTCTGTTATTTATATTGATGAACAACCGGCAACCGATTACACCTTTCAAATGGATTACTATTGGGCGATGGGAGACAATCGGCATCGTTCCGCGGACTCCCGTTTTTGGGGATTCGTACCGGAAGATCATTTAGTAGGGAAAGCATTCTTCATTTGGTTATCTTTGGATAAAGACGAATCATTCTTGAACAAAATTCGCTGGAATCGGATGTTTAGGTTTGTACATTAAAAAGGCCGGATACTGAATCTATATGCTTAGAAAAATCCTGCGTAAACATATCACTTGCGGAATAGTGCTGTTTTTTCTTTTGGGGGGAGAAATACGATTGTACGCCGATGACTATGTGAAATACGTCCGGCAAATGTATCCAGTCAAGCCGCAGACAAACTGCCTGGTAGACTTGAAATTTGCTCAAGTAATACTAAAACAGTGGGAGCGGGACAGTATTTTGCTTGAAGCATCTTTTAGGATAAAAGAAGTTGAGGAATGGGAGAAAGAAACCTTGGCGGAACAATTGAACTTCTGCCTCCGCTCATGGGCGGATATCTGGAAACTTCATTTGGAACTCGCGCCGGAATTTAACAGAGGGGGAGACTTGGTTGCCGAAATAAAAATATGGGTACCCCGCGATATAACTTTGGACATAATCAACCGTTACGGGACAATCAACCTGCCGGACTACGACGCCCGGCTGCCATTGAGCCTCACAACAGTATACGGAAATATAAACGTGGATACGGTGCGTTCCTTACCCCAGACAGAAATCCGTCTAAACGTTTCATATGGTAAATTGGAAATCAAAAACTGTGAAAAAGCAACCATCCGGTCGGCATATTCCTCTGTCGGTGTAAAAACAGCCCGTTATCTGCAAATAAAAGCGGAGAAATCAACCCTCCGTTTGCAAAATACAGACACAATCATTAGTCAGGGAGAATACAACCACTATGATATAGACTCTCCAAACCCTCCAACTTTTTAGTCCCTTACCCTTTCAACTTTTTCACCTTGCCTAAAAGACGGGGTATATAAGTTGCAATATGGCGTAACTTCTTTGCTTCATACACATCGGCAATCTTAATCAGGATAGCAGTCTCCTCCACACCGCCGAATCCCGGATTAAGAGACGTCCCGAAAGTACGCATAGAAGGGGACAGACTCATATAGGCATTCACCAGGGGCGGAATATTCTCACCCAACTCTCTCACATAATGTGAAAGAATCCGGTAATCTTCATTGTAATTGCTGCCGACAAAAATCTTTTGCATCTTCTCCTCGTCAATATCCAGTTCCAACGGATGAATCGGATAAACCAGCCGTTCGGAATCCCGAAAATACTTTTGCATAAAATAAATAATCATATTTCGGGCTTGGATATTGAAACTCGTATACATCGTCACTTTTCCGAAAAAATACTCAATTTCGGGATTATCCACAGTCAAAGCCCCCAGGCCGTCCCACAGATTATCCAGGGCAAACAAAGACTTGCGGCCCATGCGTGTAGACTGATAAAGCGGGTGTACAAACGAGCGTCCCAATTCAATCATCTTAGGTAAATAGCGCTCCTTGAAATCCGGAGAAAACCGGAATAACTCCGTCGTTGCCAGATTAGGTTCCCCCTCTGCATTCAGGGAAAGATCATCGCATAAAATATACCGGTAGCCGCCGAGAATCTCCTTTTCCTTCGGGTCCCAGACAATCAATTGTTGGTACGGATGTTTCTCATCCACATCAAACTCATCAATATCTATATCCTTTCCCGTACCGCCGCCTGCACTGCGGAACGTGAGTTCCCGGATACGTCCCACCTCCTTCATCAGGTTAGGGGCATTGAAAGCATTAAACGTATAAATCTCGTTACCGGCCTTATTCGTTTTCCGTAAAAACTTCTCCTCTGTCAGTTCGCCGATTAATTTCTCTTTTTCGACGGGATAAATAACAGGTTGCATCCGCTTAGAATAAATTAATGAATTGCTTGCAAATATATAGAATAAAACCTTACGGTATTATAGCCCCACTTAAATTCATTCTCCGTAAGAATAAAGAATCCCTTTCACCTCCGCCGCCCACTCTTGTGGCTTCTTGCTCTTATCGAACGTCTGCCAGGCAATCGGCTTTCCTACGTGCATCGTCAGCGTTGTACCCTTCTTCCGGTAAGCCTCCTTCGGTAGCCATAGCATTTCAATATTCGCCTTCAGGCCAATCTTTTTCCGGAAATTGGAAAGATTATAAAAGAAACTGGAATTTTCCCCGCCGATATAAATAGGAACCACATCCCGATGATGCTTTACCGCCTCCGTAATAAAATTCTTCTTCCACTCCAAATCCTTTACAACTCCTTTCTGTTTACGGCTGCACAAACCGGCAGGAAACATAATCATTTGGCAATCCGAAGCGTAAGCCTCTTCAATCGCTTTTACCGCCTCTTTCGATTGTTTGCCGTGCTTATTGACCGGCAGGAAAATAGTATTCAGATTTCTTAAATTCAAAAGAATATCGTTTACCGGAAACTTCAATTGAGGATAAACGGCTCCCAATAATGAAATCAAAGCAATTCCGTCCGGGCCGCCGAAAGGGTGATTGGAAACAAACAAATAGCGTCCTCCGGCCGGAGGCAAATTCTCCGCATTTCGCACATCTAGTTTCAGTTCAAGATATTCCATAATTGCATTGGCAAAATCCAACCCCTTGCGGTCACCGTATTTCACAATGAAATCATTAATATCATCCAGGCATATAATTCCCTTCAGCCACTTGAAAACAAATCCCGGAATCCAGCGGGCTAACCGGGGATTCTTACTTTCAAACACTTGCTCCAGATAAATCGGTTGCAAACATTCCTTCTTTTCCATACAAACGCATAATTTACAGGCAAAGATAGAATTTTTAATAGACAAAAGCGAACAGAACCTGCCGAAGAGTCGTTAAATAACTCAACAAATCAAACGAATAGAAAAAAGATAAAACAAGAAACTATGAAACGTACAATTCTAATGAGCATTATCGCAGCAGGGACGCTGGCACTCCTTGCCGGATGCAACTCTATGAAAAAACTCCAGCGTGACGTCATTGAAACCGCTGTTGTCGGGCAGGTAACGCCGGCGCAACTGGAGGCTGTCAATGGGAAAATAGACTTTACCTACGTTGTGAAATTCCCTCCCAAACAATTCGACAAAAAAATGGTCTTGAAAATCACCCCCAGAATGCAATACGGGAACAAAGTGGAAAAACTGCCGCCCCTCTATTTGCAGGGTGAAAACGTCAAGAACTCTTCTTATCAGGTCGTAGCCTACAAATCGGCAACAACCGTCACCCAAAAAATGAGCATGAACTTCAAAGAAGGAATGCAGCAAGGGGTATTGTGGGCGGATATCGAAGCCATGCAGGGAGACAAAGCCTTCATGTTAAGCCCTGTCATCCTCAACAAAAACGGAGTTAAAGTATGGCAGAGCTATACAATAAAAATTGACGGAATCAACTACATGCCCGTCATGGCAGAAACCATTTTGGAAGATATACCTGCGGCGCAACTCGGTGTTATCGGCGGGTACATACTTTTCCCGCTGGCACAGGCAAAAATTACTGATGCGCAACAACACTCCGCAGTCATGAACCGGGCGGAAGAGGCCATGAAAAAAGTATTGGGAAATCCCAAAGCAACCATCACCAACATGCTTCTTTACACCTCCAGTTCCCCCGAAGGTGTGGAACGCATGAATAAAAATCTGACCGCGAACCGCTATAAAGCAGCCAAAGCATTCTTTGAAAAAGATTTGGGGATAGCCGGACTGCCTGTCGTGCAAAACGCCCAATTCGTCATACCGCAGATGGTTACGGAGAACTGGGAGGGACTTTACCTGTTGCTCAACGACTCCGATATACCCAATAAAGCACAAATCATCTCCGAAATAAAAAGTGCTGCCAATAACAACAAACGGGAAGCCATTTTGGAATCCTATGTCAAAAAAATTCCGGCATTGAAAAACGAAATACTTCCTCTCTTGAGGCGTGCCGACTTCTTCGTATTTTATACCGTGCCGGACACGATTCAACAGGAAACGCAAATCGTATATTACATGCCGCAGGTAGAAGAAAAAACGCCGACTGTCGGTACGCAATGGAACTGGCAACTTCTGAACGACCTGGCTGTCGTAGCCATACAAAACAAGGAATATGCCAAAGCACAGAAACTTCTCGAAGCAGCTATCGTCCTCAAACAAGACCCTGCCATCATGAATAACCTTGGAATCGCTTACGCCAAACAGGGCAATACCTCCAAAGCAAAAGACATGCTGGACAAAGCACAGGTAAAGAAAGAAGCTAAATACAACATGGGCTTAATTCTCATGCAACAGGGAGATTACGCAAAAGCAGTCAGCTATCTCAAAGGCATGCCCAGTATATACCTTGCTTACTCGCAATTGCGGGCAGGGGACAATCGTGCTGCCTTGGATACCTTCAAACAATTGAAACCAACGAATGCTACGGAATACTATCTCATGGCGGTTGCAGCCGCGCGGGTGAAAGATACGCCGGTCATGACAACAGCCTTGCAAAAAGCATTTCAGATAAATCCCGAACTGAAAAAGCAGGCATCGACCGACATAGAATTCCGCAATTACATCAATAATCCGGTATTCGGATAAAGTAAAGAAACCCGCCGTAAGGCGGGTTCCTTGTATAAAGAAGATGATATAAAATTTAAGATGCTAAAGTTGTCAGAACGGAGCTTTTTCCGTTCTGCGCCGTTTTGGAACGGAGGTGATTCGGACTTGAAACGGACTTGAAACGGCAAAAAGCCCTCGAATTTCATTCTCCGAACGGAGCTTAATGTGAAGTTTGTATATCTCGCCGTGCGGGTATAGGACCTCTTAAAATAAGCGATAGCCGTTATTTCACTTTATCCGGATTCTGTTTGATGTAGTCGTTCCAGTCTTTGCAGCGGGGACTTCCTGTCGTAGGGAGTCCGCCTTGGAGGTGGTGACAGTAGGCGATAGCGATGGCGTCAGTTTCGTCGAGTGCGTCAGAGGTCGTGTGTATTTCCATGAATTTTCCGAGAAGCAGGGCTATTTGTTCTTTGGAGGCGGTTCCGCTTCCGGTAACGCTCATTTTTATTTTCTTGGGGGCGTATTCAAAGATGGGAATGTCGCGTTGGAGGGCGGCAGCGATAGCTACGCCTTGCGCTCTTCCCAGTTTCAGCATAGACTGGACGTTTTTTCCGAAGAATTGTGCTTCGATGGCAAGTTCATCGGGGTGATAGGAGTCTATGACTTGTAGGGTGCGTTTAAAAATACGTTGGAGCTTGATATAGGGATCGGTGACTTTATTTATGTCCAATATTCCGGAAACGACGAGTTCCGGCTTCCGGCTTTTTCCGAAGGTGCGGATGATAGCGTAGCCCATGAAATTGGTTCCGGGGTCGATTCCCATGATAAGTTTTTCCATGTATTTTGTGTCAGATTTCGGTTAATATACTGCTGAAGCAGAGATAACGGTTTTTAAAACGGGCGTTGAGCCGGTCGGTTATTTTTTGCCAATGGTGTTGTTCAAAATGTTCGCGTGCTTCTTCCGAAGAGAATATCAGTTGCAGGGAATAGGTCTTCCCCTCTGGTTGGTCGATGGAAACTTTGGTGAAAAGCCGGTCTTCCGTCACGTGAAGAGTCTCGATGGTACGGATATAATCTTGACGCATGAAGTCCACCCACTCCCGTTCTGCTTCTTCCTCTATGATAAAAGTCGTATTGAGTATGTGGCGCATGGACGGTCAGTCTTTGATGTTTTTTTCCAGTTCCCGGTATATTTTTCCCGCTTCGATACTGTAAATACTGCCGGAGTAGTCAGATACCAATTTTTTGTATAGAGCGAGAGCCTGGCGGTATTCGCGGGCATCTTTTTTTAGTTGGGCAAGTTTAAAGAGAGCTTCCGCCTGTATATAGGTCTGTTCGGAATTTTCACTAAGGTTTTCCAAAAGTTGCCGGGCTTGTTCCGGTTGGTTTTGCCGCAGGAGTATATCGGTTTTCAGCAAAGCTGCATAGTCGGCGATACCGCTTTGTGCTTGGTTGATAAGACTGTCTAATATGGGCAGGCTTTGCATATATTGTTGCCGATAGATAAGGTATTCGGTTTGTGCTATGCGGGAGAGGTCTTGATTTTCATCGTCTTCTTCGTAGTTTGTATTGATGAAATGACTCATTTTAATGGCGTCGTTGGATATGAGTTTGCTGGTAGAACCTTTTAGGACGTCAAATTGGGCTTTTGCCCACAGAAGATCGCCTTCGTAGTAAGCCATCCGGGCTTTATTGAGTTTGGCTTCATAGCCGATATCATTGTTTGGATTGGCTTTTTCTATTTGTGTGTAAAGGATGGTTGCTTCCCATGGATTTTCCATAAAAGCAAGTACGTTTGCCCGTTTGGATTTAAGAGTGTAGATGTTGTTGGGGGCCAATCGTTTGATACTTTCCCCTTTTTGCAGGATAGTGTTTGCCGTATCCGGCAGATTGAGTTTGTAGGCATATACGTCTGCCATAAGAAGTATGATATCTACATTTGTATTGATGTATCCTGTCTCTTGCAGATAGTTTTGGCAGTCGGTGGCTAACGTTTTATATTGTAGTTCCGGTATGTCAGTTGTAGTTTCGTATTGTGCATACTGGCATTGCAGAATTTCTTTGCGTGCAGTGTTATAGAAATTGTTATTTTCTTTGCCGGCATTGAGGATTTCGTTATATGCCTGGAGTGCTGTGGAGTATTGTTTGCTACGGGAAGCTTCGCGGGCGATGTTAAGGTAGACATCGAGTTTTCCCGGCATTTTTTGGTTGAGTTTTTTTCCGTGGTCGAAAGCCTGCGGGTAGTTTCCCATTTGCAGGGCAAACCAAATGGCGAGTTCATCGAATACCGGCGGATATTGTGGGTTTTTGAACAAGAGCGGAAGTTGTTCTTTGATGATGGTGTCTACATTGTTATTGACATCATACATGCGTGCAAAGTTGAGCTTGGACGTGATTGCGTTCAGGTTCCCCGGATTCATTTCGAGCGCGGAGACGAATTGTTGGAACATAGCTTCGTAGTTGCGCTCATACATGTGGTTCTCTCCGATTTCGAGAATGTATGCTTTGGGATTGTTTAAAAGGGTTTGCCCTTTTTGATAGGTCTTGGTTGCCCACTCGTATTCCCGGATTTCCCGGAATTTGCGGGCAAGATTTTGAATGTCGTTGTTATTGGGTTGTAGTTTTTTTAAAGCTTTATTGAAGTATTCTTCGGATTTTTGGATTTTTCCCTGTTGTTCGTATATGTACCCTAAGTTGATGAGAAAGTCTTTGTTATTGTCATCCGTTTTCAGGTATTTTTTTAGCGTAGTCTCGGCTTCATTGTATTTTTTCCCGTTGATAAGGCAAATGACGTGGAAGTTTAAATAAGAAGAAGATTTGGTACGCTGGTATAATTGTAAAAATATTTCGGCGGCTTTATCATATTCTTTATTTGCATAGTAAGTATAAGCCAATTGCGAATCGCTTTGTTTCTGGGCGAGGAGTATGCTTGACAAGCAGACAAAGAATACGATAAAGACGGACTTCATAGGTATTTGTTTTTATTTTATCAGGTCGGTACCCATGTAGGAATGTAGTACTTCGGGCAGACGGATACCTTCTTCACATTGGTTGTTTTCCAACAAAGCGGCGACGATTCTGGGCAATGCCAGAGAACTGCCGTTGAGGGTATGTACCATGCGGTTTTTCTTTTCGCCTTTTTCCCGGAAACGTAATTTCAAACGGTTTGCCTGGAATTCTTCAAAGTTGGAGACAGAGCTGACTTCCAGCCATTTTTCCTGTGCTTTGGAGAATACTTCAAAGTCGTATGTGAGGGCGGAGGTAAAGCTGATATCACCACCGCAGAGGCGTACGATGCGATAGGGCAGTCCTAATTTGATTAAAAGTCCTTCTACATGTTTAACCATGCCGTCAAGGGCTTCGTAGGAGACTTCGGGTTTGGTAATTTGTACGATTTCCACTTTGTCGAATTGGTGCAGGCGGTTCAAGCCGCGTACATCTTTTCCGTAAGAACCTGCTTCCCGGCGGAAACAAGCGGTGTAAGCCGTGTTTTTTATGGGGAGAGCTTCGGCATCTACAATCATATCCCGGTAGATATTGGTTACCGGTACTTCGGCGGTCGGGATAAGATAGAGGTTGTCTTCATTGACGTAATACATTTGTCCGTCTTTATCGGGCAATTGTCCCGTACCGTAGCCGGAAGCGGCGTTTACCATCAAGGGAGGCATCATTTCCTGATAACCGGCTTTGATGTTTTCATCCAGAAAGAAGTTGATTAATGCTCGTTGTAGTCGTGCTCCTAATCCTTTGTAAAGCGGAAAGCCTGCTCCGGTGATTTTTACGCCTGTTTCAAAGTCTATCAGGTCGTATTTTTGTGCCAGTTCCCAGTGGGGAAGGTCGGTTTCATGTTTGTGTGGAACGTTGTCTACGATTTTGACGATTTCATTGTCCGCATCGGATTTCCCGCGGGGAACGGAGCTGTGTGGCATGTTGGGTAAACGGAGCAATACTTCTTCCAGCTGAGAGGTTAATGCGTTCAGTTGGGGAACAAGTGATGCGATGGTTTCTTTTAGTTCTGTCGTTTCTTGGCGTGCTTTTTCAGCTTCTTCTTTTTTCCCGTTTTTCATCAGGTTGCCGATTTCTTTGGCAATGCGATTCATTTCGGCTTGCTTGGCTTCGGATTCCTGTTGTATCTTGCGGCGTTGTTCGTCAAGATGCAGTATTTTTTCTACTAATTCGGTGGCGTCGAAGTTTTTAACCGCCAGACGTTCGATGACGGTCTCTTTATTTTCCTGGATAAATTTTAAACTTAACATGGCTATTTTCGTTTTGGGAATGTAAAGATATAAAAAAACTCCTGTATTGTAGCGCAATACAGGAGTTTTATATTTAAGTATGTTTTTTTATTCTGCAACAGCCTGTGTTACGGCAACCGGTTCAACGGAAACGTACGACCGATTGTTTTTCTTTTTAGTGAAGATAACTTTTCCCGCAACGAGGGCGAATAAGGTATGGTCTTTGCCTATTCCGACGTTTTCACCCGGATTGTGTACGGTACCTCTTTGGCGTACCAATATGTTACCTGCTTTGGCAAATTGTCCGCCACAGATTTTTACTCCTAATCGTTTACTTTCGGATTCACGACCGTTCTTAGAACTTCCGACTCCTTTCTTGTGTGCCATATCTATAAATTTTAGAAGTTACAAAATTAGTTAAGCATTGATTGCTTCGATTTGAATTTGTGTCATGCATTGACGATGACCTCTCTTGCGTTCATAAGTTTTTCTTCTTCTTTTCTTGAAGATGATAACTTTGTCTGCTTTTACGTGTGCCAATACTTTGGCGGTTACTTTGGCACCTTCAACTTTCGGCGTGCCGATTTTTACGTTCCCGTCGTTGTCTACTAAAAGCACATTTTCAAATTCAACTTGAGCACCTTCTTCTGCATCCAGACGGTGAACGTAGACCTTACGGTCTTTTTCTACTTTAAATTGCTGTCCTGCAATTTCAACAATAGCATACATGTTTTATTGTTTTTATCGTTAGTACCACGGGGTGGGATTTTTGTCCGCTTATTGTACCCCTAAGGAAAATTCGTGGCAAAAGTAAAACTTATTTTGGAAAAACAAATGAAAAAAGACTTAAATTTGACACGTTCTATAAATAATGGATTTATATGAAGCAGGTGCTTTGTTTTTTGATTGTATTGTTGGGAATGGTGCATGGAGTGAAGGCACAGACTTTACAGGGAAGGATTATGGATAAGAGTGGCGAAGGAATACCTGGAGCGACCTTGTATGTGCGGGAGATTGCAGCCGGAGCGGTAGCGGATGAGAATGGGGCGTTTCAGATGGAATTGCCGGCTGGAGTATACACCTGTGAAATCAGTTCGATGGGCTATGAGCGACAGGTGCGGCAGGTATCGGTGAAAGCGGCTGAGGTATTGCGACTGTCTATTCAGTTGGAGGAGATGAAGTATATGTTGAAGGAGGTGAAAGTGACCCGTCGTAAAGAAGATCCTGCTTATTATTTCATGCGTCATGCGATAGCCAAGGCTCCTTTTCATTTGAATCAGGTAAAGAGCTATGAGGCGGAGGTTTATACGAAAGGCTCTATGAAGTTGGAGAAGATGCCGAAGGTGTTGATGTGGTCAAAGGAAATCCGGGAGGAGGTGACACCTTATATCGGAAAGCTATTTGTGCAGGAGGCGGTGACGGATTTGATGTTTGAGGCTCCGGATAAGTACGAACAGAAGATATTGGCTTATTCCAGTACGATTCCGGAGGATATGGAGGCTGAGGATGCGTTGGAGATTATTTCGGCTTCGATATATGATCCGAAAGTGATAGGAATGATATCGCCTTTGTCGCCGGGGGCTTTGTCTTATTACCGTTTTCATCTGGAAGAGTATTATGAGGAGGGGGGGCGCAATATTGCCAGGATAAAGGTGATTCCCCGGAAAGATAACCGTTTGCTGATGAGCGGTTGGATGTGTATTGTCGAAGATGATTGGAGTGTTTCCGGTTTTGATTTGGTTGTACAACAGATAGGAGTGACTGCCGGAATTAAATGTATGTTTCATGAGGTGAGGTCATCTGTTTTTTTACCGACATCCTATGATATTGATTTGAAGGTATCTTTGCTGGGTGTGCGTGCAGGAGGTAAGTATTATGCCTCGTTGAAGTACAAGGAGGTAAAATTGCGGGAGTCGAAGGAACAAATGCCGGCGGATGTGGAGTTGCCCGTAGTAGCTGAGAAACAGACGAAGAAACAGATGCTGTTGGAAAAGTTGCTTGAGAAGGATAATCTTTCTACGCGGGATGCTTATCGGGTTGCCCGTCTTACGCAACAGGTATATGAGCCGAAGCGTCCCGATACCGTTGCTCCTTTGGAGATAAGAGAATTAGGTGTACAGGTGAAGACGGTGCTCGATTCAAATGCGATGAAACGGGATTCGTTATATTGGTCCCAGATGCGGACGATTCCTTTAAAGGGAGACGAAGTGGTCAGTTATTGGCGAAAAGATAGTGTGGTGAGGGAAATTGGGAAATCAGAGGAGAAAGTTGATACGCTTCGAAAATCTTCCGGTAATCGTTCGGGGAGTTTGGTTTTGTTGGGTGGGAATGTGAAATTAGGAAACCGGGTAAATTTGAAAGTGGACGGGGTGTTGAAAGCGGTACCGGAGTATAATTTTGTTGATGGTTTTTGGATAGGACAGGCGGCAGCATTGTCGATACGGATGAAAGAGGAACGTCGTTTGATATTTGTGCCGTCGTTGTATTATGCGACAGCACGCAAGGCGTGGCTTTGGGAGATGAGGGGAAATTATACATACGCTCCGGTGAGGCGTGGCGTATTGAATGTGGGAATAGGGTATGTGTCTGCGGATTACAAAGGGAGTGCAGGAACGGATCGTTTAGAGAATGCCTTGACGTCGTTGGTATGTGCTGACAATTATATGAAGTTTTATAATAAACGTTATGTGCATTTCCGGAATGCAGTGGATTTGTCAAATGGATTGAGATTGGAGTTGGCGGGGAATTATGAAAAACGGCAGGTATTGAGGAATCATATTACGTATAATTTCTTTAAGCGGCAGGCGGATTTGAATTTGCCTTCGGAAGAGGGAGGTGTGAATATGCCGGATAATACGTCGTTGGTGTTTGAGGCAGCATTGGAATATACGCCTTTTTATTATTACCGGATGCAGGACGGGAAGAAAGTGTATTCGTATTCCAAGTGGCCTACGTTTTCGGTGAGATATGGGCGCGGTATTTCTTTGAATGACGGGTATGATTCTTCTTTTGAGAGAATAGCGTTGGGGGTACGGCAGGATATTCGGTTCGGGTATTTTGACCGTGTTTCTTATTATGGGCAGGTGGGAAAATTTTTTGCCGTGAAAGAGATGTATTTTCCTGATTATAAACATTTCAATACGACTGGATGGGTGTTGAATACGAATAGTTTTTCCGAGGGCTTTTTTGTTGCCGATTATTATGAATTGTATGCGAATGATAAGTGGGTATATGGCGGAATGAATTATATCTCGTCGTACTTATTGTTGAAACGGTTGCCGTTTATGCAGCGTTTTTTGTTTGATGAGGGAGTGCATGTGAGGTATTTATGGACACCACTATTGCGTAATTATGTTGAAGCGGGCTATTCGTTAGGCTTTTCCGATGTTGCGCGGGGAGGTGTGTTTGTTGGTTTTGACAGGAGCGGTTATAAAGGGGTGGGTGTGAGATTCACCTTGTCTTTGGATAAATTGTGATTGTTTTGGAGTATTTATTTTAATGTATACGTTTATGAAATATGTAGCGAGATTTATTATGTGGTTGGCAGGTTGGCGCTACCGGGGAGAGGTGCCGAAGGATAAGAAAGCGGTTATTATATCGGTACCGCATACGTCGGGTTGGGATTTTGTGTGGGGAGAGCTGGCGTTTTTAAGTCAGGGGATTCCGGCTTATATTTTGATGAAAAAAGAGTATTTTTTTTTCCCGTTAGGGGCGATTTTGAGGGCGTTGCGGGTGATTCCCGTGGATAGGGGGAATAAGGATAGCCAGTTGGTGGAGCAATTGGTGGAGGAATTTAAGCGGAGGGATACGATGTATTTGTGCCTTACGCCGGAGGGAAGCCGGAAGAAGCGGAAGAAGTGGAAACGGGGCTTTTTGGTGATTGCACAGGCTGCCGGTGTACCCGTTTACCTGGGGCGTGTTGATTACAAGGAGAAGTTTTGTGAAGTGGGGCCGGTGTTTCAGCCAACGGGAGATACGGAGGCGGATATGTCGTATATAATGAGTACGTATAAGAATGCGAATCCGAAATATCCGGAGCAGTTTTCATGTGGAGAATAAATAAATGGTATGATGAAAATAGCGCTTGTTCAGTCGTCTTTGGTGTGGGGAGATGTCGATAAAAATTTGACGCATTTTGACCGACTCTTGAAAAGTGGAGAAAAAGCGGATGTGATTTTGTTGCCGGAGATGTTTGTGTCGGGAGCTATGATGATGCGGAAGGAATGGGAGGTTTCTGTGCGGGAAAAAGAAGAGGTTGCGGCGCGTTATGAGGAAGTGAAAGAGCGTATGTCGGAATGGGCGATGTATCGGGATGCTTTGGTGATAGGGTCTACGGTTTGCAGGGAGATGGGAAATTTTTATAATCGTTTGGTAGTTGCTTTCCCGGACGGGCGTTTCTTGCATTATGACAAACGACATTGTTTCAGGATAGGAGGGGAACATGAGCATTTCTCTGTTGGTACCGAACAGTTGGTATTTGAATTCCGGGGGGTACGGATAGCAGCCTTTATCTGTTATGATTTACGTTTTCCGGTATGGTGTCGAAATACCCGGGAATATGATTTGGCGGTTTTCGTAGCGAATTGGCCGGAATCGCGGCGGGAGGTGTGGCAGACGTTACTGAAAGCGCGGGCAATAGAGAATCAGGCGTATGTGGCGGGGGTTAATTGTGTGGGGACAGATCGGGACGGGTTAAAGTATAGTGGTGACTCTGCTTTGATAGATCCTTATGGGCGGGTTATAGGAGAAGCAGCACCCTTTACCGAGTCGGTATTGACGCTTGAATTGGATAAAGAGAGGGTGGTTGGTTTTCGGAAAAAATTTCCGGTATTGGACGACAGGGATGATTTTAAAATAACAGGAAACACGGTTTCCTGCTAAATATTATGATTTTTCTTTTTCTTGTGCTGCTTCTTTCTCCATAAATTTTGATAGTTCATGTATTTGTTGGTGATAGTATTTGGCCATGTTGTCAATTAATCGTCCTGCGTGGTCAAGGTAGGAGAGTGTTGTAATTAATTCTGTTGAGAGCTGGGCTACTTTCATCTTGGCACTAGCTCCTTCAATCCGTTGTGTATAGAGTAGTGTACCACAATGAATGATTGGGATGTATTGATCCCAGGGACGTTCTAATGTTGTGAGTAATTTTTTCATGTTTTGTAATAGGCTTAATAGGTATTCCGCCGGGGGAGTGGTTTCTTTTTTGGGATTGGTTTGCAAAAGTCGTTCTGCCTGTTCTTGAAAAAACATTTCGAGACCGGAGTCCCCCAGGAGGACTTTGTTTTCTTTTTCATTCATAATAATATAGTTTTTACAGGCGGGAAATAAAAACGGTTCCGCCTGACCCGCTGCTATATACTTCAAGGGAAGCTGGGGGCACATTAATGCTCCCCACGGGGGTACAGAACCGCCTATCGGTGAAAGGCAGGCATAAAAATACCTGCCACGAATGAAGCAGGTCTACTGCTTCCCTTAATTAAAGTATATAGCATTGCAAATATATGATAAATTTTTGATTCGCAGAGGGGAATGATGATATAGTTTCATCTTATTTGCAAGGCAACGGAGAAGGATGTATATTTGTGGGCAAAGTGAAATTTATAATGTAATAGAGTATGAAAACAAGGTGCAGTATTTTATTGGTGTTGGCGGCATGTATGATGGCTTGTTCAAACACAAAGACAGGGGATGATATGAAAGAAAGTGTAACGTTGGAAATGTTGAAAACACGGCGGGCAATCCGCTCTTATGAGGATAGGGTTCCGGAGAAGAGTTTGCTTGAAAAGGTATTGGAGGCAGGCACGTATGCTCCTACCGGAATGGGACGTCAGTCTCCTGTTATCGTGGCCGTGACGAATAAGGAGGTGCGCGACCGTTTGGCTAAATTGAATGCCGGCGTGATGGGACGGGATGCCGACCCGTTTTATGGTGCGCCGGTAGTCTTGGTTGTGTTGGCTGACAGGCAATGCCCGACGTATTTGTATGATGGTTCTTTGGTAATGGGGAATCTTTTGAATGCGGCACATGCTGTGGGGTTGGGTAGTTGTTGGATTCATCGTGCAAAGGAGGTTTTTGATTCTCCGGAAGGTAAGGAGTTGTTAAAGGAGTGGGGGATTGAGGGGGATTATGAAGGTATCGGGAATTGTATTCTTGGTTATAGTGCACAGGAAGCACCGAAACCGAAGCCGCGTAAGGCGGATTATATAGTGCATGTGGATTAAATAATTGGAGAGTGTTATGAAACATGTATTGATTCTTTTTATAGGAGTGGTGATGTCATGGGGGGTGAACGCTCAGCATAAGATGTTGAGTATGGAAGAAGCCGTATTGGGCTATGAATTGCGTCCTCAATCGCGTTATATCCAGTGGCAGGGAGACCGGAATAGGCTTACGTACATTGAAGACAAGAATCTCGTGGCAGAAACGCCCGATGGAGGAGAGAAGACCGTGCTGATGACGCTGGATGAATTGAACGGTGTGTTGGGAAGCAAGCTGAAAGGCTGGCCGCAGTACAGCTGGCAGGATGGAAAAACGCTGGTAATCTTCCGTAAAGGCAGACGGACGGAAATCGATGTGGAGGGGAAACGGGTGTCGCGGGAGATGCCCGTGCCGGAAAAAGTGGCGGACCTGACCTACAACGGTAAGGATGCCTATGCCTTTACACGCGGAAACAATCTTTACTATTCGGATGAACGCGGCAATGAATATGCCGTTACCGCGGACAAGGACGACAATATCGTGAACGGTCAGGCGGTCAGTCGGAATGAAATGGGTATTCACAATGGGATTTTCTGGTCGCCCGACGGGAAAAAACTGGCGTTTTACCGTAAGGATGAGAGTCGGGTAAGCACGTTCCCTTTGTTGGATATTACTACCCGTACCGGTTCGCTGAAAGAGATCAAATACCCCATGACGGGCATGCCGTCCGAACAGGTCAGTGTGGGAGTATATGATTTGGCGTCCCAGCGGACGGTATTTTTGGATGTGACGGACTTCGGCCGGGAGCAGTATCTGACCAATGTCACGTGGGACCCTGCTTCGGAGATGATTTATGTGCAGGTGGTGGACCGGGCGCAGAAACAGGTGCATCTGAACAAATACAGTGCCCGCACCGGCGAATTTGTCAAAACGTTGCTGGAAGAGAAAAACGATCGGTGGGTGGAGCCGAGCGATCCGTTGGTATTTCTTAAAAACGATCCGTCTCATTTCCTTTACCGTACGGATAACCGGGACGGTTACCGGAATCTTTATCTCTGCGATACGGAAGGGAAAAGCGTGCGGCGTCTCACGGATGTGGATGCCGATGTGGCCTATGCCGGACAGGACGACCGCTATGTTTATTATACCTCTGCCGAAGTGTCTCCGGTGGACAACCATTTGTTCCGGGTGGAAGTGAAGACAGGTAAGAAAACCCGTCTGACCGATGCGGAAGGTTGGCACGGGGTGGTGTTGAGCAAGGATGGAAAATATTTTGTGGACAGTTACAGCAGCCTGAATGTGCCGCGTGTCATCGAACTGCGACAGACGAACGGCAAGGCTGTGCGTGAGTTGCTGCGGGCTAAAAATCCGACGGAAGACTACAACTATGGCGAGATTACGTTGGGAAGCCTGAAAAGCGCCGACGGGAAGTACGATAACTACTACCGTCTTATCAAACCGATGAATTTAGACCCTGCGAAAAAATATCCCGTGATTCTTTATGTGTACGGCGGGCCGCATTCGCAGATGGTGAAAAATACCTGGCAGGCGGAATTGCGCCGCTGGGAAATGTATATGGCACAGCATGGGTATGTCGTGTTTGTCATGGACAACCGGGGTACGTCCAACCGGGGGGCGGAATATGAAAAAGCGATTCACCGCTATTGCGGACAGGCGGAGATGGCCGACCAGATGAAAGGTATCGAATTCCTGAAATCGCAGCCGTGGGTCGATGCCGACAGGATTGGAGTGCACGGTTGGAGTTACGGCGGTTTTATGACCATATCGTTGATTACCAACTATCCGGACGTATTCAAGGTTGCCGTAGCGGGAGGGCCGGTAATCGACTGGAAGTGGTATGAAGTCATGTACGGCGAACGCTATATGGAAACTCCCCAAAGTAATCCCGAAGGATATGACAAAGTGAGTTTGATAAATAAGGCGAAAGACCTGAAGGGAAAACTGCTGATTTGTCAGGGGGCGATTGACAATACTGTGGTGTGGGAACACAGTCTGAGTTTCATTCGTGAGTGTATCAAAAATCAGGTACAGGTGGACTATTTCCCCTATCCGTGCGCCGAGCACAATGTATTCGGGCGCGACCGTATCCATTTGATGCAGAAAGTGACGGACTACTTTGAAGATTATCTGAAATAAAGGAAAACCGATGCGTATAGACATATTGAGTGTCGTTCCCGAGTTGCTGGAAAGTCCGTTGAATCATTCCATTGTGAAACGGGCGCGGGATAAGGGAGTGGTGGAGATTCACATCCACAATATCCGCGCCTGGTCGAAAGACAAGTTCCGGAAAGTGGACGATTATCCTTTCGGCGGGGAAGCCGGGATGGTGATGATGATCCAGCCGGTGTTCGACTGCATCAATGAACTGACGTCCCAGCGGAAATACGACGAGATAATCTACACTTCGCCCGATGCTCCGGTATTCAATCAGAAAACGGCGAATGAGCTGTCGCTGAAAGAGAACATCATGATTCTTTGCGGTCATTACAAAGGCATCGATCAGCGCATCCGGGAGCATCTCGTTACCCGTGAGATTTCCGTGGGTGATTTCGTATTGACGGGAGGCGAGTTGCCGGCGTGCATCATGACGGATGCCATCGTCCGGCTGATACCCGGAGCAATGAGTGACGAGAGTTCGGCGTTGAGCGACTCCTTCCAAGACAACCTGCTGGCGGCTCCAGTCTATACCCGTCCGGCGGAATTCAACGGCTGGCGGGTTCCCGACATCCTGCTTTCCGGCAATCATGCTAAAATCAGTGAATGGCAGGAAAAACAGGCGTACGAGCGTACTCGTCTGCTGCGCCCGGACTTGCTGGAATAGGGAGAGGGAAATTCTAATGTATCTTTATTGCTTTAGCAATCCTTTTCTTTTGCTTACGAAATGGTATTCTGAGCAATTTCCTGTGGAATCCAAATGAAAATTTTGGTTGGATCAAAAAATAACGGTAATTTTGAACTCCGAGAAAGTGTCACAAATGACACAAATTCGGAATTCAAATGAAAATAGAGAGAAAGATATATCTTGATAAGGTGATAGAGAGCCGTCATAACGGCATGATTAAGATAATTACCGGTGTACGTCGCAGCGGTAAGTCTTATCTCCTGTTCAATCTATTTGCTGATTGGTTGGAAATGACAGGTGTTTCGATTGGCCATATTATTAAAATAGATTTGGAAAACCGTAGAAACAAGTCACTCCGTAACCCTGATACTCTTTTGGAATATATAGATTCCAAAATGGTGGATAAGGATATGTACTACATACTTATAGACGAGATTCAGTTGGTTGATGAATTTGAAGATGTCCTCAATAGTTATCTGAAGGTTGAGAATGCGGATGTATATGTTACTGGAAGTAATGCCCGCTTCTTGTCGAAAGATGTTATTACTACATTTCGTGGACGTGGAGAGGAAATAAAGGTATTTCCTTTAAATTTCAGGGAATTTATCTCTACGACAGATAAAACTGTAGAATTGGCATTTGAGGAATTTATGACTTACGGTGGGTTGCCGCAGGTATTGGAGTATAAGTCCGAGGAACGTAAAATCGAATATTTGAAAGCATTGTTTGCTGAAACATATATCACTGATATAAAGGAGCGTTACTGTGTTAAGCATGATGAAGAATTGGAAATACTCCTCGATATTATTTCATCAAGTATTGGCGGCCTGATTAATCCAACAAAGCTCGCTAACACATTCCAAAGTGAAAAGAAAGTAAAGCTTTCTGATAAAACAATCAAGGCATATCTTGACTATATCTGTGATTCATTTCTCGTTGAAAAATCCCAACGATATGATATCAAGGGGAAGAAGTATATAGACACTCCTTACAAATATTACTTTGTTGATCTTGGGCTACGCAATGCAAGACTGAACTTTCGGCAGCTTGAAAAAACACACATGATGGAGAATATTATCTACAATGAACTTCGGGTGCGAGGATTTAATGTTGATGTCGGAATCGTGCCTGTTGTTATCCGTGATAAGGACGGTAATCAGAAGCGCGCCAGCTATGAGGTTGATTTTGTTGCCAACAAAGGTAATCAACGTTACTACATACAGTCAGCTTACCGGCTTGATTCGGATGAGAAGATGGTTCAGGAGCAAAATTCCTTACGAAACGTTGATGATTCATTTAAGAAGATAATTATTGTTGGAAATCCTATTTTAGTGGAGCGAGATAACAGCGGACTAACAACAATGAGTGTATATGACTTTTTATTAAAAGAAAACTCGCTTGAGCTATAGTGATAAATTTTGGGGGAGAAAGGGGAGTGTAAACTTGACACACTTTAGTTTACACGCCCTGGGAAATACGGAGTCATCACTCTTGACGGGGAAATCGTCATCTACGATTAAAATACGAGGGCGAGGCTTTTTACATAGACCGTACCGGCAAGAGGGTGTTGCTTTAGAGGTGGTAACAGAATAAATACTTAATATAACGAAAATTGTAGTTAGATAGAAGTAAATTATTTATCTTTGTTAGGAGATTGTATCATTTAAAACTTTAAACAATACGGTTATGAAAAAATCTTTTCTTTTTCTGGCGGATGGTTTCGAGGAAACGGAAGCCGTCGGCACGTTGGATGTATTGAGACGCGGAGGCGTGGAGGTGCGGACCGTTTCCGTTATGGGGAAACAGGAGGTGAAAGGCGCCCACGGTCTTGTGGTGAAGGCGGATGTCCTGCTGCAGGATATGCTGGGGGAAGAGGGGGAATTTCTTATTTTCCCCGGAGGAATGCCGGGTGCGCAGAATCTGTCCGACAGCCAGGAATTGACGGACTATTTGCAGAAGCATT
Source organism: Odoribacter lunatus (assembly GCF_943193135.1). Lineage (GTDB taxonomy): Bacteria > Bacteroidota > Bacteroidia > Bacteroidales > Marinifilaceae > Culturomica > Culturomica lunata. Next base: position 145,175 of record NZ_CALPCZ010000001.1, read on the forward strand.
TTGCACGGCAGGGGAAAGTGGCGGCGATATGTGCCGCTCCGGCATTGGTCTTCGGAAAACTGCCATTGAAGAAAGATATCCGGATGACCTGTTATCCGGGCTTTGAGAAATATCTGCCGGGAATTGCCGTGCTTGCAGAGGGAGTGGTCATTGACGGGAATGTGATTACCGGCCGTGGACCCGGTTATAGCTTTGAATTCGGTCTGGCTATTGTGGAGCATTTGTATGGCAAGGAGAGAGCGGAGGAGGTTGCGGCTGGCATGTTGCTGTAAGCGGACAAACGGAATAAATGATCCCCGGCGTTGTGCCGGGGATTTTTTTATTTTTTCAGTGCTTTTGCGATTTTCTCCTGTGAAAGAGGTTTGGTGCAGAGGAACCATTCGTAGCAGGTGACGGCCTCTTCCGGGTCTTTTTTCTTCTTGTCCATTTCTTCCATGGACTTGGGAGCGGGGACGATTACATCATCGCCGGGATGCCAGTCTGCCGGGAGTGCTACTCCGAACTTGTCGATGGTCTGCAAGCCGATAAGCACTCTTTTGATTTCGTCGAAATTGCGGCCCAGTGCCATCGGGTAGTAAATGATGGCCCGGATGATGTTGTGTGGGTCGATGAAAAAGACGGTGCGCACTGCCTGTGTGGTGCTTTCTCCCGGATGCAGCATACCGTATGTTTGGGCGATTTTCATGGAAAGGTCCGCGATGAGCGGGAAATGAAACTTGGTGTCGCTCATTCCCTTGTAGTTCATCTTTTCCATGGTGTGCAGCCAGGCCATGTGGCTGGGGATACTGTCGATGGACAATCCGATTAGCTGGCAGTTCAGCGACTCGAATTCGCATGTCAGATGCCCGAATGTCAGTAATTCGGAAGTACAGACCGATGTGAAATCGGACGGGTGGCTGAAAAGCACGACCCATTTCCCTTCGAAGTCTTCCGGAAAATTGATTTCTCCTGTTGTGGTGACTGCTTTGAAAGCAGGGGCTTCGTCTCCGATGCGGAGCATGTTGTTTACTTCTTTTTCCATTTGTGTAAAATATTAAATGATTGAATATACAGGATGTACGAGGGTAGCTATGGTTTTGTTGGAGAAAAGAGGATAACTCTTTCAATAATCCGCAGGATTCACTAATTTTGTTGCCATCCGTTTTCATCCGAAAATTAACGAAACATGAAAGTGCATATTATTAACGAAGAAAACTCCTTGTGTAATCGGTTCCTGGCCGAGCTCAGGGATGTGGAGAAACACACCGACCGCCTGCGTTTCAGACGGAATCTGGAGCGGGTGGGGGAAGTTATGGCTTATGAAGTCAGCAAGACGTTTCAATACCATCCTGTGACGGTACAAACGCCCATCAATCCGGCAACCGTGATGCTGCCGGAGCAGGAAGTGGTGGTGGCGTCCGTTCTGCGTGCGGGGTTGCCTTTTCACCAGGGGTTTCTGAATTATTTCGACGAGGCGGGCAATGCCTTTATTTCCGCCCGTCGGGTGTATGATGAAACGCACGGTTTCAGGATACGTTATGATTCGGTGTATACGCCCCGTCTGGACGGGAAACAGCTGCTGCTCGTGGATCCTATGCTCGCTACGGGGGCTTCTTTGAAAATTGCCTATGACGAATTATTGCAACAGGGCGGTCGTCCGGCACATACGCATATTGCCTGTGTGATAGCCAGTCCGCAGGGGCTGAATTATTTGCAGGAGGCTTTGGGCGGGGAAAATGTGACACTCTGGCTGGGTGCCCTGGACGAGGGACTGACGGAAAAGTCCTACATAGACCCGGGATTGGGGGATGCTGGCGACCTGGCTTTCGGTGACAAGATATAACGATGGAAAAGCTCTTTCCCCGTGGGGGAAAGTTTTTGGGGATTCGTTTTTTTGTTTTTACTTTTTAGCGTACCTTTGTAAACTATGGAAATGAGAAGCCGTTTATACAGCGGCATACGGTATGTTATAATTTATAATTTGATTATATGGGTTTTAATGATGTTTTGAAGAAACTGTTCGGAAACAAATCCGATCGGGATATGAAAGAATTGCTTCCCATTGTCGGACAGGTAAATGCCGAATGGGAAAAGATAAAAGGCTTGAGTCACGATGAACTGCGAGAGGTTGCGAATGGACTGAAAGCAAAAATCAGAGCTCACATCCGCGGGGAGGAAGAGGAAATTGCGGCATTGAAAAAGCGAGTGGAGGAAGAGAAACCCTCTATTGAGGAAAGAGAGGAAATTTATAACCGTGTCGACAAGCTGGAAGAGGAGATTGACAAAAAGGTTGAGGAAATTCTCACGGAGCTGTTGCCGGTGGCGTTTGCCGTGATGAAGGATACGGCGCGCCGCTTCAAGGAAAATGAAGAGATTGAGGTGACGGCGACGCAGTTCGACCGGGACCTGGCGGTGAATCATGATTTTGTCGAGATAGAAGGAGACAAGGCAATCTGGTTCAATTCGTGGATTGCCGGAGGAAATGAAGTGACTTGGGACATGGTGCATTACGACGTGCAGTTGATCGGCGGTGCCGTGCTTCATCAGGGAAAGATCGCCGAAATGGCGACCGGTGAAGGAAAAACGCTGGTGGCGACTTTGCCGGTATTCCTGAATGCTCTGACGGGACGCGGCGTTCACATGGTGACGGTGAACGATTACCTGGCCAAGCGCGACTCGGAATGGATGGGCCCGTTGTATATGTTCCACGGGCTGTCGGTGGATTGCATCGACAAGCATCAGCCCAATTCTCCCGACAGACGCAAGGCCTATATGGCGGACATTACTTTCGGAACCAACAACGAATTCGGTTTCGATTACCTGCGCGATAATATGGCGATCAATCCGGAGGATTTGGTACAGCGGAAACATAATTACGCCATTGTCGATGAGGTCGATTCCGTGTTGATTGACGATGCCCGTACGCCGTTGATTATTTCCGGTCCGGTCCCCAAGGGGGATGACCAGATGTTCGACGAATACAAACCCCGTGTGGACAGGCTGGTGCGGATGCAGCGGGAGCTGGTGGCGAAGATATTCAACGATGCCAAGGTTTTGCTGGAAAGCGATGACCCGAAGAAGAGAAAAGAGGGAAGTATTTTGCTGCTGCGTGCCCACAAGGGATTGCCGAAATACAAGCCGTTGATTAAGTTTTTGAGCGAACAGGGCAACAAAGCGATTCTGATCAAGACGGAGAATGAATATATGCAGGAGAATAACCGCCGTATGCCGGAGATTACCGACCCGCTGTATTTTGTCATCGACGAGAAGCAGAATTCGATTGATCTGACGGACAAGGGGCACGATACCATCACGGCTGCCGGGGAAGATCCGAAATTCTTCATCCTGCCCAATATCGGAGAGGAAGTGGCGGAAATTGAGAAGACGGTGAAGGATGAGAAAGAGAAGTTGCGGCAGAAGGACGAGATGATTCAGAATTATGCCGTGAAATCGGAGCGGGTGCATACGGTCAATCAGCTGCTGAAAGCGTACACGCTGTTTGAGAAGGATGTGGAATATGTGGTGATAGACAACAAGGTGAAAATCGTGGACGAGCAGACGGGACGTATTATGGAGGGACGCCGCTATTCGGACGGTCTGCACCAGGCGATAGAGGCGAAAGAAGGTGTGAAGGTGGAAGCCGCCACCCAGACGTTTGCCACCATTACGCTGCAGAATTATTTTCGTATGTACCACAAGTTGGCGGGTATGACCGGTACCGCCGAGACGGAAGCCGGCGAGCTCTGGGATATTTATAAGTTGGATGTGGTGGTGATACCGACCAACAAACCGGTGATCCGCAAGGATGCCAATGATTTGGTCTATAAGACGAAACGTGAGAAATACAATGCCGTCATCGACGAGATTGTCCGTCTGGTGGAGGCTGGACGGCCGGTACTGGTGGGTACGACTTCCGTCGAGGTGTCCGAGTTGCTTAGCCGTATGCTGAAACTGCGGAACATCCCCCACAATGTATTGAATGCCAAATTACATCATAAAGAAGCTGACATCGTGGCCGAGGCCGGTAAGTCGAGGACGGTGACCATTGCCACCAACATGGCGGGCCGTGGTACGGATATTAAACTGAGTCCCGAAGTGCGGGCTGCCGGAGGTCTGGCCATTATCGGTACGGAACGCCATGATTCGCGACGGGTGGACCGCCAGCTGCGCGGACGTGCCGGACGTCAGGGAGACCCGGGTTCTTCCCAGTTCTTCGTGTCGCTGGAGGACGATTTGATGCGTCTGTTCAGTTCCGAGCGAATCATCCGGGTGATGGACCGTTTGGGACACAAGGAGGGAGACGTGATACAGCACTCCATGATTACCCGCTCTATCGAGCGCGCCCAGAAGAAGGTGGAAGAGAACAACTTCGGTATCCGTAAGCGTTTGCTGGAATACGACGACGTGATGAACTCACAGCGTACGATTATTTACAGGCAGAGACGCAATGCCTTGCTTGGCGAGCGTATCGGTGTGGCGGTTGCAAACAATATGTACGATGTTTGCGAGTCGGTGGTGAGCGAATACCAGCCGGACAACGACAGGGAGGGCTTCAAACTGGAAGTGCTGCGTTTGCTGTCTATCGACTTTGAAATAAGTCCGGAAGAGTTCCAGCAGCTGAAACCGGAGGAGCTGACGGAGAAACTGTATGCCGCTGTCCGGGAGGTATATACCCGTAAAGTGGAACATATAGCGCAGCAGGCGTATCCGGTGATCAAGAATGTGTTTGAGAACCGGGGGGATGTGTTTAAGAATATCGTGGTGCCTTTTACCGACGGACAGAAAATGTACAGTGTGGTGACGAATCTTGAGAAGGCGTACCGTACACAGGGAGAGGACTTGATGCGTTCGTACGAGAAAGCGATTATCCTGGCCCAGATCGATGATGCGTGGAAAGAACAGCTGCGCGAAATGGATGATCTGAAACAGTCCGTGCAGAATGCGGCTTACGAACAGAAAGACCCGTTGTTGATTTATAAGTTCGAGTCGTACAACCTGTTTAAGACGATGGTGGAGAAAATCAACAGGGGAACGGTTTCCGCGCTGATGAAAGGACAGATTCCGATGCAGGAACCCGAACGGGTGAAGGAGGCGGAGGAGAGACGTACCGATTTGAGTAAGATGAAGACGGGACGTACGGAAGCGTCTGCACCCATGGGCAACCGGCAGCCGCCGAAGCACGAACCGGTGCATGTGGGACCCAAAGTGGGAAGAAATGATCCCTGTCCCTGCGGCAGCGGACTGAAATACAAAAATTGCCACGGCAAGAATGAATAATCGGGGTGTATCTTATGTTTTTATCGTTTTTTATTAACTGGGATGTCAAGCCGGAGATTTTTAATCTGGGCGGATTTTCCCTGCGGTATTACGGACTGCTGTTTGTGCTGGCGTTTATCTTCGGATACAAGATAGAGGAAAGAATATTCAAGGCCGAAGGGCTGAGCATGGAATGGCTGGAAAAGCTGTGGATATACGTGGCGGTGGCGACTGTTGTCGGTGCCCGTCTGGGACACTGTATTTTTTATGACTGGGCTTATTTCAGCCAGCATCCGCTGGAAATGATTCTGCCTTTCCGCTTTGCTCCGGAATTTAGATTTACGGGTTTTCAGGGGCTGGCGAGTCACGGATCCGCAATCGGTATCATTACGGGGTTGTGGTATTATTCTAAAAAGGTCAGCAAAAAATCTATTTTCTGGATATTGGATCGGGCGGTGATTCCGATTGCGCTGGCGGGTGTGTTTATACGTCTGGGCAATCTGATGAATTCGGAGATTGTGGGGGAGGTGACGACCTGTCCGTGGGGCTTCCGTTTTGTGAATGCCTACGGTATCGAGGATCCTTTGGCTCCTCGACATCCGGCGCAGTTGTATGAGGCTTTTTGTTACCTGATAAGTTTCGGCGTGCTGATGTACCTCTACTGGCGGACAAACGTGAAAAACAGGCAGGGATTCATTTTCGGCATGTTTCTGATACTGATTTTTACCGCCCGTTTTCTGATCGAATTTGTGAAAGAGAATCAGGTGGAGTTTGAGGAAACGATGACGTTGAACATGGGGCAGTGGCTGAGCCTGCCTTTCGTGGCGGTGGGATGCTTTATGCTGTGGTACAGCGGCAGACGGAGAAAATAAGATATTTTTCTATTAATATTAGCGACGATGAAAAAGATGTTTAAATTTTTGATGCTTCCCCTTTTGCTGGCATTAGGGGCTGCATGCGGCACAGGTTACAAATACGAGACGGTGCCCAACGATCCTTTGAATGCACGCATCTATACGTTGGATAACGGTTTGAAGGTTTATTTGACGGTGAATCCCGAGAAACCCCGGATCCAGACTTATATAGCCGTGCGGGTGGGAGGAAAGAACGACCCGGCGGAGACGACGGGGTTGGCTCATTATTTCGAGCATCTGATGTTTAAGGGAACGGAGGATTTCGGTACCCAGAATTATGAGCAGGAAAAGCCTTTACTGGATCAGATAGAGGCGCTGTTCGAAGTTTACCGCAAAACGACGGATGAAACAGAACGCCTTGCTTTGTATAAGAAAATCGACAGTGTTTCTTACGAGGCTTCCAAGCTGGCTATTCCGAACGAATATGACAAATTGATGGCCGCCATCGGGGCGAACGGTACGAATGCCTATACCGGTTACGATATGACGGTGTATGTGGAGGATATTCCCTCCAACGAGGTGGAGAACTGGGCCAAAATACAGGCGGATCGCTTCCAGCATAACGTAATCCGCGGTTTTCATACCGAACTGGAGACGGTATACGAAGAAAAGAATATGTCTTTGACGAGGGATAACCGCAAAGTATATGAGCAGATTATGACCTCCCTTTTCCCGAATCATCCGTATGGAACCCAGACGGTGCTGGGAACGCAGGAGCATCTGAAAAATCCTTCGATTACCAATATCAAGAATTACTACAAAGAGTGGTATGTGCCCAATAATATGGCTATCTGTATGTCGGGAGACTTTAATCCGGACGAGGTGATAGCTACGATTGACCGCTATTTCGGGGGCATGAAACCGAATGAGAATTTGCCGAAGCTGAATTTCAAACCGGAACCTCCGCTGGAGCAGCCTATCGTGAAAGAGGTGCTCGGTCTGGAGGCTGCCAATGTATCTTTGGCGTGGCGTTTTCCGGGTGCTGCTTCTCCCGAGGCTGAGTTGCTCGAACTGGTGGGACAGGTGTTGTATAACGGCAAGGCCGGTCTGATCGATCTGGATGTGAACCAGCAGCAGAAAGTATTGTCCGCATATGCTTATCCTTCGACTATGGCCGATTACGGTATGTTTGTGATGGGTGCCCGTCCGAAACAGGGGCAGAGCTTGGAGGAAGCGAAAGACATTTTACTGGCGGAAATCGGGAAACTGAAAAACGGAGAATTTGACGAGAGTCTGATTCAGGCTACCGTTAATAACTACAAGCGTTATTTGCAGTCTCAGTTGGAAAGCAACAGCGCACGGGCAGATCTTTTCGTCGATGCGTTTATCAATGGGGTAGAGTGGAAAGACCAGGTGGCTTCTCTGGAGAAGATGAGCAAGATTACCAAGCAGCAGATTGTGGATTTTGCAAAGGCCAATTTCAAGGATAACTATGCTTTGGTGTACAAGCGCGAAGGAAAGGATCCGAATGAAAAGAAAATATCCAAGCCCGCCATTACTCCGATATTTATGAACCGGGATACGGCCAGTGCGTTCTTGCGCGAGATTCAGGCTTCCAAGGTAAAGCCGATAGAACCGGTGTTCCTGGATTATTCCAGGGATATGGACAAAGCGGTGGCGAAGTCGGATATTCCGGTGCTTTACAAGCAGAATACGACGAACGATCTGTTTACCATGATGTATGTGTTCGATATGGGCACCAATGAGGACAAGGCGCTGGGTACGGCCGTGCAGTATCTGGATTATCTGGGAACGAGCAAAATGACTCCGGAGCAGATCAAGCAGGAGTTCTATAATCTGGCTTGCGATTATTTCGTTTCTCCGGGCAGCGAGAGAGTTTATGTCGGATTGTCGGGGTTGAGCGAGAATATGGGCAAAGCGATGGAGCTGTTCGAGGCTTTGCTTGCCGATGCCCAGCCGAATCCGGTGGTGCTGGAGAATATGAAAGCGGATATTCAGAAGTCGCGTGCCAATGCGAAACTGAACCAGTCTTCCAATTTCAGCAAATTGCTACAATATGCTTATTACGGACCGAAATCACCTGCCCGCAATATTCTGTCCGCCAAAGAGCTGAAAGCACTGAAACCGGAAGATTTGATCGCCCGTCTGAAACGTCTGAACGAGTATGAACATACCGTTTTGTATTACGGACCTCTGAGTCTTGAAAACGTGGTGGCTGAAATCAATGAAAAGCACTGCGTTCCCGAAAAGCTAACGTCGGTTCCTGACAATAAGGAGTTTGTTTATCAGCAGACACCGATCAACAGGGTGTTGATTGCTCCTTACGATGCGAAACAGGTGTATATGTCTTCGGTTTCCAACCGGGGAGAGAAATTCGATGCGGCTTTGTCGCCTGTCGTGAGTATGTATAATGAGTATTTCGGGGGAGGCATGAATGCCATCGTATTTCAGGAAATGCGTGAGGCCAGAGGACTGGCTTATTCTGCCGGTGCAGGACTGAACGAACCGGATAAACTGGACAGACCTTATATTTTCAGCACGTTCATTGCCTGTCAGAATGACAAGATGCCGGATGCCATGAAGGCTTTCGATGAAATCATCAACAATATGCCTGAATCGGAGAATGCTTTCCGTTTGGCCAAAGAGTCTTTGCTGACCCGTTTGCGGACACAGCGTATCACCAAGTCTTCCGTATTGTGGAATTATTTGAATGCGCAGGATTTGGGATTGACGGAAGACAGCAGACGCGAGTTGTTCAACCAGGTTCAGAACATGACGCTGGATGATGTCAAGAAATTCCAGGAAAAATGGATTAAGGGACGTACTTACACTTATTGTATTCTGGGGGATGAGAAGGAGCTGGATATGAAGAGCCTGAAACAGTACGGTCCTGTGACACGTCTAACGAGAGAAGAAATATTCGGTTATTAAAAGCGGGCGACTGTTTCGGCAGTTGCAATAAAAAAGAGCGGGTCCGGCAGGATCCGCTCTTTGTATTTGGACTGATGCTTATTCTTTCAGGTTGTTGTAGAATTCTTTCCAGAGTGTGTCGTGGAGGGGAGGAGTGGCTGTTATGGTTATCATCTCTTGGCTGACGGGATGCCGGAATGCGATTTCCCGCGCATGCAGACTGATGCCGCCTCCTTCGTTGGAGCGGGCGAACCCGTATTTCAGGTCGCCTTTGATAGGGCAGCCTATTTTGGCCAGCTGACAGCGGATCTGATGGTGACGTCCGGTCAGCAGTTTTATTTCCAGCAGGTAATAGCGCTGGGAGTGGCCGATTAATTTGTATTCGAGTATAGCCTTTTTGCTGCCTTTCTTTTCTTTGTCGTAGGCGTATGACTTGTTTTTCTCGCCGTCCCGCAGCATAAAGTGTTCCAGACGTCCGTTGTCTTCCGGGGGAAGAGTGCCTACAATCGCCCAGTATGTTTTTTGTATTTCCTCGTCATGTTCCTGAAACATCTTGTTGAGCCGCGTCAGCGCCTTGCTGGTGCGGGCGAACAGTACCACACCGCTTACAGGACGGTCGATGCGGTGGGGAACGCCCAGAAACACATCGCCCGGTTTGTTGTATTTCTTTTTAATATAGGCCTTTACCTCTTCTTCAAGCGAAGGATCTCCTGTTTTATCCTGTTGGACAATGTCCGAAATCTTTTTATTGACGGCGATGATGTGGTTGTCTTCGTATAGTATTTCAAGCATAGTCGGCTGATTAGTATTGCTCTTTTTCATTCGGGAAATTCCGGTTTTTCACATCGTCGATGTAGTGTCCGACGGCTTCCGTCATCGTAGAGTACAGATCTGCGTAACGGCGCAGGAAACGGGGAGAGAACTCCTGGTTGATGCCCAGCATGTCGTGTATGACCAGCACCTGTCCGTCGGTGCCTCCTCCCGCACCGATGCCGATGGTGGGAATGACCAGTTCTTTCGATACTTTTTCTGCCAGTGCGGCAGGTATTTTTTCCAAAACTGTGGCAAAGCAACCCGCTTCTTCCAGAATGTGGGCGTCTTCTATCAGTTTCTGGGCCTCTGCTTCTTCTTTGGCTCGTACGGTATAGGTGCCGAATTTATGTATGCTTTGCGGTGTCAGTCCGAGGTGTCCCATGACCGGAATTCCTGCGGAAAGGATTCGCTTGACGGATTCCAGCACTTCGATTCCTCCTTCGAGTTTTACGGCATCGGCTGCCGTTTCTTTCATGATGCGGATAGCGGATGACAATGCTTCCTTGCTGTTACCCTGATAGCTTCCGAACGGCAGGTCTACGACTACGAGAGCCCGTTTTACTCCTCTGACAACGGAGGCTCCGTGATAAATCATCTGGTCCAGGGTAATGGGAAGGGTCGTTTCGTGCCCTGCCATGACATTGGAGGCGGAATCCCCGACTAATATGACATCTACTCCGGCGGCATCCACAATGCGGGCCATGGAATAGTCGTAGGCTGTAAGCATACTGATTTTTTCACCTCTCCGTTTCATTTCAGCCAAAACGTGAGTGGTAACCACTTTAACTGTTGATTGTGTTGACATGGTTTTAGGTTTGATTCGTATAAAAGTTGATACGGAAAATTAGCTAAATGTTCCGATAACGGTTTGCGAGCCTTTTGTTTTTTGCCCCAGTTTCACCTCAATGTTCGTTCCGAGGGGAAGAAGCAAGTCTACGCGCGAACCGAATTTGATGAATCCTGCGTGTTTGTCCTGTCGGGCTTCACCGCCTTCGGGGGTATAGGAAACGATGCGTCTGGCCATGGCTCCGGCGATTTGGCGCATGAGAATCGTCTGACCGTTAGGGCATTCGACAACAATGGTAGTCCGTTCGTTTTCGGTTGAAGATTTCGGCAGAAAAGCCGCCGAGAATTTACCCTTGTGGTATTTGAAATACCGGATAATTCCATTGACCGGGAACCAGTTGATATGTACGTTGAAAATACTCATGAAAATAGATACCTGAATCCGGCGCTCCTTGAAATATTCCGTTTCTTCCGTTTCTTCAATAACCACGATTTTCCCGTCGGCAGGAGCCAGTATCGTATTATCGCTCACGGTAATCTGCCGGTTGGGAAACCGGAAAAAGTTGAGTACGAAAAGATACAGGACGACGGATGCGGCCAGGATAGTATAGACAGTTGCCGGAGCGGATATGAAATAGAATGCGAGGCAATTCAATATGACAATAGCTGCCAGCAATTTGATTAACAGGGAATATCCTGCTTTATGTAATGTCATGTCAATGATTTTAAATATTTATCAACGGACAAAGGTACGATAAAAAGTTTAAACTCAAAGACCGGAGGATATTTAGTAGACAAATTCCAGGTAGACAAAGATGGCCGGAATGACGAACAGGATGGCATCGAAGCGGTCGAGGATACCCCCGTGACCGGGCATGATGTTGCCGGAGTCCTTGATTTCGATGCTCCTTTTGAACATGGATTCCAGAAGGTCGCCGAAGATGCCGAAAATGACAACAATACAAGAAATGATAATGTTGTTGATGATAGTCAATCCCTCTATGTAAGGAGCTATAAGCAATGCCGCTGCAATGGTTACGATACCTCCTCCGATAGCACCTTCCCATGATTTCTTAGGGGATATGCGGGGAAAAAGTTTGTGGCGTCCGAATTGCGAGCCGCACAGATAGGCGAATGTGTCGTTCAGCCATACCAGCAGAAAAGGGAAGAAGATGATTTCCGGCCTCCACTCTCCGGTGGTCATATAAGGCAGATAGATTAGCAGGGTAAACGGCAGGCTCAGGTAGAGCAGACCGTAGTAGGCGAATGTAATGTTTTGGAATGCATTTCCTTTTTTCCGGTAGAGTTCCCAAATACCGAGCATGAAAGAGGCGATGAAGCACCAGAGATAACCGTCTCGATAATCACAATAGGCATGTAGGAATCCGGCCGTGAACAGCATGCTGCCGCAAATCAGGTAAACAGGCGTATTGATGTATACATGCATTCTTTTTGCCATGTGTGAGAATTCGAGCAATCCGAGGATGTTTATGGCAAAAAAGAGAATGAAAAATGCCAGGGGATGTATAAAAATGCATCCGGTCAAAATGACAACGAACATAAGCCCGCTGACGGAGCGTTTGATGAAATTATTCACAATGAATCGATTTTATGTGTTTCCGGTTCGGAGACTTTCTCTTCTTCCTCGTCGTCTTTCCACGGACGTTTTCCTAAAATCCGTTCGAGGTCGTCGCTGAATATGACTTCTCTTTCCAGTAGAAGTTCCGCAACCTGCCTGTGTTGTTCCTGATGCTCTTTTAAGAGTTCTTTGGCTTGGGCGTAGGCATTTTCCACCAGAGCCTTTACTTCACTGTCTATCAATTCCGCTGTTTTCTCGGAGTAAGGTTTGGTAAAGCTGAAATCGCTCTGTCCGGTAGAGTCGTAATAGCTTAGATTGCCGATTTTTTCGCTCATACCGAAAATGGTGACCATGGCGTATGCCTGCTTGGTCGCTTTTTCCAAATCGTTTTGGGCTCCCGTGGAGATTTGTCCGAATGTCAATTCTTCCGCAGCGCGTCCTCCCAATACGGAACACATCTGGTCGAGCAACTGTTCTTTCGTGGTGATTTGTCGCTCCTGCGGCAGATACCAGGCGGCTCCCAGGGCTTTTCCCCGGGGAACGATAGTTACTTTCAGCAAAGGATGGGCGTGTTCCAGTAACCACGAAACCGTTGCGTGTCCCGCTTCGTGATAGGCAATGGCTTTCTTTTCGTTCACCTTGATGACTTTGCTTCGGTTTTCCAGACCGCCGACAATCCGGTCGATGGCATCCAGGAAATCCTGCTTCTCTACGGCATTTTTATCTTTACGGGCAGCAATCAGTGCGGCTTCGTTGGCAACATTGGCAATGTCCGCACCGGAAAATCCGGGGGTCTGTTTGGCCAGGAATGAAATATCTACGTCTTCTGCCAGTTTCAACGGTTTTACGTGTACTTTGAAAATCTCTTCCCGGTCTTTCAATTCAGGAAGGTCCACATATATCTGCCGGTCGAAACGGCCAGCCCGCAATAACGCGCTGTCGAGTATGTCCGCCCGGTTGGTAGCGGCGATAATGATGACACCTGAATTGGTTTCAAAGCCGTCCATTTCCGTCAGCAGTTGGTTGAGCGTATTTTCCCGTTCATCGTTGGATCCCATATTGGGATTCTTGCCTCTGGCGCGCCCGATGGCGTCTATTTCATCAATAAAGATGATGCAGGGGGCTTTTTCTTTGGCTTGTTTGAACAGGTCGCGTACGCGGGAAGCACCCACGCCGACAAACATTTCGACGAAGTCTGACCCCGACATGGAAAAGAAGGGAACATTGGCTTCTCCCGCCATAGCTTTGGCCATAAGGGTTTTTCCCGTTCCCGGAGGGCCTACCAGTAAGGCACCTTTGGGAATTTTACCTCCTAATTTTGTGTATTTGTCCGGACTTTTCAGGAAAGAAACAATTTCCTCCACTTCCTGCTTGGCTTCGGCAAGCCCCGCTACGTCCTTGAATGTTATCTTAATATTGGATTCTTTGTCGAACAGCTTGGCCTGTGATTTCCCTACACTGAAAATGCCGCCTCCGCTTCCGGTGCCCCTGCTCATTCTCCGGAAAAAGAAAATCCAGATAAAAAGAATGAGTGCAATGGGGAAGAGGAAGTTTATCAGATTCCCCCAGCCGTCATATTCCTTCTCATATTCGAGCGTAACTCCGGCGGCTCCCGGAATGTTTTGCTGCGCCTCAGTAACGTTTTTCTCAAAACCTTCGAGCGAACCGATGGCAAAGGTGAACTGGGGCCCCCGGTCGTAATTCTTGAATCCTTTTGCCATCAACTGGGAATAATCCTGTATCTTGTCGGGCTTGATAAAGACATTGACCTGTCCCGTATTGGTAATGACAATAAATTTTTCGACATTCCCCTTTTCCAGCATCTTGGTCTTGACTTCCTGCCAGTTGGTTTTTACCGGTTCCGTTTTCATACTGAAAAAGTTGAAACCGATAATAAGGGCTACGAAAACTAAGTAAAACCAATAACCGCCTAATTTGGGGCTCTTTAGGTTTTTCTTGCCTCCGATGGGAGGGAAATTGAAATTATCTTTTTTGTTTTCTTTGTTCTCTGACATAATACTAACTTTCAAATTCTTTTTTTATCCCGTCACCCCAGAAATCTTCCAATTGATAATAATCTCTCTGTTCTTTTTGAAATATGTGGACAACAATGTTACCGTAGTCAATGATAATCCACTGTGCGGATTCCTTTCCTTCAATATGCAGGGGTTTTTCATTGATTTCTTCTAATTTCTCCTCGACGGAATCGGCGAGACTTGCAACATGTGTACTGGAAGTGCCATGGCATATTACGAAGAAATCGCAGAAACGGTTTGTAATTTTTCTTAGATCAATGGAGATGATTTGGTGACCTTTATTGTCTTGTAATGCTTCTGTTATTTTTTCAACTGCTTGAATAATGTCCGCCATTCTTCTTTAACCTTCTTTTACGGCTACAAATATACATTTTTATATGGATATTTATTGTAGTTTTGTGGCGCAAAAAAGTAGTGGTCTGTTTTAAAAGACGGTTTTATGGAAAAATATAGAATATCTATGGTGCCGGGGCCGGTATCCGTTCCGCAGGAAATATTGGATGTGGCAGCATTCAATTACGGCTCCGCCGATTTGGAGGAAGAATATGCGGATTTGTATGTGAAGACGGGTGAAGCACTGCAAAAACTGATGGGTACCCGGAATCAGATAGTCCTCCAGACGGGAGAAGGAATGATTGCTTTATGGAGCGCCTTGAAAAGCACACTTGTGCCGGGCGACCGGGTATTGGCATTGTCTACCGGATTATTCGGCCATGGCATAGGAGAGATGGCGGAGGCATTGGAATGTGAAGTCCGGATAATAGGATTCGGATTTGACGAGTCAGTCAGTGATTTTGAACTGATAGAAAAAGCCATTCGGGAATTTGCCCCTAAGATGATTACACTTGTGCAGAATGAGACGCCCAGCGGGACGATGAACCCGGTGGATAAAATAGGCGAACTGAAAGAAAAATACGGCGTGCCCCTTTTGTATGTGGATGCCGTTTCCGGAATAGGCGGAAGTGTCGTGAACGTGGATGAATGGCACGTTGATTTATGCTTGGGAGGTTCCCAGAAATGTTTGTCAGCACCGGCTAATATGGCATTCTTATCGGTAAGTCCCAAGGCGTGGGAGATTATAGAAGAGGTCGGCTATGTCGGTTACGATGCCTTGTTGCCATTCCGTTTTGCCGTGGAAAAACGTTACTTTCCCTACACACCCTATTGGCAAGGGACGGCACAATTGTATAAAGCGTGTGAGTTGATTTTGCAGGAAGGGCTGCAACAGACAATAGAAAGGCATGTGGAAGCAGCGGAATTTTGCAGGAAACGGTGTGTGGAAATGGGACTGAAACTGTATCCTCGTCCGGACGCCTTGTACTCTTCCACGGTAACAGCTTTGTACGTACCTGCGAAGTATACTTGGCAGGAATTGGATAAAAATTTAAGGGGGCAGGGAT
This sequence comes from Odoribacter lunatus, assembly GCF_943193135.1. Taxonomy (GTDB): domain Bacteria; phylum Bacteroidota; class Bacteroidia; order Bacteroidales; family Marinifilaceae; genus Culturomica; species Culturomica lunata. The sequence continues at coordinate 160,809 of NZ_CALPCZ010000001.1, forward strand.
TGGTCGTAGGGGGAAATTACGGTTGTCTGGCGGGAGAGGTTTTCCGGATAGGACACATGGGTTCCCAGGCAAACCTGAACCTGATGGAAGAGGCATTGGACATACTTGAAAAAGTAACTCGTTGATATTGAAAATACGTGCCGGCAATGTTGGAATGGTTGGAAATGCATCAGCTCCCTTGTTTGATAAAACGTTATTTGGGAATAGAATGCCCGGGGTGTGGCTTACAGACGGCAATTCTTTTACTTTTAAAAGGAGAGTGGAAAGCGGCTTTTGTCACTTATCCCGCCTTGTTCGGATTAATTCTGTTTTTTATACTGGGAGGATTGAGGTTATGCGGGGTGAAAAAAATTACGTCAGAATACTTAAAAATTATAGGTTTTGCTTGTTTGGCAACAATTTTAATATCATATTTGCTCAAATTAACAAATAACATTATTTAAGTTTATTTATTTTTTAAAATTAAGAAAATGGAACAAAATAGAATGGAGCTACCTAATTCTACCGTCGTATTGGTATTAGGTATATTATCTTTGATATTTTGCTGGTGTTATGGCTTTATCGGGTTAATACTCGGAATTATAGCAGTAGCTCTTTCCGGTACGCCCAGACGTATGTATCGGACAAACCCTGAAAATTACTTTGAATCATCTTATAAAAATTTGAATGCCGGACGTGTTTGCGGTATTATTGCAATTTGCATATCGGCATTGGTAATAGTGTTTGTAATTATGATTTTCATGGGTATTATTGCAGCAGGGTTGGGGATGTTGCCTTATTAGTTTGTAAAATATTGATATGAACTACAGATTTGAAATTAACTTTCCGGACACGGAATTCCGGTGTGAGATTGCAATAGCAGGAGAACAGACATTCCAGCAGTTCCACGATAAAATTATAGAAGTATTGGAGTATGACGGCTCGCAAATGGCTTCATTTTATACATTGGATAAAATGGGAGTGAGGGGAAAGGAAATAGCATTAACGGATATGGTGGGGGATGAGGACACCATGATGATGAATACCACGAAAATAGAGGATGTCGTTAATGCAGACTGCATAGAGTTGGAATACGTTTATGACTTCTTCAACAACAAATATTTTAAAGTCGAGTATGCGGGAGAATACAAGGGAAAATCCGATGCTTTGCCTGCATGCCTATACTGTGAGGGAGAAATTCCGGAACAAATGAGCTTTGACCCGGACGAAGAATGGGATTTCAATAAATCGGACGACGACGAGTACGACGATAGCTTTATGGAGGAATTCAATGATTACAGTGATGAAGGCGGCTTTGAAGACGATGAGGATAACTTTGGAGATGAGGATGATTTTGGCGGTGGCGGCTATGGTTCCTCGTATGACAGCATAGACGATTATATTGATAAACTTTGATAGGGTTTGGAACCGGAAAGAGTTTATGAATAAAACGCTTATTGTACTCCTGGGACCCACGGGAGTCGGAAAAACGGATTTAAGCATTGATATCGCTTCATTTTTTGATACCTCTATTATTTCCTGCGATTCCCGCCAGATTTATAAAGAGATGAAAATAGGCACGGCCGTGCCTTCTGAGGAACAACTGAAAAGGGTTCCTCATTTTTTTGTCGGCACCTTATCCGTAAAAGAATATTACAACTCATGGCAGTTCGAGCAACAGGCATTGGAGAGAATTCGCCTCTTACATAAAGAGCGGGACATCGTGGTCATGGCAGGTGGCTCCATGATGTACATCGACGCCGTGTGCAAAGGCATAGATGACATACCGACGATAGCTCCGGAATTACGGCAAAATTTAATGAAGCGCTACGAAGAAGAAGGCTTGGAAGCAATATGCAGGCAGTTGAAACAACTGGATCCGGTTTTTTACGGGCAGGTAGATTTGAACAATGCGAAGCGGGTATTGCATGCCGTAGAAGTATGTTTAATGGCCGGCGTACCTTATTCCTCATTACGTACGAACGCACCCAAAGACAGAGGCTTCCGCATCTTGAAGATAGGTTTGATGCGGGACAAAGAAGAATTATACGAGCGTATAAACAGACGGGTAGATGTAATGCTTGAAGAAGGATTGATGGACGAGGCGCATCGGTTATATAAACACAAAGGATTAAACGCCTTGAATACGGTAGGGTATAAAGAATGCTTTGATTTTTTTGACGGAAAAATAGACCGGGAAGAAGCCGTACGTTTAATAAAACGCAATAGCCGCCGCTATGCGAAAAAGCAACTCTCCTGGTTTCGGCGGGATAATGAAATTCAGTGGTTCCATCCGGAAGAGAAAGAAAAGATACTGACTTATATTCAGACCCAAATACAATAAAAAAGGTAGAATTTTACTTCTACCTTTTTCTATTTCCAATTTAAAAATGGATTAATGGGCCCATTCTGCGAAGAAATCATTGCCCTTATCATCCACAATGATAAAAGCAGGGAAATTCTCTATCCGGATTTTACGGATAGCTTCCATGCCAAGTTCTTCAAAAGCCACGACTTCAACAGACTTAATGCTGTTTTTAGCTAAAATGGCAGCAGGCCCTCCAATAGAACCGAGATAAAAACCGCCGTGTTTTTTACAAGCATCAGTCACAGCCTGCGAGCGGTTTCCTTTGGCAACCATAATCATACTGCCGCCATGTTGCTGGAATAAATCAACGTATGGGTCCATACGGCCGGCAGTAGTCGGTCCGAAACTTCCGGACGCCATCCCTTGAGGAGTCTTTGCCGGACCGGCGTAATAAATAGGATGATTTTTAAAATAATCGGGCATAGGCTTGCCTTCATCCAGCATCTGTTTAATGCGGGCGTGAGCAATATCCCTGGCGACAATCAAAGTACCCGATAAATTCAAACGGGTCTTTATCGGATGTTTGGTCAGCTCTTTTAAAACTTGTTCCATAGGCTGGTCTAAATCAATATTGACAGCCGGAGCAAGAGCCGGGGTTTCTGCCGGCAGAAAACGGGCAGGATTTTTTTCCAGCTGCTCAAGGAAAATACCCTTTTCCGTAATTTTCGCTTTGATATTCCGGTCTGCACTACAGCTTACTCCTATCCCCACCGGACAAGAAGCTGCATGGCGCGGCAACCGTATAACACGTACATCATGTACCCAATACTTCCCTCCGAATTGGGCACCGATACCTTTATCCCGGCATATTTTCAAAATCTTTTCTTCCCATTCCAAATCCCGGAAAGCTCGTCCGCCTTCATTGCCGGAAGTAGGCAAGTGGTCATAATAACCGGCAGACGCCTTCTTTACCGTCGTGAGATTAGCCTCTGCCGAAGTACCTCCGATGACAACGGCCAAATGATAGGGAGGACAAGCGGACGTACCTAAATCCAATACCTTCTCTGAAATAAATTTAGTCAAAGTCTCTTCATTAAGAAGAGCTTTTGTCTGCTGGTAAAGAAAAGTCTTATTGGCGGAACCTCCTCCCTTGGTAATAAAAAGGAACTCATATTTATTGCCTTGCGTAGCATAAAGATCAATCTGGGCAGGCAAGTTCGTACCGGTATTTTTTTCTTCCGTCATGGAAAACGGCACCACCTGTGAATAACGTAAATTCCGGTCACGGTAAGTTTCAAACACCCCCTTGCTGATAGCCTCCGCATCATTACAGCCCGTCCATACATTTTCGCCTTTTTTACCGATACAGATAGCCGTTCCGGTATCCTGACAAGTAGGAAGCTCCCCTTCGGCAGCAACCACTTGATTAATCAGCATCGTATGGGCAACAAATTTATCATTGTCACTCGCTTCCGGATCCTTCAGAATGTCAGCTAATTTTTGCAGATGAGAAGCGCGCAGATAAAACGACACATCGGCATAAGCCTCACGTGCCAGCAATTCAAGCCCTTCTTTTTCAATTTTTAAAACTTTTCTCCCGTCACACTCTATTGTTTTTACATATTCCTTCGTCAATAACCGGTATTCGGTCGTATCTTTCTCAATAGGAAATGGGTCCTGGTATTTAAATTCTGCCATAATAATATTGATTAATAAAGTAAAAAGTATCCTGTACTCTTGAGCCAACGAAAATAAGATTAATAACTGAGAAATTTAAATTTTAAAGAAAATATTCTTTAATAATCTTTTCGTCTATATAAAAAGAGCCCGATTCATATCGAGCTCTTTCACCGAAAAATCAGAATCTGAAACTATTCGGTTGTATATAATTATTCGATAATGGCTACACGGTTGAGGGAATTGCCGTCAAACAAATCCTTGACACCGCCTTTATATTCCACCTTCAATTGATTGGGATTAACCCCGAAATCCTTGGTAAGAACATTATATACATTTTCAGCTCGTTTCTGGCTTAATTGGAGATTGAACTCCGCAGAACCGGTGGCCTTGTCGGCATAGCCTACGATAGTATAAGATTTATTGGGATTTTGTTTAATCTGTTCTGCTAAATACTCCAGATTCACTTTATCTTTTGCTGTAATATTGGCTTTATTGATGTCAAAGAAAATAGCTCTTGGACCAACGACAACTTCTTTCTCTATTTTAACGGCTTGTTTTTCCGCTTTTACGCGTTCCAGTTCGCAATTCAATTGGTTATTATAGGCAATCTGCTCGGCTAATTGAGCCTGTGTCGTTTCCAACTGTTTGGCGGTAGCGGCCCACGCAATCTCTTCCGCCATGACAACAGGGGCAACGGGAATATTGCGTTTAAATTCACGGTTCTTGAACTTATAGCTGAAACCGGCGGTAACGGTCAGAATACCGTTAGCCCTTTTACCACCCGGTTCTCCGGCAAACTTCTTTTCAAATACAGACCCCCGAATCTCGATATTTAAATCGAAAGCATCCGACAAACGCATTTTATTAATCAAACCGGCATTGGCTGTAAACACATTATTCGAGGCGGAAGTACATGCGTGCATAATACCGAAGCCCAAATAAGGTACAGCCTCATAAAAACGGTCGTAACGGTAACCGCCGATCCAGTTGGAAAGATTAAGCAAAACATCACCGTGGACATTGAATTGGTTCCACTTTTGTTTATATAAGCCGTCATTGTCCGGGCTGCCTGTTGCATACATATTTGCGGCATCATAAGTAAAACCCTGTAACTTGAAACCGCTTACCTGGGCACGAAGACCGAGGGTAGGAACAAACCATTTACCAACAGAAAAATCGAATGCGGGAGCAATACGCTTGCCGAATTTGCCTTGGGCATCGCTTTGACCGAAATAAACTTGACCTCCAGCACCGATGGATATAAACCAATTATCCCAAAATCTATTGGTTACATAACCGCTCCATGAAGTGTTTTTCTCTTGTACGATTAATTGCGTACTTTCTTGAGCGAACGACATAAAAGGCGTCGCAGCTATCAACAACAGCATTAATACTCTTTTCTTCATTTTTCTTTAATTTAGTTTTGGTTATAGTATTATTTAAAAGTTAGTTCAGAAACAGGAGGTAATACGGGGAAAATAGTAGGGTGTATACATAATATTTGTGAAAAAATGATTATATTCCATGTAATAATGACTGATAATTAAGTTTTTAACTTTAATATGATTTGTTTATGTAAAAATGTTTTGAAGTTTTTAATTCAAAGTCCTATTTTGGCATTATTGTTGCAAAAGATGTAATAAAACTTAAAAATCTTATGTGGAAATACTGCTTGTGTATACTACTTTGTCTGGGGATATTGACAGAAGTAGAGGCAGAACGGAAAAAAGTGGGATTGGTATTAAGCGGTGGAGGTGCAAAAGGAATTGCGCACGTAGGGGTAATAGAAGTATTGGAAAAAGCCGGCATACCGGTTGATATCGTTGTTGGAACCAGTATGGGGGCAATCGTGGGAGGACTGTATGCAATCGGATATGACGGAAAGACGCTGGACAGCTTAGTACGTAAACAGGATTGGCCTTACTTGTTAAGCGACAAACTCTACCGGGACAAACTGTCTTTTGCAGAAAAAGAAGCGACAGAAAAATATCTCTTGTCTTTTCCTTTCCGGAAAGATAAAACAAGACGGATGCCGGCGGGATTCGTAAGCGGGCAGAACATATACAACTTATTTACCGACTTGACTTTAGGCTATCATGATACGCTTGACTTTAAAACATTGCCCATCCCTTTTGCATGTGTGGCTGCGGACATGGTAAGCGGCAAAGAAGTCGTATTGAGTGAAGGATTATTGGCACAGGCCATGCGTTCCAGTATGGCCATCCCCGGGGCATTTACCCCTGTCAGGACAGACAGTATGATATTGGTGGATGGCGGCATCGTCAATAACTTTCCTGTAGACGTGGCAAAAGCAATGGGGGCGGACATTATAATAGGGGTGGATGTACAATCGGACTTAAGAACGGCGGAGGACTTGAATTCCTTACCGAGCGTCATGGGGCAATTGATAAACTTAATGTGTCTGAACAAATTTGAAGCTAACAAAGCCATGACGGATTTGTATATCCGGCCGGACGTCAGCGGATTCTCCGCCGCCAGTTTCACTAAAGAGGCCGTAGACACACTGCTGCTCCGGGGAGAAAAAGCCGCCGAGGCAAATTGGGAAGAACTGATAAAGTTGAAAACGATTTTGCAAGGTGACTCGATGGATAACGGGAAGCGCTCCACGCTCGAAATAAACCGCGACACCTTTTTTATTAGGGATATTTATCTGAAAGGTATTTCCGAAAAAGACGGGGCTTGGTTGAAAAAAATCATGCGCTTGAAAGGTCATAAAGAAATGACGCGGGAGGAACTTCATAAAATTATAAGTGAACTTTACGGAACAAAAATATTCACCGGGGTCACCTATCGGCTGTTGAACGGACCGGAATATGATTTGGAAATAAACTTGCAAAAACGGGAAATGAGTGCGTTAAATCTGGGCTTTCGTTTTGATTCCGAAGAAATGGCGGCAATCTTGCTGAACACCCGTTTGCGGTTTAAAGCACTGCGGGGTTCGCGTTTTGAATTGACGGCACGTTTGAGTAAAAGTCCCTTTGTCCGTGTAGACTACTCTTTTGAGAGGCCTTTTCTCAGCAAATTGAATTTATCCTATATGTTCAAATATAACGACTTTGATTTATACGACCGGGGGGATAAAGTAAACGGAATAGCCTATCGGTATCATAGCGGTAAATTAAGCCTGACAAACCTTTACGTGCGGAATTTTAAATTTGAGACGGGATTGCGTTATGAATATTTTGATTCCGATGACATTTTATTCAAAGTCGAGGGACAAAATTTTGATTTGAAATCGGAAGGCTTCATCTCTTATTACGGTTTAGCGCATTTGGAAACATACGACAAACGTTATTATCCGACAAAAGGCGTTTCCTTTAAAGCCTCTTATTCTCTTTATACGGATAATTTTATTCAATACAACCAAAGCGCTCCTTTTTCTGCATTGAGCGCGGACTTTACGGGTGTCGTTTCATTGACCAACCGCCTGAAACTGCTTCCGTCCGTTTATGGCAGGGTACTGATAGGGAATGAAATCGCATCCCCTTACCTGAATTATATGGGAGGGGATATATTCGGGCGTAATATGGCCCAACAGCTGCCTTTTTGGGGGATAAACCACATAGAGTTGTTTGACAACGCATTGTTAGTGGCTAAATTGCATCTTCGTCAAAGAATGGGGGCACGGCATTATCTGTCCTTTGTCGGGAATTACGCTCTGCAAGACGATAACTTTTTTGACATATTGGGAGGGAAGGGTATCTGGGGAGGAGGTATCGGTTATTCTTATGATTTGCCCGTAGGACCGGTGGATTTCGTGGTAAGCATATCCGACTGGACTAAAAAAATGGGATTGTATTTTAATTTAGGCTTTAACTTTTAGTTTTCCGTAGGTTGTCTTCGGGTAATCCGGCATACATCCCTATCCCTGGCCTATCCCATTCTCTATCCCAAGCCTATTCGGAGATAGGGATGATATATGTTACGGGATAGGCAAGGAGCGTATTGTTAGCCGGGCTATTGCCCGGTTATTTTCAGCTAATCCTTAGAAAAGCAGAGGCTTGCCGAATTCGTTCGCCTTCATGCCGTTCTGATAGATTTTGTAGATAGCCTCCCGCAGGGATTCGGGTTTGTGTACTTGCAGGGAAAAACCGCGTGCCAGGATTTCCAGTTGGAATTCACCGGTAATCTTGACTTTTAGCTTGAAAAATAACCTGTCCTTATCTTTTTCGTTGGGTAGAACCTCTTGCGAGTGGTGGATGGGTTGGCTTTTCACGTATTCTCCGTCCCACGTATTATATGAAATAATGACTTCTTCCGCTTGGATTTCCTCGTCATTATAGATACCGCAACAATCATGGAACATGGCATTTATATCTATCTCTTTCTTGGGGGGAGCTTTTGAGAGTTCCTGTATGTCCAGAATCCTGTCAAGCCCGAAAGTGGTCAATGGGTCTTTGCCTTTGATTATTCCCAACAGATACCAGCGGCTGCGCCATTCTTTCAAGGCATAAGGGTATATTTCCCGCTCTGTAATATCGTCTTCTTCGTATTTTTTGTAACGGATACGTATGGAAGCGTTTTTCTTAATCATTTTCAATAAGGTATGCAGGTGTTCTCTGCCCCGGTAGGGACGCCTTGACGGAAAGACGAAGTGGTTCATCCCCGTGTCACCTCCTAAAGCATTGAGGAGGTCGAAAGCCTCGAGTACGGCTTCGACGTTTTCCGGGTCCTGTTCTTCATCTTCCGGGAAATGGTAACCTTTTAAGCGGGAGTAGGAAATGTGAATCCCCAGTTTTCTCAAACCTTGAATATCCCGTTGTAAAGTCCTGTCGGAGATGGCTATGTTGGTGTAACCATGGAAAGTTAGTTCTTCCTTTATTTTTTCTTGCAGTTCTTTCAGGGTGATTCCTTTGTATGCACGAACCTTACGGATGATAATCAGTGCACGTTGTATTTCTTTGAGTCCGAACATGATATTTTTTTTACAAATTTAACAATATTTTTCTACTTCACGACATATTTTGGCGGTACTGCTGTTTTTATTTGTACCGAAATTAATAGTATTAAATTCTTTGGGTATGATTATAACTGAAGAAATACCGTTTTTAGGTTGTTGTTTGGGTACGATAGATAATTTGATTGTCTATAGGTATCGCAATCGGCGTTGTATTCGGAGAAAGCCTTCAAAGGTGAAGCCGCCTTCGGCACCCGGGCAAGTGGCTCAACAGGAGCGGATGGCATCTATTGCCATTTTCTACCAGGCATTGAAGGAGGTCGGTATTTACACTTATTGGCAGCGGGCGGCGGAAGGGATGTTGCTGAATGGGTATAATCTGTTGGTGAAAGGCAATTTGCCGGCTTTTAGCGGTGACGGCAGGATTTGCGATTTTTCAAAACTTCGCCTGACAACGGGGGCGCTGGCGCTGCCGGACGGGTTGCGGGTGAGTAGGGTGGAGGAGGGCATGTGGACGGTGGCCTGGGAAAATACGCCCAATCAGGTCAATGCCTCGCCGGATGACCGCCTGCAACTCTATGTGATGAGGGACAGTGAGACATTTGCCGTCAAGCTGTTGGCATGTGGAGAGGTGCGCCGTTGCGACGGGAGAGTGTCGTTCCGCCTGCCCGAAGAATTGAGGGAATACTCTCATTTGTATGTTGCATTTTGCTCGCATACGGAAAAAAGATGTAGCGAGAGCAAATATTTTAGTTTAATTTTAAAAAGTATTGATTATGGCTCTTTATGAGACGAGTTTGATTTTCCGGAGGCTTAAGAAGTCGGCCGGAAAAGCTACTTTTAGTAAATGGCGGGGAATGGATGTGATGAAAGAGAAAATTGTTGAAAATGAATCGAGTACGCCTGCCCAACAGCGCCAACGCCGTATTTTTACGGAATTGATGGATTGGTGCGGTATATTCGGCGAAGCGGCTGCGCTGGGGTTTCCCACGCGTGCGCGAGTGCAGACTCCGGAGAATGCCTTTGCACAGGCAAATGCCGGGGTTGTGACAATGGACGAAGAGGGAGAGGTGGTAGTGGACTATTCCCGTATTGTTTGTTCTAAAGGTACGCTGGTTGCACCCGAGGTAACGATGACCGTTGGTGATGAAAAGGAAAGTTTGACGTTCCTTCATGTTGCAGATGAGAATGGTTACCACAAGTATGCTACCGACTGCCTTTATGCCGTTATTCTGGAAAAGGAACGGAAAGAGGTGCAGGTGCATGAGTTGAATGAGCGCAAGGATGCTACTCCTGTGACGGTGATGCTGAAAGAGGGTTGGGATACGGAGAATCTTTGTGTCTACGTCTTTTATCTCCGCCAGGACGGTAAGCGTGCTTCCGCAACCAGGTATGTAAAGATTGCTTGAGTGTAAGTAAAAATAGCTGCTTTTTAAAAGCAGCTATTTTCTTGATTTTCAGCGGTGTGGACGGGACTCGAACCCGCGACCCCAGGCGTGACAGGCCTGTATTCTAACCAGCTGAACTACCACACCGGATTTTGAAGAACGATTGTTATTCAGTAGCGGTGCAAATGTAGAATCTTTTTTTTGAATTATTACATTTTCTCGGGATAAAAGTAAAAAATTACTTCAGCCATTTGTCCAGCCAGGCTTTGAATGTGCGTTGCCAGAGTATGCCGTCCTGACATCCGGTGACCCAATGGCATTCTTCCGGGAAATAGAGGTATTGTGCCGGAATGCCCCGCATGCGTGCGGCGTTAAAGGCCGACATGCCTTGGGAGACATCGATGCGGTAGTCTTTCTGGCCGTGTATAACCAGAATAGGCGTGTCCCAGTTGCCGACGAATTTGTGGGGAGAATTGGCGAACGTCCGTTGGGCGGTTTTATTGTTCTTGTCCCAGGGGGCGCCGCCCATATCCCAGTTGGCAAACCACATTTCTTCCGTTTCGCAGTATTGCGACTCTAGGTCGAAGATACCGCAGTGGGCGATAAATGCCTTGAAACGTTTATTGTGGTGTCCCGCTAAATAGTATACGGAATAGCCGCCATAGGAAGCCCCTACGCAGCCTAAGCGGTTTTCATCGATGTAGGGCTCTTTCTTCGCATCGTCAATAGCTGAAAGATAATCCTTGATATTTTGTCCGGAATAGTCTCCGCTGATTTGTTCCAGCCATTCTTGTCCGAAACCGGGAAGGCCGCGTCTGTTCGGGGCCACGATGATGTAGCCGTTGGCAGCCATTTGCTGGAAATTCCACCGGTAGCTCCAGAACTGGCTGACGGTACTCTGCGGTCCGCCTTCGCAATAGAGGATTGCCGGATATTTCTTCGCCGGATCGAAGTGGGGGGGATATATCATCCATACCAGCATGTTTTTGTTATCCGTGGTTTTCACCCATCTCTTTTCCACTTTCCCCATCGTCAGCTGATCCAGCAACGGCTTGTTCACAAACGAAATCTCTTCGTCCCTGCCGTCCTGCAAGCTGACTTTGTAAATTTCCTCCGGTTTGCTCATGGACACCTTGGTGGCAATCAAGGCGTTGTCCGTCGGGAAAACGGCGGTATAGTTATGAATGCCTTCCGTCAGTTTCCGGATTTTCCCGTCATTCAGCGTCAGGGCATAAATTTCGTCCGTCGCGTGTCGGTCCGAGATGAACCACAGCGTATTGTTGTCGTTGCCCCAGGCCAGCTGTCCGACGCTCTGATCGAAATTTTTGGTATACTCTTTCTTTTCGCCTGTTTCCAGGTTCATAACGAAAAGCCTGTTTTTGTCGGCTTCATAGCCGTCCCGTTCCATGCTTTCCCAGGCCATCCGTTTCCCGTCGGGAGAAATGACCGGATTGTTGTCATAGCCCATCATCCCTTCCGTCAGGTTGCGGGTTTCCCCGTTTTCCGTATCATAGGAGTATAGATCGGTATTGGTGGAAAGGGCATACTCTATGCCGTATTTCTTGCGGCACGTATAGATTAGCTTTTTCCCGTCCTTCGTCCATGCCAGCTGTTCGGTGCCGCCCCAGGGCCGTACGGGAGATTCCCATTTCTCGCCTTCCATAATATCCTTGCCTCCTGTGATGGTCTTGCCGGGAGTATAGTCTGCAATGAAAAGGTGGGTATAGGCTTCAACCCAGTCGTTCCAGTGGCGGTAAAATTGGTCGTTGATAATCCGGGCCTTCGCTTTCGGGAGGTCAGGATGCAGGTCTTCGACGGTAGGTTCGAGGCGGACATCTTTACAGAACACGATTTTACTCATGTCGGGTGCATAGACATATCCGTTGATACCGTTTTCTATATCGGTGATTTGCCGCGGGGAAGTTCCGTCCGGATTCATTTCCCACAACTGGCCGTTGGCGATGTAAGTGATTTTTTGTCCGTCCGGTGTCCATTTCACTTCGGATTCATTTACTGCCGTATTGGTAATTTGTACGGATTGGTTGTTGCTCAAATCCATGACATAAATATCGCTGTACGAGCGGTCTTCTTCCTTGTTGAAATAAGTTACCGTATACACCAACCTGGATTGGTCGGGAGAAAGGGAAACATTGCCGATTCTTCCGAATGACCATAACACTTCCGGAGTCATGACATCGGAAGTCAGTTTTTGCAGAGGTGTCTTGTAACTTTTACCTGCCGCTTCGGCTGCTTTTTTATTATCACAGGCCATAAGGGATAATAATAAGATTAAAACGGGATAAACAATGGGTTTCATATAAACTTTGTTGTTACTAGATTAGTCTTCCGTTATTTCGCCTTCCGGTTCATGATATTCGGAACCGTTCATGGCAGCGACGATTTTCTGCCGGATCTCGTCTGCCAGTTCCGGATTGTCCATAATCAGCTGGCGGACCGTTTCGCGTCCCTGTCCCAGTTTGCTGTCGCCGTATGAAAACCAGCTTCCGCTCTTCTTGATAATATTATACTCTACGCCCAAGTCCACGATCTCTCCGGAGATGGAGATGCCTTCTCCGTACATGATGTCGAATTCGGCTTTGCGGAAGGGGGGAGCTACTTTGTTCTTCACCACTTTCACGCGGGTGTGGTTGCCTAAAATATCCTCTCCGTCTTTGATAGGCCCGATTTTGCGTATGTCCAGACGTACAGAGGAGTAAAATTTCAAGGCGTTTCCACCGGTAGTTGTTTCCGGATTTCCGAACATAACGCCGATTTTGTCTCTTAACTGGTTGATAAAAATGCAGCAGGTGTTGGTCTTGCTGATTGTTCCGGTCAATTTCCGCAAAGCCTGGGACATCAAACGGGCTTGCAACCCCATGACGCTGTCGCCCATTTCACCTTCGATTTCAGCCTTGGGTGTCAGGGCGGCCACAGAGTCGATGACGATGATGTCGATAGCGGCGGATCGGATGAGCTGATCGGCGATTTCGAGTGCCTGCTCGCCGTTGTCCGGTTGGGAGATAAACAGATTCTCGGTGTCTACGCCCAATTTTTCGGCATAAGAACGGTCGAAAGCATGTTCCGCGTCGATGATGGCGGCAATGCCTCCCTGTTTTTGCGCTTCGGCGATAGCGTGTATCGCCAGCGTGGTTTTACCGGAAGATTCCGGTCCGTAAATCTCGATCACCCGGCCTTTGGGATATCCGCCTACGCCTAACGCCTTGTCCAGTGCGATAGAGCCGGAGGGGATAACCGGAATATCCTCCACTTCATTGTCACCCAATTTCATGATACTTCCTTTCCCGAAGTTCTTTTCGATTTTGTCGAGCGTTAATTGAAGTGCCTTTAATTTGTCCTGGTTAATTTCTTTTGAAGCCATTTCTACTTATTAATAATTTGGTTAACATGATTTTTCGTATCTACTTTCGTAATGATGTGCCGGATGACTCCTGCTTCATCGATGATAAAAGTGGTGCGCAGCACACCCATGTATTTTCGTCCGTACATGGACTTCTCCGCCCAGACGCCATAAGTTTCCAGTATCTTTTTCTCTGTATCTGCGATTAGATTAAAGGAGAGATTGTATTTCGCAATAAACTTCAGGTGCGAAGCGGGTGAGTCGGGACTGACACCGACGACTTCGTAGCCTGAGGCGGTCAGCTGTGCGTAATTGTCGTTCAGATTGCAGGCTTCTGCCGTGCAGCCCGACGTATTGTCCTTGGGATAAAAATAGAGTATCAGTTTTTTCCCTTTGTAATTATTCAGGGAAATTTTTTCCCCGTCCTGATTGATTCCCTCGAAATAGGGAGCTTTTTCGCCTTCTTTCAATAATGCCATGATGTGTAAATTATTGCAACATACCTTCTTCTGTTCCTAGGATAAAGAATCACCACCTCATACAAAAGTACGAATATTTTATTTGAAATCGATGGATGTGGAGAGAATACTTTAAATTGGAAGAAAAAAATCGACCATTTTACAGTACTCCGTTATAGGCGGAATAAAGTAAAATGGTCGTCAGTCGAATTTTTAAATACTTATTCTATGAGTATTTTGTCATTGAGATATATAAGAAATAATTTATTTTTTCCATTCTTGTGGAGTAATTTTGGAAATAATATAATTCCCGATTTTCCGTTCCATACCACTTCGAGTAGTAGGAATACCTGTTTTGGCTGCAATTTTTTGCTTTAATCCGCTAATTCCGATAGCTCTCTTCAATGAGAAACTCAAGCCTTTGATGAATGCCATGATTAATACGGTAAATTAATAATGAATAATTCGAATAAAATATTTTCTAATAATTGGTAAAGCACATATAACAATCCTAATATCATAACAACAGCAGGAATAAATCCCCACGGATTCATGGCTATTAATGCTTTAGATAATGCTGATACTAAAACAAAACCAATTCCTACGACAACAAAAATAATGACAGCCAGGGTAATACCTAATGATTCAAAAATGCCAAGTGAGAAAAATACATTTTCGTTTGCAGATAATAATTCTCGATAGATATATCCCTCAACTATTCTGCAATTATCATCTGTTGTAAAGCATTTTACCCATTTTGGATTCTCTGAATAATCGTCAATAACAACAGACTGTCCTGCCTTGACTTTACCTATTATCGGATAATTTTCTCCCATATCTTCCCTGATATTTATGCTTTTTATTGTGCTATCTCGTATAGTTGCCAATTTTAGATTTTCTCCTTTGATATTTGCCCAATTAAAAGATAATTTATCTCCTTTAAGTGTTTCTCGAATATAAAATGTATCAACAACCATTCCGGAAGGTTGTAATAAATGAAGATTCTCCATGTAATTATGATAATATGGAGAAGAATTTTTGCATTCAAATGTTGCAACTACACCTGGAATCCCATTACATTTTACATTTTTTTTCTTTTTTAATTTCAAAAATAGATTAGGATTTTTTTCTAATACTTCTGCATATATCTTTAATTTAGCATGATCACCAGGATAAATATATTTTGAAGCTGCATTAATTTCACGAGCATTCATACGTGATAAGAATTTCTTAACCTTACGACCATCATTACTACACGAGCTAAGTGAAATTACGCAACAAATGCAGATGAGTAATTTTATGAATATCAGTTTCATCTTGATTTTTTTTATTTGTTTTGGAATAATTATTTGAATAGTTTATAGAAGAGGTATTTCAAAGTACCGGTTCCTTTTAGTTTTTCTGGTTTATCCAAACTAATATAAATAGATTCTTCGTCGTATGGCAAAAGATAAATAGTCATCGAATCTTTTTCGAATATGTTAATTTTTAATCGAGTAATAGGTACTAAATAATGTATTTCTTGTTGACAAATTAAATCACTTCCGGATGTAAATCGTCCAAACATTTTAAAGCCCTTTTCTGCGTTTTTATTATTTTGTTCATAGTAATCACGTATTTTGTTTGCTTCCATTTCTTGAATAATTTGTTGAGAATTATCTACAATAACCTCTTTCCTGTTCTTTTTCAAAAAACGAATCGTTTCTTGATTATTAAATACTTTGTAAAGTCTAGTGTCGTCATTGCACATTCCTATATGAGTTCTCCATGTATGTTTGCAAGTAGGCACAATCCTTTGTAAATAGACTTCTTTTACGGATTTTACGACAGAATAATGTGGAGCAAAAATTTCTATTTTTCCTTGTCCATTACATTCTGGACAATTGATTTTACCATATCCTTGACATTCTGAACAATGTCCTGTTTTTATTCTTTTTTCACCGGAGGCATAATATCCATCTGTATATTGCTCGCGTCCGGAACCTCCGCATACGGGACATTTTATTTTCCCTTCTCCATTGCAATTTGTACACAATACATAAGGTTCTTCATATTGTCTTTTATTAACTACAGAAAATCTACATTCGCCTTCTAAGCCTTCCCTAAAATATTGATCATTATATGACTCCAAGAAATCAAGACAATAATCTATATTTTCTGGTGCATCGTTGATTACCGGAATCTCCTCATTTATGGTTTGTGTAAAAACATCCTTGTCACGTTTACAATAAGTATTTAAATAATAACTGACCAACATTTGACCTTGTTCTATTTCTGTCTTACGAATAATTTTGTCAAGAATATTGATAGTATGTCTTTGTTTCTTTCCTAATAAATTACCTTCTTTTAATAATGCTTCTTTTATTTGAGTGATTGATTCATTTTGTTGTGTATCAGTCGTATACGGTATTTCAATAATCCTATTCCTTGAAAATGCGTACCCTGGAATTTCCTTTAAATAAACCTTTTTCATAATACTTTATTTAATTGTTTTATTATTAAGATCTTATTTTTCTATCATATTGTTTGCTCAACAGTATTCTATGAATTTACTGAGAATCGGATACCAATAATCCCATGAAAACCCGCTGGAAGGGTGCTGGATTGGCAGCACGCTTATCTCGTGTCCGTCGCTTAGGAAGTATTTCCACGTTTCCACTTCCTCCGCTGATTGCACGATAATGCTATCGCCTTGCTGTCCGCATTGGGGAAGGGCGTTGTACAGGCGTTCGCTCCAGACTATCACCCCGTCCGGATGAAACTCCTCTAATATTTCGATGAATGGCTCTTGGGCTGCAATGTACTGTTCACGAGTAGGCTTTAGGCGGGGACCGCAGAGAGGCTCCTGGATATAATTGTAAAACATGATGGAATCCCAAAACTCCATTCTTTCCTCCTGCGATAATTCCCGTCCGAGCATGGCACGCTCAAATTTTGTGTAAGTGTTCATCCATCCCTTGCGTTCTACTTGAGGGTTTAGAAAATTATCCGCAACGATTTCGCTCGTAAAATTTTCTCCGCACGGATGATCTGCATAATGGCTTTCGCCCAACACCATGATTTTCCTGCCTTGAAAACCTTGTCGGTAGTTTTTGCCTACCCACGGTTTTAATTTGACATTTTTCATACTAATTAGTTATTTAGATTATAATTATTGCTCTTGTCCGCGATAAAGGCAGACAATTACTTCATTTAGATTATTCGTAGACATTTGTTTAAGTTTCCCCAGTTCCAAAGGAAAGCACGTGATTTAGCACACATAAAAAGAAGATGCGCAAAACTGCTGCTGTATTCCTATCAAACTACCAACATGAAAAAAAATAGTTTTTTCATTGTAAATGGTTTTGTATCTTCAATACCCGAAAAGAAGTGTGTTATTACATCAAAAGGAAAGCGCAGGTATTGTAAACCTATTTTAGATAGTGGGTTCTGACAAAACCTTGAAGATAAAACAAGTTACAAACCCACGCTATATGTACGTGAAATGAATCCATGCGCACATATAAACGCAAGTGAATCAACTCGTTCTCTCTTCTAAATTTGTCAGATTTACTATCAAGAACAAGTTTAAACGCTTCCGTTTAAAACTAATATGTCCGTCCATTTTTCAGATGAACAGCACAAATATAAATGTTTTGTTCCGGATAACAGATGAACGTGGAAAGAAAAATACCAATTCAGCGTTGAAATGCGGAGTATAAAGCAATCAGGAGAGTGGTGATGCTTCCGGTCAGAATGATGACGGAACAGTGCCGCAAGGGGTATGCAGGATGCAGTTTTTTATCGATGAATCGATTTAAAGCATATCGGTAAAGAGTGTATATAAGCAAGGCTCCGCTTAATCCGACGAGCATGCCTGCGAGCAGGTCTCCGGGATAATGTACGCCGATGTATATGCGTGAATAGGAGTTGAGGAACGCCCATGCCAAAATAAAAAAGCTCAAGAGTTTATTTTTGAATAGCAGCATGACGAAGAAGGACAGACCGAAAGAATTGGCGGCATGACAGGAGGGGAAGCCGTATCTTCCTCCGCGTTTCCCATGAACGATGTGTACTAATTCGGAAATGGGATTGTTTGGATTGGACGGGCGCATGCGTTCGACGAAGGGACGGATAAATGTAGCACAGACTTGGTCGGCATATACAATGGTTAGGGTGATGGCTATGACCGTAAATAAGGTTACTGTCGGACGGAAGTTTTTGCATATAACGTACAAAATGGCGGCATACATGGGTACCCATGTCAGTTTGGCCGTGAAAATCCACCAGAAAGAGTCTCCGTAGGAAGTGTACAGGCTATTTAGGAATAGAAAAATGTGCGTGTCGATATTTTGTAATGCTTCCAACATAGGTATATTGTATTTCCTGCTTAAAAGCCCACTTGAAAATACAAGTGGGCTGAAATAGGAAAACAGGTGTATTTTTTATTTCTTCTTCGTCGGTGCAGGTGCCAATAAATTTTGATTGATAATCTGTACCAGTTGTTCTTTCGGGCGTAAACCGGATAATAGGAACGGATCTCCTTTTTGAGGGATGAATACCATCAACGGAATGCTGGTTGCATTGAAAAGGCGTGCCAATTCTCTTTCTTTGTCCGTATCCACTTTGTATATCTGGAGTTTGTCTCCGTAATCCTGTTGTATTTCGGAAAGAATGGGAGCCAGGCGTTTGCAAGGACCGCACCAGGTGGCATATAAGTCGATGATGACGGGTTTTTTGCCGATGAATTTCCATTCCTTGTTTTCATCATAGTTCCAAATCAATTTTTTAAATTCCTGTGTGGTAAGTTCTTTTACCGCTTGGGCTTTTACAGAAAATCCAAGTCCGGAAATCATGACGATTAGCAGAAGTATGAATTTGTTTTTCATATGTGTGGTATTAGGTTTTTGTATTAACTTGTTTTCTTTCTGCAAAGATACGAATTAAAAATGAGAGTAAATCTTATTTCTGTTCGTATTTCTTTTCAAATAGCGTTTGATTTTTTTCACCCCATGCAATCATGGCATCCAGAATAGGAAGGAGTGATAAGCCCAATGGTGTGATTGTATATTCCGAACGGGGAGGCAGTTCCGGATAAATGGTTTTCTCCACCAGGCCGTCGTCTACCAATTCTTTTAATTGCAAATCCAACACACGTGGTGTGGCTTCGGGTAAGGCTTTGTGCAATTCATTCGGGCGCATGGGGGCATGGCGCAATTCGTCTAAAATGCAGGATTTCCATTTGGAATCTATCAGGCTCATTGTCAGTCGTAGCGGACAATTGAGATCTACGGGTATTTTTCTTTCGTACATGTTTTTTCGTTTTTACAGATACAAAGGTAGGTATAATTGTCCGGAATGGGGGTATATTGAAAAATTATTCGTATACCGAAAAATTTATCGGTACTTGTGTTAATAGATACTACCTTGTATTTTTGTAACGGAATTATAAAATACAGTATTATGAGAGATTCAATCAAAGAATATGAGGCAGTGCAAGAAGCTGCCATGAAGTTTGTCAAGAGTGTGGCAGAAGGTAATAGTAAGTATGCCCGCGAGTTGTTTACGGAGGATGCCGTGCTTTTCGGAATTCTTGACGGGAAGATGGAACGTGGTTCTATCGAACAGTTTTATCACAATGTCGATACCGTTAATGGCGGTGAAGCGTTTAAAGCGCGTATTGATGTGGTAACTGTTGAGGAGACGTTGGCTGTTGTTCGTGTTCTTGAAGAGGGATGGGGTGGTCGTATTGATTTTACCGATTACCTTTTGTTGTTGAAAATAGGTGGAGAATGGAAGTGTGTCGCCAAAGCGTATAATCAGAATTCAAATACCATTAAAAAATAGGAGAGTGAAATTATGAAGATAGTTGTTGTAACAGGAAGTCCTCGCAAGAATGGCAACAGTTTTGCCATGACCGATGCGTTTATTAAGAAGGCTGAATCGTGCGGGCATTCCGTGCAGCGGTTTGATGCTGCTTTTATGAATATTGGAGGGTGTCACGCTTGTGAGACTTGTTATAAAACGGGTAAAGCGTGCTCATTTGATGATGATTTCAATATTATAGCACCGGCTTTGCTTGAGGCTGATGCTGTGGTTTACACTATGCCTCTTTATTGGTATTCCATACCGGCACAGATTAAGGGTGTTATAGATCGCATTTTCTCGTTGGTCATAGGCGGTAAGAATGTGGCAGGCAAAAAGTGCGGGTTGATTGCTTGTTGCGAAGAGGAAGATGCTACTCTCATGGATGGAATACGGTTGCCTATAGAACGTTCGGCAGCACTGTTGAAATGGGAAATGGTGGGCGAGGTGCTTGTCTCCGGAGTATTCAAAGCGGGAGATATAAATAAGACGGATGGTTGTAAACAGGCGGAAGCCCTTGCGGAGAAGTTTTTTTAAATAATTTCAGTTTTTTATCTTTTTCATTATACTTTTGCCTCTCAAAGAATCTAAAATTTGCAGAGGTATGTTTGCATATCCGAATGCTAAAATTAACCTTGGTCTTTTTGTGACGGAGAAAAGACCGGACGGTTTCCATAATCTGGAATCCGTGTTTTATCCGCTATCCTTGTCGGATGTCTTGGAGGTTAATCGGACAGAGCAACCGCAAGGAGAGTGTGTGTTTCGGAATACGGGCATCTCTGTGGATTGTTCTGCCGAAAAGAATTTAGTAGTAAAAGCCTATAAGTTATTGGCGACAGCTTATGATTTACCGGCAGTGGAGGTGAAGTTGCATAAGGTGATTCCTTACGGAGCGGGACTGGGGGGAGGTTCTTCCGACGCGGCGTTTATGCTGAAAGTGGTAAATGAATATTTTGAGTTGGGTATTTCAGAGCGGGAGTTGATGACGTATGCCATGCAGCTGGGAAGTGACTGTGCTTATTTTATTCGGAGTACACCTGCTTTTGTCAGTGGACGGGGAGAGTTGCTGGAGGAAATAGATTTGTCGTTGAAGGCGTATAAAATCGTTCTTGTAAAGCCTGATTGCGGGGTGTCTACGGCAGAGGCTTATCAAGGAATTGTCCCGAAAAAGGCTCCGTTTGATTTGTATCATCTACCGGAGTTGCCACTGGAAGAGTGGGAGGGAAAGATTGGGAATGATTTTGAAAAAACGATTTTTGCTGTGCATCCGGAAATCCGTGAGGTGAAGCAGGCTTTGTATGAAGCGGGTGCTTTGTTCGCTTCTATGACTGGAAGCGGTTCCGCTGTGTATGGTATTTTTCCGGAGGATGTGAAGATTCCGGAGAATTTGAAAGGAAAGTTTATATGGGAAGAATAAACGAAATTATTAAATAAAATAAAACTATGAGAAGTAATTTGATTATGATATTGATAGGAATGGTGTCCGGATTTATGGGGATTATTCCTTTACTGCGGCAAAAAGCGGATAAATATTGGGTGTTTGCCTTGTTCCTTTTTTATTTCATGATGCCGTATGTGATATTTCATATTGCATTGCCGGGTGTGCAGTGGTGGCTAAAGGGAAGTATTGTCAGTCTGTTTTTGGTGCTTCCGTTGGTTATTGCTGCCGGTAGAGGTTATAAAAGATGCGTGTTCCCGATATTGATAACTTCTGTGTTAGTCGGTTTGTTTATAAGCCTTTTAGGGCATTATCTGTTATAATAGAATAGTGAGGGACAGCATGGTGGCTGTCCCTCTTGCTTGTATTGTTATTTTCGTACGGTCAGGGAGAAGATAACGGATGACAATCCTCCGAATATGAAGGCTAGTCCCGTCCAGATGATGATATTGAATATCCCGAATAACGGGTGAAAAATAATCAGGAATGCGAAAATAAGTGTCAGTATTCCCCCTGTCAATACCCATCCCCAGTTTGTTATTTTGTGTGTTTGCATTTGTGTGGACCAGCCGATAAAGTCAATGCCGAGGAACATGAGAATGAACCCGACGGCATAAGGTAGAATGTCTATGGCCCAGTTTAGGTTTGACAGGAAAATAAGTCCGATGATGAGGTCGATGATGCCCATGGCTAAGCTCCAGCCCCAGTTCTTTACTCTTTGATAGGAGGTGGCGTTTATGATTTCGCTGATACCGAAAAGAATAAACATGATGCAAAAATACATAGCTAAGGCGAAATAGGATTGTACGGGATGCCTGAATACCCATATACCGCAGAGTATAGACAATATACCTACAATAAGCATTAGCCACCAATACTTGTGACTTCTGTAATTTTCCATTGTTTCCATTATTTCTTGTTTTATAAGTTAATAATGGTTTTAACGCCGGAGAGGGAAAGAAGTTTATTTTTGAATGGAATTTAGGAAAAAGATATATCCTCTTTGAAAAGGAGTGATGAGGCCTTTTTAAAGAGGATATAACGAAGCTTGTATTATTTA
This sequence comes from Odoribacter lunatus, assembly GCF_943193135.1. Taxonomy (GTDB): domain Bacteria; phylum Bacteroidota; class Bacteroidia; order Bacteroidales; family Marinifilaceae; genus Culturomica; species Culturomica lunata. Next base: position 183,240 of record NZ_CALPCZ010000001.1, read on the forward strand.
TTTCTGGATCAGATGTACGTCCATTTGCGGGAACGGGATGTTGATTCCTTCCTGAGAGAAGGTTTTGTAGACGTTCTCATTCATATCGAAGAATACACCCCAGTAATCCGCTGCGTTCACCCATGCCCGGACAACAATGTTTACGGAACTTTCTCCCAGAGAGGTCAGGGCGATGAAATGAGCCGGATCTTTTAAAATGCGTTGGTCTGCGGCAATCAGTTTGTCCAAAACGGCTTTGGCTTGGTCGTAGTTGTCGCCGTAAGCGATTCCGAATTCCCAGTCTACTCGGCGGATGGCTTCTTTGGAGTAGTTTTTGGTAATGCCGGTGGACAGTCCTCCGTTGGGGATGATGATGATTTTATTATCGGCGGTGGAGATAATGGTGTTGAATATCTGGATTTCCTTTACGGTACCGCTTTGTCCCTGTGCTTCAATGAAGTCTCCGACTTTGAAGGGTTTGAATAATAAAATCATTACTCCGCCTGCGAAGTTCTGCAGGGTTCCGCTTAATGCCATACCGATGGCGACACCGGCGGATGCGAAGAGGGCGATGAATGAGCTGGCTTCGACGCCTAATTTGCTGACAATGACAATAACCAGCAAGAGGTTAAGGGTGATTTTGAAAAAGCTTTTGACAAAAGAGGACAAAGAAGCCTCGGCGTGTCTTTTTTCCAGTATGGTTACTACCAGACGGTTGATTTTTCGGATGATCCAGCGGCCGATGATGAAAATGATGACTGCCCCTATTATTCTGGAACCGAAAGAGGTACCCAAATCGATGACTTTGTTTAGAAATACATCCCATGAAATGCTGGATGTCGCATTGAAGAGTTCTTTCATAATTATAAGATTTTTTGTTTGTTGGGTACAAAAGTAGGAAAAAACATGTCTTTTTGTCCTTTTCGCCAAATAATTGTATTTTTGTCGTCAGGCTAAGCGGGGAGGGCTTTGTGGGCGGCGGCTGAAATCATTTAAAGTTTGAAATAATGAGTATTGAAAGTTTATTGACGGCAAAGGTAATAGAAGCGGTAAAACAGTGTTACGGCGCAGCGGTGGAAGCAAAGGATATACAGTTGCAGCCGACACGCAAGGATTTTGCAGGCGATCTGACAGTGGTGGTTTTTCCGTTTACGCGTTATTCTCATAAGTCTCCGGAGGAAACCGGCAAGGAGCTGGGAGAGTATCTGAAGCAAAATATAGAGGAAGTACAGGATTACAATGTTATCAAAGGTTTTTTGAATGTAGTCATTTCTTCGGCTTACTGGCTGGGAATTTTGAATGAGGTGGCAGGCGAGGAGAGGTACGGTTATGCCAAGCAGGCCAGCGGGAAGAGCTATATGATAGAGTATTCTTCGCCGAATACCAACAAGCCTTTGCATCTGGGACATATCCGGAACAATTTGTTGGGCTGGTCGGTTTCCGAGATACAGAAAGCCAACGGGCATGAGGTGAAAATGGTGAATCTGGTGAATGACCGGGGAATCCATATCTGCAAAAGCATGATTGCCTGGCAGAAGTATGCGGAAGGGGCTACTCCCGAATCTACGGGGATGAAGGGGGACCATTTTGTCGGAGATTACTATGTCCGTTTTGACAAGGAGTATAAAGCTGAGATAAAGCAGTTGATGGAGCAGGGAATGGAGGAAGAGGAGGCTAAAAAGAGTGCGCCGATATTGCTGGAGGCACAGGAGATGCTTCGCAAATGGGAGGCGGGGGATGAGGCAACCGTAGCATTGTGGCGCAGGATGAACGATTGGGTGCTGAAAGGGTTCGATGAGACTTACCGGTTGATGGGGGTCGGGTTCGACAAGGTGTATTTTGAGTCCCAGACTTATAAGAAGGGGCGAGATATCGTGTTGAAAGGACTGGCGGACGGCGTATTGTATAAGAAAGATACGGGGAGTGTCTGGGCGGATCTGACCGGTGACGGACTGGACCATAAATTGTTGCTGCGGGACGACGGAACGTCCGTATATATGACTCAGGATATCGGGACTGCCTATGAGCGGTTCAATGAGTTCGATATGGATGAAATGATTTATGTGGTGGGGAATGAGCAGAATTACCATTTTCAGGTATTGTCGTTGATTTGCGGAAAATTGGGATTTTCGTGGGCGAATAAGATCAAGCACCTGTCTTACGGTATGGTGGAATTGCCGGAGGGCAAGATGAAATCGCGCGAGGGTACGGTGGTGGATGCCGACGACCTGATGCAGGAGATGATCAATACGGCACGTGCCACCTCGAAGGAGCTGGGGAAATTGGAGGGCTATACGGAGGCCGAGTCGGAAGAGGTGTACAGAAAAGTGGCTTTGGGGGCGTTGAAGTATTTTATACTGAAAGTGGACCCGAAGAAGACCATGATGTTCAATCCGAAAGAGTCCATCGATTTTAACGGAAATACGGGGCCTTTCATTCAATATACCTATGCCCGTATCCAGTCCATATTGCGCAAGGCGGTGGAAAACGGAACTGTCATTGGTGACAGCGATCTGCATATCACCATTTCGGACAAGGAGCAGGATCTGATTAAGTTGATCGCCAAATTGCCTGCGGTGGTGAAAGAAGCCGGAGATAATTACAGTCCTGCGCTGTTGGCAAATTATTCTTATGATTTGGCCAAGGAATTCAATCAGTTTTATCATGATTTTTCCATTTTGAAGGAGGAGGATGACAAGGTGCGCAATTTCCGTCTGTTATTGGCTAAAGAGTGCGGTACTGCCATTCGGAATGCGATGGGTATGTTGGGAATCGAGATGCCCGAAAGAATGTAAAATTAATGGTATGACGGGGATGACGAATGCGACCAATTACCACAGTCACTGTTCTTTTTGCGACGGGAATGCTCCGATGGAGGAGTTTGTCAAAGCCGCGATAGAGGCCGGTTTCATCGCTTACGGTTTTTCTTCCCACGCACCGCTGCCGTTTTCCGCCCGCTGGACATTGGCGAGGGAGGAGATGCCGGCTTATTTGGCGGAGTTTGAGCGGTTGAAACGGGAATATGAAGGAAAGATTGAACTATATGTCGGTCTGGAAATAGATTATCTGAACGAGGCGTCGAATCCGGCTTCTGTTTATTTTCAACAGCTTCCGTTGGATTTCCGGATAGGTTCCGTGCATTTGGTGTATGCTCCTGACGGAGAAATTGTGGATACGGATACCGGTGCGGAGAATTTTAAACGTCTTGTCGATGCGAATTTTCATGGAGATCTGAAAGCGCTGGTGGGAGCGTATTTCGAAGCGTCTATGCGAATGCTGGAGAAAGGCGGGTTCGATATAATCGGGCATACGAATAAAGTCTGGTATAATGCGGAGCAGTGCGAGACCGGAGTTACGGATTCGGCATGGTATCAAGCAAAATTGGCGGACCTGTTCGCTTTAATTGCGGAAACGGGAGCGATGGTGGAAATTAATACGAAGTATTTTCATCGGAACGGCAGTTTCTTCCCCAATGTAAAGGATTGGAAGTATATAAAGCGATGGAATTTGCCGATAGTTGTGAATTCGGATGTGCATTTCCCGGAATTGGTGAATGCAGGGCGTTCGGAGGCATTGAAATTATTGAAGGAAGCGGGATTCCGCACCGTCCGGCAATTGATGGGAGGGAAATGGCAGGAGGTGGAAATCGGGTGAGATATGATTTATTGTATATAAAGACATAATTTTATGAAGAAGACGATACATTATACAACGAAAGGAGTATGTTCGGTGTATATCGACATTACGGTGGAAGATGAGATTGTTCGGGACGTGTATTTTGAAGGGGGGTGCAACGGGAATCTGCAAGGAATTTCTGCACTGGTAAAGGGGATGAAGGTGGATGATGTGATTGCCCGTCTGGAAGGGATACACTGTGGCTATAAAGGCACTTCCTGTCCGGATCAGTTTGCCCGGGCTTTAAAGGAACTTAAATCGGAATGTTGATATGGAAAACGGATTTTCAGCGGAAGAAGCCCTGCGCAAAGCTGTGGAATGGGCGAAAGAGGCGGGACGGATCCAGCTGTCTTTTTTTCGGGGAAATGACCTGGGAGTAAGTACGAAATCGAATGTCTACGATGTGGTTACCCGGGTGGACAAAGAGTGTGAGGCCTATCTGTTAAAACAGATTGAATCCGTGTATCCGGGACATGCCGTTTTGGGGGAGGAAAGCGGAAAACACGAAGGAACGGGGGATTTTTGCTGGGTCATAGATCCGCTGGACGGTACGAATAATTACAGCCAGGGGCTTCCCGTGTTTACGGTTTCCATCGGACTGCAATATAAAAATGAAACGCTGCTGGGAGTCGTTTATGCGCCTTATTTCAACGAATTATATACGGCTTGTCGCGGACAAGGAGCTTTTCTGAATGACAAGCCTATCCGGGTCAGCAGCAAGGGCGATCTGGAGCATTCGGTATTGGGGACGGGATTCCCCTATGATAAGGATGTAAATCCGGATAACAACGTACGGAATGTCGCCAGTATTTTACCCCATTTGAGGGGATTGAGGCGGATGGGATCTGCTGCCTACGATCTTTGTTGTGTGGCTGCCGGTTTTCTTGACGGTTATTGGGAGTTCAGCCTGAATCTGTGGGATATGTGTGCCGGTGCACTGATTGTGGAAGAGGCCGGGGGAATCATCCGGCATTTCCGGCAGAACCGGAATATTTCGATTATAGCGGGAAATCCGCAATTGGTGGAGAAAATAGGGGAAAAAATTAAGTAATCTGTTTTACTTTTTGGTATGTGTAAATATTGTATTTGTTTTTTGTTGTGGTTAGTGTGTGTTGCAGTTCAAGCAGAACCATTGGGGAAAAATCCGACAGATGCGAATATCTACGGGCATGTGGTGGATAAACATTCCCGGGAGCATTTGCCTTTTATGACGATAGCATTGAAAGGGACGACTTTGGGTACGGCAACGGATGCTACGGGACATTATTTTTTGAGGAATTTGCCGGAAGGGAAGTTTGTTGTTGTTGTAACTGCTGTTGGTTATAAAACTCAAGAGCTGGAAGTGGATTTAAGGAAGGGAAAAACATTGGAGATTAATTTTGAAGTGGAGGAGGATCAGGTTTCTCTGGATGAGGTCGTGGTTTCGGCGAATCGAAATGAAACAACCCGTCGTCAGGCGCCGACATTGGTAAAAGTACTGGATTCAAAATTGTTTGAAACAACCAGTGCATCCTGTTTGGCAGAGGGATTAAACTTTCAGCCCGGAGTGAGGGTGGAAAATAATTGCCAGAATTGCGGTTTTCAACAAGTGCGAATAAATGGTCTGGATGGCCCTTATACGCAGATATTGATTGATTCACGTCCGGTATTTAGTGCTTTGAGCGGGGTATATGGTCTGGAACAGATACCGGCGAATATGATTGAACGGGTAGAGGTGATGCGTGGAGGAGGGAGTGCTTTGTTCGGCTCTTCAGCGATTGCCGGCACAATCAATGTAATAACGAAAGAACCGCAATATAATTCGGCACAGGTATCGCACGCAACTAATATGATAGGTGGGAAGTCGGTATTTGACAATGTGACTTCGTTGAATGCTTCGCTCGTCAATGATAACCATCGAGCGGGGATATATGTTTTTGCACAATCGCGTTTTCGTCCGGGATATGACCATGATGATGACGGATATACCGAATTACCGAAATTGAAGGGAAAAACAGTCGGGATGAGGTCATTTTTGAAAACCGGTACTTATACCCGTTTGACGGCAGAGTATCATTCTATACATGAGTTCCGGCGGGGTGGAAACTTGTTGGACAGACAACCCCATGAGGCTGATATTGCGGAACAGGTGGAGCATGATATTAATACGGGAGGATTGAAGTTTGATTATTTTGCACCTAATGAGCGTTTGCGTGTCAGTTTGTTTTCTTCGATGCAGCATATTGACCGCCATAGTTATTATGGTGTAAAACAAGATCCGAATGCATACGGAAAAACCAATGACTTGACTTATGTTGGCGGCGGACAGCTTTTTTATCATTTTAACCGGTTGTTATTTATGCCTTCTGACTTGACTGTTGGGGCAGAGTTTAATTATGACCAACTGGCGGACAGGATTAAAGGATACGGGCGGGATTTTTCCCAAACTACCCGGATTTATAGTGCCTTTTTACAGAATGAATGGAAGAATGAGAAATGGAGTTTCTTGTTGGGCGGGCGTCTGGATAAGCACAATATGCTCTCTAAAGCGATTTTTAGTCCCCGGGTGAATTTGCGTTTCAATCCGACTTCCGATTTAAATTTTCGGGTAAGTTATTCCGGAGGATTTCGGGCACCGCAGGCATTCGATGAAGATTTGCACATAGCGGCAGTCGGAGGGGATGTTGCTATTATTCAATTGGCGCCGGACTTGAAAGAAGAAAAATCGCGCAGTGTGAGTGTATCGGCGGATTTATATCATCGTTTCGGACAAGTGCAGGTGAACTTTTTGGCGGAAGGTTTTTATACGAATCTGAAAGATGTATTTGTACTGGAGGATATTAGCAAAGAAGATGGGATTATCACAAAAGAGCGGCGCAATGGTGCGGGTGCGGAAGTAATGGGAGTGAATCTGGAAGCCAGAGCGATATTTACCCGTTGGTTTGAATTGCAGGCAGGGGCAACCTTGCAGAAAAGCAGATACAAAGAGCCGGAGGTATGGAGTGAAAATCCGGAGGTTCCGGCAGAGAAGAAGATTTTTAGAACTCCGGATATATACGGATATTTTACAGCCTTGCTGAAGCCTTTGAAATCTTTTTCCGTTTCTTTGTCAGGTACGTATACTGGAGAAATGTTAGTGCAGCACATGGCGGGAGTGATAGAAACGGATAGGGCGGAGAAAACACCGGATTTTTTTGATTTGGAAATGAAGATGGCTTATGATATGCGATTGTCTAAAAGCCTTACCTTGCAATTGAACGCGGGAATACGCAATCTATTTGATGCTTACCAGAAAGATTTTGATTGCGGACCGGACCGGGATTCCGGATATATGTACGGTCCCGGCATGCCGCGGAGTTATTTTGCCGGTGTGAAACTGATGTTTTGATAGACATGTCCTAAAACATTTTTTGCCGAATTACGTTACGGTGAACAATGAAAATAAAAGGCCATGTCAATAAAAGAACGTTATTGGAACTATTCCCTGATTGTAATTATATTGTTATTGGGAACATTGATTTTCTTGAAAATCATACCCTTTTTAGGGGGAATACTGGGGGCATTGACCGTTTATATCCTCGTACGTCCTCAAATGATTTGGCTTAGCGAGCGAAAAAAATTTCGGCGTAGCTTTATGGCAATTCTGATATTGTGTGAGACAATCTTTTTCTTTTTGATACCTTTATCTTTGGTGATATGGTTGTTGATTACCAAATTGCAGGCAATCAACTTGCAGCCCCAAAATCTGTTGAACGGTATAGAAAACGTAGCCGATATGATTCGGGAGAAAACGGGATACGAATTATTGAGTAAGGGAAACGTCAGTACGATACTCTCGATTTTGCCTCGTTTCGGGCAGATGCTGATGGAGGGAATAACCAGTTTTGCCATTAACGTGCTTGTGATGCTTTTTGTACTTTACTTCATGTTGATAGGAGGGAAAAAAATGGAAAAATACGTCAATGGTATTTTGCCGTTTAACCGGGAAAACAAAAAAGACATATTGCAGGAATTTCACCGGGTAGTCCGTTCCAATGCGATAGGCGTGCCGTTATTGGCAGTCATTCAGGGAGGGGCTGCTATGCTGGGATACTTTATATTCGGGGTGCCCAGCGCATTTCTTTGGGGAGTACTTTCGTGTTTTGCAACTATAATACCGATTATTGGTACGGCTATTATTTGGATACCTCTGTTCCTGTACCTGGGAGCGATAGGACATTGGGGGAATGCGATAGGATTGGTTATTTACTCGGCCATCGTCATTGGAAACGTCGATAATCTGATTCGCGGGATACTTCAAAAAAAGATGGCGGATACACATCCGTTGGTAACCATTTTCGGTGTGGTTATCGGTTTATCTCTTTTCGGGTTTATGGGAGTTATTTTCGGACCGCTACTTTTGTCTCTTTTTATTCTTTGTGTAGAAATATTCAGAGAAGACTATCTGAAAAATTAACAATCATTCCACTTCGCTTATATCGAGTAAATTATTTAAAATAGCGTACACTGTCAAACCGGAAACAGATTTAATCCCTGTTTTGCGGCTGATATTCTTACGGTGGGTAATGACCGTATGAATTGAAATATGGTGCTCCTCTGCAATCTCTTTATTGATTTTCCCTTTGGCGACGGATACCAGAATTTCCTTTTCCCTTTCCGAAAGTTCGGCTGCATCCGGTTGTTCGGAAGATACCGTGGCTGTATTGGCAACCGATTCAATTTTCTTGATAATTTTATCCTTGCTATCCCGGATATCAATCGTTGTGTGGTAATGTTTTAAAACTTCCGGCTCGACATATTGGTAAACTAAAGCAATCAGGCTGCAACTCTCTGAAGAATCAAAAAGATCTTCGAGGCAATGCCGGTGTCTGAAATCTATGACGGCCGGATTTATAATGAGAATATTTGGATGAAGGCGGGTGATATGTTCGCTGTAATGTTCACAATCGGCAAAAACACCGATTATCTCAAAATCCTTGTAGGATTTTAGCAGTTCCTGCAAGCCCGTGGCAATAATAGCGGAAGGTTCAATCAGGATAATCTTGTATTTTTTATTTGTCATGATGTCTTTCCTGTTTTTGAACCAACGGAATCAATATTTTATCTTCGATAAGCGCATGCTTGTTCAAATCTTCCTCCAGCGAAAAAATATTGAACAGTATATCTGTTTTTTCAGATAATAACTCCGTGCCGGGCAAATACTTGATGATAATATTCTTCAAATCGTTCAGTTTCTCCTCGATATTCGTATGGTTTTCTTCAAAACTCTCAATTGAATAACCTGCTTTGGCCGCATCCTGTTCTATATTCAGAACATAAGGGAAAACCGTATTCTCTTCGTATTCAAAATGCTTGACAACTTCCTTCTTGTATTCTTCAAAAAAGCGGTCTAAAATATGGCGTTGTTTTACCGCGCCCTTCTCCGAGATGGTCGTCAATTGATGTTGGATAATTTGTATGCGGTTATTCAGATAATACGAATGGGAGCGTTGCAGATACAGAATCAGCTGTTTGATATCCACTTGATTCAACTCTTTTTCTCCGGGTAGATAATAACTGAAGGCATATACATTGCAAATCATGGTAAACAGTGTATCCGATATACCGTTTTGTTTGCAACATTCCTGTACGGATTTTTCTCCGAAACCTAAATTTAAACCAAATCGGGGAAGGAGTAAAAGCAACTTGTAATCCGTATGAATCAAGTCTGCCAACTTCATTTGAGGGGTAAAAAGAAACGTATCCATACCGTTGTATTTATTTTCAGGCCTCTAAATTAGAAGATACGGATGATATCCGCAATCCCCATTTATGATGAATTTTACAATTATTCATATTCAATTGAAAAGGAAACTTTAAAAGAAAAGCGGCCGTATATCGGGAAACTTTAAATAATAAATAATATGAATTACGGTATAAGTGTTTTATTTCGGGCAATCCCTGTCATGATGGCACTCATCTGCTTTTTTCTCGGGGGATTTATTTTTACGTACGGAAACGATGCGGCGCGTGAAGTGGCCGGCCCTGTCGTATTCTTTTTGGGGGCAATATGTCTGGCGTTGTATGCGACAGCCGCGATAATTATCCGGCAGCTGATTCATAAATTTCATACCCTTCAGAAATATCTTATTCCTTGTTTCGGGTACGCAGTCGCCTTGACGACTTTCATACTGGGACTTTGGATTATGAGACAAGGCACGAGCAATTACCTTCTTTCCGGTCATGTCGTATGCGGTATTGCTTTGATAGCGGCATGTGTCTCTACAGCGGCCACCTCTTCGACCAAATTCTATTTGATACCCGTGAACTCCGCTTCAACCGGTAAAGACATCAACAAAGAAGGTTTTTCCAAAGGCACCGAACGTCTGTTGATAACCCTTACCGTATTATTTTCCCTGACGGCGTGGATATGGTGTATTGTATTACTTTCCCGGAGTTCCTGGGGAACAGTGTATTTCGTAGCCGGAACAGTCATGGGAGGATTAGCTTGCATCTGTTCCAGTTTAATCGCTTTGGTGGCAAGTATTTCCCGGCAAATTCGGAATGATTACGGAGGAAGAGACCGGTGTAACTGGCCTAAAGTCGTATTCTTTTTCGGAACGCTTGCTTTTGTGTGGGGACTGCTTGTCGTATTGACCAAAGTGGGAGAGGTTGCCCATACAACCGGATTCATTATGCTGGGCTTAGGACTTGTCTGTTTCAGTATATCCAGCAAAGTATTGTTATTGGCAAAAGTTTGGAAGCAACAGTTCGCCCTGGCAAACCGTATCCCTTTGATACCGGTCATGACCGCGCTTTTCTGTCTTTTCACGGCGGCCTACCTCTTTGAAGCGGGCACGATAAATAACGCCTACTTCGTACCGGCGAGGGTATTGGCGGGCTTGGGGGCCATCTGTTTCTGTCTTTTCTCTATCGTTAGCATATTGGAAAGCGGAACTTCAAAAAAATAACACAGCCAATCCGCCCGCAGGCTTGGCATTGTTTCCAACTTCCACTATCTTTGTCCACGGATAAGGACTTTTAGTATGGAAAACAAACCCCTTGCGGAGCGGATGCGCCCTAAAACTCTGGATGATTATATCGGGCAGAAACATTTAGTGGGAGAAGGCAAAGTATTGCGCAAAATGATAGAATCGGGCGCAATCTCCTCGTTTATCCTGTGGGGGCCTCCGGGAGTCGGCAAAACCACTCTGGCCATGATTATAGCCGAACAACTGCAACGGCCGTTTTATGTATTGAGCGCTGTTAGTTCCGGAGTGAAGGAAGTAAGGGAAGTTATTCAAAAAGCCGAAAATCAGCGTTTTTTCAACACGCCAAATCCCATATTATTCATCGATGAAATTCATCGTTTTTCCAAAGCGCAGCAAGATTCCTTGTTGGCTGCGGTGGAAAAAGGAACGGTTACCCTTATTGGTGCGACCACCGAAAATCCTTCTTTTGAAGTCATATCCCCGTTGTTATCGCGTTGTCAGGTATATGTTTTGAAAGCGTTGGAAAAAAATGACCTGGAAGAATTAATCGAATTGGCGCTGACACGTGACTATTATCTGAAAGAAAAGAAAATCACCGTCAAAGAGAAAGAAGCGCTCATCTCCTTTAGCGGGGGAGACGCCCGGAAACTTCTGAACATACTGGACTTGGTCATTCACGCCCAGCGTTCGGAGGAAATCGTTATTGACAATGAAACGGTCCGAAAAGAATTGCAGGAAAATCCCCTGATGTATGACAAAGACGGAGAGCAGCACTACGATATCATCTCTGCCATGATAAAATCCATTCGGGGAAGCGACCCCAATGCGGCTCTTTACTACATGGCACGGATGCTTGAAGGGGGAGAAGACCCGAAATTCATTGCCCGGCGTTTGATTATTTCCGCTTCGGAAGACATCGGATTGGCCAATCCGAATGCCATGCTGATAGCCAACGCCTGCTTTGAAGCCGTGCACAAAATCGGTATGCCCGAGGCGCGCATCCCTCTTTCCGAATGTTTAATCTACTTGGCAACTTCACCCAAAAGCAACTCCGCCTATCTGGCGATAGGGGAAGCCATGGCTTTGGTGAGGCAGACGGGTAACATACAGGTACCTTTGTATTTGCGGAATGCTCCCACCAAGTTAATGAAAGAGCTGAATTACGGCAAAGACTATAAATATGCGCATGATTTCCCCGGCAATTTTGTCGAACAGGAATACATGCCCGAAGAATTGAAAAACAACATATTTTATCAACCGCAAAACAATGCCCAGGAATCGAAAATACTGGAGCGGTTGAAAATATGGTGGAAAAAGAAATACAAATAAACGATAGGATATAACACATACATCATGAATATCATTGAAAAAACGGCAAATTCGGAAATGTTCTTCCTTTTGGCAGGGCCTTGTGTCATAGAAGGGGAAGAAATGGCGCTTCAGATAGCGGAACATGTGGTACGCTTGACTGAAAAATGGAATATACCCTATGTGTTTAAAGGGTCATTTAAAAAAGCCAACCGTTCGCGTTTGGACTCCTTTACGGGCATCGGAGATAAAAAAGCCCTGGAAATACTGGCGAAGGTAAAACGGGAATTCAACATACCGGTAGTTACCGACATACACAGTCCCGAAGACGCCCTCATGGCGGCGGAATACGTGGATGTATTGCAGGTACCGGCATTCCTGTGTCGTCAGACCGACCTGCTGGTTGCGGCAGCCCGCACGGGAAAAACCGTAAACATCAAGAAAGGGCAATTCCTTTCCCCCGAATCCATGCGTTTTGCTGTAGACAAAGTACGTGAATCGGGCAATGAAGCGGTTATGGTAACGGAGCGGGGAACCACTTTCGGTTATCAGGACTTGGTCGTAGATTACCGGGGAATCCAAATCATGCAGCAGGCATGTGGGTGTCCGGTAGTTGTCGATATTACGCACTCATTGCAACAGCCCAACCAGACATCGGGTGTCACCGGCGGACAACCGGCACTGATAGAAACCATTGCCAAAGCGGGCATAGCGGTCGGCGCTGACGGAATCTTCCTGGAAACCCATCCTAATCCGTCTGTAGCCAAATCGGACGGCGCCAACATGCTTCGTTTGGATTTATTGGCAGGTCTTTTGGAAAAACTGGTGCGTATCCGCCAAGCCGTATTATAAAAGAAAAGGACTGAAATATGAAGGGAAATCAAGTAGAAGAAGGAAATATTGTTATTTACGGTGCACGTGAGCACAATCTTAAAAATATAGATCTGACTATTCCCCGTAATAGTCTGACCGTGATAACCGGATTGAGCGGAAGCGGAAAATCTTCCCTTGCTTTTGATACGATTTATGCGGAAGGACAAAGGCGCTACATGGAGACTTTTTCCGTATATGCCCGGCAATTCATGGGAGGATTGGAACGTCCGGACGTGGATAAGATTACCGGATTGAGTCCGGTTATCTCCATAGAACAGAGAACAGTCAATAAAAATCCCCGTTCTACTGTCGGCACTACGACCGAAATTTATGACTTCCTGCGTCTGTTGTATGCCCGGGCGGGAGAGGCATACTCTTATGAAACGGGGAAGAGAATGGTGAAATACAGCGATGAGAAAATCGTCGAATTGATACAGAGTGATTTTGTCGGCAAAAAAATACTCTTGTTGGCACCGGTTGTAAAAGGACGAAAGGGAAACTATAAAGAACTGTTTGACAACCTGCGCAAGAAAGGTTTCCAATTGGCACGCATAGACGGAGAATTGCGTGAAATTACGTACGGGTTGAGCGTTGATCGCTACAAAATTCACGTCATAGAACTCGTTGTGGATAAAATGATTGTGGACAACCTGGATGTTAAGCGTTTGAAAAACTCGGTCGCGATGGCCATGAAGAGCGGTAAGGGGGTGATGATGGTGAAAGACTACGAGAGCGACGAGATGAAATTTTACAGCCGGAACCTGATGTGTCCCGATACCGGTATTTCATATAAAGACCCTGCTCCGCACTCTTTTTCATTCAACTCTCCGCACGGAGCCTGCCCCAAATGCAAAGGGTTGGGGTATATTACGGCCGTTGATTTGGATAAAATTGTGCCGGACAAATCATTGTCCATTTATGAGGGAGGCATCCTGCCTTTGGGGAAATACAAAAACGGCATCCTCTTTTGGCAGATAGATACAGTGTTGAAAAAATGCGGGGCGGACTTGAAAACCCCGATTGAAGACCTCTCCGAGGAGGCTTTGACAAACGTACTCTACGGGTATCCCGGCCAGTTCCGGCTTGAAAACAAAGAATTGGGCGTGATGTCCAACAGTCTCTATACTTTTGAGGGTATCATAAAATACATCATGATGCAGGAGGAAAACACTACCTCCAAAAAAGCGAACAAATGGGCGGAACAATTTGTGAAAGTTGTAAAATGTGATGCCTGCAACGGGCAACGGTTGAACCGGGAAGCCTTGCATTTCAGGATTGCGGGGAAAAACATTGCCGAATTGGCGGACATGGAATTGGGAGATCTGTATGCCTGGATATGCGAAGTGGAAAAAAATCTGGAGGAAAAACAGAAGCGGATAGCCGGAGAAATATTTAAAGAAATACGCACCCGCCTGAAATTTTTGCTGGATGTCGGATTGGAATACCTGTCATTGAACAGATACTCCATGACCTTAAGCGGCGGAGAATCCCAGCGCATCCGTCTGGCAACCCAAATAGGCTCGCAATTGGTCAATGTACTTTATATCCTGGATGAACCCAGTATTGGATTACACCAAAAGGATAACCGGAAACTGATTCGTTCCCTGCAACAGTTGAGGGACAATGGCAATTCCGTCATTGTTGTCGAACACGACAAGGAAATGATGGAAAATGCGGACTACATCGTTGATATGGGGCCGAAAGCCGGAAGGAAAGGCGGGGAAATCATGGCAATCGGCACTGTTGATGAAATCCGGAAAAGTAACAGCCTGACAGCCCAATACCTTAACGGGGAAAAAGAGATACGGGTTCCGGAAGTGCGCAGGACAGGAAACGGGAATTTTTTAACCTTAAAAGGGTGTTCCGGAAACAATCTGAAAAACGTAAATATAGCGATACCTCTGGGAATGCTGGTATGTGTGACCGGAGTAAGCGGGAGCGGCAAATCCTCTTTGATAAACGGTACCCTGCGCCCGATATTGCGGGAGAAATTTTATCGTTCCGTCGAAGCTCCCTTGCCGTACAAGAAAATAGAAGGCATTGAAAATATTGATAAAATCGTTGTCGTAGACCAAAGTCCGTTGGGGCGTACGCCGCGTTCAAATCCCGCCACTTATACCAATATGTTTACGGACATACGGAAAATATTTGAAAAACTGCCTGAATCGCAAATCAGAGGGTATGACGCTACGCGGTTTTCTTTCAACCTCCAGGGAGGGCGTTGTGAAGCATGCAAGGGGGCAGGCGTGAAAACCATTGAAATGAATTTCCTGCCGGATGTTTATATGCATTGTGATGCCTGTGACGGTAAACGCTATAATCGGGAAACCTTGGAAGTAAGATATAAGGGAAAATCCATAGGCGATGTCCTGAACATGACAATCAATCAGGCGGTGGAATTTTTTGAAAACGTTCCTTTTCTGCAACAGAAATTGAAAATGTTGCAGGATATCGGCTTGGGATATATCCAGCTGGGACAGCAATCAACCACCTTGAGCGGGGGCGAATCGCAGCGGATAAAACTGGCGGCGGAATTGTCGAAAAAAGAGACGGGCAAAACATTGTACATTCTGGATGAACCTACGACGGGATTGCACTTTGAAGATATCAGAATACTGTTGGATGTTATACAGAAATTGGTAGACATGGGGAACTCGGTCATCATTATCGAGCACAACCTGGATGTAATCAAAGTAGCGGATTACCTGATAGACATGGGACCTGGCGGAGGAAAAGAGGGAGGGACCGTTGTTTGCAAAGGAACCCCGGAGCAGGTGGCTAAAAATGAAAAATCGGAAACCGGCAAATACCTTAAAGACCTTCTGTAGTCCATACGGAACGGGGTAATCTTTTTTCTCTATTAAACTTTTTTCTTTATATTTGTGACGCTATGGTGGTGAGAACCACCATAGCGGACATATTGTTTTTGAAGCGTTTAGTTTTATCCTTAGATAGAAAACGGCCAATTTTCAGCGCAAAAGGATAAACAGTACAAACGTTCATGCTTGCCGTATATATTCTCTATATACCCGGCTAAGCGTGGGTAACTGTTTATTTTTGCGCGGGTGCTTGGCCGTACCTCTATCTAGATAAACTAAAGTTCCCACGCTTTTTTATTGTTATTAACCCACCTTTCCGGGGACTTTCAAGGTGCTAAGTAATTTCTTGGTATGAAAAAATTAAGTAGGTGTGCCGGATTACGGGTGTCGTTTCTGCTTCTTTCCGTAATGGTTCTTTCCGGTCTGTTTTCTCCGCCCGTGTTCGGAAACAACATCCGGGTGGACGGTAAAACGCGTGTTATCGGCTTTTCGGGCGATACGGCGGTTATTGAGGTGTATCTCCGCTGGGATAATTCGTGGCGGGATGATTTCAACTGGGACGCCGCATGGGTGTTCTTTAAATTTAAAAAGCGGGGCTTGGAAAATCCGTGGCAGCATGCGTATTTGGGCTCTTCGGGGCATGTGTTGAGCCCGGCGGCCGGTAATGAAGACGGCGGTTACGCTTACATGGTCGGTACGAACAGCAGTAAGGTAAATGGATTGTATGTGATGCGTGAGAGGATTTCGGAGGGAAATGTGAGTGTACGGTTGCAAGCGAAATGGCCATTAAAGGGTACGGGATTAACCCGTTCGGATTTTGGCGAGGATTTCAGCAAGATATATGTTGCCGTTCATGCTATTGAAATGGTGTATGTTCCGTATGGGGCATATTACTTAGGGGATGCGTATTCCAACAAGAGCTTTGCGGTAGGGGGTACGGAGGCCGTAGTGATAGATACCGAGGCAGCAATGACGCTTTCGGCGAAAGACGGTATGTCGAATGTTTCTCTTTCGGCTTCCTATCCGAAAGGGTATGCGGGTTTCTATATCATGAAATACGAGACAAGCCAGGAGCAGTACGCGGAGTTTTTGAATTCTTTGACGTTGGCACAGCAAAAGGCGAGAGTTGAGAATAATGATTTTGCCAATATGAAGCGGGGGGATTATGTGTTTGGAAACCTCCACACTCCAAACTGCCGGAACGGCATCGTATTTATTGAGCAGAGACAACCGAATACGCCTGCCGTATTCGGTAATAATCTGAATCCTGCCAATGATTTATTTTCCGTAGATGATGGACAGACGCTCGCATGCAATTACATGAGTATAGAGGATATGATTGCTTATTGCAGTTGGAGCGGATTGCGTCCGATGAGTGAATTGGAGTATGAAAAGGCCTGCCGGCGGTTTTATCCCCAAGTGCCTGATCAAGGGGAGTATGCGTGGAATACGAACAGTGGCATTAATCAACTGAATGGATTAAGCGATTTAAACTACCGTGGCGACCAACGGGAGCAGGCGCTAAGCTATTTAAAGAATGTAAATAGCGGTACAAGTAACAGTATTAATGGGCCGGTACGTTGTGGACTGTTTGCCACATCGGCTACCAATCAGACCCAAGCGGGCGCCACGTATTGGGCAGTGATGGAAATGAGCGGGAATTTAAAGGAGTTATGTGCCAATGTAAACTACACGAATCTAAACGGTGGTAGTTGCGGTACGGGTGTTTATAACGCCAGTTTGTGGGATAAAACAGCCAGCAAATACGGTGTTCGGGGAGGTGGTTTTAATAGTGCGGATGAATTATTGCGGACTTCGGACAGGACGGAAGCGACAGATTATTTCACAAGCGTTACGCAACGGGACAGTACGGTGGGATTCCGGGGAGTATATAATCTTTCCGGTATCAAAATAGACGGTGGAAAGATAAGCGCCCCGACAACGGGATGCTGGAGCGGTTCGGATATTACCAATACGCAGGAGGCTTCTTGTCCTGATTTTCCCGATTTACGGTTTCAATATACTTGGTACGTGAAAAAGCCCGGAGAGGCTAAATTTGACATTATTTCTGATGCCAGCGGTGTGTCACTGAAGTACACTAATTTTGTAAATAACGGTACCACTACTGTTACGTATCAATTCAAGCGTATGGGAATTTGTGCTGTGGGCATTGCTGAAAGCAACATTGTGACCGTAAATATACTGCCGAAACCTTTCGCCAAATCGGTTTATACTTTCAATGCGGGGAGCTCTGTTACGCTGACACCACAATATTGGGGCACAAACAGCTCTGCTGTATGGACCTTGGACGGTGCTCCGTCGTGGGCATACGTATCCGGCAAGACCTCCACGTCGTTGACGATAGCAGGTGGACTGGCTTGTGTGAATTTCACGGTGAGGGCAAAGTTGGCAGCGTGTCCTTCGGATGAGTTCTCTGCGAGAGTTGAGATTGACGGAACATTTCCTTACCGAGGGTATATGGATAGTGTCAAGTTGATGGCAGGTAAATATAAGATGGAGTGTTGGGGAGCACAAGGTGGAACAGGATTTTACGGTAATGGTTCTTCACGAGGTGGGTATGGTGGTTATGCTCAAGGAATTGCCAACTTGAATGCTGTAACTACCTATTATGTT
This sequence comes from Odoribacter lunatus, assembly GCF_943193135.1. Classification (GTDB taxonomy): domain Bacteria; phylum Bacteroidota; class Bacteroidia; order Bacteroidales; family Marinifilaceae; genus Culturomica; species Culturomica lunata. The sequence goes on from NZ_CALPCZ010000001.1 coordinate 201,478, forward strand.
TATGTCGGAGGGCAAGGAGGTACAAGCTATACCAAAACCGGAGGAGCCGGCGGGTGGAACGGAGGAGGAAGTGGTGGTAGTGATGAATCTCCCAATGTCGGAGCTGGCGGTGGAGGTGGAACGGATATACGGCTTGGAGGAAAGGCTTTGTCTAATCGAGTTATGGTAGCTGGAGGTGGCGGCGGAGGTTCTGGAAATTATGGAATCGGTGGTAGCGGTGGAGGTACCAGTGGAGGATATGGACAACGGTATACTACGACAACGGCCACTTCTCCGGGTACCCAAACATCCGGTTATGCCTTAGGGTATGGTGGAAGTGGAACTTATGGCGGAAGCAATATGACAGGAACAGGCGGTGGTGGAGGCGGATACTATGGCGGTTATGGTGCTGGAGCTGGTCCTAAAGGTGGCAGTAGATACGGAGTTGGAGGTGGTGGCGGTTCTGGGTATGTTAATACCGGAATCTTCAGTGATCCCTCTATGTCCAATGGTGCAAGAAGCGGAAACGGCCAAGTTAAGATTACACCGCAGAATTAAAACTAAAAAATAGGATAATGGAGCAGTGGAAAAACCATTTTTTCCACTGTTCTATTTTTGCCAATTTTTTACTCCCCAAAATAAAGGATATGTTTTCTACTCAAAAAGAGTATGTTTTTGATGCAAAAAGAGCCTCTTTTTGTACTAAAAAGAGTCTCTTTTTTTCAAAGGAAGTATCCATTTTCAATGAACGCCTGCAAAAAAAAACAAATAAGTATCTGATATTAAAAATATTAGCAATCATATTTAGATACATCCGGCTTAATGACCAAACCCGTTATTTTTAAACCTATTGTTTTGCTATCGAAAACCTATCGTTTTTGCCTCAAAAACGATAGGTTTTTAACATGAAAACGATAGGTTTTATTTTTCTTATTCTATCAGTTCAAAACCGAAAGGGGAAGATGCCTGTGGTTCTTGTGGCTCTTGAGGTTCTTTGGGCTTTTCCTGTTCTGCGTCAGCGGTAGGTGTCGTTACTTTGAGAAGATCTTCGGTGCTAATGGCAAGGTCGTCGCCGATGTACTCCGGTATTTCATCTTCCTGAATGTCGGCGGGAGTTTCTTCAGGGGTTGTTTCTTCCAAATTTATCTCTTCCGGATTTGTATTCTCCGATACAGGAATTTCCGGGGTTTCAATCCGGCTTGTTTCCTCCGGAGCCGTAGCTTCCGGTGTTTCAATATCCGATTCCAGTACGGAAGGCAGTTCGTTTTCTTGCGGAATGTTCACTGGCAACGGGATATTTTCAATGCTTTCGGTAACTTCCGGCGTGGGAGCAGGTAGCTCTGCCGTTAGTTCCGCATCTTCCGTGAGTGTTTCGTTTTCACAGCGTAATACTCTGCCGGGGTATTTTTCAAGTAAGTCGTATTGGTGGGTGGCGATAATCACCGTTGTTCCCGCCCTGCATATATCTTGCAGTAATTCTATCAGGCGATAAGAAGTCTCTGGGTCGATGTTTCCGGTAGGTTCGTCGGCCAATATAAGGGGAGGGGCATTCAAAAGGGCACGGGCTAAAACGATACGTTGTTGTTCTCCGCCGGAAAGCTCGTGCGGCATTTTGAATTTTTTGCTTTGCATCTCGACTTTTTGCAAAACAGATTCAATTCGTTCCTGAATGGCTTTTTTGTTCCAACCCGTTGCCCGCAGTACAAATTCCAGATTGGCGTATACGCTGCGGTCGGTGAGCAGCTTGAAATCCTGAAAGACGATGCCGCATTTCCTCCGGAGGGCTGGGATTTGAGATTTTTTTATCTTTTGCAGTTGAAAGCCGGCAACTTCTATTTTTCCGTAATCCAACGGCAATTCGGCGTAAAGCGTTTTCAGAAAAGAGCTTTTCCCGCTTCCTACCTTTCCGATAAGGTAGATGAATTCACCGTTTTTTATCTCCAGATTTACGTTTTTGAGAATGGTGTTCTTTTGCTGGCGTATAACGGCATTTTCGGTCTTTATGATGATTTCTGACATAGTCTTGGCTGGATTATTTTAGTTCTTTCAACCCTTTTATCGTATCGACGGGAGAGGCGGAATGAAATACGAAACTTCCGGCTACCAATGCGTCCGCACCCGCTTCTATCAGTCGTGCGCCGGTTTCGTTATTGACACCTCCGTCCACTTCTATGAGGGCGCGGCTGTCGGTTTCCCGTATCAGTTGCCGCAGTTGCCGTACTTTATTCACCGAGTGTTCGATAAAGGACTGCCCCCCGAATCCGGGATTGACACTCATGATTAACACAACGTCCAGTTCGGGAAGTATATCTTCCAGCAATCGTACGGGGGAGTGCGGATTGAGCGCTACGCCGGCTTGCATGCCGCACGCTTTTATCTGCTGTATCGTCCGGTGCAGATGGGTACTTGCCTCCAGGTGTACGGTCAGTATGTCCGCGCCGCATTGACGGAATTGTTCGATGTACCTTTCGGGTTGAACAATCATCAGGTGGACATCCAGCGGTTTTTGCGCTTTTGTCTTGATTTGGGATATGATGGACATACCGTAGGAAATATTCGGAACGAATACGCCGTCCATGACGTCTATATGAAACCAGTCGGCCTCGCTGTTGTTCACCGTTTCAATGTCTTGTGACAGATGCAGGAAATCGGCGGATAAAAGGGAAGGAGATATGATAACTCCCATAGTTTGAAAAATTAAAGTAATATTCGGGACATTAGCCTGTCCAACTAACAAAAGTAGTTTTTTCTTTGTTTATTTTCAAATTTGTATTTCCGATTATTTGTACCAGCCGGCATACATGGAGTAAGCATTGACGATTCTTTCCACTTCGCCTTTGAGTAATTCGGGGCCCACTTCTTTGATTTTCTTGGCGGGGATGCCTGCGTAAATCCATCCGGATTCAACAACTGTCCCTTTGGTGACCACACTTCCGGCTGCCACAATCGTATTGCTTTCAACGACAACATTGTCCAGTATCACGGCTCCCATGCCGATGAGCACGTTGTCGTGAATCGTACAGCCGTGTACCACGGCGTTGTGGGCAATGGATACATTGTTGCCGATGGTGGTCGGGTATTTTTGGTACGTGGCGTGGATGGTGGCGTTATCCTGTATATTGACTTTGTTGCCGATTCTGATATAGTGCACGTCTCCCCGAAGGACGGCTCCGAACCATACGCTGCAATCGTCACCCATTTCCACATCCCCGATAATTGCCGCATTGTCTGCGAGGAAACAGTTTTTGCCGAATTTCGGCGTATGTCCGTTAAGTTCTTTTATTATAGCCATAGTGTATGTATTAAAATGATACACCGAAAGTACGAAATTTCCGGGAATAATAATGAATTTTATCTCATTTCATTTATTTAAGTTTTCTTCTGAAACAGCTTTTATTGCCGGTGCGTAAAATCCGTTGAATTTAAAATGAAACGCCATGAGTATTATTAAAAGAAATAGTGAATTACGGCCTTTTTATTCGACGCTGCTGGATGAATTTCTGAATACGGGCAACTGGCCTGCACAGATGAATCAAAACATGAATATTCCCGCGCTGAATGTAAGGGAGGATGAAGAATCGCTGATGCTGGATATTCGTATTCCCGGCATGAAAAAGGAAGATATAAAACTGGATTATAATGACGGACTCCTTACGATTTCGGGGGAAAGCCGTGAGGAAAAAGAAGAAGAGGAGAAAGGAAAAGGTAAATATTTGAGAAAAGAATTCACTTCTTATTCATTTAAAAGAACGATCGAACTGCCTGAGGAGAAGTACAATGTAGCGGAGGCGAAAGCCTCTTATAGAGATGGGATTCTTGAGGTTTCCATGCCCAAGAATAAGGAGATGAAGAAGTTACAGAAGACAATTGAGGTGAAGTAGGTGGTTTGATTTTAGTGGTCGGTCGGTTTTTCGGAACCGGCCGATTTTTTTTGAGATTTATTTGGAAATGTCTTTTATAAAATATTATCTTTGCATCGTAAAAGAGAGATATATGCGAAAATAGCTCAGTTGGTAGAGCACGACCTTGCCAAGGTCGGGGTCGCGGGTTCGAGTCCCGTTTTTCGCTCTTAGAACCGGATATTGGATTCGGTTTTATTTTTTAAAATGAATGCGACAATAGCTCAGTTGGTAGAGCGTTGGCTTCCCAAGCCGAAGGTCGCGGGTTCGAGTCCCGTTTGTCGCTCCTCTGAATTTCAAGGAGTTACTATTAAAGTGACTCCTTTTATCCATTTTTAAGGGGCAGTTTTCATAAAAAAATATAATTATTTACCTGTTTGTTATGGATATTGTTTTGGCAAACAATTTTATTTCTATATTTGTATCATCAAACTGACACAGGCCATGGAAAAGAAAAAATCATATTCACAGACATTTGTCGTAAAAAAAACATCGGCTACTCTTGTTGATTTTTTCAACAAATTACGCGAACAAAAAATGGCTAAAATTGAAGAATTGCGTAGTAAGAAAGATATCTACTTCCCGGCTTCTTCTACGAAATGAAAATAACATATCCTATAAGTGATAATTTAGGAAATGATTATCTTGTACGTATAGAAGATTTTCAGAATTTACCTGACGATATAATAAGAGAGCTTGGAAACATTAAAATCTTAGACATTACACTCGAACGTGTATCAGGAGAGGGACATACAGATTTAAATGTATTATCAAAAATATCAATATTTATAGCCGGTGTTTTATTGGACAATGAAAACGCCATCCTTTATTTCTATTGTGATGACGTACACGAAATAAAGCGCAGGAATATGGATATATCTCCTCAAAAATACAGAAATGACCTTTTTTCGGCAATGTTCCAAAGATGTATAAAAATAAATTTATTACCAAGGTATAGTAGACACTACAATAACGGCGCATGCAGACAGAGATATATACATGCATCTAATAGCGAGAGAATGTCATATGGGGCAAGTAAATTACATACGTGCAACTATTGAGCATCTTTCTCAGAAATAGTAAAGCCTTGAGAAGCTTGCATTATATTAAGATTTCGGGAATGAAAGCAAATACACCGTTTGATTGTCTGGTTCAATATTGACAATAAAAAAACGAAATCCATTTTCATGAATTTCGCTCCTTGTAGCGGGGGCCAGATTCGAACCGACGACCTTTGGGTTATGAGCCCAACGAGCTACCACTGCTCCACCCCGCAATATATTCAAATGGGAATATCCCCTTTTGACGCTGCAAATATAGACTGTTTTTTTTATTTGTGCAAAATTATTTGTCGTTTTTTTTGTCAAAAGGCGGAAAGTTATTTTCCGGATTTTGTTGTATTTTTGTGTAAGAGAGTAACGGATTATTTATTAAAGTAAGTGAATATGGAGTTTATAGCGGAATATAATCTTACCGGGTTGGTGATAGGTATTTGTACATTTTTGATTATTGGCTTTTTTCATCCGGTAGTTATTAAGTGTGAATATTATTTCGGTACCCGTTGCTGGTGGGTGTTTCTGGTGTTGGGAATCTTGGGAGTGGTAGCGGCGCTATGGGTGCGCGATGTACTGTTTTCTTCTTTATGGGGGGTATTTGCTTTTTCTTCTTTCTGGACGATATTGGAGATTTTTGAACAGAAGGGGCGGGTGAAGAAGGGGTGGTTTCCCATGAACCCGAAACGAAAAGCGGATTATGACGATTAGATAAAAAAGGAATGCGATGGAAGATGTGCTAAATAAAATGAATGAATTGTGCAAAGGTACGTTGGTCGAATGGTTGGGAATGAAGTTTACGGATTTTAAGGAAGGGTGCCTGATCATGACTATGCCGATAGACCATCGTACATGCAGGCCGGACGGTGCGTTAAACGGAGGCGCGAATATGGCGTTGGCGGAAACGGCAAGCGGAGCTTTGAGTTTGCTGTCGGTAGAGCCGGAATTGCAGTTTAAGGTTTACGGTATCGAGATAAACGGAAATCATGTCAGAAGGGCGGAAGGGAAGTATGTCACCGCCTGTGCGGAGTTTATCCACAAGGGAAGGCGGACGCATGTGGTGAAAGTGGAAATCCGGGATGAATACGGTACGTTGGTGACGGTAAGCCGGGTAACGAATATTGTTGCCGGATGATTGTTTAATAATAAAGGATGGAAAATTAATTCCATCCTTTATTTATAATTATTGTAGCTGTTATTTCAATCCCCGGCGTTTAAGTAAAGGTTCTATGGAGGGTTCTTTTCCCCTGAACGCGGTATACAGTTTCATGGCCTCTTCGCTGCCTCCTTTGGCAAGGATGCGATGAAAGCCTTCCGCCTTTTCCGGATTGAATACATCGCCTGTTTCTTTAAATGCTTCAAAAGCGTCGGCATCCAGAACTTCCGCCCATGTATAAGCGTAATAGCCTGCCGAATAACCTCCGTCAAAGATATGGGAGAAATAAGTACTGCGGTAACGTACGGTTATTTCCGGTATCAATCCTAATTTATCGAGGGTTTGTTTTTCAAATTTCTCCACATCAATGGGGTCTGTGGTGGAAACGGTGTGATAAGCCATGTCTAATAAAGCGGCAGCCATAAATTCCGTAGTTGCAAATCCCTGGTTGAAATGGCTGCTTTTTTGCAGTTTGTCGATAAGGTGTTGCGGAATGGGTTCCCCTGTTTTATAATGGCGTGCATATACTTTCAAAACCTCCGGGTCAGCAGCCCAGTTTTCCATTATCTGTGAGGGGAGTTCCACGAAATCATGTACGACATTTGTTCCGGCTACGCTCGGGTAATCGACTTGTGAAAGCAGACCGTGCAGGGCATGTCCGAATTCATGGAAGAGGGTTTGCGCTTCCTCGAATGTCAGCAGGGAGGGTGTTTCTCCGGTAGGTTTGGTGAAATTACATACATTGGTGATAACCGGAGTCATACCCAGTAATCCCGATTCAGAGCGGAAAGCATCCATCCAGGCTCCCTGGCCTTTGCTGGGACGGGGGAAGTAGTCCGCATAAAAAATACCGATGTGTTTTCCGTCCGCACCTTTCACTTCGTAGGCGATAGCATCGGGGTGGGGTAAGGGCAAATCCGTACGTTGCGAGAAAGTAATGCCGTATAGTTTGTTGGCGGTATAAAAGGCACCTTCTCTTACTTTATCCAAGGGGAAGTATTGACGCAATTCGTTTTCATCCAAACCGTATTCGGCTTGTTTTACTTTTTCGGCATAATAGCGCCAATCCCATGGCTGTAATTTGAATTTTCCTCCCGTGCGGGTAATCATGGACTGCAATTTCTGGGCTTCTTTTTTAGCAACGGGAAGGGCTGCTTCCCAAATCTTGTTGCATAACTCGTACACATTGGCGGGATTTTTTGCCATGTTTTGTTCCAGAACATAACTGGCATAGTCGGGAAATCCGAGTAATTGGGCTTTTTCAAGTCTTAATGCAACCAGTTGGCTGATAATCACTTTGTTGTCATATTCATTATTGTGGTTGCCTCTGGTTGTGTAAGCTTTGTATATTTCTTCACGCAAAGCCCGGTTGTCCGCATATTGAAGAAACGGCATGATACTGGGATTGTGGAGTGTAAATACCCATTTCCCTTCCATGCCTGCCTCCTTGGCGGTTTCGGCCGCAGTAGAGATTACACCTTCCGGAAGACCGGACAGGTCTTGTTCATTTTCAATAACCAATTGGTAATTATTGGTCTCTTTTAAAAGATTATTTCCGAATTTCAAGGCAAGAATAGAGAGTTCTCCGTTGATTTGTTTCAGACGTTCCTTTTCTTTTTCGGAAAGATTGGCACCGCCCCGCACAAAATCTTTATAGTATTTTTCCAAAACCAATAGTTGTTCGGTGCTTAGATTTTCTTTGTCTTTATTTTCGTATACGGTTTTGATTCGTTCAAATAATTTTTCGTTAAGATTGATACCGTCGGTATGCTCCGATAATAAAGGTGCCACTTCTTCCGCGATTGCCTGCATGGAATCATTGGTGTGTGCTGCCTGCAGGTTAAAAAAGACAGCCGCTACTTTATTTAATAACTGGCCGGATTTTTCGAGGGCTTCCACTGTATTGGCAAAAGTGGGGGCTTCCGTATTGTCGGTAATGGCTTTTATCTCCTGTTGCTGTTGGCGGATACCTTCTTTAAAAGCGGGAAGGTAATGGCTGTTTTGGATTAGATGGAAAGGCGGTACACCGTGTGGCGTGTCAAATTCCTTCAAAAAAGGATTGGTTTGATTGGTTACGCTCTGGCAGGCTTGGATCATAAGGCTTGCTAAACAAATTAAATAAGTGATTTTTTTCATATAAATAGTAGATTAAGAGCTTCAAAAGTATATATTTTTTTCATTTTTTTCGTAGAATATTTGATATTGTGAATAAAAAGCGCTTAATTTGCATCCTGTTTGGAAAGCGTATATAAAAAATTATTGAGAGATGTCAAGAATTTGTCAAATAACCGGAAAAAAGGCGATGGTCGGAAATCATGTATCTCACTCTAAAAGAAGAGTGAAAAGATCTTTCTCCATCAACTTGTTTAAAAGAAATTTTTATTGGCCTGAAGAAGACAGATGGATTCGTTTGAATGTATCGGCTGCCGGGCTTCGTCTAATTAATAAAAAAGGCTTGAATGCATGTTTGAAAGAAGCTACTGAAGCCGGATTGATTAAGAATGTTTAAAATCACTGAAGATGGCAAAGAAAAGCAAAGGAAACAGAGTACAGGTGATTCTTGAGTGTACAGAACATAAAGAATCCGGAATGCCGGGAACTTCACGGTATATTACTACCAAAAACAGAAAGAATACTCCCGAAAGATTGGAATTGCGTAAATACAATCCTATATTGAAGAAAGTTACTTTACACAGAGAAATTAAATAATTCAGACTATGGCAAAGAAGGTAGTTGCAACATTGAAGACCGGTGACGGTCGTGGATACGCCAAAGTGATTAAAATGGTAAAGTCACCGAAAACAGGTGCTTATACTTTCAAAGAGCAAATGGTAACCACGGATGAGGTTAAAGCATTTTTGAAGAAATAATTTAGTTTGACCTTATATGAAGCCCCTTTCGAGGGGCTTTTTTTTTGTTGTCTATATATAAGTGATTATCACGTGTTTATGGATAAAATGAAATATTTTTGAAAAATAATTCGGATTTTTGTAACCCTCTCTGTTTTTTCTCCGTTAAAGTAGGTGTAAATGATGATTGAAAGTTATGATTTTATTTAGCTGTTATTTAGATTAGATTATTTAGCACACACCACAGGGAGGGGATAGCTTTTGAAAACAAGCTGATTTTCGGAAAGTTCTTTAAATATTGGAATGCGGACTTCGGGACACTATTACACCACGCACATACACACCACACAGACGCACGCACACATACATACAACATCTTTTCATCGTCCCTCGTTATTCCGATTTAAAGAGCTCACGGGAATGCCTCCCAATTTTTTTTGAAACAATTGAAAGACTGTTCGGAGTGCCGGACGGTTTTTTATTTTTTGTGGAATCTTCGATGTAAAGGCTAAAATATTACTTTTGTCCGGAATTTTAAATGAAATCAATAAGAGTATATGAAGAAACATCCTTTGAAAGAGTGGATATTGGCAACACGGCCGTGGTCCTTCCCAGCATCGGCGATGCCGGTTATTGTAACGTGGGTTTATTTGTATGGGCTGCATGCCGGTGTAAATTGGGAGAATGGAATATGGGCATTGGTAAATATCGTCCTGTTTCATGCAGCGGGGAATGTGTGGAGTGATTATTTTGATTATCGCAAGGGTGTGGATACGGTGGATACTTTCGGTGCAACGACATTGACGTCCGGTAAATTTTCTCCCGGCGAGATTTTTTCTTTGGGATTGGGGCTGCTGGGAGTAGCAGTATTGTTGGGTGTGGGATTGTTGATTCGTACAGGCCTTCCGCTATTATGGATTGGTTTGGGGGGAATTTTTTGTACACTGTTATATCCTTTTTTTAAATACCGGGCATTGGGAGATGTGATTATCTTTATGGCTTATGCCTTGTTGCCGTCTTGGGGAACTTCGTATGTAATTCTTGGATTTATAGATATGCAGGTATATTGGGTTGCAGTACCTATCGGTTTGATTACGGTAGCGATATTGCATGCGAACAATACCCGGGATGTCGTGACAGATGTACAGGCTGGAATTAAAACATTTGCAATCTGTACGGGATATTCGGTGGCCCGGAGAGTGTATGCGGTAGAAATTCTTTTTTCATTTGTATGGATAGGGATAGGGATTGTCATGGGGTATTTTTCATGGTGGACCCTGTTAGTCATGGTTGTTTTCCCGCTTGCCTGGGGAAATGTTAGATTGATGTTATCCTCTGCGCGGGAAGAGGTGGGGAATATTGCGCATTTGGATGAAAAAACAGCTCAATTGCAATTGGCATTCAGTAGTGTACTTTCTCTGGCGTTACTTGTATCAATCTGGTTGGCATGAAAAAATTGATTTTTGCTCTTATCGTAGCGGCGGTTTTGTGGACAATCATGTTTTCTCCGTGGACGGCATGCTATATTAATTTTTGGTGGATGATGGCATTTTCCGCCGTATTGTTGGCACTCTATACAACGTGGGTAAATCCGACGTGGTGGCGTTCTTTAAAATGGAAAATATCGGAAATAGGGTGGGGTGTTGTTATTGCAGCTGTGTTGTGGGGGATATTTTGGACGGGCAATTGGATAGCTTCACGGATATTTGATTTTGCTTCTTCTCAAGTGGATTCAATTTACGGAATGAAAGCCGGAGAATCTTCCTGGTTGTTGGCGGTATTATTGCTTCTGTTGATAGGTCCTGCCGAGGAGATTTTCTGGCGAGGATACATACAGCGTACATTGTCGGCGTTTTGGAATCCTAACGTGGGATTTATCGTGGCTACTTTTTTATATGCTTCCGTGCATGTGGCCTCATGCAACTTTATGCTGGTAATGGCGGCATTGGTGGCAGGAGGAGTGTGGGGACTTTGCTATCGTCTATTTCCAAATCATTTGGGAGCACTCATTATTTCACATGCCTTGTGGGATGTTGCAGTATTTCTCGTTTTCCCGATTTGATTATTGCGGTTTGATTCTTTCTTCAAGTTTAAACATCTCATCCCGAAGACGGGCGGCTTCCAGAAAATCCTGTTCTTTTGCAGCCTTTTGCATAGCGCTTCTTGTTTTCTGAATCATTTTCTCTATTTCCTCCCGGCTCATATAAGCGGTTACAGGGTCGGCAACCATATTGTCATAGTGTTCTTCTTCTATGTAAGCGTGTGTTTGCTTGGTTAGAGCCGAATCCGTGGACTTATGGATTTGTTTGGGAATAATATGATGCTTGGCATTGTATTTCAACTGCTTTTCCCGGCGGTAGTTGGTCTCGTCTATCGTTTCCTGCATAGATCGGGTAATATGGTCGGCATACATAATTACCTTGCCTTCCACATTCCGGGCAGCACGTCCGGCGGTCTGAACCAGTGAACGGGTAGAACGGAGAAAACCCTCCTTGTCGGCGTCTAATATGGCAACAAGGGATACTTCCGGCAAATCCAGTCCCTCACGGAGCAGATTTACTCCAACCAACACATCAATAATTCCTTTTCTAAGATTTTCCAAGATTTTAACTCGTTCAAGCGTATCTACATCCGAATGGATATATTGGCATTTTATACCCATGCGGTCCAGATACTTGCTTAACTCTTCCGCCATTTTCTTCGTTAGGGTGGTTACTAACGTTCTTTCTTGTAATTCAATACGTTTCTGAATCTCATTTATTAAATGGTCAATCTGATTCAGGGAAGGAACAACTTCGATAATGGGATCGGGAATACCGGTCGGGCGAATAATCTGTTCAACAACAACCCCGTTGCTTTTTCCCAGCTCATAATCGGCGGGGGTGGCACTGATATAAACAGTTTGCGGTGTCAGGCTTTCAAACTCGTCGAATGTCAGAGGGCGGTTGTCGAATGCTGCCGGAAGACGGAAACCGTATTCTACCAATGTCTGCTTCCGGGCATGGTCTCCTCCGTACATCGCACGGATTTGGGGAACCGTTACATGCGATTCGTCGATGACCATTAAAAAATCCTTCGGGAAATAATCCAGCAAGCAGAATGGGCGTATGCCGGCTTTGCGTCCGTCAAAATAACGGGAATAATTCTCAATACCTGGACAATACCCCAACTCCCGTATCATCTCTACGTCATAGCGCACGCGTTCATCCAGACGTTTGGCTTCAAGATGCTTGCCGATTTCCTTCAGATAGGCCACCTGAAGTTCCCGGTCCTGTTCAATATCTATAATGGCTTGTGTTATTGTCGCTTTATCCGTGACAAACAGATTGGCGGGATAAATATCCAATTCTTCAAAGGGTTCAATGCTTTTGCCGCTTTGGGGCTCAAACGAACTGATTCTGTCGATTTCATCATCCCAAAATTCAATGCGATAGGCGACACCGTCATAAGTTTCAATAGCGGGGAATATATCCACCGTTTCCCCTTTGGCCCGGAAGCAGCCCCGTTTAAATTCAAGCTCGTTATTGGCATACAAAGCGTCTACCAAATTGCGGAGCAATTGATTCCGGTTGATTCTCATCCCTTTTTTTAAGTGAATGATGTTTGAGCCAAAAGCCCGCGGATCGGCCATACCATACAGACAGGAAACGGAAGACACGACGACGATGTCCCGGCGTCCGGATAAAAGGGAGGCGGTTGTGCGTAAGCGCAGCTTGTCAATTTCGTCGTTGATAGCCAAATCTTTTTCGATATAGGTGTCTGTCGTAGGTAAATAGGCTTCCGGTTGGTAATAATCGTAATACGAAACGAAATACTCCACCGCATTTTCCGGGAAAAAAGATTTGAACTCCCCGTATAGCTGGGCGGCTAATGTCTTGTTATGGCTTAAGACCAATGTAGGGCGGTTGATTTCATTGATTACATTGGCGATGGTGAATGTTTTTCCTGACCCGGTTACTCCCAATAATACTTGAGAAGAAATATTATTTAATATTCCTTCTTTCAATTGCCGAATAGCTTCCGGCTGGTCGCCTGTCGGGCAGAATTCCGAAGTCAGTTTAAATTTCATTGTTAAAGTTTACTCATAAATTTTACGGGGTCGATGATAAAACGGTCGTGGGTGGCTGTACCGATTACGCCGGATTCATCATGTGCTTCCAGCTCAAAACGGATTCGTCTGCCGTCCACTTCTGTGACAGTTGCCCTGCAATGCACGTTCTTTCCGACAGCAGTAGCTTTGATATGCTTGGCGTTAATTTCAATGCCGACACTGTCTTTTCCGCTTTCCAACTCATTCTCGATACATTTCATCGCTGTATTCTCCATCAGGGCAATCATGGCGGGGGTGGCGAATACGTTTAACTTTCCGGAACCATATACGGCGGCTGTATCTTTTAGTTCTACGGTAATAGATTGTGAATAACTTAATCCTGGTTGCAACATGTGGTGGTATTTAAAATTCCGACGTAAAATGGAAAATCAGTTTCTTATAGTTTTCCTGTGCCATTTGCAGCATATATTGGGAATCAGCCAGAAAAACGTCCCTTCCTTGCTTGTCCTGGGCCATATACTGGGCTTTGTGCTTCTTGAAATCCGCCAATTCGGCGGCGTCCAGCGCCTCAATCCAACAGGCCTTGTAAAGATTTACCGACTCCCAGCGACAGGAAGCGCCGTACTCGTGGAGCAGGCGGTATTCGATTACCTCGAATTGCAGGGCACCTACCGTGCCGATGATCTTGCGGCCGTTGAACTGGTTCGTAAAAAGCTGCGCCACGCCTTCGTCCATCAGTTGGTCGATACCCTTCGCCAATTGCTTGGACTTCATCGGGTCCGCATTCTCGATATATTTGAACAGTTCGGGCGAAAAACTCGGAATACCTTTGAAATGGAGTTTTTCACCTTCGGTGAGGGTATCGCCGATTTTAAAAGTTCCGGTATCGTGAAGACCGATAATATCACCCGGATAAGCCTCGTCAATCACGGACTTCTTTGAAGCCATGAAAGCCGTCGGCGTCGAAAACTTGAGCATCTTGCCGTTGCGCACGTGCAGATAATTCGTATTTCGCCGGAATATCCCCGAACATATTTTCACGAAAGCGATGCGGTCCCGGTGGTTGGGATCCATATTGGCATGGATTTTAAACACGAAGCCCGTAAACTTTTCCTCTTCGGCATGCACGGTTCTTTCTTCCGTTTCGCGGGGAAGCGGAGAGGGCGCCAGCTCGATGAAACAGTCCAGCAATTCCTTGATACCGAAATTGTTCAAAGCCGAACCGAAGAAAACGGGAGCCACTTCGGCATTCAGATACTCCTGGCGGTTTAAGGCAGGGTATACGCCCGTAATGAGTTCCAGATTGGCATGAAGGGTGGCGGCATCCCGCTCCCCGATGTATTTGACGAATTCGGGAGAATCCAGGTCCTTGATTTCTATCCCTTCCGGCAACGTCTGACCGCCGGAATTAAACAGGTAAAGCCCCTTGTGGTAAATATTGTACACCCCTTTGAACGTGTCACCGTTGCCGATAGGCCAGCTCAGCGGATTCACGCTGATTTGCAGCTCTTTCTCTATCTCGTCCAGCAAATCGAACGGGTCCTGCGACGGGCGATCCAGCTTGTTGATAAAGACAATGACCGGCGTTTTGCGCATCCGGCACACCTGCATGAGCTTTCGGGTCTGGGTCTCCACACCTTTGGCGGCGTCGATGACGATAATGACACTGTCGCAAGCCGTCAGCGTCCGGAACGTATCCTCCGCGAAATCCTGGTGACCGGGAGTATCCAGAATATTGATTTTGACATCGTTGTACTCGAACCCCATGACCGACGTCGCCACAGAAATACCGCGCTGCCGCTCGATTTCCATAAAATCGGACGTCGCAGTCTTCTTTATCTTGTTGGATTTTACAGCCCCGGCGACGTGTATCGCTCCTCCGAACAGCAGGAGCTTCTCCGTCAAAGTCGTTTTACCCGCATCCGGATGGCTGATGATACCGAATGTTCTTCTTCGCTGAATTTCTTCTTTAAATCCCATGTATCTTATATTCTGTTTGAAATGCCTGCAAAGATACGAATAAGCGAGAGCAAAAGCAAGTTTACTTGCCTCGTTGCTAATAACGCAGGTATTTCTTTGTGGTTAATTGTGGGAAACTTATAGAAAACAACTATTTTTCACAGGTTCAACACCTCTATTCCAATTCTATAAAGTGCTTATAAAGCGCTTACAAAGTGCTTATAAAGTGCTTTGAGAAGCACTTTATAAGGATTTTATTTGGATTTTTATAAGTTTCTATGCTATCTTTATAGAATTGATATAGAATTGTTATATAGTGGAAATATGCAGGCAACCTGTTTGAAAAGGTCTGCCAATCTTAAACCAAAGCCGAATTTCCTGTGATAACAACGTATTGTTTTTGAAACAGTATTTTCTGCAACAGACAAAATCGATTTTCTCCTTCGGGCTAAAGAAGCTGGTTTTTTCATAAGACTTTTTTATTATAATTTGTGAGGACTTTCGCCCTTTTAAGGGGTATTTTTTCGTTTATTCCAGAGATTTTGCGTAAGTTTGCGATGTTGTGGCAGGGAGAACTGCCGTAATTGAAATATTATTTTGAAGCGTTTAGCTTTATCCTTGAAGAAAAAACGACCAATTTTTAATATCGAAGGATAAGCAGTATAAACGTTCATGCTTGCCGTATATACATTCGTGCTATATACAGGTTAAGCGTGGGTAACTGTTTATTTCGATATGGGTGCTTGGTCGTACCTTTCTTCAGATAAACTAAAGTTCCCACGCTTTCTTTTTGTTATAAACCCACCTTTCCGGGAGCTTTCAAGGTGATAAGTATTTCTTGATATGAAAAAATTAATCAAGTGTGCCGGAAGGCGACATGTGTTTATTTTGTCGCTCTTTCTTGTTGTAATGATTTTTTCCGGTTTGTTTTCTCCGCCCGTTCACGGAAACAACATCCGTATAACGGGTAAACCCCGTGTTGTCAATATTGTCGGCGACACGGCCTTTGTAGAACTGAATCTCTCGTGGGACAATTCCTGGCGGGATGATTTCAATTGGGACGCTGCGTGGGTGTTCCTTAAGTACAAAAAGCGGGGCATCACCGAACCCTGGCATCACGGCTACCTTGCCCGTGCAGGACACGAAGCTATGCCCCAAAGCGGAAATGAAGGCGGCAACTACTCCTTCATGTTTGGTCAAACAGGCTCGGGCAGTAGCGCCAAAGTCACCGGCGTATTTCTTATGCGGGATGAAATCTCCGACGGTAATGTCAGTGTCCGGGCTCGGCTTAAATGGCTGTTCAAAACCAACACGAAGAAAACGCTTACCGCCGCCGACTTCGGTGATAAACTGGATAAAATATACGTCGCCGTCCATGCTGTTGAAATGGTTTATATTCCCTACGGCAGTTATTACCTCGGTGACAATTATTCGGCATACAGTTTTGCACTATCGGGCAAATCTCCCTGCCTTATAGATTCGGAAGCGGCAGTGACTCTGAATACTGTTAATCCAACATCTACTTCTGTCACATTGCCCGCCGCCTTTCCCAAAGGGTATGCCGGATTCTATATCATGAAATACGAGACGAGCCAGGAACAGTATATGGAGTTCTTGAATTCCTTGACGCTAACACAACAGAAAGCGCACGTGGCAAACAATGATTTTGCCAATATGCAACGCGGAGACTATGTTTTCGGAGCAACCGGCTCTCCGAGTTGGAGGAACGGTATCGTGTTTATCGAGCAAAAGGGAGAAGACGGGCCCGCCGTATTCGGTAACAATCTCAACCCGGCAAACGACCTTTTCTCTAAGGATGACGGGCAGATTGTCGCCTGTAATTACCTCTCCCCTTACGATATGTTGGCATATTGCGATTGGAGCGGACTGCGTCCCATGAGTGAATTGGAATACGAGAAGGCATGCCGCCGACCGTATCCCCAAATTCCGGAAGAAGGAGAATACGCCTGGAACAGCAACAGCAGTGTCAATCCCCTGACCGACGAATCCGATTTGCTTTATCCTGGAGATGAACGGGAACAATCCGTTAATAAAAACCACAACGTAAACAGTGGATTCATTCTCGACGGTCCTGTACGGTGCGGAATGTTCGCTACCTCCTCCACCAATCAATCCCAATCCGGCGCCACTTACTGGGGCGTCATGGAGATGGGGGGAAATGTAAGTGAAATGTGTTATGTCGCAACAAGCTCCGGAAAAGGATTTGTTGCCACTAATCTTTCCTATTCCCACGGAGACGGAGAATTGAATGCCGACGGCTCGACAAATATTTCCACCAGTTATTGGCCGACCGCTGTGGCAGCATTTGGCTTGCGGGGTGGAGACTATCGCGATGAGGAGAAGCTATTGCAGACTTCCGACCGAACAAGAGCTCAAGGGGCTACTTTTTCCTCCATTACCTCAAGGGGTTCTCGTTATGGTTTCCGCGGGGTATACGGTCTTTCGGGCATCAATATCAACGGCGGGAAAATAAGTGCTCCGACAACAGGATGTTGGAGCGGCTCGGATCTAACCAATACGCAAGAGGCGTCTTGTCCGGATTTCCCCGATATACGTTTTCAATACACCTGGTACGTGAAAAAGCCGGGAGAATCGAAATTTGATATTATTTCTGATGCCAGCGGTGTGTCGCTGAAGTACACTAATTTTGTAAATAATGGAACCACTACTGTAACGTATCAGTTTAAGCGGGTGGCTACCTGTGCCGTAGGTATTGCAGAAAGCAACACCGTGAGCATTAACATACTGCCGAAACCATTCGCTAAATCGGTTTATACTTTCAATGCGGGAAGTTCTGTTACACTTACCCAATATTGGGGTACAAACAGTTCTGCCGTATGGACTTTGGATGGCGCACCGTCGTGGGCATACGTATCGGGCAAGACCTCCAATTCGTTGACAATAGCAGGTGGACTGGCCTGTGTGAATTTCACCATAAGGACAAAGCTGTCGGCGTGTCCTTCGGATGAGTTTTCTGCGAGAGTGGAGATTGATGGAACATTTCCTTACCGAGGCCACATGGACAGTGTTAAACTGGCGGCAGGAAAATACAAAATGGAGTGTTGGGGAGCAAAAGGAGCGACAGGATACGCAAACTCACAATCTGCTCGAGGAGGGTACGGTGGATATGCTCAGGGAACAGCAAATTTAAATGCTATTACTACCTATTATGTCTATGTCGGAGGGCAAGGCAGTGGTAGTTCAACAAAAACAGGAGGTGCTGGAGGATGGAACGGTGGAGGTACCGGAGGAAACGATGAAACTGCTGGTAATGTCGGAGGAGGTGGAGGAGGTGCCACAGATATACGTCTGATAAAAGGGGATTGGAATAATTCTAATAGTTTGAAGTCCCGTATCATGGTTGCCGGAGGTGGCGGGGGAGGTTGTGGTCATGGTGGAGCTGCTTATGGTGGTCACGGAGGGGGTACCAGCGGAGGATATGGGGAAAGTAAAACAGAGGTAAACGTTATAACTCCAGGAACGCAAACTTCCGGTTATGCATTTGGTTACGGAGGTACAGGTAGCTATGGCGGAAGTAGTAGTTCCGGTGGAGGTGGTGGAGGTGGTGGATACTATGGAGGATACGGTGCTGCAAAGAACAAAGGTGGGGGCGGAGGTTCCGGATACGTTAATACCGGAATCTTCAGTAATTCTTCCATGTCCAACGGTGTGAGACAGAGTGATGGCCAAGTCAAGATTACACCGCAGAATTAAAAGTAAAAAATAGGATAATGGAGCAGTGGAAAAATGGTTTTTCCACTGTTCTATTTTTATCAATTTTTTTACTTCAAAAAATAAAGGATATGTTTTCTATTCAAAAAGAGTATGTTTTTGATGCAAAAAGAGGCTCTTTTTGTACTAAAAAGAGCCTCTTTTTTTCAAACGGAGTATTCATTTTCAATGAACGCCTGCAAAAAATAAATAAGTATCTGATATTAAAAATATTAGCAACCACATTTAGGCACATCCGGCTTAATGACCAAACCCGTTATTTTTAAACCTATCATTTTGCTACCGAAAACCTATCGTTTTTGCCTCAAAAACGATAGGTTTTTAACATGAAAACGATAGGTTTTTAAAAAAGGTGTATTTATTAGCCGAAAAGACATACGATTTCATGATGAAAAATCAAAGAGGTTAAAAAGATGAATTCGCTGGGTCAAATGTGTGGGATAGGTTAAAATTTCTCCGGCAAATTAAAAAGTTGAAGAGTTAAAAGGGTTGAAAGGAGTGCTTTTTTTCAACCCTTTTTGCATTTTGCTTTTTAGGAAAGTGGACAGAAGATGTGGATTTGTCGCAAATAATTTATATTTTTGCGACAAAATAGGGTGGTATGACAAGTATTGAGGATAATATATTGTCGGCGATTAAAGAAAAAGGAAGGGGAAGTATATTTTTCCCATCTGATTTTACATCGTATGGTGAAACCAAGTCCATAGGTAAAGGTCTTGAACGCTTGACAGTCAAAGGTGATATTGTCAGATTGGCAAGAGGGATTTATACTTATCCTGAAATAGACACAGAATTGGGGCTTGGCGTTCTGATGCCTTCGATAGAGCAGATAGCCGAAACGATAGCTCGCAGGGATAAGGCTCGTATTGTTCCAACAGGTATTTACGCCATGAACAGGTTGGGTATTTCCACTCAAGTGCCGATGAATTTTGTTTATCTGACAGACGGTGCACCTCGAAAAGTAAATTTGGGTAACGGGCGTTCAATACAGTTCAAATACACAACTCCCAAAAATTTATCTTTTACAAATTATCTTGCCATGCTTGTCACATTCGCTTTAAAAGAGATAGGACGTGAAAATGTAACGGAAGACATGACCGGGCAAATAAAACAGGTTATCTTAAAGGAAGATAAGAATAAAGTGCTGGCAGATCTCGAATTGATGCCGGCATGGATAAGAACGATAATAAAACAGGCGTATGAGTAACTATTTTCAGCTTTCGATAGATAATCAACGCCGGGTATTGAGTCAAGTCGCCAATCAGACATTTTTGCCGGTGCAGGCGGTTGAAAAAGATTTGTGGGTTACGACGTTATTGCAATTGGTGTTCACATTGTCTTTTGCTGATAAACTCATATTCAAAGGAGGTACGTCTTTGAGCAAAGTGTGGCATCTGATAGAAAGGTTTTCAGAGGACATAGATCTGGCTGTTGACCGTTCACTTTTTGGGCTGGAGGGTGACTTGACCAAGAAACAAATAAAGCAACTTCGCAAGGCGTCATCCCTATTTGTGAAAGAAGACTTCAGCAAAGAGCTGCAAACAGCAATGGAACAATACGGTTTAGGGACACTTTGTTCATTAGAAGTGCAGCCTGATGGCGAAGGTGACAATACCTATCCCGAACCTCGAAAGCTGTTTGTGAAATACAAAAGTGTATGGGAGGAACCGCTTGAGTACCTGTCGCCGGTGGTGATGCTGGAGATAGGGGCAAGGTCTCTGATCGAACCCAACGAACAGGCGAATATTAAGAGCATAGTGGAGGAATTATTCCCAACGATTCAGACAACGCTGGCAGATAGTCGGGTTTCCACAGCACTTCCGAGTAAGACTTTTCTGGAGAAAGCATTTCTGCTTCATGAACTGTTTTCGGTGGAAGGACATGGGAGCGAAGCCGGACGAAAATCGAGGCATCTCTATGACTTGTACAGAATGATGGATAAGGATTTCGCCGTTGCAGCTGTTAAAGATGATAAACTTTGGGAATCTATTCGGCATCATAGGGAGATATTTACGAGCGTAAATGGTATGGATTATACTCCGGATGTTCGCAAACGTCTTACGCTTGTACCGCGTGCAGATATAAGAGAGGCCTGGGAATCGGATTATAACAGTATGAGTTCGTCAATGATTTTTGGCGAGAAGCTGTCTTTCTCCCGACTTCTGGAAAGAATGGAAGAACTGGGAAATAGATTTAAACAGCCGGTGAGGGACAGTTAAGCTTGAGGATTTTACTTTTCGGTCTTTTCAACTTTTTTTGTACCTTTGCAAACTTGAATACGTTTATAGGAAGAAGGTTTTAGAACTTGAGTCTATGAAATATATAGGTGCACATGTTCATGTTACGGGAGGGGTGGAAAATGCTCCCGTGAATGCGGAGGCTATCGGTGCCAAGGCTTTTGCTTTGTTTACGAAGAATCAACGGCAATGGACGGCGGCCGCTTATACGGATAAGAATATTTCGCTTTTTAAAGAACGTTGCCGGGAATACGGTTACAGTCCGAAGCATATTTTGCCTCATGACAGTTATCTGATAAATCTGGGTAATCCGGATGCCGAGGGGCTGGAGAAGTCCAGGACGGCTTTTCTGGATGAGATGAAGCGGTGCGAGCAGTTGGGACTGGAATTATTGAATTTTCATCCGGGAAGCAGTCTGAAGAAGATTTCTGATGAAGCCTGTTTAGAGCGGATTGCCGAGTCCATTAACCAGACTTTGGAGCAGACGCGGGGTGTATGTGCCGTTATTGAGAATACGGCGGGACAGGGTTCTAATATGGGATATACTTTTGAGCAGATAGCCTATATCATCGAGCGGGTGGAGGATAAAGACCGCGTGGGGGTCTGTATCGATACCTGCCATACGTTTGCCGCCGGATATGATCTTTCGACGGAATCGGGATTTGTGGAGACGTTCGACCATTTTGACGAGGTTATCGGTTTTAAATATCTGAAAGGTATGCATCTGAACGACTCGAAGAAGGGAGTTGGCTCGCATGTGGACCGGCACGAGTGTATCGGCAAGGGGATGATCGGGCTTACGGCGTTCCGGATGATTATGCATGACAGCCGTTTCGACGATATGCCATTGATTCTGGAAACTCCCGAGGAAGAGGGTTGGGCGGAAGAGATTAAGATGCTTTACGCTTTATGAAACGCATCGGTCTGTTGTCAGACACCCATGGGTGGCTGGAGCCTAAATTAATGGAGTTCTTTAAAGATTGCGACGAGGTATGGCATTGCGGGGACATTGGCGATGTGTCGGTGGCGGACGATTTGGCCGCCCGTTTTCATTTGCGTGCCGTGTACGGGAATATTGATGGGGGAGTGTTGCGGCGTATGTTCCGGGAGACGGAGGTTTTCGAGAGCGAGGGAGTGAAAGTGCTGATGACGCACATCGGAGGGTATCCCGGACGGTACGATATGCGTATAAAACCATTGTTATTGGCAGAGAGACCTCGGCTTTTCGTATGCGGACATTCGCATATTGCCAAAGTGATGTATGATAAGAAGTTGAATTGTCTGCACATAAACCCGGGGGCTGCCGGCAGGTATGGTTTCCATAAAGTGAGAACGGCTGTCCGGTTTGTCTTGGAACAGGGGAATATAAAGGATTTGGAATTAGTAGAGTACGAAAAAAATAAAATATAGAAAATATGATGAGACGATTGATTATTTTAAGCATGGTTTTGTTCGGAATTTTGCGAATCGGGCAGGCTCAGAATAACAATAATGCAGTACGGGAACAAACGTTGAAATACCAGCGTTTAATGGCGTTGATTGATGCTTTTTATGTGGATACTGTCAATCTGCCTAAATTGACAGAGGATGCCATTGTGAAAGTGCTTTCAGACCTTGATCCTCATTCTGTGTATATTTCCAAGGAGGAAATGGAAGATATGAATGAACCGTTGGAGGGTGGATTTTACGGTATCGGTATACAGTTTTCGTTATTGAGGGACACTTTGATGGTGGTTTCTGTGGTTCCGGGCGGGCCATCAGAGAAAGTCGGCCTGTTGGACGGAGACCGTATTGTGGAGGTTAATGGTGAGAATATTGCCGGAGTGAAGTTAAGCAATTCAGCCGTACGCAAGAAACTGAAAGGAGAGAAGGGGACATTGGTACGGATTAAGGTATTGCGTAACGGGGAGTTGTTGGATTTCGACATTATCCGCGACAAGATTCCTATTCACAGTGTAGATGCGGCTTATATGTTGGATAAAACGGTAGGTTATATTAAAATTTCCCGTTTTTCCGCCAATACGATAGAAGAATTTGAAACAGCTCTTCGGGATTTGCAGAACGAAGGCATGCGTGATTTGATACTGGATTTGCAAGGCAATTCGGGCGGATACATGGGAGCAGCCATTGGTATAGGTGACAACTTTTTGGATGACAAGAAAATGATTGTATATACCGATGGGATGGCTTCAGCCAAAAGAGAGGAGTATTCTACCTCCAAAGGATTATTGAAAAACGGACGGGTCGTGGTATTGATTGACGGCAGTTCCGCATCAGCCAGTGAGATTGTGGCGGGAGCCGTACAGGATTGGGACCGGGGAGTAATTGTCGGTAGACGCTCTTTCGGCAAAGGATTGGTGCAGCGCCAATACCCCTTGACGGACGGAACGATGGTTCGTTTGACAACGGCTCATTATTATACACCTTCCGGACGTTGTATTCAGAAGCCTTATAAGGATGAAAATTACCGGGCGGAAGTCTATGACCGGTATAGCAACGGGGAGTTGCTTTCCGCTGACAGCATCCAGGTTAATGATTCGTTGCTGTATTATACCAAGTTGAAAAAAAGGGTTGTGTACGGTGGCGGAGGTATTATTCCGGATATTTTCGTACCGATAGATACGGGGGTGAATTACGCTTATTTTAACCGGCTTATCGGAAAGAGTGTTGTCGGACAATACATCAATAATTATGTGGATAAGAATCGGGCGGAATTGAAGAGCAAATATCCCGACTTTAAGAAATTCAGAAAGAGTTATGAAGTTACCGATGCGATGATACGGGAAATCGTGGAAGAAGGAGTGAAGGCGGGTGTGCCGGAAGATGAGAAGCTGCTTACTCCGGTTATTCCTGTCATGAAATTGCAGATAAAAGCTTTGATTGCCCAGAATCTGTGGGGAATGAATGAAATGTATATTCTGATGAACGAGGACAACAAAATCATGCGTGAGGCGTTGAATGCTCTGCATGACGGAAGGTATGAAAAGGTGATGGAAGGTTAATGAACCCTTTCAACTTTTATTGCCTGAATGTCCGGGCTGTG
Source organism: Odoribacter lunatus (assembly GCF_943193135.1). GTDB lineage: Bacteria > Bacteroidota > Bacteroidia > Bacteroidales > Marinifilaceae > Culturomica > Culturomica lunata. Next base: position 225,456 of record NZ_CALPCZ010000001.1, read on the forward strand.
AGTATTTCGGCATGGGACAGGTATTGTGGCAGATATTGAGGAAGGTTGGCACGGATAGGGCAGATATCTATTCCGCCGCGTCGGGTATATAGGCATCCTACCATTAATATTTCCGGATGATAAAAATCAGTGAGGCGTTTGAATACCATTTCGCAGATTTCTTCGTGGAAATGGTTTTCGTTGCGTATTGAGACAATGTATTTTAGCAATGACATTCTATTCGGCAGGCGCGGAGCTTTCATTCGGATATAGATGCTTCCCCAGTCGGGCTGGGTGGTAATCTTGCAATTGCTTTTCAATAAATGGCTGCCTATTTTTAATTCTTTTTCCGACTCTTGGGAGTTTTTTTCGGTCAGGTAAGCCGGATGTTCCTGATAAATGGAAAAACGGATGTTTTCCGCTTCGGGGTTTTCTTCCAGGATTTCATAATCACTAAAATCAAACGGTGACAGAGTAGGGAGGGCTGTATGAAAACAGACCTCTGTTTGAGTTTGTAGCAGGGTGTTTAAATCCTGTTTAACCCGTTCGGTGAATAGGGTAATACCTTCTTGGGGTGTATCGCCGAAAGGTGTCATGTTCATGGACCCCAGATAGAGTTTTAGCGATTTGCTTTCCACTAGAAACGGATTGCTTGAAGGATAAACGATTTTCAAAACACCGCAGACGGGCAGACCTTTATTGGTAATGAATCCGGCTTCGTAGGCATGCCAGCTGTCGTAACCGCAAAAAAGGCTTTCCGGAGCGTCGATGCCGTATGTTTCACGGTTCAGTTTCCGGGGAACTTTCACCAATATTTCCGGACAGTAGGATTTCGGATAAGCCACCTTTTTTCCTAGAAGTGCCGCTTCATTCATAACTCTTCAGCTTTTAAAAATTCTGCATTTGATAGAGTTTGGTATAAATCCCGTTCAATTGCAATAATTCTTCATGCGTGCCTCTTTCCACGATTTCCCCTTCATGGAAAACGCAAATCAGATGGGCATTTTTAATCGTGGAAAGGCGGTGGGCGATGACAATGGACGTGCGGTTGCGCATGAGGTTGTCCAAAGCCTCTTGTACTAGCTTTTCGGATTCGGTATCCAAAGCGGATGTGGCTTCGTCCAATATCATGATGGGCGGATTCTTCAAGACGGCCCTGGCGATACTTAACCGTTGCCGCTGTCCGCCGCTTAATTTGCTTCCCCGGTCTCCGATAACGGTTTGGTAACCGTGTTCCGTCTGTATGATAAAATCGTGGGCGTTAGCAATTTTAGCTGCATTTTCTACGGCTTCCTGGGTTGCGTTATCCACACCGAAAGCGATATTGTTGTAAATAGTATCGTTGAAAAGGATAGGGTCCTGGTTCACATTGCCCATAAGTTCTCTTAAATCGTAAAAAGCAAGATGTTTGATATTTGTATCGTCAATACAGATTTCCCCTTCGTTTACATCGTAAAAACGCGGCAGCAGGTCTACAAATGTACTTTTTCCCGAACCGGACTGACCGACCAGAGCGATAGTCTGACCTTTGGGAATTGTTAGATTGATATTTTTGAGGACGGCTTGGTTTTCGGTATAAGCGAAACTTACATTTTTATACTGAATAGCGTGTTTAAATTCCTTTATACTTACGGGGTTTGGGGATTCCAAAATGGAGGATTCCGCTTTCAGAATATCGTCGATACGGTCCATTGCCGCCAATCCTTTCTGGATGCTGTAATAGGCATTGGTCAGATTCTTTGCCGGGTTGATGATGGAATAGAAGAGAGCGATGTAAGCGATAAATTCCGGAGCGGTGAGCGAACCTGTGTTATTTAAGATAAGTGTTCCGCCAAACCACAGTACCAGTACGATAACGACTGTGCCTAAAAACTCACTCATCGGGTGAGCTAAAGAACGTCTCCGCATAAGGCGGTTTTGAATGCGACGGTAAGATTCGTTTTCGTCTGAAAACTTCCGGTTGATTTTATCTTCCGCATTGAAAGCCTTGATAATGCGCAGACCGGACAAGGTTTCTTCCATGAGGGAGAGGATTTCTCCCATTTTGTTTTGTCCTTCTCTTGAATGGCGTTTCAGATTCTTGCCGACCTTGCCGATTAGTGTTCCCATAATTGGCAGCATGATAAAGACGAAAAGTGTCAGTTGCCAGCTCATAAAAAGCATGGTGGAAAGGTATACCAGGATGAGTATCGGACTTTGGAAGAACATATCCAGCGAACTCATGACCGACGCTTCTACTTCCTGCACGTCTCCCGTCATGCGGGAAATGATGTCTCCTTTGCGTTCTTCCGAAAAGAAGGGAAGAGGCAGGGAAAGGATTTTCCCGAATATCTTTTTACGGATGTCTCGTACTACTCCATTGCGGATGTAGATAGTTTCGTAGGCGCCTAAATAAGCAAAACCCGTTTTCAGTGCCGTGGCAAGAATCGCGATAATACCCACAAAAAGCAGGGTACTCGCCGGGCCGAAGCTGTCCCGCGCTATCGTAATCTGGTAGTAAAACAGGTGTTTCAGCGTCTGAATATCAAGAGCGAAAGGCACCTGTTCCGTCACATCGGGTTGCGTACCGAACAGAATGCCCAGCACAGGGGCAAGCATTGCAATGGAAAGAGTACCGAATACGGCATGTAAAATATTATACAGGACGCTCTTTATAACCCGAAATTTATAAGGAGGAATAAAGCGTCTCAGAATAAAGATGAAATCACGCATACGTAAGATATTAATGAGCCTTTACATCCCGGTGTAATTGGACGGCGTAATCTGTTTCAGCTTGTTTTTGAGTTCTTCGGGAACCTCCAGCGTATCAATAAATTCTGCAATAGACTCCTGGGTAATCTTGCTGTTTGTGCGGGTAAGGGCTTTCAGTGCCTCATACGGATTGGGATACCCCTCGCGACGAAGTACGGTTTGAATGGCTTCCGCCACGACTGCCCAGTTTTTTTCTAAATCTCGCTCGATGGCTTCTTTATTGATGATAAGTTTGTTTAAACCTTTGAGCGTTGATTTGACGGCAATCAAGGTATGGGCTAACGGTACACCGATATTTCTCAATACGGTTGAATCCGTTAAATCCCGTTGTAGGCGGGAAATGGGTAACTTGTCGCTCAAATGTTCAAAAAGGGCGTTGGCGATGCCTAAATTTCCTTCCGAATTTTCAAAATCAATCGGATTTACTTTGTGGGGCATGGCGGAAGAACCAACTTCGCCTGCCTTGATTTTTTGTTTAAAATAAGACATGGAAATATACGTCCATATATCCCTGTCTAAATCTATGATAATCGTGTTAATTCGGCGCAAATTGTCAAAAAGGGCGGCAAAATTGTCGTAATTCGATATTTGTGTCGTATAACTCTCTCTTTCCAGTTGTAATTGGTTAGTCAGAAACCGGTTGCTGAATTCCACCCAGTCAATCTCCGGAAATGCTACGTGGTGTGCGTTGAAGTTACCCGTTGCTCCTCCGAATTTACCTGAAATAGCTACTTTCTTCAACAACTCGACCTGATGACTCAATCGGTATGAAAACACTTTTATCTCTTTTCCAAGACGGGTGGGAGAAGCCGGTTGCCCGTGTGTCTTTGCCAGCATCGGAATATCTTTCCATTCATCGGCCAGTTCCTCTAATTTCGTCAATAGTTCATGAATGGCGGGGTAATATACGTCATGCACCGCATCCCGGAAAGAACAGGGAATAGCGGTATTGTTTATATCCTGGGAGGTCAGCCCGAAATGGATGAATTCTTTGTAAGTGTGTAAATTCAGTTCGTTGAATTTATCTTTGATAAAATATTCAACCGCCTTGACATCGTGGTTGGTCACCTGTTCCGTATCTTTCACTTTTTGGGCATCTTCCACGGTGAAATTCAGGTAAATTTCGCGTAAATGGGGAAAAAGACTGCTGTCGAACTGTTTCAATTGCGGCAAAGGAAGCTCACACAAAGCAATGAAATATTCGATTTCCACCATAACCCGATATCGGATAAGGGCGCTTTCCGAAAAATAATTTGCCAGATTTTCAACTTTGTCTCTATAACGTCCGTCGATGGGCGAAATAGCTGTGAGTGGTTGCATAGAAATGATAATTTAATGATTTCGCTTACAAAAATAGCAAAAGATTTTTCAAAACACATATTCGGGGCTTGAAAATAAAGTGTACTTTTGAAAAACAAATGCATACAATTATACCCATGAATTTCTTTTGTGCCATCGGGCTTTACGGCAAAGCCTTTGAAATATTGTTCAGCCCCGGATTCCGGCGTTTTCTCCTTTTTCCTGTTTTGCTTATCCTGTTACTTTTTATCGGTGGTAATTTCCTGGTCGGCTGGGCCGTTGATGGTCTCTACAGACTGATACAGGGGTATATTGCTTCTTGGATGGAAGGAGTGTCCTGGATTTTCATTAAAATACTTTTGAAGATACTTTATTTTTATCTCTTCCTTACTTTTGGCGGTTATATATTGCTTATCGTTATGTCGCCCGTTTATTCATGGTTGTCCGAGCGGACGGAAAACCGGCTTACCGGAAGAAAATACCCTTTCCGGATGGGGGTGTTTTTACGTCAGGTGGGGAGGGGCATATTGATAGTGCTTCGCAATATGTTGTGGCAGCTATTTTTTTATATACTATTCTTTCTCCTCTCGTTTATTCCGGTATTGGGGCTTCTTTCTCCCTTTGTATTGTTTTTCATATCCGCCTATTTTTATGGATTTTCCTTTATGGACTATGCTGTGGAACGTCGGCAACTCAATGTGCGTCAAAGCGTACGTTATGCTTACCGTAATAAGGTAACCGTCACCGGCATCGGCATTGTCTTTGCCTTGGCGCTGATGGTGCCGTTGTGCAGTTTTGTTGCCTGCGCTTTCGTATCACTGCTTTCCGTGATTGCCGGTACGTTGGCGGTTGAAAAGACCTTTCCCTCTGATACGCTGTCTGTCAGGATTGAATGATACCGTAAAACATCAGGTCGATATACTCCAGAATCGTTCGGGAATTTTTATCCTTGCGTCCGGTAATGATAAATGCTTGTTCCAGGCTTTTGAATGTCAGCAGGAGATTGCGGGCAAAAACCTCCGGGTCGCTTACCCGGAAAATACTGCTCTCTTTCCCTTCCTGGATGATACCGGTCAATAATCTTATTTCTTGTTTATCTATGTCCTTGCGCAAATGTTCGATGCGGATGTTATTGAAAAGAAAATCATAGCGGATATACCGGTTACTGCGCACCAACGAATCGATAACTCCGAAATGTTGTAATATATACAGTTTTAATTTCCGGTCGGCGGGCAAGCATGAGTTTGCCGCCTTTTGCAGTTTTTCGTTAATGCTTTTGACTTCGTCTTCCACTACGTACGTGTACAACTCTTCTTTGCTCTTGAAATGGGTGTACAGTGTACGTCGGCTCATCTGTGCGGCTTTGGCAATATCGCTCATTGTGGCCTTGTAGGCGCTGATTTCTTTGAATAATGCCTTGGCGACATCGATGATTTTGTTTTTGGTTTTGCTCATAGACTGCAATAATACTTATTTTTATTAAGAAAACCATGAAAAATAATTGGGCAAAAAATTATCTTTGCGTTCGTATAGTGCAAACGAATTTTAATAATATGAATGTAATTAAAGCCTCTTTCTACAAGGAAAAAATCTTTTCTGCACAGTGGTTTCGTACATGGGGGACGCTATTGTTGGGCTCAATGGTCATTGCCACGGGATATACATTTTTTATGACCCCTTATCAGATTGTGCCGGGAGGAATCTACGGTATATCCACCATTTTGAATTGGAAACTGGGATTTCCCATCGGTATGGCGGCTCTCTGTTTCAACTTGCCGTTGAGTCTGATAGGCTTTAAAATATTGGGGCGGGATTTCGGGTTCCGCACGTTCATCTGTTTTTGGCTGGTGGCTTTCTTTGCCGATGGTTTTCCGTGGATGCTGGAACATCTGTGCGGTTATTCGTCCGCTTTTGCCCATGATCCTTTGCAATTGGTAAAAGGGGGAATCGACAATCCCGACGCGACCAAAGAGGGCGTTTTGTTGGCGAGTATATTCGGCGGGGTGGTTATCGGTGTCGGTGCGGGATTGATATTTAAAACCCGTTCTTCCAGTGCGGGTACTGATGTGGTGGCGGCTGTATTGCACAAACTGACCCGTCGTCCTTTGGGCATGATGCAGATGACTGTCGATTTGATTATCGTCGTATTGGGATTTGTGGCCTTCCCGGATTGGAAAACACCGTTCTATTCATTGATAACCATATTCATTATGGGTAAAGTCATTGACATCGTTATCGGCGGTTATTCCAGTGATAAGACCTTTTTTATCGTTTCGGAGAAAACCGAAGAGATTCGTAATTTTATCCTGGCGGAACTGCACCGTGGCGGCTCTATCGTGCCGGTTAATGGAATGTGGAACAGACAGGAAAAAGAGATGATTATGACGGTGGTAAACAGAAAAGAGGTGACCACTTTGCAGCGTGCTATTCAGCATATCGACCCGCACGCCTTCACCATGATATTTAATGCGCAGGAAATTATGGGTGCAGGATTCAAAAGAATGGGTTGGGACGATAATAACGGCTAAAACCGGCATTAAATTAATGGTACAACTCGATATCCTCGGCTTTGATAGGAGAGTTGCATAAAATAATCAAACGCTCCACGACGTTGCGCAATTCGCGGATGTTGCCCGTCCATTCGTATTGTTTCATTAAGTCAATAGCTTCCGGGGCAAATTGCTTGGAGGGAATCCGCATCTCTGCGCATATCTCTTCCGTGAAGTGTTGCACGAGGTCGTCAATATCTTCCGTCCGCTCTTTTAACGGGGGAACATGGATGATAATCACACTCAACCGGTGGTATAAATCCTCCCGGAAATTCCCTTTGGCTATTTCTTCTTTCAGATTTTTGTTGGTCGCTGCGATTACCCGCACGTCCACGTGTATATCCGAATCGCTTCCGATGCGGCTGATTTTGTTCTCCTGTAATACCCGCAACACTTTGGCCTGGGCGCTGAGACTCATATCTCCGATTTCATCCAAAAAGATTGTGCCGGTATGTGCCAACTCGAATTTTCCTTTTTTCTGTTTGATAGCGGAAGTGAAAGAGCCCTTTTCGTGCCCGAACAGTTCGCTCTCAATCAGCTCGAAAGGGATAGCGGCGCAATTCACCTCCACAAAAGCGTTGTCGCGGCGGTCGCTCTTTTCGTGCAACTGGCGGGCGACTAATTCCTTGCCCGATCCGTTGGGCCCTGTGATAAGTACTCTTGCATCCGACGGGGCTACTTTGTCGATAATTGACTTGACATGCTCCAGAGCTTCCGAATGGCCTATCATTTCATATTTTTTGCTTACCTTGCATTTTAGGGATTGTGTTTCCTGCACAAGGCGGTGTTTGTCGGTGGCATTCTTGATTGTAATCAGAATACGGTTCAGATCCAGCGGTTTTTCGATGAAATCGTAGGCTCCCTTCTTAATCGCCTCGATGGCGGTGTCGATCGTGCCATGTCCGGAAATAATGATAATCGGTGTTGTGGTGGAAAACTCCTTGATGCGTTCCAATACTTCCAGCCCGTCTATCTGGGGCATTTTTATATCGCAGAATACCACGTCCGGCTTCTCGGTCTTGAACATGACCAGTCCTTCCATGCCGTTTTCGGCCACCAGCACCTCGTGGCCTTCATAGGTAAGAATGTCCTTCATGGTATTGCGTATACTACGCTCGTCGTCGATAATTAAAATTTTAGCCATGTGCACATTGTTATTTACTGTGGTTTCTTTAACTTTACGAAAAAAGTAACGTATCTCGGTTTAGAATCCGGTAAACCACTGTTTCCGACAAAAATAATCAATTATTTATAACTTTTTTGAGTAACTTTGTTTTAATATTTGCTAAAGCATACCTGATGAGAAAAACACTGATATGGGCGGTTATTTTGTTCCTGGCATGTCATTATTCGTATGCTGAGAGGAAAAAAGTCGGTTTGGTATTAAGCGGAGGAGGAGCAAAGGGGGTGGCACATATCGGGGCGTTGAAGGTATTGGAGGAAGCGGGAATCCCCATTGATTACATCGCGGGTACCAGTATGGGATCTATTGTCGGGGGGCTTTATGCCATTGGTTATGATGCTGCTCATTTGGATAGCTTGGTACGGGTGCAGAACTGGCCGTTTTTGTTGAGCAACAAAGTATACCGTTACGACCTTCCTTTCTCCGAAAAGGAAAAAGACGAGAAATACCTCCTTTCCATACCCATGTTGGGCAGCAAGCTCATACAGATGCCTGTCGGGTTTATCAGCGGTCAGAACATTTACAGCCTTTTTTCGGAACTGACGATAGGATACCACGATTCCTTGTCGTTTGCGGATCTTCCCATACCCTTTTCTTGTGTGGCGGCAGATTTAGTCGATGGGAAAGAAATTATCCTCGACCGAGGCAACCTTTCGCTGGCCATGAGGGCGAGTATGGCGATTCCGGGTGTTTTCTCGCCGGTAATCATGGATTCTATGATGTTAGTGGACGGTGGTATTGCCAATAATTATCCGGTAGACGTTCTGCGGGCAATGGGGGCGGATATCATTATTGGGGTGGATGTATCCGCCGGATTGCGGACAATGGGAGAACTGAATTCCGTGTTGGACATCGTGGATCAGCTTACCAATTTTATGGGGATGGAGAAGTACGAAGAGAATATCAAGCTGACCGATTTGTACATCAAACCGGACATAACCCCTTATTCGGCGGCAAGTTTCGAGCCGGAGGCCATAGATACGCTCATACTGCGGGGAGAAACAGCGGCACGGGCACAATGGGAAGAGATAATCGGTCTGAAAGAAAAGATTGGTATACCGGCCGGAGAAATGGGGAAAAACGAGATTGAAAACCTTTTTATCGCCACAGACTCTTTGGCTATCGGCAAAATCGAAATAGAAGGTGTGGGGGCATCGGAAAAAAACTGGGTGAGAAAAAAAGCTGCCTTGCAGGAACATTCTGTCATTTCCATGCGGGATTTACACAAAGCTATAGCCGTGCTTTATGGTACAGGGGCTTTCTCGGCTGTCGATTACCGGTTGAGCGGGCGGCAGGAGTATGATTTGACCTTGATACTAAGAGAAAAAGGTATGAGTACTCTGAATTTGGGGTTTCGCTTCGATACGGAGGAAATGGCGGCTATTCTCGTGAATACCACGATACGCAACAGGCACTTGCGGGGCTTCCAGTTGTCCGTGACGGGGAGACTCGGCATGAATCCCTACGCAAGGGTTGAATATTCCCTGGGTAACACTTTTTTGCGCAAAGCCGGATTGGCGTATATGTACAAATACAATGACATCGATTTATACCGCAATGGATACAAAGTGGACAATGTCACATTTTCCTATCACATGGGGGAACTGGCATTTTCCGATATTTACCTTCGGAATCTGAAATTTGAATTGGGATTTAGATATGAATACTTTGATTTCAGTTCCTTTCTTTACGCGCAACCCGGTGAGCGGGAGAAAGTAAAGCCGGAAGGTTTCCTGAGTTATTACGGATTGATGTATTACGAGACTTACGACCAGAAATACTATCCGGAGAGAGGGTGGTCGTTGAAAGGGGAGTACTCTTTGTACACCAGCAACGGATGGCGTTACGACGGGGGCACCCCTTTCTCTGCGTTGTCGGGCAGTCTTGAAACCGTTCTTCCCGTGACCCGTCGTTTTGTCTGCCTCCCTTCTCTGTATGGGCGGGTATTGATAGGCAAGCGGATTCCTTATGCGTATTTGAATAATATGGGGGGGATGGTGGCAGGACGGTATTTTTCACAGCAATTGCCTTTTGTCGGTATTCACCGTCTGGAAATGGCTGAAAATTCACTGTTGGTGGGAAGTGTGAAATTCCGCTATCGGCTAGGGAGAAAAAACTATTTGACGGCAGTTGTGAACTATGCCAAGCAGAAAGATAATTTTTTTGATATATTGAGCGGAAGCGATATTTGGGGCGGGGGTATCAGTTATTCTTACAATACTCTGATCGGTCCTGTTGATTTGTGGCTGGATATGTCGAATTGGAACAAAACTGTGGGTGTGTATTTTAATTTAGGATATTATTTTTAATTATCATGAAAGCGTGTGCTATTTTTTTATGTGCGATAATCCTTTGCGGATGCGGTCATGACGTATACCGGTATACTGAAGGCAAAATATATGGTACGTATTATCGGGTCGTCTATGAATCTCCCCGTGTATGGGATAAAGAACTCAAAGACTGCATGGAGGAGGTGAATGTCTCGTTGTCTATGTTCAACCCCGAATCTGTCGTTTCCCGGTTAAATCGCAACGAAACCCGGCAGGTGGATTCGCTTTTCGTCCGTCTTTTCCGGATGGCGCAATACGTGAATCGTGAAACGGACGGGGCTTTTGATATTACCGTGGCGCCATTGATTAATGCTTGGGGTTTCGGATACAAACAGGGCGTTATGCCCGATTCGGGGCGCATCGATACCTTGTTGCAGTGGGTGGGGATGGAAAAACTTGAACTGCGGGGGGATACACTTGTAAAAATGGTGAAGGAAACCGAAATCGATGCCAGTTCCATCGCTAAAGGCTTGGGAGTGGACCGGGTGGCTGAATTTCTGGAAAAACAAGGCGTGAAAAATTACATGGTGGATATCGGGGGGGAAATCCGTGTGAAGGGTATGAGCGGAAAGGGCAGACCCTGGAGAATCGGCATTGACCGTCCGGAGGACGACCCCCAGGTGCTGAACCGACAACTGCAATTAATCATTTCCCTGCAGAACGGGGCATTGGCGACTTCCGGCAATTACCGCAACTTCTATGTGAAAGAGGGTAAAAAATACGCCCACACCGTCAATCCTCGCACGGGTTATCTGGTGCAGCGGGATATTGTCAGCTCCACCGTATACGCCTCCACCTGCATGGAAGCCGACGCGTACGCAACCGCTTTCATGGTATTGGGGTTGGAGGAAAGCCGGGAAATCATTGCCGCCCATCCGGAACTGGAGGCCTGTTTCATCTATACCGACGGACAAAACCTGAAGATATGGATGACAGACCGGTTTAAGACCTTTGTTTTGGAATAGCTTATAAACACAAAGTTGGCAGTGGGAAAAAAAGTTATCACCGGAATACTCCTGATTTTTAGCTTGACGGCGGGATGCTTCGTGGCTGCTGCACAACAAATAGACTCGTTGCCTAGGGTTTTTCTGCCTGACAGTCTTATACGGGATACCCTGCGCTATGAATATACCAAAATCAAGAATATGGCTGGGAAAAGCGCTTTTACTAAAGAGCTGTACAAATTGTTTTTTGTAAACCCAAAGAAAAACCGGGTTAATGTCATGCGTACCCAAAACAGTGAGGAGCGTTTTAAGGCATTTGCAGGAGACACAATCCGGAATATAACCATCAAAGTACTGCCGCCGTACGGCACAAGCGTGTACGATACCACCTATTCGGAACAGGATTTGGGCTGGTTGCGGGTAGCTGCCAATAAAATACACATGAAAACGGCCGAGCGGGTCGTGCGCAAACAATTGACGGTCAAATCGGGTGACAGGCTGGTGCCTTTTGATTTGGTACAGAATGAAATACTCTTAAGGCGTCTGGCATACATCGAGGATGTGTCCGTTTGGGTAACCCGAGTACCCGGTACGGAAGGGGAAGTGGATTTGACTGTTATCTGTAAAGATGACTTCTCCTGGGGTATGGATGTGTCCTCCAACTTCCTCAATTCCGCCCGTATTGGCGTGCAAAACAAGAATTTCCTCAAAATGGGGCATCAGGTGGATTATAGAATCAGTTACCGGGGTACTAAAGACCGGAAATGGGGAAACATTGTCCAATACAGGATAAACAGCATACTGGGAAGCCATTTTGATTTGCTGGCCTACTATCAGAACGACTATGCCGCCAAACAGGTTTTCGGAACTCTGGAACGGCAGTTCCTTACGTCCTCCGTAAAATGGGCGGGAGGTGTTACCGTCAGCAGGGTATACAGGGCGGACAATTTGCCGGATGTGGATTTTAGACACGAAGAATATTGTTTCAACTATCACGCACAGGACATTTGGGCGGGGAGATCATTTCTCTTGCGGAACAACAGACGGTATACTCGGAATCTCTATCTGACGGGACGGTTTTCAAACACCATTTTCAACAGCCGTCCGGACATATCGGCGGATACAAACCAGTTTTATTACAACCGCCACGGCTATTATGCTGCCTTGACTTTTCGGAGACTGAGTTATTACAAGGCAAATCTGATTTATGATTTCGGACGGACGGAAGACATCCCTGTCGGACTTTCCTCCGCTTTTATACTTGGATACGAAAACAGCGACTTCCAGAACGCTACCTATTGGGGCTCCCAATTCCGCTATTCCTATTTTAACCGGCACACCGAGCGTTACTATGCGGCGGATGTCGCATTGGGCTCTTATCTGTACGGCGGCAAATTTCAACGGGGTGTTTTCAAAGCGGGATTGCACCATATCAGCAATCTATTGAGCATCGGAAGCTATCGTTTCCGTTTCTATAACGACGTTAGCTATGTGACGGGAATCCGGCGCTATGAAGCTGATTATCTCTACTTTCAGGACAGCGACATATTGGGCTTCGACTCGGATACTCTGCGGGGTAAACAAAAACTCTCCTGTTCACTTTCGACCACGTTCTTTTTTCCCTATATATACAAGGGATTCCGGATGTCTTTTACCAACTTTATTGATTTCGGGGTTATCGTACCGGAAAATACCTCCATACTGAAAGGAAAAACCTATTGGGGGATAGGGGTGGCGGTAAATCTGCGCAACGACAACATTGTGTTTAAAAACATCAGCCTGCGCCTTTCTTTCTATCCCAATGCTCCCGCGGACATGCGGAATTTCGGAGCCTCCATGTCCGGCAATCTGCAAAACGGATTTTACGATTACCAAGTGGGAAAACCGCAGGTAATTCTGTACGATTGATTACTTCTTCTTTTTACCGAACAGGTTGCCTATCTTTCTGAAAAAGCCTTTTTTCTCCTTCTGGGGAGTACTGTCCTGCTCTGTGGCAGGAAGCCTTTTTTCCAGTTTTTGATTCTTTAATCGGTCAAACAGGTTGATATTTTCCTTGAACTCCGGTTTATCTAGTTTTTTCTGCTGGCTGTCAGGAATAAGGGGGAACGTCAGTTGCTGCCATGCCCGGTAAGTAGGACTTTGCAGGCATTTCTGCATGAAAAGGCCGAAAATTGGCAGAGCCATGTTGGCTCCCTGACCCAGACTCGTGGAATTAAAATGAACATTTATATTATTGGCACCCACTCTAACTCCCACGACAAGACGGGGCGTATAACCGATAAACCAACCGTCCGCCTGATTCTGCGTGGTACCCGTTTTACCTGCGATGTCATTTGTCAGCCCGTAGAGCGTGCGCAGCCGTCTGCCCGTCCCCTCATTGACGACGGCCGAAAGAATATCCGACATCAGATTGGCTTCTGCGGCGGGCAACACTTTTTCGGCTTCTTTTTCGGGTGCCCGGTAAATCACGGTTCCTTCGCGGTCTCTGATTTCCGAGAGATAATAGGGAGAAGCCGCTTTGCCTTGTCCTGCAAATACGGTATAGGGTAGCACCATTTCGCTTAATGAAATATCCGCCACCCCTAGGGCGAGGGAGGGATAGGGGGGCAAATCCGACCTGATACCCAGGTTGCGGGCATGCAGCAGCACCTTTTCGATGCCCGTCTGCAATAAAACCTCCACGGCAATTGTATTGATGGACTTGCTGAGCGCGCCTTTCAGCGTGTAATATCCCGTATAATTGTTATCCGAATTGCGGGGACTCCAGTTATCGTACTCCTCATACGTCTTTTGCTCGTTTTTGTAATAAGCGTCCAGCCGGGCGCCGTGGTGAATGGCTGCACTGTAGACCACTGGTTTGAACACAGAACCTACCTGCCGGGAAGCGGTCACTTGGTCATATTGGAAATACTTGTAATCCAGTCCGCCGACCCACACTTTAATCTTACCGCTTAATGGCTCGACGGCAAGCATGCCCGGATGCAGGAGTTTCAAATAGTATTTGACGGAGTCAATGGAGGACATTTCCATGCGTGCTTCGCCTTGGAAAGGGCTGTATACCATAATGGCCTTGGGGGTCTGCAAGGCTGCCTGAATCTCTTTGTCCGAATATCCCTGGTTTTGTAGTGAAAGATACGCGCTACTGCTGCGGATGGCCTGTTCTAGTACTTGCGGATTGTTTTGCCACGGCTCCTGTTCTCCCCAATGGGTGTAAAATTGTTCCTGAAGTTTCTTCATGTGTTGTTCCACAGCTTCCTCTGCATATCGTTGCATTTCGGCATCCAGAGTTGTTGTCAGAATCAGACCGTCTTTATACAGGTTATAGCTGGTCAGGTGCGAGGCATTGTACTCATCAATGAGTTTTACGGCATCCTGTCGGATTTTTTCGCGAAGATAGGGGGCTAAGCCGGAATAGTGGTCAATCGCCTTATATTGCAGGTTCAGTTCCGTATCTTTGTAAGTCTCTCCGGCCTCCTCTGTCAGGAATTCGTATTTCACCATTTGGTTAATCACCGTATTGCGCCGATTCTGTGCCCGCTCCGGATGCAGCCGTGGGTTATACCGCGAAGGCCCTTTCAGTAAGCCGATAAGTGTAGCCGCTTGGGGAATGGTCAAATCGGAAGCCGAAGTGGAGAAATAGCGTTGCGAGGCACTTTCGATGCCGAACGTGTGCTCGCCAAAAGAAACCGTATTCAGGTATAACGTCAGAATCTCGTCTTTGCTGTAGATTTTTTCCAGCCGGTAAGCTGTGAAAATCTCCCGCAATTTTACTACCGGCATAAACTTAATTTGCTGCTCCTCCCGCGGGTAGAGGTTTTTTGCCAACTGTTGGCTGATGGTACTGCCTCCTCCTGCACTGCGGTTTCCCAAAAGCAATGTCTTGAAAAACACTCGGAACATACTGGTTTTGTCAATACCCTTGTGCTCATAGAAACGCACGTCCTCCGTGGCAATCAGTGCTTGTACCGCATAGGGGGAAATCGTATTGTATCCGACATTTGTCCGGTTTTCGATATAATACTTCCCGATAAGTTCCCCGTCATCACTGTACAATTCGGACGCTTCGTAATTCTGGATGCTCCGTAATTCCGCATAATCGGGGAGACTGCCCCACAGACCGGCGTATACCGAATAGACAAAGAGGGCAACACAGGCAGCCCCAGTAAAGAGCAGGAGCAGTAACCCTTTGATGAGCCCGATGTTTCGTCTTTTGTTTTTCCCTTTGGACTTTTTTTTGCTGTTTTTTTTCTGTTTGGTTTTCATGAGCAATTCTTTGAATGACAAAAATAGGGCAAAACCTGTTTTGTTATGCGAATGCGGCGGGGTTTATTTTTCATTTAAACGATTGTTTTTTATCTTTGACAAAATTTATCGGATTAATATAAAAACAGAACGGAGTTATGTTGAACATTGCATTATTTGGACCTCCTTGCGCCGGAAAGGGAACACAGGCTAAACGGCTTGTAGAGAAGTATAATTTGGCTCACCTTTCTACTGGAGATATGATCCGCAAAGAAATTGCGGAAGGTTCGGAATTGGGAAAAATGGCCGCCGATATTATTAATAGTGGACAGTTGTTGTCCGATGAGTTTGTGATTGAGCTGATACAGGACAGTATCAAAAAGAGCAGAGGAGTAGAGGGCTTCCTTTTTGACGGATTTCCCCGTACGGTGGCTCAGGCTGAAAAACTGGACGAAATGTTGAGGGAAAGCGGTTCGCCTTTGCGTTGTCTGTTGAGTATCGACGTGCCGGTGGACGAATTGAAGCGTCGGATGCAAGAGCGGGCGAAGATAGAAGGGCGTGCCGATGACAATGAAGAGGCTATCAACAACCGTTTTAAGGAATACCATGCTAAAACCTTGCCGGTGGCACAACACTACCGTGCCATTTCCCATCCTGTCAAAGGTGACGGCACCATGGACGAAGTATTTGCTGAAATGTGCGCCATCATTGAGAAAGTAAAATAATTGTCACGCGTATCGTATCTGTTGTTCCCGACAAGTGTATCGCGGACGGGTTGAGAAGATAAAAAACGGTATAGAGAACACTCTATACCGTTTTTGCCTTTTATATAAAAGGCTTATTTTATGAATCGGGCTATTTCTTCATATACTTGCTCATCCGTGAAACCGAATTTTTCATCCAATACTTTGGCAGGGGCGGAGTAGCCGAAATGGTTTACGCCGTGTATTTTTCCGTTAGGGCCGACTAAACTTTCCAAGGTAACGGAGAGACCGGCAGTCAATCCGTATTTGGGTTTATTAGCCGGAATTACTTTTTCCCGGTACTCATCCGGTTGTCTGCGGAATAATCCTTCCGATATGACGGATACGACTTGGGCAGATATGCCTTTGCGTGTTTTTAACAGGTTGGCGGCTTCCACCAAGGTGTTTACTTCCGAGCCCGAAGCAATCAATGTTATCTGCGGGTCGTTGCCGGTTTTGCAGAGCACGTATGCTCCTTTTTCAGCCTGTAAAGCCTCCTGATAGCGGTTTTCACCCGGCAGGTCATTGACATTTTGACGGGAGAAAATCAAAGCGGTCGGGGTAACGGTATTTTCCATGGCCATTTTCCATGCCACGGAAGTTTCGGCAGCATCCGCTGGCCTCAAGGCCAGTAAACTCATGCGTCCGGAATGATTTTCTACTTTTTCCAGCAAACGGATTTGTGCTTCCTGCTCGATAGGTTGGTGTGTAGGCCCGTCTTCGCCTACCCGGAATGCGTCGTGACTCCAAAGGTATTTCACCGGTAATTCCATGAGGGCGGAAAGCCGTATGGCGGGTTTCATATAGTCAGAGAAAACAAAGAATGTTCCGCATGCAACAAATATTCCGCCGTGCAATGCGATACCATTGCAGATGGAGGCCATAGTCAATTCCGCTACACCTGCCTGCAAAAATCCTCCGCTGAAATCGCCTTTTACAAGAGGACGGGCACCGCCTTTGATGAAACCGTCGGTTTTATCGGAATTACAGAGGTCGGCAGAGCTGACAATCATATTTTCTACGTGCTGTGCCAGGTAGGTCAATACATCGGCAGAGGCTACGCGGGTGGCTACATTAGCTTTATGCTGAATGACACTGTAATCGAGTTCGGGAGCTTTGCCCGACATGAAACGGTGGTATTTGGCTGCCAGTTCTGGATTGGCTTTTTCCCACGCGGTTTGTTCCGCTTTTTTCTTGCGGGCATATTCTCTTTTTCGCTCCAATACCTGGGCGTAATATTCTTTTACTTCAGGGAATATCTGGAAAGGATTTTGCGGGTCACCTCCTAGGTTTTCCACCGTTTTTTCAATGGATGCGCCCGCTCCCGTCAGCGGTTGGCCGTGGGTAGACACTTTATTGGAAAAATCTTCTCCGTTGGGGCCGAGGGCACCTTTCCCCATCAAGGTATGTCCGATAATAAGGGTCGGGCGTTGGGTTTCGGCGTTGGCTGCGGTCAGTGCTTCACGTATTTGGTTTACGTCGTTGCCGTCGATTGTTATGACATTCCAACCCCAGGCCTCATATTTTTGTGCGGTATTTTCAGTCGTTACCTCTTCGACGGTAGTGGATAACTGAACATTGTTGGCATCATAAAACATAATTAGATTGGACAGTCCCAGCGTCCCGGCAATACGTCCGGCGCCTTGTGAGATTTCCTCCTGTATGCCGCCGTCCGAGATGAAAGCATAGGTTTTGTGTGCCATCCATTCCCCGAAGCGTGCAACTAAAAAGCGTTCGGCAATAGCCGCACCGACAGCCATTGTGTGGCCTTGTCCCAAAGGACCGGAGGTATTTTCGATACCGTGTTTCCGGTCTACTTCCGGATGGCCGGGGGTAATGCTGCCCCATTGGCGGAAGTTCTGCAAGTCTTCCATGGAGTAGGCGCCGACTAAACTTAATACGGAATAGAGCATCGGCGACATGTGTCCGGGGTCTAAGAAGAAACGGTCGCGGTTTTCCCAGCTTAAATCGTCCGGGTCGAAGTTCATAAATTCCGAATAGAGGATGTTGATGTAATCAGCACCACCCATAGCACCACCCGGGTGTCCCGATTTGGCTTTTTCTACCATTGAAGCGGTTAAGATACGAATGTTGTCCGCTGCTCTGTTTATGATTTTGTTCATTATTTTAGGAATATTTGTTGTTTGGACAAAGATAATCTTTTTTCTTATTTAATTGTTTTAATACATACACTAGAAAAACGGCGGTAATGATAGCGGCGATTAAATCGGATAGCGGGTTGGCGAGCCATACGCCGTCTAATCCCATATACAGGGGAAGTATGTATATTATCGGGATAAGGATAATGACTTGCCGGAGGAGTGAAAGGAAGGCGGCAATGCCGGCTTTCCCGATGGATTGATAGTAGCTTCCCGTGATGATTTGGAAACCGATTAGCGGGAATAAGATGGTGAATTTTCGTAGCCCTTCTTTGCCTAATTCCAATAATTCCGGATTGTCCGTGTTAAAGATGCGGACAATGGCATCGGGGAATAGTTGGGTAATTATGCATCCGAGGGTGGCCACAATGGTTGCCGAATACAGGCAGAGGATAAGGGTTTTGCGAACCCGTAGCCAGTGTTGTGCCCCGTAGTTGAAGCCGATAATGGGTTGTGAAGCGATATTGATGGCAATGATACTCATTACCAGCAATTGGGCGATGCTATTGATGATGCCCATGGCACCTACCGCCAATTCTCCGCCATATTGGATAAGCCTTGTGTTTAACACAGCCTGCACGGCGCTTGCGGCCATTTGCATGGAGAAAGGGGCAAAGCCTATTGTAAGGATGTTGTATATAATCTGGCGGTTGGGGCGCAGGTTGGATAAATGAAGTTTTAAAACGGAGCGTTTGCTGATGAAGTGACAGATGACCCAGATACATAAAACGAATTGTGCGATGATGGTGGCGATGGCTGCTCCTTTGACTCCCATATCCAGCCCGATGATGAAAATAGCATCCAGGAGAGTGTTTGTTCCTGCCGAGATAAAGAGTGAATACATCGCGATTTTGGGATTTCCTTCTGCCCGGCAGGCGTTGTTCAGGATAAAGCCGAGGGTGCCGAATACATTGGCAAAAAGTATGTATTCAAAATATTCCAGGGCATAGGGCATGGCTTTTTCGCCGGCACCGAAAAGTGTGAGAAGGGGATAGCGGTATATATGACCGAAGAGGGTGAGCAGTATTGAGATAATGATACCCAGAGTTATGGCATTACCTAGGACCCATTCCGCTCGTTTGTATTCCTGTTTGCCCATGTTGATGGAAATGCGGACATTGGCTCCGATAGCGACGAGGGTACCGAATGCGAATATAATCAGCATGAGAGGAAATACGGCGCTTAATCCGGAAAGGGCCAGGGCATCCACTCCCCGTCCGATGAATATGCGGTCTACGATGTTATATAATGCATTTACAACGACTCCGGTAAAGGCTGGCAGGAAGTATTTCCACAACAATAATTTGATGTCAAGCTCCTCTAATTCTTTTATATTTTTATGCATTTCTTTCATGGCTTCGCAAAGATATAAAAAAGATTATTTAATTTTTTTTTGGCATTATTTTTGTAATATTCTCGTATGCTTTTAGAAAATGAAAAAATATCGGAAAAATGAGACGATTAAACGGTTTAGTGAAACGGAGAATTTTTAGTGTCGTATGTTGTTTGGCGTGTTGTTCACTGTATGCGCAGCACAGACGGGTAGAGTTGTTGAAATACGGGGAATTAGATAAATGGATGGTCCGGGAAATAAAAGAGTCCTTAATCATAGGGGGAGATACGAAATATCTTTACGAAGTGACGGAAGGAGATACGTTAAAGGGGAATGTCCCTTATAAGAGTACGGAATCCCCGTGGGCGACCTCTTCGGTGTTGGCGAAGGTGAGCGGGGTGGTGAAAACCAGTCTTACCGTATTTCCGGAGAAACGGGGTGAGGGTTATTGTGCCCGTTTGGAAACCCGTCTGGAACACTGCAAAGTGTTGGGTTTGTTCAACATTCGGGTATTGGCGAGCGGGACGATATTTCTGGGGGAAATGGTGGAACCTGTAAAGGATACGAAGAATCCGCAGTCGAAATTGGTATCCGGCATAGAGTTTACCGGCCGGCCGGTAGCGTTGGTGTACGATTATAAAGTCATTACAGGGGGGCAATGCCGGTATGTTCCGGGCTTTGGCCGTTCGGAAGTGCGGGCGGAGTCGGATATGGCGGAGACGTCCGTGTTATTGCAGAAGCGCTGGGAAGATGAGGCTGGGAATGTATATGCCAAGCGGGTGGCTACCGGTTGGGAGCGTTTCGACAAGTCGCAGGAGGAGTGGCAGAACGGGCATCGGTTGAAACTCCGTTACGGCGATATAAGCCGGGAAGAGGATTTCGAGCCGTATATGGGACTGGTGAATGGGGAGCATGCCTATTATACCCGTAACAGCAAGGGGCAGATGGTGCCGATACAGGAGTCGGGATGGGCGGATGCAGAAGAAGAGCCTACGCACATTGTATTGCGCATGTCGTCCAGTAACGGGGGCGCGTATATCGGCAATACGGACAGTAAGTTCTGGGTGGATAATGTCGGGTTGGAGTATGAAGACCAATAGGATGATGATATTAAAAAGATAAGACAGATGTATGCAGTTATTATTACAATCGGGGACGAGATTTTGCTCGGACAGATTCTGGATACCAATTCCCGCTATATGGCGAATTGCCTCACGGGAATAGGCGTGGAAGTGGTGGAGATGCTGACGGTGTCGGATAAACATGAGGAGATATGGAAAGCGGTGGACCATGCGATGCGCGTGGCGGATTTGGTGTTGGTGACGGGGGGATTGGGGCCGACGAAGGATGATGTAACGAAGAAGGTATTGGCGGAATATTTCGGGTGCCGGCTGGTGTTTAACGAGGAGGCGATGGAATGGTTGAAGGAGTTACTGAAAGGGCGGGGTATTGCTTTGAATGAGAATAATAGAGGGCAGGCTGTTTTGCCGGATAATTGCCGGATATTGCGGAATTTTAAGGGGACGGCGTCGGGCATGTGGTTTGAACGGGAGGGGAAGGAGTTGATTTCCATGCCGGGTGTTCCTTTTGAGATGGAACATTTGATGACGACGTATGTTGTGCCCGATTTACAGAAAAAATACCCCCGTTTGCAGGTGGCGTACCGGATGTTGCGGGTGTATGATATTCCGGAGTCGGAATTGGCGGAACACCTGGAAGCATGGGAGGATGCCTTGCCGCAGGGGATAGGGCTGGCTTATTTGCCTTCTCCCGGTTGGGTGAAATTGCGGGTGACTGCCAAAGGCGAGGCGATGGGATTGCTGGATACCTATTACGGGACGTTGAAAGAGGCTTTGCAGGGCTTGCATTATAATGAAGGAGAAGAAGAGAATATAGAGAAGCGCTTCGGGCGGGTTATGCGGGAAAAAGGCTTGACGGTGGCGACGGCGGAGAGTTGCACGGGGGGCTATATCGCCCATCTGATTACACAGGTGGCGGGTTGTTCGGATTATTTCAAAGGGAGTGTGGTGGCTTATTCCAATGAGGTAAAGGCCGGAGTGTTGGGAGTGGATGCGAAAGATATAGAGACGTATGGAGCGGTAAGCGAAACGGTTGTCAGGCAGATGGCGGAAGGGGTGAGACGTGTGACGGGTGCCGACTGTGCCGTGGCGACTTCCGGTATTGCGGGACCCGGTGGCGGTACGGAGGAGAAACCGGTGGGAACGGTATGGATTGGTGTGGCGATGCCCGACCGGACGATTGCCCGGAAGTTTGTTTTTTCGTCTGTACGGGAGAGGAATATCGCCAAGGCGGCGGTGAAGGCGCTGGAGCTATTGATGGAAGAGATGTAGTGCCATTATGGCAGTATTTTTCTTTTGGCACAACAATTGTCGGGAGAGTGTCGTAGTTTATATACAGTACGTTTAAAATATAAAAACATAACGATATGACAACAGGTAAAATTGGTGTTTCAACAAAAGATTTATTCCCGATTATCAAGAAGTTTCTTTATTCCGACCACGATATTTTCTTGCGGGAAATTGTGTCGAATGCAGTGGATGCCACGCAGAAACTGAAAGTGCTGGCTTCCGGCGGCGAGTTCAAAGGGGAATTGGGCGATGTGAAGATTCGGGTGAAGGCTGACAAAGAGGCAGGTACTTTGACGATTTCCGACCGGGGTATCGGTATGACTAGGGAAGAGGTGGAAAAGTACATCAATCAGATTGCTTTTTCCGGTGCCGAGGAGTTTTTGGAAAAGCACAAGGATGATGCCGCTACGATTATAGGCCATTTCGGTTTGGGATTCTATTCCGCTTTCATGGTGAGCAGCCGGGTGGATATTGTCACCCGTTCTTACAAAGAGGGTGCGCAGCCTGTGAAATGGAGTTGCAGCGGTGACCCGGAATACTCGTTGGAAGATGTGGAAAAAGAGGAGCGGGGAACGGACATTGTGATGCACATCAACGAGGAGGACAAAGAGTTTTTGGAGGAGAACAAGATTAGCGAACTGCTGAATAAATACTGCAAATTCCTGCCGGTAGAGATTGTGTTCGGAAAGAAAAAGGAGTGGAAAGACGGCAAGCAGGTGGATACGGATGAGGACAATGTAATCAATGATGTGAATCCGGCATGGACCCGCAAGCCTTCCGATTTGAAGGAGGAGGATTACCTGAATTTCTATCATCAGTTGTATCCGATGGCGGAAGACCCGTTGTTCCATATCCATCTGAATGTGGATTATCCGTTCAATCTTACCGGAATCCTTTATTTCCCGAAAATCAACAATAAGTTCGAGATACAGAAGAATAAGATACAGTTGTACAGCAACCAGGTGTATGTGACGGATTCTGTGGAAGGAATTGTGCCGGAGTACCTGACATTGCTGCACGGGGTGATTGATTCGCCGGATATTCCGCTGAATGTATCGCGTTCGTATTTGCAGAGCGACCGGAATGTCAAGAAGATTTCCAACCATATTACCAAGAAGGTGGCTGACAGCTTGAGCGATATTTTTTCTTCCACCCGGGAGGATTACGAGAAGAAATGGGATGATTTGAAGATTTTCATCCAATACGGTATGCTGACGGATGAGAAGTTTGCGGAGCGTGCAAATACTATTTTCCTGTTTAAGGATACGGACGGCAAATATTTCACTTTTGATGAGTACGACAATCTGGTGAATACCAACCAGACGGACAAGGATAAGAATATCGTGTCTTTGTACGCGACGGATGCGACGGAGCAGTTCAGTTACATCGAGCGGGCGAAGGCGAAAGGCTATAACGTGCTGTTGATGGACGGGCAGCTTGATACCCATTTCATCAATTATCTGGAGCAGAAACATGCGGATCACAAATATTTGCGTGTGGATTCGGATGTGTTGGAGAAACTGATACAGAAGGAGGAAGTACGCGGCACGGATTTGAGTGAGGCGGAACAGGAGGAGTTGCGACCGGTATTCTCTTCCCAATTGCCGAAAGAGGGAGGCATGTTCTTCGTTAATTTCGAGGCATTGGGAGCAGACGGTGACCCGGTGGTGGTGACCCGTTCCGAATTTATGCGCCGTATGAAAGAGATGGCGGCAATGAATGGCGGTATGGGATTTTACGGAGCCATGGGTGACCAGTATACTTTGGTGGTGAATACGGACCACAAGTTGGTGAAAGGGGTATTGGAGAACGAGAAGAGCGAAATGACCGCCAAACTGGAGCCGATTAATTTTGAGATAAAGGAAGTGGAGGGAAAGAAGACCGAGTTGGACGAATTAAATAAGGGCAAGAAAGACGAAGAGATTCCGCAAGTAGACAAAGACCGGTTGAAAGATTACCGGGAGAAACTGGATGAATTGAAGAAGCAGAAAGAGGGATTGTTGGAGGAATACGGTAAGGGCAACAAGATTGTCGGTCAGTTGATAGACCTGGCCTTGTTGGCGAACGGTCTGTTGAAGGGGGAAGCTCTTAATAACTTTGTGAAGAGAAGCGTGGATTTGATAAAATAAGTAGGGAAGAGCGTATAGATAAAAGAGCCGGTGGTAACACCGGCTCTTTTTTTATGGGTGTAAAATAGCCATCTGTGAAAATGGTTAATACTGCTTATAACTGGTTGTTTTTAAGTGGAATACATGACCAAAAAAAGGGTAGGTTTAAATAAGCGAAGAGTTTCGCAAAATTAACAATTTTTTAAACGTGTCAAAGTCTTCATACTCAAAACGATAATTTTTTTCCCTGTTTCGCAAAACTCCGTCCATTTAAACCTACGTTTTTTTGGGCGGAGTTTCTCGAAAACCCCGTATTTCCTAAGGAAGGAGGTTTATAAAATGGAAGTACGTTTATTTATTCATCATTAAAAATTAAAGACTATGACAAAAAAAACTTCCTTTTGGTCCGGTTGGTTACAGGATAATGCCGTAACGGAAGACCCGAACGATTTTTATTTTCAGGTGAAATCAAGCAAAATGTTTACAACGGAGGATGTCGCCAAGGCGCTGCAAGCCGAGGGGACGGAGTTTAAACTTGAAACCCTTGTCGATATTCTGAACCGGGGAGACCGTATTATCCGGAATGCGCTGCTTGCCGGTACGTCTGTCGGTACCGGCGTTTTTTATGCCTATCCTTCGGTGAGCGGCACGTGGTATGGCAAAGACGATACATTTGACGACACGAAACACAAAGTGGGCGTTAATTTCCAACTTTCCGCTTCTCTGCGGGAAGGCCTGAAGGCTGTCGGTGTGGAAGTACTGGGGCTGGCGGAGACCGGCCCGGCTGTTTCCACCGTTACCGACCACTGGACGGGAGAGGTGAATGGTGTGATTACGCCGCAGGAGGATTTGATTGTGAAAGGACGTTGCCTGCGGGTGGACGGTGATAAAGAGGGGGTTGGCATACGGTTTGTGCGGGTGGATGACGGTACGGAAACCCCTGTGGAAATACGGCGGCTGACGGTAAACAATCCGTCGCAGCTGCAATTCCGTATTCCCGCTCTGCAACCCGGCGACTACTGGCTGGAGGTGACGACCCAGTACAGCCAGGGAAGTGTGCTGACGAAAGAGCCGCGTACCGTGCGTTTCAGAAAAGTGTTGAATGTGGCCGTGCCCGAAGCGGCACAGGAGGGATAGCCTATACCGTCTTATAGAGGGAGCCTTTACAATGCAGTAAAGGCTCCCTTTACTGACCGATAGACCGATGTTATCATGTACAGTATATACAATCACTATTAATTTTTAGCTATGAAACATGTTTATTTTTTGATTTTCCTGCCATTGCTTTTATGGATAGGAACGGGGTGTGGTAAAGACTCAAGCATAGAAACCCCCGACGAACCGGATGTACCGGTGACTCCGGTTACTGTCACCCTGGAATTGTCTGACGCGGATTTGGTTTTTGATGCGGAAGGCGGACAGAAGACGTTCACCATTACAAGCAATGCGGAGTGGACGATTACCAACGAGAGCGAATGGTGTACGACGGATGTTACTTCCGGAACGGGCAACCGGACGGTGACGGTCACTTCCCAAACTTACGGGGAATTGGAAGACCGTAATATGAACCTGACGGTGAAAGCGGGTGACAAGACGCAGGTGTTGGGCGTGACGCAGAAAGGCAAGGACGCCATTATCCCCGACAAAGCGAAATTCGAGGTGCCGCAAGGGGGAGGTGATTTGGCCATCAAGGTGAGAAGCAACGTGAGATACGAAGTAGTTATCCCCGAATTTTGTAACTCCTGGATACAGCCGGCACCGGAAACGCGGTCGGAGGTCAGCGACACGACATACCGTTTCCTTATCGCCGAGAATGAAGAGGACGACTCCCGGACGGGTTTCATTGTCTTCTCCGCCGCTTCTTTTCAGGACACTGTCCGCATCTTTCAGGCACAGAAAGACCGGTTGGTGCTGACGCAAACGAAATACAACCTGCCGGCAAAGGATACCATGATTACGGTAGAACTGAAAACCAATGTAGATTATGAAGTCAGCATCGTGGGAGATGACATTTCGTGGATTAGTCGGGTGGAAACGAGAGCCAGCCGCGTAGACCGTCTGCTGTTTCACATCGATGAAAACACCTCCGGCGTCCTCCGCAGTGCCAAGATAGCCGTACAGGATAAAAATGGCACACTCTCCGATACGGTCTACGTCCGGCAGTCTCCTGAAAATACGTTGGTTTTAAGTGAAAAAGAGTTTGAGGTGGCAGCAGAAGGCGAAACAATCAGCGTCGAACTGACAACTAATATCGAATACGACGTCGTAATTCCCGACAGTGTGAGCGGATGGATTTCCTGCCCGCCGGAAACACGGACGTTACGTACGGACATCCTTAAATTCCTTATTGCCGAAAATGACCGGCCGGATGAGCGTTGGGCCGTGGTCATTGTCAAAGACCGGAACAGCGGACTGACAGACACGTTGCGCATACGGCAACTATCAAACGATACGGACATTACGGATAAGTTTGACCCGGAATTTGCCAAAGTATTGCAGGAAAAAGGCTATATCCCCGATGCCACCCATATCACATTGGGAGAGGTAAATAAAATAACAGACCTCTCTATTTATAGTGACACGGAAGATACCCCTCTTCCTCTCACGTCTTTACGAGGAATAGAATATTTTACTGCATTGACAGAGCTGGGAATCTATACTACTTCGCTTACGTCATTGGATGTAAGCAATAATACAGCATTGACAAAGTTGTATTGCAATTATAATACTCAACTCACAACATTAGATGTAAGCGGTTGTGCGGCATTGGAGTATTTACAATGCTGTAATAACACCCAACTCACATCATTGAATATAAGTGGTTGCACGGCATTGACATTTCTGCACAGCTATGACACTCCTCTCACGTCGTTGAATGTAAGCAATTGTACGGCATTGACACAGCTAGTCTGCGCTAATAACCAATTCACGACGTTAGATGTAAGCAACAACACGGCATTGACAGAGCTACAATGCGATAACAACCAACTCACGGTGTTGGATGTAAGTAAGAATACGGCCTTGACAAGGCTACAATGTGGTAATACCCAACTCACTTCATTGAATGTGAGCGGTTGTACGGCCTTGACAAGTCTGTACTGCAATAAAAATCAACTCACGTCGTTGGATGTAAGTAGTTGTACGGCATTGACAAATCTGTACTGCGTTGATAACCAACTCACGTCGTTGGATGTAAGTAAGAACACTGCCTTGACAAGGCTAGACTGCGGTGGTAACCAACTCACGTCGTTGGATGTAAGTAAGAACACTGCATTGACAAATCTGAACTGCGTTTATAACCCACTCATGTCATTGGATGTAAGTAAGAACACTGCATTGACAAATCTGAACTGCGTTTATAACCCACTCATGTCATTGGATGTAAGTGCCTGTACGGCATTGACAGAGCTACAATGCGGTTACTCCCAACTCACTTCGTTGAATGTGAGTGGTTGTACTGCATTGACAGGGCTAGCCTTCACTGATACCCAACTCACGTCATTGGATGTAAGCAGTTGTACAGCATTGACAACTCTATGGTGCCTGCGCAACCAACTCATGTCATTGAATGTGAGTGGTTGTACGTCATTGACAGAGCTGCACAGCGATGATAACCAACTCACGTCGTTGGATGTGAGTAGTTGTACGGCATTAACAGAGCTGTGGTGCTCTAACAACCAACTCTCATCGTTGGATGTAAGCAACAACACAGCATTGACAAATCTAAGCTGCGGAGGAAACCAACTCTCATCGTTGGATGTGAGCAAGAACACGTCCTTAACAAATCTAGGCTGCTCTAATAACCAACTCTCATCGTTGGATGTGAGCAAGAACACGTCCTTAACAAATCTAGGCTGCTTTAACAACCAACTCTCATCGTTGGATGTAAGTAAGAACACAGCATTGACAAGGCTAGACTGCGAAGAGAATCAACTTACGTCGTTGGATGTGAGCGGTTGTACGGCATTGACATACTTGGCCTGCTACAACAATCAACTCACATTGTTGGAGGTAAACAGTTGTACGGCATTAAATTCTTTAACTTGCGAAAACAATCAACTCACATCGTTAGATGTAAGCAACAACACAGCATTGGAAATGTTACTGTGCGAAACTAATCCTGGAGATGGAACCATTTTCCCGCTTACAGTTTGGTCTGGTGAAAGCTATAACTCTGCAGACCTGCCATATCGCAAACAATGGACATATAACGGTAATTCTATCACTATTCAATTAATAAAGAAATAAAACTATGGAACAGCCATTACTGGATCTTTGGGCGGCATACCGCGGACAGATGGTTACGAAGGAGTTGAACAAGATTCTGGAGCGGGGTATTTGCTATTCGGAAATCAAGGAAGCGCACCGCATCTTGGTGACGGGAATGAACCCGTCGTCCCGGAAGGGCGACCCGGCATGCAAGGAGTATGTTTCACGATACGACTATCAGGCGGTGGTCAAGGGCGGAAAAGACCGTTATTTCACGACGTTCGACAAGCTGTTCCCCGCGGAGTTCCGGCGGGAAGTCGCCTACCTGGATTTGCTCAATATCCGGAAAACGAACCAGCAGGCGGTGTGGAAGTTCTGCAAAGACCCGCAGGGGCTGCAATTGGTGGCAAATAACCTGCGGATAACCCAGTTGTTCATAGAACAGGTGGTGCGCCCGCGGCTGATTATGGTGAAAAACCGCGGCTCGTGGTGCTTCTGGGGCAAGGAGGCGACAGCGGACGCCAATATTTGGATGGGCTACCGCTTTGAGCGGGTGGAAGGTTTCGAGCACCTGTCCTGCGGCGAACTGCTCCGCATCACCGGCCTTATCGACCACCCCGACCGCGTAAGCCATTCCGCCCTCCAGGAAACCAACCTGCGGGGAACGCTGGTGCTTTTCACCAACCACTTCCAATACCGCTCCGCCGCCTTGCTTCCCACTCCGGAGCTATTGGCGGAACTATGCAAAAAGATGGGATGATGACATCGTCCGGCAATCATTGAAAAAGGGGGAATTTTTCCCCCTTTATTTTTTTCTTACGATATATAGTATTTCGTTGCGGAGACCGTACATAAGCCGTTCCGATTCAGAGAAGCGGGCGGCATAGTCTATTTCCTCAACGTCGAATATCGCTTTTTGTGAAAAAATTCTTAATTTCGTTGGGTCAATTCCGGAGGATTCCGGGTAATATTAAAAAGATATGAGAATAATTTATAGTAAAACGACTTTCCGGAATGTTATCTATCGGGCGCTGATTTCGATTGCCGTCGGGATTGTTTTGGTTGCCTGGCCGGATGTGGCATTGAAGTCACTGGTGATGTTTATCGGGTTCCTGTTTTTATTGAGCGGCGTGATGTCGTTGCTTATTTCTTATCGTCAGCAGCAGCTGGCGGAGCATGCCGGCGGCGTGGTGCCGTTGAATGGGCTGGGAAGTATCCTATTGGGCGTGCTGTTGATTTCGATACCCCTGTTTTTTACAACGGTGTTGATGTTTCTGTTGGGATGCGTGTTATTGCTGGCGGGGACGGCACAGTTGGCGACGCTCTCCATGGCAAGGCAACTGGGAAAAGTGGCTTCCGTCAATTATCTTTATCCGGTAGTGATATTGCTGGCGGGGTTGGTGGTTATCTTCAAGCCTTGGGGAAGTGCCGCTTACGTGGTGATTATCCTGGGATGCACAGCTATCTTTTACGGCATTACGGATTTAATCAGCCAGTACCAGATTAATAAGTTGCGCAAATTGCATGATACAGAGGAGCATCAGCACCGGGGCGCCGATAATGCCGAAATAGAAGATGCGGAATACGAGGAGGTGAATTAAAAGAAAGAAAAAAGGAGCATCAAAAAGAAAAATACAAAGACTGCCAAAATAACGCCCTTTGCGGCGTTATTTTTTTTCTCCCGCAGGAACAGGTAAAAGATACCCAAATCGGCAAAGAAAACACCGATGGCGATGATTTTCAGATATACTTTCAGCACCAATGCCTGCCGGATAAATTCACCCGGAGTCAGGTACGTGAAGCGGAAAAGGTAGAATAAAACAATGACTAAAAAAGGAGCCAGGATGCCGGTAGCCAGACCGAGATAGAGATTGTCTTTCATGGGTATTATTTTTGAAATTCTACTTCCGTAAAAAATGCCGGAACGTGAAAATTGGGGGCAGGCGTGTCAATGGGCTGCCAGGAGAGGAAATGAGGTTTGCTCAAATGGTCTCCGCATTTGTATACGTTGGCAGTTGCTTTAAGTCCGCCGAATTGCCGGATTTTATGTTTGAACAGGGCGGTAGCGGGAATGGCGACGGTCAGCGACCAGCAGTTGTCGCCGGTGCGTTCGTCGAAATTTTTGTTGCCGAGAGAAGAATGGCGCTTGATGGTGTGCATGACTTCCGGCGTGCCGTGGGTAGCGTTGTGCCGCTCTTTCCGGAATCCCGCCAGAGCTTTCCCGATGCAGGAGAACTCGAAATTATAGTAACCGGTGTCGTCCAGTGCCAAAAAGAATTCGACACAAGAGTCTGTCCATACTTCGCCGTTGTCTTCCGTTACTTTTGCCATGGTATAGTTTTCCCTGACATCGAACCGGATGAATACGGCTTCGTTGTTGTGGGCTATCCGGAAACTCACCTGGGGCGCATAGGGAAACTCTTTCTCCCAGTTGTTGCATGCGACAGGTTGTGCGGGAAGGGTATCAAATAAATTATCTTCCTCTTGCATGCAGGAGGAAGATAATTCGGGTAGGTAGGGTATAGAATACATGAAATTATTTTCTTTTCTTGATTTCTTCTTTGACTACCTCGCACATTTGGGTATATTGCGCTTCCATGCTTTGCAGAAGCTTGTATTGTGCCCGTGCGCGAACGAGGTTGTGCTCTTTGCTTTTCACTTTGTAATAGTGGTCTCCGTCGATGTAATCCATGAGGAAGCGTAATACCTGTTCGTAGGTGATATATTTGGCAGAGAAAGCCAGGTAGTCGATTTCGCTTTGGTTAAGGAAACTGGCTGTTTCGGACAGATAGCCCTGGGTATATCCCCGGAAAATATCCATATTCATGGATACGTTGTCCAGATTCTCGTCGTCTTCCAGTCCTGTGTTGGTATAGGAACGCATGGCGTCTCCGTAGTCATTCAGGCAAGTGCTGCTCAATACGGTATCGAGGTCGATAACACAGAGAACATTGCCCTGTTTGTCAAACAGGATATTGTTGATTTTGGTATCGTTGTGGGTAACACGTGTCGGGATGGTGCCTTTTTCAACCAATTCCCAGAAGTGCAACATTTCTTCCCGGCGGCTTTCTATCCATTGAATTTCGGTAGCAACGGCAGCTTTCCGTCCTACGGGGTCTTTCGCCAATGTTTCGTCCCATTGTTTGAAACGGTAGCGGATATTGTGGAAGCCGGGCAGGATGTCAGCCAACGGTTCTTTGAAATCGGACAGCATGGACTGGAACTTTCCGATACCTTTTCCGCCCTGATAGGCAAGTTCGGGAGTGTCGGCCTTCTGGTAAGCGATGGTATTGTCGATGAATACGCATACAGCCCAATATTCGCCATCTTCGTCCTGATAGTAGAATTTACCGTCGTGGGTCGGAATAATGGTCATGGCTTCCCGCATGGGGTCTCCGCCTGCTGCAATGATTTTTTCTTTCAGGTGCGTGGTTACCCGATAGATGTTGTCCATCATGGCAGGTATGTCCTGAAATATATTTTTATTCTTCCGTTGCAGAATATAGTTGGGGGCGGTCGCCTCCGAGGTCGTGATAAGTAAAGTGTCGTTGATGAATCCTTCGCCGAGCGGTTTTACGGATAAGATTGTGCCTTCCAGCCGGAATTGTTTGCAAATATTGTTTAGTTTGTTTTCCATGGTTTAATATGTTTTATTTTGATTTTTTGCTTATGCGTGGTAAAGATATTAAAAAAGGATAAAAAACCACGCTATAAATAAAAATAAACATTGCCTGCGCCGTTTACGTATCAGTTGTTTTATATCGTATGAATTATGGACTTTGTCGGTATTTTACGTTCTCTGGGAGTTCCTGTCCGGGGAGAGCATGCGGAAGCTACGGCAACAATATTGGGTGAATTTGTCATGATTCTCCTGATAGCCTTTCTGGTGACATGGGTATTGCGGAGATGGCTTTCGCTGCTGATTTGGAAAATAATGCAAAAAAAGCCCAACAAATGGCATGAGGCGTTTTATCAGCAGCGTTTTTTCAGTAAACTGTCGTATCTGGTGGCACCGGTGGCGTGTTATGTATTGTTATCCAAATTAACACGCTGGGAATATGCTGATATTGTGCGGCGGTTCCTGGATATATGGCTTGTCCTTGTCTGTATGGTCATATTGTTTTCCTTACTGGAGATTATCAATCGGATTTATGACAGCTACCCGGTGGCGAAAAATCGTCCTATAACCGTTTTTATTCAGGTGTTTAAAGTATTTATATATACAGTGGTTTCTATTCTGATTATAAGTATTCTGGTAAATAAATCGCCGGAACATCTGTTGGTCGGAGTGGGGGCGTTTGCTGCCGTTGTGTTATTGGTTTTCCGGGATTCGATACTGGGCTTTGTCGCCGGGGTACAATTGATAGCCAATAAGATGGTGCGGATAGGGGATTGGATAGTCATGCCGAACAATCACGCTAACGGGACGGTGCTGGAAATTAATCTCTATACGGTTAAAGTGCGGAACTGGGATATGACGATTTCCACCATACCCACGTATCAGATGGTATCGCAGTCTTTTATTAATTGGCGGGGCATGCAGGAATCCGCCGGACGGCGTATAGAACGTTATGTGAATATAGACATCGGCACGGTGCATTTTTTGAGTGAGGAGGAAATAGAGGTATTTCGTAATTCGCTTTTTCTCCGGGATTATATCGGGCAAATGGAGGAGACCCTGGGAAATTACAATAAAGATAAGAATAACTTCATTGATGAGCGGAAATTAACCAATCTGGGTGTCTTCCGGCAATATATGGAACTGTGGTTGAATGCTAACCCGAATATAAACAAGGATATGACGCACATGGTAAGGCAGTTGCAACCGACAGCTACCGGAATACCGATAGAAATCTACTGCTTTTCCGCTAAACAGGAATGGGTCTCTTATGAAAAGATACAATCCGATATTTTCGACCATGTGCTGGCGATTATTCCTCATTTTAATTTGAAAGTATTCCAATACCCGAACGACTGTCTGCCCTTGCAAAAGAATTGAAATAGTTTTCGTTTTTTCAATTTGTTGTGCTAATTTTGAAGGCTAAAAATGAGGGTATGACGAAAAAGAAAAAAGTAGGTTTCTGGGGTAAACTGAAAAATAGATATAAACTTTCTATTCAGAATGAGGCCACCTATGAGGAGGTTTTCAGAATGAAACTTTCCCGTTTACATGTTTTGATTGTGTTGTGTATGTTGGCCGTTATTTTGGTATCGTTGACAACATTGCTGATTGCTTTTACCGGATTGAAGGAATTTATTCCCGGGTTTCCTGATGGGAATATGCGTCATGTGATTACCGAACATGCTTTGCGGGTGGATTCGCTGGAAGTAGAGTTGAAAAAGCGGGATAATTTCTTGAAATCCATTCAATTGGTGCTTCGGGGAGAGGATGAAGGACAAGTGCAGCACCAACAGCATTTTGTACGGGGAAATTATGATACCATACAGTTTAATATCACACAGGAAGAAACTGCTTTCAGATCGGCAATAGAGGAAAAAGAACGTTTTAATTTGACGGTAGACCAGCCTAAAAGTGAGAGTGGTGGTTTTTTCCATTTTTTCCCGCCCATAGCAGGAATCGTTACGCGTAGCTTTGATGAAAAAGTCGGGCATTACGGTACTGACTTAGTGGCCAAAGCAAGTGCCAAAGTGAATGCCGTGATGGATGGGGTGGTCATTTTTACGGACTGGACGATAAAAACAGGTTATGTCATTCAGCTACAACATGCCAACAATTTGGTCTCCGTTTATAAGCATAATTCCACCTTATTGAAGAAACAAGGGGATTATGTGCGTGTTGGGGAAACAATTGCCGTGGTGGGAAATACCGGCGAGGAGACAACGGGACCTCACTTGCATCTGGAGTTATGGCGTGCGGGTAATCCGTTGGATCCGGAACAGTTTATTCAGTTTAAATAGTTTATGGCGAAAAATATAGCGATACTTGGTTCCACTGGTTCGATTGGAACCCAGACTCTTCAGGTAA
Organism: Odoribacter lunatus; assembly: GCF_943193135.1. GTDB lineage: Bacteria > Bacteroidota > Bacteroidia > Bacteroidales > Marinifilaceae > Culturomica > Culturomica lunata. Next base: position 259,640 of record NZ_CALPCZ010000001.1, read on the forward strand.
TAGAGGCACATCCGGAACTTTTTACGGTAGAAGTCTTGACGGCGAATAATAATGTGGCGCTATTGATAGAGCAGGCGTTGAAATTCAAGCCGAATGCAGTGGTCATCGGTAACGAAGGGAAGTATGCGGAACTAAAAGAGGCATTAAAGGATGAAGACATTAAAGTGTTTGCCGGTAAAGAGGCTTTAGCTCAAATCGTTGCTTTCGGTACGGTCGATGTTGTGGTAACGGCAACTGTCGGGTATAGCGGATTGCTGCCTACCGTAAACGCTATCAAAGCGGGTAAGGTGATTGCTTTGGCGAATAAAGAAACACTCGTGGTCGCCGGAGAATTGATAAATGAATTGGTGACCCGGCATAACACGGCTATTCTGCCCGTGGACTCCGAACATTCGGCCATATTTCAGTGCTTGACGGGAGAAAGCGGTAATCCTATAGAAAAGATAATATTGACGGCTTCCGGAGGCCCTTTCCGGGGAAAGACTTACGAAGAGTTGAAGCACGTGACGCCCCGGCAGGCGTTGAAGCATCCGAACTGGAATATGGGAGCGAAGGTTACCATCGATTCGGCTTCGATGATGAACAAGGGATTTGAGATGATAGAAGCCAAATGGCTGTTTGGTGTCAAGCCGGAACAAATACAGCCTATTATCCATCCGCAATCCATTATTCATTCTATGGTACAGTTTGCTGACGGAAGTATAAAAGCCCAGCTTGGCGTTCCTGATATGCGATTGCCGATACAATATGCACTGACCTATCCCGATCGCCCCAAATCCGCCTTCGGAAGAGTAGATTTTTCACAATATACTTCTCTTACTTTTGAAGAGCCCGACCGGAAAACATTTCGTAATTTACAACTGGCATACGACTCCATGTTGCAAGGAGGAAACAGTTCCTGTATTTTGAATGCGGCGAATGAAATTGCCGTGGAAGCCTTCTTGCAGGAACGCCTCTCTTTTACTGCCATGCCGGAAGTAATAGAAAAGACGATGGAAACAGTGAATTTTATAAAGCATCCTTCCTTGGATGATTATGTAGAAACGGATAAGGAAAGCCGGAAGGTAGCGGAAGAATGGGTGGAAAAAATTAAATAGCAAGGAGTAAAACGATGGATATATTGACAAAAATACTTCAACTTGTATTGAGCCTTTCCATATTGGTTGTATTTCATGAGTTCGGCCATTTCCTTTTTGCCAAACTGTTTAAAACTCGGGTAGAGAAATTTTATCTCTTCTTCAATCCGTTTTTTTCTTTGTTTAAATTCAAGAAAGGAGAAACAGAATACGGTATCGGTTGGTTACCTTTGGGTGGATATGTGAAAATTGCCGGAATGATAGATGAATCGATGGATACGGAACAGATGAAGAATCCGCCCCAGGATTGGGAATTCCGTTCAAAACCGGCTTGGCAACGCCTGTTGATTATGTTGGGAGGGGTATTGGTCAATGTGATATTGGCATTTCTTATCTTTATTATGGTGTTGCAGGTATGGGGTGAGACATATTTGCCTGCCGGAAACGTAAAACATGGGGTTGTTTCGGAATTAGTGTTTAAAAACATGGGACTTCGGAACGGAGATAAAATCATTTCATTGGATGGAAAGAAAATCGATGACTTCTTTGATATCGTTCCGGATATTCTTTTAAACAATCCCCGGTATATGGAAATAGAGCGCGAAGGAGAGTTGATAATCTTGCCGATACCTGAATCATTGGTGGCGGAATTGGTTCATATCTCTTCTGAGAGGAATTTCCGGGCAGCTTCTTTGGTGGCTCCCCGTTGGTTAATGGATAGTGTGTATATTAACGGATTTGCAGATTATTCGGCGGCGTATGATGCCGGAGTCCGGGCTCATGACAGGATATTGAAGATAAATGAAGTAACCCCGCGTTTTTATGATGAATTTATCAGCGAATTGGATGCAGCCAAAGGGAAACAGATAGAATTAACGGTATTGCGTTTGCAGGATACTTTGAAAATTCCGGTACAGTTGGGAAGTGACGGGAAATTAGGCGTTTCTTTTGTCAATATGGAGCAACTTGAATATGTGACAAGGAATTATTCTTTCTCGGAAGCGATACCCGCCGGAATAAAAAAAGGAGTAGGGACATTGTCTTCTTATCTGAAGCAATTGAAACTGCTCTTTACTCCCCAGGTTAAAGCATATAAATCTGTCGGGGGAATGATTTCAATCGGAAATATATTTCCCGGTGTATGGAACTGGCAGGCTTTTTGGGAACTTACCGCATTTCTTTCCATTATGCTGGCGGTAGTAAATGTATTGCCTGTTCCGGCTCTTGATGGAGGACATGTGTTGTTTTTACTATATGAGGTTATAACGGGACGTAAACCCGGAATGAAATTTTTAGAGTATGCCCAGATAACGGGAATGCTCTTTTTATTGGCATTGTTTATTTTAGCGAATGTCAATGATGTACTGCGTTTTTGGAACTAAATGAAAAATATATGAAAATACGAATTCTCTTATTGGCAATAGTGTGGTGCGCTTCCCTTTCGGCACAGGAAGAAAAAATACATTGGTTGACGCTGACGGAAGCAGATAAATTGTATCAGGAAAATCCCAAACCATTAATAATTGATTTTTATACGGATTGGTGTGGATGGTGCAAGCGGCTGGATCAGACAACTTATGCCAATCCGGACGTAATCAGTTTTGTCAATCGGTATTTTTATCCGGTGAAAGTAAATGCGGAGGGAAAGGATACGCTCTATTTTCAAAACAAAGTGTATGCGCCGGTGCAAAACGGTTCTCGTACGCTAAGCAGTTTGGCGATAGAAATGTTGAACGGGAAACTCTCTTATCCAACGACTGTTTTTTGGCATGGCAAAGAAAATGTAAATCTGGTCGTACCGGGATACCTGGAAGTACTTAAGATGGAGGCTTTTCTCGTCTATTTCATAGAGAATGCTTATATGTCCTCCAATGTTAATGACTTTGTATCTGATTTTGAGAAAGTTTTTTCCGCCAAAAATCCGGATGATAAGGTAGTAAAAAACTATTGGACGGACTTCAAAGACTTGGATGACAAACAGAAACAGGAGAAAAAGAAAATATTGCTTTTTATGTCGGCATCCTGGAATAACTCCTCCCGCATGATGGAACGGGAGGTATTTGCGGATTCCGCTTTTTCCGAATTGGCACAGCGGTATTTTTATTCATTGCATCTGGATGTACAGTCTCAGGACTCGATAACATTTATGACCCATAAGTTTGGCAATGCCGGGCAGGCAAATAATAATCTGCATCAATTGGCAATAGCATTAAGCGATAAAGTATTGCGTGTCCCCAGTATCTATATCTTCGATATGGAAGGTAAATTAATGGAGCGTTTATATTTCTATGTAGATAAGCGGCGGGGACGTATGATATTGGATTACATTGGGTCAGATACCTATAAAACCATGTCGTGGGGAGATTATGTGAAAATAAAAGAACGCGAAGGCATGTAATAAAATCAAATAGAGGTGATGTTGCGTAGGTGCATACTAATCGGGAGTATCGGATGGTGCTTGCTTTCCAGTGTTTTGGCACAAGAGCGTTACCGGGTGGTCAGCTATAATGTGGAAAATCTGTTTGATACCCGTCATGATATTGGTAAACGTGATGAGGAATTTACGCCCGAAGGACGGTTGCATTGGACACAGTCACGATATACGGAAAAATTACAGAAAATATCCAGAGCCATTTATGCGTCGGGAGAAGGGCAGATGCCGACATTTGTCGGGCTGTGTGAAATCGAAAACAGGCGGGTTTTGGATGACTTGACGACAAAAACAGTCTTGGCAGAAGCAGATTATGGTATAGCGCATCGGGAATCTTCCGATCGTAGAGGGATAGATGTGGCATTTTTATATAAACGCGCCTGTTTTCGTATATTGAGGGAAAATGTTATCCCGGTGAAAAGTGAGCAGGATACGACTTTTAGGACACGTGAAATATTATATGTTTCCGGTATTCTAACGACGCCGGATTCATTACGTCGGGATACGTTTCACTTTTTTGTGTGCCATTTTCCCTCCATGGCAGGGGGAGAGAGCCAAAGCGAGTGGAAACGTAAACTGGCGGCTTCTTCACTTAAAAATTGCATAGATTCGATTCAACGGCAAAATCCGAAGGCAGCTATAATATTAATGGGGGATTTTAATGGGAAAGCCGACAGACCTGCGCTGAAAACAGTTTTAAAAGCTAAGAGGTCAGATGCCCGTAAAATAGAAAATACGGGATTGTATAATACTGGCTACTATCTGTTGTACGGAACTCATGGAAGTTATAAATACAAAGGCGAATGGCAGACAATAGACCATATCATCGTCTCTGGCATACTCTTGAACGGGAAACATATGTTTCAAGCGGAGAAACATTTAACTCCTTATGCAGCCAAATTCCTTTTGGAAGAAGATAGTTCATACTTCGGATATAAACCCTGGCGCACCTTTGTGGGACCTCGTTATGTGGGCGGTTATAGCGACCACCTTCCGATATACCTCGACTTACATTGACATGCTAAATCAAATCTTCCCGGCCGGAAGTGTAGATACGCCATTTTTCAATCAGCGCTTGCATATCTTGTGGAAGTGGAGAATCGAAATCCATTTTTTCCCCTGTAGCGGGATGGATGAATCCGAGAGTCTTGGCATGTAATGCCTGGCGGGGACAAAGCGTAAAACAATTGTGAACAAACTGCTTATATTTAGAAAAAGTAGTGCCCTTTAAAACCTCGTTTCCACCGTATTCCGCATCATTGAACAGAGGATGTCCGATATGCTTGAAATGAGCTCGGATTTGATGGGTACGGCCTGTTTCCAGTATACACTCAACGACATTCACATAGCCTAGTTTCTCGATAACTTTATAATGCGTAACAGCATGCTTCCCGTGACTGCCGTCGGGAAAAACGGCCATTGTCTTCCGGTTTACCGGATGGCGGCCGATATGCCCCGTTATTGTATCGGTATCTTCTTTCAGATTTCCCCAGCACACCGCGATATATTTACGGTCAGACGTCTTGTTGAAAAATTGAAGAGCCAGATGGGACTTTGCCTCTTCGGTTTTGGCGATAACCAAAAGTCCTGAAGTATCCTTGTCAATGCGGTGGACTAATCCGGGGCGGAAATCATTTCCTTGAAAAAGTGGATTATCCTTTAAATGCCATGCCAAAGCATTGACCAACGTTCCGTTGAAATGTCCGAAAGCGGGATGTACCACCATACCAGCCTCTTTATTGACGACGAGCAAATGCTCATCCTCATAAACTATATGGAGGGGAATGTCTTCCGGTGTGATTTCAAAATCCCGTTTCGGATAAGCCATCACAATAGAAACCACATCATAAGGTTTAACCTTATAATTGGACTTTACGGATTTGTCGTTTACTCGGATATTTCCCGCTTCAGCCGCCTCCTGAATTTTTGTACGGGAAGCATGGGGGAGTTTACTCATCAGGAATTTGTCAATGCGTAGGGGAATTTGACCGCGGTCGGCTTCTATGCGGTGGTGCTCATACATCTCATGCTCACCTTCCCGATTTTCATCATCGAAATCCAGATCGTCAATATCCTCGTATTCTTCTGTCATAAATTATTCTGTAACGATGAGAAGAGAATCCAACTCTTGAATCTTCTGCTTGTCTAATGTGATATATAGATTGACATAGGTTCCTGCCTTTACTTGAGGCTGTTGTTGGGCATCTGGGTTTTGCCTGTAAACAATGGCCATGGAAGTTGGGGTTCCTTTAATGCTATTATCCGGAATGATTTTTCCGATATTAAGGTAATTTTCTTTCAGATTCCCGATAGCTTGATTTAACAACAAACCTTGTACTTTGGGCATAGCGACAAAGTTTTTGCTTCTGCCTTCCCCGAGAACAATATCAATGGTGCTTCCCTTTTGAATTAACGTACCCGGTTCGATATCTTTTCCGTGAAGCTGTAATGTTAGTACTAAATTCTTAAATTGTGACGGAGCATAACTGATATGTCCGATTTTGAATCCTTTGCTGTGTAAAGTTTGCAACGTCTGACGGTAGGGGGCATTATTCAATTGAGGAAAAGGAACTCGCTCAGGTGAATGGGCATTGGTGATTAGCCGAATCATGCGGTTTTCTTTGACATGTGCGCCGTTTAAGGGATATTGTTCCAAAACAACACCCGGTTCTGCGCTGTCATCATAGATAGAATCAACAATCATCACTCGCAGTTGATGTGCAGAAGCAACCTCTTGGGCTTCTTCCGGCGATAATAATTGAAAAGCCGGTACGGAAATATACTCTCCGTGAGATGTATACACATCCAGACGGGACAAAACAAAATATCCGCCTACAAACAATAGAATAACAGCAACTAATAAATTTAAAAAGAAAAAAGTTAATCTCGGATATTTAGACAATTTCGCCATAATTGCTTTAGGTTTTATGAAAATCATTATTGTGCGCAAAAATAGTTCAGATTTTTAAATTTTCCGCTTCTATTTTGTAATTTTGTCACTTATAAGTTGAATAGAATAAACGATGAATAACAGAATTGTAAAAGTTGTATTATTTATATATTTCTTCCTCGTATCCGGAATCCTTTCGGCACAATCTCCGGTCGTAAAAAAATCAACAGATATTGTTGTGATAAAAGGAAAAAGTTACTACTTGCATGTCGTGGAAGAGGGACAAACGCTTTTTGCCATTTGTAAGGCTTACGGAGTGAATATCGAAACGGTAAAACAGGAGAATGACAAACACGACAATATCATTAGTATATTTGATGTATTGAAAATTCCATATCAGGAATCGACTGTCGAGCGAGATGCCAAATATTATTACCATAAAGTGGAAAAAGGAGAAACCCTCTATTCCATATCCAGGCGTTTCGGAGTTAAAATTAAACGAATTTTAAAAGATAACGATCAGTATGTGCAAGGAACATTGAACATCGGCGATTTGGTTCGTTTACCTTTGGAAGAAATACAAACAATCATACCTAAAGAAAAATCCATTGCAGAACATAAAACAGAGCATGAAGCAGAACAGGAATCCGGACAGGAATTTGTTGAAGAGCAGACGATAGATAGTGATACGCTCTATTTGACAGGAGAAGGACCGATATATGCCACTCCGGTTCGCGAAGAAAAACCGGATTTTATTTCCGATACTTTTATTCCGGACAATAAATATGTGAAAGTCGCCTTATTGCTTCCTTTCTATGCCGTGGAAAATATGAATCTGAACTCTCTGAATAAATTGCAAGATAGTTTAGGAACGGGGAAGACAAAAAAACAAATTCTGCGCAAATCGGAACAATTCCTTTATTTTTATGAAGGAATTTTGCTGGCGGTAGATAGTTTGAAAAAAGAGGGATATAAAATAGATTTACACATCTATGATACGGAAAAAAATACAGCAAAAATGTATCGGATTACAGAAGAACTCAATCAATTGAATCCCGATTTGATTATTGGACCGGTCTATGCTTCCGAATACAAAATAATAGCGGAAAACTTAATGAATAAGACGATACCCATAATTTATCCGTTATCGTCAAGAGGAGAAAACTTCAGCCGTTATCCCAATTTCTTGCAGGTAAATCCTTCATTTAACGTATTGACGGGAGAAATGGCTACCTGGGTTGCAGCTCAAAGCGAAAAGGCCAATATAATCAGTATCAGCTGGACGGGAGGGGAATTCAATGACGAACAAATAGTGTCGGAACTGACGGAAAAGAAACTTTTTGCAGACAGAATAAATAGGATACAGGCTATCCAGTTTTATAAATGGGACTTTCAGGAAGAGCAGTCTGACACATTTAAACTGTTATTAAATCCGGATCAAGAGAACATAATCATTTTACCCTCTTCCAAAGAGGCTGATGTAAGCAAAATGTTGCCTGTATTGTCTGCTTTTGCCGATGAATTTAAAATCACTGTACTTGGTTTCCCTGAATGGCAAAACTTTACTTCCGTAGACCATGAGACTTTTTTTAAACTGAATGTAAAGCTCTTTGCCTATAGTTATGTTGATACGCAGAGTGAAAACGGTAAACGTTTTGGAGATACCTATCGTAAATATTTTTATACAGAACCGAACCCGTTGGCTAATAAAGCGTATGATATAGGATTGTATTTTATACCTTTAGCTGCTAAATATGGAAACCGGATGTTGGATGCAGTGTCTTTTTATGAAAAAGAGGGGATATTTTCACGTTTCCGCTTCTTCAAGACCTGTGAAGACTGCGGAAGAGAAAACTATGGTTTTTATATAGTCAATTATGGCTCGGACTATCGATTAAAAATGGAGAAATACCAATAAGTCATTTAAAAAGAATATAATAATATGCAGGAAAAGATTTTGATACTGGATTTCGGATCGCAATATACTCAGTTAATAGCAAGAAGAGTACGCGAATTAAACGTATATTGCGAGATATATCCCTATAACCATTATCCGGTCCTTGACTCCTCCGTTAAAGGAGTAATTCTGTCGGGAAGTCCTTTTTCCGTGCGGGATGAAAAAGCACCGCAGCCGGACTTGTCGGCTATAAAGGGGAAATTGCCCTTATTGGGAGTATGCTTCGGAGCCCAGTATCTGGCACACCATTTCGGAGGAGAAGTAAAAGCCTCCAACAAACGGGAATACGGGCGTGCCAACTTAACTTACATTGATAGACAAAGTTTGCTGTTTGACGGTATAGGAGAAAATACGCAAGTATGGATGTCGCATGGGGATACCATCGAAAAACTACCTGCCGGTTACCGGATTATTGCAAGTACAGCAGATGTTAAGAATGCCGCATTCAAAGTAGAAAACGAAACAACTTACGGCATACAGTTTCATCCGGAAGTCTATCACAGTACAGAGGGAGCGCATTTATTACGCAACTTTGTCGTTAATATCTGTGGGTGCAAACAAAAATGGACGCCCGACTCTTTTGTAGAAACGACTGTTACAGAATTAAAGCAAAAATTAGGTGATGACCGGGTTATACTCGGACTATCTGGAGGAGTGGACTCTACGGTAGCGGCAATGCTGCTTCATCGGGCGATAGGGAATAAATTAACCTGTATCTTCGTAGATAATGGTTTATTGCGCAAAGATGAATACAAAAATGTATTGGAAAACTACAAAGAACTCGGATTGAATGTCGTTGGCTCCGAATCGGGTGACTTGTTTCTCAGTCGTCTGGCAGGAGTTACTGAACCGGAAAAGAAACGTAAAATTATCGGTAGTACTTTTATCGATGTTTTTGATCAGGAAGCCTCCAAAATCAAAGATGCCAAATGGTTGGGACAGGGTACAATTTATCCGGATGTTATTGAATCCTTATCGGTAAACGGACCTTCGCAGACAATCAAATCGCACCATAACGTAGGCGGATTGCCGGATTACATGAAACTAAAATTGGTAGAACCTTTGCGTTTGCTTTTCAAAGACGAAGTGCGGAGAGTGGGGAAAAGTCTCGGACTTGCGGATAAATTTCTGCAAAGACACCCGTTCCCCGGGCCGGGCTTGGCTATTCGTATACTTGGAGAGATAACTCCGGAAAAAGTGCGCTTGTTGCAGGAAGCCGACCACATATTCATTTCAATGCTTCAGGAAGAAGGATTATACAATCAGGTATGGCAGGCAGGCGTCATGTTATTGCCTGTACAAAGTGTCGGCGTTATGGGGGATGAGCGTACCTATGAAAGTGTAGTTGCCTTGCGGGCGGTAGAGTCTACGGACGGAATGACTGCCGATTGGTGCCACTTGCCTTACGAATTTCTTGCACGGGTATCTAACCGTATTATAAATAATGTCAGGGGGATTAACAGAGTCGTTTACGATATCAGTTCAAAACCGCCTGCCACAATCGAATGGGAATAAAATTATCGTATGATTAGAATGAAAGAAGTACTCCGAACGATAGACAGACTGAAAAGATGTCTAAGGAAGAGTGATAATATGCGGGCCGTAATCATTCCTCATATCTCTGCCGACGGAGATGCAGTGGGGGCTTGTTCCGCTTTTTCAATGGCATTGGAAAACAATGGTATCAAAGCTTCTATTATCACGTGTGATTTCTTTCCGGAATACTTGAAATGGTTGAAAAATGCGAATAAAGCCGTCTCATTGCAAGACAGATCGGAGCAGTGTAAAAAATTAATAGCCGAAGCTGATATCATATTCATGCTTGACCATAATACGATATTGCGGGAAGGAGACTTGCAGCCTTTACTACGGGATTATAAGGGGCTAAAAGTGATTATCGACCATCATCCGGAACCGGAAGAGGTAGACTTTATCATATCCAATACCCGGGTATCTTCCACATGTGAGTTATTATATACTGTTATCAGCAGAATATGGGGTGACGAAGCAATTACTCCTGATATGGCAAATGCTCTCTATACGGGAATAAATACAGATACCGGAGGATTAAGCCACAACTCTTCTCATCCGGAAACTTACAGAGTGGTAGCAGATTTATTGGACCGGGGACTGAACAAACAGTATGTACATGAAAATCTTTATCAACACAATCGGCTTTCACGTTTGCGGCTGATTGGAAATGCTCTGTTAAATAAATTGACCATTCATCCCGATTATCCGTTGGCGCTTATACCTATTACCGGACAGGAATTAGAAAAATATGATTTCAAGGAAGGGGATTTGGAAGGACTGGTCAATATACCCTTGTCCATTGAAAAAGTATTGGTCTCCATACAAATTACCCAACGAAAAGAGAGAGTAAAACTCTCTTTCCGTTCCAAGGGTAATATACCGATTAATCTTTGGGCAAAAGAATATTTTAACGGAGGGGGACACCTAAATGCTGCCGGAGGGCAATCAACAGAGCCCTTAGAGCAAGTCGTTCAGAAAATCAATGAGACGGCTGCCTGGTTTTTTGACCAATGCAAATGCCATTCCTCAAAACGTTCCGCTTCAGCCCAGAGTACGGAAAATTAAATAGTGCCGATAAAACGGCTGTCGGAATAGATATTTTCGTATTGCTTTTTGAAAAATGCGAACAGATGTACTTCATTCTTGATACCTGCGGGTAGTTTGAAAGTGTATTCTCCTGCTTTTCTTTTTACCGTCTCCTGTTCGATGCCGTAAATCTTATAATTTCTTTTCTCATTTCTGTCATAAACGGCAAGATACAGTAAATCGCTCGTATCGCTGTCTCCCGGACAACTTGCGTCCCATCGTAAAGTCACGGTATCGGGTGTTGTATGGACCATGGCTATATTGTCCGGTATGTAAAGAGGACCATAGCTGATTTTTAATTTGGCGAAATCTTCCGCTTCCCCTTCAGGGGTGAAATTATGTATATTCTCCTTGATGAAAAGATTATATCCGCTTAAATCTGTTCCGCGGACGGATTCCTGCCAGGATAAACGCATCGGCATACCGATATTCCGGAAAAACAGAGAAGCTCCCCGGAATTTGCTCTTTTGAGAGTTTTGCTCCGGACTGTCAGACTTCTTATAACCTTTCGGCTTACTCCGCATACGTATCTTTCCGTTTACCTCATACACGATAATATTGGCCAGACTTCCGCTCATACTGTTGAATAAAGTTGATTTCGCGATACTCATAACTTACGATTAAAATAAAACATATTCATCTTACATATAAATTCGTAATAAAAGTATATTAAAAATAAATAAAATCCAAATTAAATATCAATTAAAACCTATATTAATTGGATTTAACTTGGATTTGATATGGATTTAACATGGATTTAATATAGATTTAAATATAAGTTGAAGTGAAGATTATATTTTGGAAATAATGCTTTGTTGTTTGAAATTGTGTTTATATGTTTGTGAGTATCGTGTAGTTAAAAGAAAACAGGAAGATTTTATGAAAAAATGCGAACTTGAAATATGTGCTTATTCGTTGGAATCCTGTCGGGCGGCGAAAGAAGCGGGGGCGGACAGGGTGGAATTGTGTGCGGCGATGTATGACGGCGGAACAACACCTTCTGCGGCAACGATACGTATGGCGCGGGAGCTAACAGAAGGAATGGAGTTGTATGTGATGATTCGGCCGAGGGGAGGGGATTTTCTTTATTCGGAATGGGAATACAGGCAAATGTGGGAAGATATTCGTTTTGTCAAGGAAAGCGGTGCGGATGGTGTCGTGTTGGGGATATTGGCGGCGGACGGTATCGTGGATGTGGAAAGAATGACGAAGCTGGTGGCGTGGGCTTCCCCGTTGAAGGTGACTTTTCACCGTGCTTTTGATATGACACGGAATGCCGGGGAGGCATTGGAAGCGGTTATCGGGTGCGGCTGTCATCGTATTCTGACTTCCGGTATGCATAATACGGCAACGGAAGGAGTGGGCGTATTGAGGGAATTGGTACGGCAGGCACAGGGACGAATACAGATAATGGCTGGAAGCGGTGTGAATGTATCCAATGCGCGGCAGTTGTTGGAAACAGGGGTCGATGCGTTGCATATGAGCGGGAAGAGTGTGCGGGATAGTGCGATGGTTTTCCGTAATCCGCATATATTTATGGGAGGAGTTCCGGGTATTCCGGAATATGATATTGCATACAGTGATAAGCGAAAGATAGAAGAGGTGGTCAAGGTCTTGCAGACTTGTAGATAAAATTATCTTTCGGGTCTGGAATTTTATTGGAGTTGAATGGCAAGGAGGGTGAAATCGTCTGATAATTCTGCGTTATTGATGTGTTGATGTAAGTCTTTCAATATGGCATCAACGAGTTTGTTTGGTTGCAGGGAGGAGGAGTTGCGGATGGCAGCTTTGAGTTTTTCCTCGCCGTAAAACAGACCCGATTGGTTTTCTGCGTCGGTGATACCGTCCGTATATAACAGGAGGGTTGTGCCGATAGGCAAGGTATAGTGGCATTCACTGTAAGAATAATTTTCGAGCAGACCAACGGGGGAGTCATGATGACACGTCAGTTTACTTGTTTCGCGGTTGGCATGTATGATTAACGGTTCGGGATGGCCTGCATTGGTGAAAGTCATTTCTCCTGTTTTAATGTTCAGGATGCCTACAAACATGGTGACGTACATATCTCCTTCGTTATTTTCAGCCGTGTAGATATTGATTGTGTTGCAAATATTGGCCGTGGAGGTTTGTATACTGGCGACATAGCGGAATAGTTTTACGACGGAGGCCATGTAGAGGGCTGCCGGTATGCCTTTTCCCGCGACATCTCCGATGGCAAAATAGAGATGGTCATCGGCGAGGAAGTATTCATATAAATCGCCGCCGACGTGTTTGGATTGTTGCAGTTCTCCTTTTACATGGATGTTTTCCGGTAATGGGGAGGGATAAGGGAGGAAACGCTGTTGCAGTTTTTGTGCCAGACGGATTTCATTCCGCATTTTTTCGTTATTGTGTTGCAGGTAACTGAAAGCATCTTTCAGTACTCCTAATTCGTCATTGCTGCTGATACTGATTCCGTCGCTTTGCAGTCCGTTCCGGATTTGCCGGGCGTATCCGGAAAATTCTTTGAGCGGTTTGGATATTTGCCGGGCTATTCTGAATGTGATGAAAATAAGCAATAGCAGGGCTAATCCGCAAATGAGCAACAGCAGTTCGTGAAATTTGTTGGATGTAACGAGGATTTCATCATAGGGACAGGCAAGGCCGAGGCGCCAGTTTAAAAAAGGAATAGAGGTGTAAAACAGAAAATGGTTCAGATGGCATTGCTTGATGGTTATTGCGCCAGTTTGACCTTGTAAAAAGGCTTTTTTTATTTTTTGTCCGTCAGGATGGCAAAAGTAATCGTGCAGTGTGTTTTGGAATGTTGGATGTGGGCAAAAGATGGTTTCGCCCTCTGTGGTGGTGAAAAAGATATGGCCGGAGGTATAGAGTTTGACGTCGGCAGCAAAGTCAATGAACCAGTCAATGGGGAATATAAAGCCAATGATGCCGTCAGCGGCGATGTCGTTTGCAAGGGGGGCACAATAGCAGATGTGTTGTTTTTGGGGGTATTGGATGAAACTCCAGCAGCCTCCGGTGGTGTTTTTGCGAAAGATGCAGGATGTGTCGGCAGAGAAGGGCTGCTGCCCGTTGCAGCAAATAATGGAATCGGATGGGGTACGGACGGCGTGTATGCTGGCAGGATGTGCGGGAGAAGGGGTGTAGGAGATGAAACATTCGCTTAAATAAGGATAGGTGTGCAGGATTTGGGCGGGCAGGAACTGTAGGCCGGAGGTCCGGTGAGTATCCGTAAAGGAGTGGAGTGTTTGCGGGATTTGTTCTATGCTGGTGATTTTGCGATTTAATGTGCGGATAACACTGAAAGATATATCGGATGCCTTGTGGAATGCGTTGTCCCGGATGTATTTCCTTGAAGAAAAGAAGATGCAGATAGATAGTAAGATAAAGATGACGAAGGAGGCGGACAGCAGTGAAAATATCAGTTTATGGGTGACGCTTTTTAAATGTTGTCTTTCCATAGTTTACAGGCTGTAATATTTTCAACAAGTTATTTCCCGTGGTTTTAGTTTAATATGATTTCGTCTATTTGCGGCCGAAGCCCGATGCGTCCGGGGAAGCCTATATATCCTTCCCCTCTTGATACATTGATATAATGGTTGTCGTGATAATACAATCCGTCATATTCCGGATAGAGCAGCCGGGCTGGGCTCCATTTGAATTTGCCGATTTTGATGCCCATTTGCATGGCGTGGGTGTGTCCGGATAAGGTTAAAGGAATAGGATGATTGAGTATTTCAGCTCTCCAGTGGGAGGGGTCGTGTGAGAGAAGTATGACGAAGTGGTCCTCCGTATTTTCCAGTGCCTGGGACAGTTTTCCGAATCTGGGAAAGGGCGGGTTGCCCCAATTTTCCACACCGGCAATGTACAGGGTGTCATTGCCTTTGATTATCGGTATATTGCTGTTGTTTAACATGGTGAATCCGGCATCTTTCATATTGTTGTAAAAATCTCTCATGTTATCCAGACGGGCAGTACTGTCCGGCCACTGGGTGTATAAGCCGTAGTCATGGTTTCCAGTCACAGCGTATTTCCCGTATCGGGCTTTCAGGCGGCTTAACTCTTCTATCCACGGACAGATTTCTACAGCAAAGTTATTAACCATGTCACCGGTGAAGAGTATGACGTCGGGATGCAGGCTGTTTACTTTGTCTACCAATAACGGTATCCCGGAGTAGTATACGGAATGGCTGCCTAAATGTAAATCGGAAAGTTGGATTATTTTGAAATTTTTAAAAGAAGCGGGGAGTTGTGGAAATTCAATGGATATGGTCTGTATTTTGTAGTTGTATCGGTTGTATGTTATACTGTATAATATGGAAAGAAAGAATATTCCGGCGATGATAGTGGCGGTGTAACGTGTTTTTTTACCGGATGAATGTGATAACCGGTTTATTGGCCATGCCAGGATATTGAAGAGGATGAAAATGATTTTAGGTATATAAAACAAGATGAATATGCCTATCCAGAGGCCTACCCAATAATAACTTTCCGGTCCTTTTAAATGGGGAATATATACATAGTACAGGATGAATCCGATGATAAAAAGGAGGGAGTGAATCCCGAAAATAAAACGGCTTAAGCAGGTTCGTAAGAAGCGCTTTAGTTGAAAGTATAGGATTGAATCCGTAACTAAGATGAATAATATGCCCAATAAGAGTATGACGCTGTTACTACGCATCGTATTGTTTTCACTTTCGTTAGAATAGACCTGAAATGTGTCCTTCTTTGTCGATATCTATACGTTCTGCTGCTGGTTGGTCGGGTAGTCCCGGCATGCGCATGATGTCTCCCGTGATAGGAATGACAAAGCCTGCACCGGCAGCTATTTCGATTTGTCTGACGGTTACGATGAAATCTTTGGGGCGTCCCAAAAGTTTCGGATTGTCCGAAAGGGATTTTTGTGTTTTGGCTATGCACACGGGGAGTTTGTCTAATCCGAGTGCTTGTATTTTCTTTAAATCGTTTTTAGCTTGTGAGGTGTAGTCAATGGCAGCAGCCCCGTATATTTCTTTTGCTATGGTCTCGATTTTCTTTTCTACACTCCAGTTCCAGTCGTAGAGGGGATGTAACTGGCAAAGACATTGTTCGGCAACTTTGGCTGTCAGTATGGCTAATTTTTCTGCTCCTTTTCCACCTTCTGCCCATACATCGGCAATTTCTACCGGAACATCCAGTTCTTTGCATTTGTTTTTTATCAATTGTAATTCGGCATCAGTATCTGAAACGAAACGGTTGATGGCGACAATAGGACAGATGTTGAATTTTTTCATGTTCTCAACATGCTTTTCCAAGTTCTCCATCCCTTTGGCGAGAGCTTCCGTGTTTTCTTCTTTTAAGGCGTCCAGTTTGACTCCTCCGTGGTATTTTAATGCCCGGACGGTGGCGACTAAGACGACGGCACTGGGATTCAAATGGGCTTTTACGCATTTGATGTCGAAGAATTTTTCCGCTCCGAGGTCAAATCCGAAACCGGCTTCCGTAACAACGAAATCGGAGAGGGAGAGACCCATTTTGGTTGCGATGACGGAATTGGTGCCTTGTGCGATATTGGCAAAAGGTCCGCCATGTATGATGGCGGGATTGCCTTCGATGGTTTGTACCAGGTTGGGCTTGATTGCTTCTTTCAGCAAGGCGGCCATTGCTCCGTGGGCTTTCAGGTCACGGGCGTATACCGGTTTCTTGTCGTATGTGTAGCCGATGAATATATTGCCCAGTCGTTGTTTCAGGTCTTCAAAGTCTTCGGACAGGCATAGGATAGCCATGACTTCCGAGGCTGCTGTGATGTCAAAGCCTGTTTCCCGAGGAATACCCGAAGTGGTTCCACCCAAGCCGACAATGATGTGACGGAGAGAGCGGTCATTCATATCCATGACTCTCTTCCAGGTAACGGTTCGTGGGTCGAGACCGATAGTGGATGTTTTGCTTTGTATGTTATTGTCGATTAAAGCGGATAACAGGTTGTGCGCTTTTTCTACAGCATTGAAATCTCCTGTGAAGTGGAGGTTGATGTCTTCCATAGGCAGCACCTGGGAATATCCGCCACCGGTGGCACCTCCTTTGATACCGAATACGGGCCCCAATGAGGGTTCGCGCAGGACGACGGTTGTCTGTTTCCCGATGCGGTTTAGTCCTTCGGACAGACCGATGGAAACAGTTGTTTTTCCCTCTCCGGCAGGTGTAGGGGATATGGCTGACACTAAAATAAGATGTTTGTTCCGTATCTGCGATTCATTGATTAAATGAAGTGGAAGTTTGGCTTTGTATTTCCCGTATTGTTCAATGGTGTCCGAAGAGATGCCCAATTTTTCGGCAATTTCGGTAATGGGGCGCATTTTTACGGAATTAGCAATTTCAATGTCGGTCATGGCTACTTATTTTAAGTGTTTTTAGTTTAAGAAAAATTCGGTACTGCCAATGTTTTCATTTTCACTGAATAATTCGGCGGTATATTTTCCTTTTGTCAGACTCCCGTCGTTCGGCCAATAGATAGAAACGGGGTCTAAGCGTTCGCCTTCGTATTCAATTTCCCGTTTCGCTGAATAAGTCAGGCTGACGTTTTGGTATTTGAAGAACGATTTTTCACTGAATGCAATTACTTTTCCGTCGGGACGGGTGAGGCGGAGGTAGATAATACGTGTCCCCCGTTTGGCTGTGATATTTTTCGGTATCACGAAATCGGCACGTAGCTGAAAGCATTTTTTCCAGTTGGTAACCCGTCCTTTTTTATTGATGGGTACTACGGTGAAGTTTTCCGCTGTCAAGGCTCCCGCGCGTGCGATGACCTCTTTCATGTCCTTCTGTTCTTTTTCTAATTTATTGTTCCGTTCTCTTACCCAAGAGATTTGTTGTTTCACCTGGGTATTTTCAGCTGTTAGCTTTTGGTTCAATTGATTGAGGGAATCAATCTGTACAACATAACTACGTAAAACGGTTTTTAAAGTTCCGATTTCTTTTTTGTATCTGCTGATTTCCGCATACGAATTGTCTCTGAATTTCTTCATTTCCTCCAACAGGATGGCGATTTTTTCCTGTTCAACGGTGAGTTTTTCGTTTAGCGTATCGTTTGTTGATTTCAGGTTATCGTAATTGCTGCTTAAATCTGTCAGTTCCTGTTCGAGCAACTCTTTTTCTTCGTGGATGGCGGCGATGTGCTTTTTATTGGCAGAACGTTCTACCATAAAGAAAATGAATAGTACAATCAAAATGAAGCCTAATCCGGCTATAATCCAAACCAGTGTTTTGTCTTTTTTGTTTTGAATCAGCTTGTTTTCTTCCATATTTAAGAGTGTTAAAATTGTTGCAAAGATATGATAAAGAAATGAGATTGACATCTTGATTTTGTTTTTTGCTTTTTTTTACGTAAATTGTAGTAGATTAAATCTTGGTGTCATGAAGGAGGATTTTTTACAGTATGTGTGGGCGAATTCCCTTTATAAAAGAAATGAGTTTACTACTTATAACGGAAAGAAGGTGCGGGTGTTGCGAACCGGAGAGTGGAACAGGGATGCGGGACCCGATTTTTTTAATGCACGTGTTGCGGTGGATGATGTTATTTTGGCGGGGAATGTGGAAGTACATGTGAGGAGCAGCGATTGGTACCGTCACGGACATCATGAGGATGTTGCCTATAATTCGGTGGTGTTGTCCGTCGTGCAGACGGATGATGTGAGGGTGTATGATTCGTCGGGGCGGGAAATTGAATGCATTGTGCTTGAAGCGGTTGATGATTTGTATGAGGAATATGAGTATATGAAGAGTTGCCGGCAACAACCGGCATGTGCCAAGGGTCTTGAAAGTATTGAGGATAGTCGTTTTTTTATCGTCTTGCAAGGTTTGGCATTTGAACGTTTGGAAAGAAAAGTGGGAGATATGCGTCATTTGCTTGAACAGACAGGGAATGACTGGGAGGAGTGTTTTTATCGGTTTTTGTGCAAATATTGGGCAGGCAATGTCAATTCCGCTGCTTTTTATCAGTTGGCGCAGTATTTGCCTTATAAGATTTTATTGAAATATGCCAATCGTCCGGAGATTGTGGAGGCGTTGATATTCGGTGTATCCGGGTTGCTGGAAAAGGCGGGGGACGAGGAATATGTGCAATTGTTGAAACGGGAGTATGCTTATTACCGTGTCAAACATCAATTGATGGAAATACCTGTTCAGATGTGGCGGTTTATGCGGATTCGACCGGATAATTTCCCGACGGTACGATTGGCATTGCTGGCGGATTTTGTTTGCCATTTTCAGATGATTGTTTCCCGATTGATGGAGGCGGAATCCCTAAAAGAAGCATTGGCGTGTTTTGATGTGGATACATCTTCTTATTGGGATAATCATTATGCCTTTCAACGGAAATCTGTCGTGAGGAAAAAGCAGATGGGGATACGTACCCGGCAGATACTTTTAATTAATGCAGTTGTTCCTTTTTTGTTTCTGTATGCCAAAGAGCAGGGGAAAGAAGGGTTGGCGGAAAAAGCGATAAGATGGCTGGAAGAAACAGAGGCGGAAAGCAATTATATCATAGAGGCGTGGAAACGATGTGGTTTTTCTTTTGATTCCGCTTTGCAGACCCAGGCTTTGATACAATTGAGAAAGGAATATTGCGATAAGCATTTATGCCTGAAGTGCCGTATCGGGAGGGAGGTATTGAAGAATAGTTACAAGGACAACGGTATTTAATTCTCCAGTAAATCCAGAGCTTCTATTTTCAGTATTTCCGGAAATTGGATTTCTCTCTTCTCCAAACTGATAAACCAGTCTGTGATTTCTTCTTTGCGCAACGTGTACAATACATCCCGGAAGCGGTCTAATTGTTCGGGGGTATATGCATCAGCGGGAATGCCTTTCATGGCGTCGAGCTCTTCATCTTCAAAATAGTCAATATGCGTATCCATTTTTTTTAGCCCTTTTTCGCATACAGCATGTGCTCCGCAGCATTCGGCATCCGGCAGGGAGGTATTTTCTGTTTCTTCTGATGTAGTACGCTTGCTAAAAAATGTAAACAGGGCTACTATGACAAGAAGCCCTGCAATTCCTATAAGGATATATAGCATACTGCTTATTCGTTATAGAGTTCTTTTTTCAGTAATTTTACTTGATTGTTCAGCTTGGATATTTCCTCGTCTCCCGCAGCTTTTTGTTTCCGTATCCAGGCCAGTTTTTTATTGGCTTCGTCAAGAGTTGTCTGCAATTTTTTGTTTTCATTGCTCAACGCCTGCTGTTTGCTGTTTGCTGTTTCCAGTTCGCTTTTTAGTTTCCGGTTTTCCCATTCCAGATTCGTTTGAACTTCCGCTAAATTTTTTTTCAACTCATCACGTTGTGAGGTAAGCGCTTTTATCCGTTTTTCCAAAGAAGCGATTTTTTGGTCGGAAGTTTGGGAAGTATATTTGATTTCATCGGCAGCGTTGTCAAGTTCGTTTTTCAGTTCGGATTGTTTGGCTTCCAGGTTTCTGAGTTTGGTATACAACTCGTCAATTGTTTTATCTTTGGCGGCATTGTTTTCCGTTAGTTGGTAACGTATTGTATTGAAGTCGTCTTTACTCTTTTGCAACTCTTTTTCAAGATTCTTTTTTTCCTTCTTTACTTGCGACAATTCTTTGTCGATTGTTGTTTTCTGACGAGCCAGTTCGTCGAATTTCTTTTTGGAAACACAGGAGGAGAGGACTGTTGCAGACAAAAAAACTGCTAATATGTATGAGACGTTTCTTTTCATAGAGAGTTTGATTTTACTATTGTGAAAATAGCTTTGGTTTTAAAGATTATAATTACTTACTTTGGGACAAATATATGAAATAAATACCATAATTGCTATGAATAAAAAAGTTCTCTCATTGTTTATTGTGCTTTTTATGTTGGTAATTGCCGTTAAAGCACAGGATGACAGTAGAATAATTATAAAAGGAACGGTAACGGATGCTTCTAACGATATGCCGATTCCTTTCGCGAATTTAGGTGTGTTGGGAACATTGGCGGGAGTTGCTTCCAATATGGACGGAGAGTTTGAGTTGCAGTTACCGGATAGTTACCGGGACAAAGTGATTCGGGTTTCTGTGGTAGGATACAGGCCGCAGGATATAAAAGTGGCGGAGGCCATTGATAAGCCGGAATTGAAGATTGCCTTACAGCCGGTAGTATATACGATTCAACAGGTAGATGTGAATGCCCAGTCGTTGGTGTATCGGAAGATGCTGCGGCAGGCTGTAGATAATATAGGAAAGAATTATTTCGTTACCACTTATAGTTATCGCGGGTATTTTCAGTATTTGGTTTTTAACGAGGATGTGCAAACAGCTTCAACGGAGGCGATTGTGACGATATATGATAAAAAGGGGTATCATCGGAATTCGGTGGAAACGGCATTTAAAGAAGTGAATTACAGATATAATGAAGTAAGGAGAAGTAAGGAACCCCAATCTGTATTGGACGGCTTGACCTATTTTGATGATGTGCTGACCGCGGATATTGTCCGCAATCCCCGTAATATACTGGATGTGGCAAATGTCCGGGATTATAAGCTCACCAACAAGGGACGTTTGTTGTTTGAAGATGATTCTGTACAGGTCATTGGCTATGAAGCGATTAATCCGACGCTTTCAACTACGGGAAGCATCGGTGTGACTAAGTATTCCGGCGAAATTTATATTAATCTGAAAGATTATGCTGTATTGAAGAATAGTGTACATCTTACGGCAACGGATTACAGTACGTTGGGAAGGAATCTGATACCAAGCGGAGAGTACGGCAAGGGAACGGTGAGTATGACAATAACCACAAATTATAAGAAATTGGGATCCCGTTATTTCTTAAGTGGCGTGACGCTTCAGTACAGTTATGTGGAGGGAGAGGACAAGATAAGCGGTAAAATGCAATATGTGACCACACAGGTAAAGACGACGAACCCCGAAACTGTAGAAGGGAGAATGTACTACGAAGATATAAAGTCTAATCCTAAATTTTGGGACAATTATACAGTCTATTTTGAAAATTAATCGAACGTATTAATATCATTTTAGAAAAATGGCCTCTTTGTTAAGGGGCTTTTTTTCTATATGCCACTGAAAGTCTCGAAGACGGGTCTCTTCGGGATTTACTAAAAGCAGCGGACTCATACTGCCTTCCGGTTTCTGAATGAAAATAATATCTTTGACCCTGCGTTCCGATATGTAGATTTTTATATAAGCACCGGTTGCCTTATTCATGCCGATAATGGCACCTTTATCATCAGGATAATAGAGCGTTTCCCCGTTACCGTTCACATCCACCAAATGCAGTTCATTGTTTTGCAGGTGCCCAATCATGTTTCTGCCTTTGATTTGGTTGTATTTGACAGAGTCGATTTGGTTGATAATCATGGATTTTTCGAGCAAATGAAACTCTTTGATGACATTGTTTGCCAATAACATGTCAATGTTGGTGGAGGTCATTTGGTTTCCGCTAGCCCAGACAATGGGGGATCCGATAAGGTGTACCGTGGAATCGGCAACCGGAAATACCATGGAATCGCATAATCCTTGTAAGTCGCGGCTGTAAAATTTCGTATGGTAGTAAGCCCGCATGACATTTTGCCCGGCGGTGTCTTTGGATACAGAAAGGGTATCGCCATGAATAAAAAGAGAATCCTGTTTGCCGACCAGCGTTAATAAAGCTCTGTCCGTAACAAAGGCATAATCGTTGTTTTTCAAGACCTCCCCGTAATTTCCGCCGACAATGATGTTATTGACCGTATCGTACAAATGGAGGTTGTTTTTCATGATAGCCGTACCCGTAAGACTGTCTACGGTAATTGTATCGGCTTTGGCTAAATATTCGTTATAGGTGAGGGTGTTGTTTTTGTACAATTCAGCATGGGAAGTAAGCGTATTGTACCAGCCGTCTTCCGAATAGAGGGTCCTGTTTTCGCCATAGATAGTTGTCGGACCGGTAATGAGGATGATTTTACTGTCCGTGTTGTATTTCAGCGTATCGGAAAACATCTCGTATTCCGGCGTGTATACTTTTACATTGTCTTTAAAAAACATCTCTTTGCTTGTCGTATAATAATATCCGACGTCGCTGATTAGGGTATTGATACTGTCTTTTAAAGTACCGGTATTAAAATAATAGCCGACTTTTCTTTGGGCATCGTAATCCAGGAATTGTGTGGTCAGAGTAATCTTGGGGTCTTTCATGGTCACATTACGTCTGACTTTTGCCAATTGTGTATTGCCGTCGTATATCATGTAATCGCCCCACAGGTGCAGGGAATCGTTTTGAATGGCATGTACATGGCCGAATGCTTCCACATAGTTGCTGTCGGAATATTGGTACAGGCTGTCACACGACATAAGCATATTATCTTGTGTCAGTCTGACATTCCCGATGAGTTTATTCCTCTTTTGTTCCGGTTCCGGTTTGTAAAAATCGGCATGTTGTATTTTAATGACCGCTTTCTTTTGAGCAGAAAGCGGCATAAGTATACCGGAAAGACAGACAAAGAGTAGAAGAGCTTTTGCTATCATTTATTTCAGGAATTCCCGGATTAATTCTTCAACACTGATATGTTCGGCTTCGGCTTTGTAATTTTTAAATATACGGTGTCGTAAAATCGATTCGGCGACATACTGGACATCCGTTATATCCGGAGCGTATTTTCCTTGCAGCGCCGCATGGGTTTTTGCTCCGGCAATTAAGAATTGGGAAGCACGGGGACCGGCACCCCAGTTTAAATATTTCTCCGCCCATTCGTGAGCGCCCGGTTTGCCCGGTCTCGTTTTGGCTACTAATTTTACGGCATATTCCGTAATATGTTGCGGTACGGGCATCGAACGGATTACGGATTGGTATTGTAATATTTCTTCCCCGCTGAGGATTTTATTTAATTGGCATTGATTTTCCCCTGTTGTATTTTCCACAATCGTGATTTCTTCTTCGAGAGTGGGGTAGTCCAGTACGATACTGAACATGAAACGGTCTAATTGAGCTTCCGGAAGGGGATAAGTACCTTCTTGTTCAATAGGGTTTTGGGTTGCCAAAACGAAAAACGGCTGCTCCAATTTGCGGGTCATACCTCCGGCAGTGATTTCACGTTCCTGCATGGCCTCCAGCAGGGCACTTTGCGTTTTGGGCGGAGTACGGTTGATTTCGTCTGCCAGAATAATATTGGCAAATAGGGGCCCATGCACGAATTTAAACTCTTTGTTGCTGTCCAGTATTTCCGTACCGATAATATCTGACGGCATTAAATCCGGGGTAAACTGAATACGGTTGTATTTCAAATCGAGTGTTTCGGAAATAGCGGTTACCAACAGCGTTTTTGCCAGACCGGGAACACCGATAAGCAGACAGTGTCCGTTGCTGAAAATGGAAATAAGTACTTTATCTATTACTTCTTCCTGACCGACAATTGTACGGGAGATTTCTTTCTTTAACTCGTCGTATTTGTTTTTTAACTGATTAATCAGCTCTACATTATCTTGCATTTCTTATTCTTTTGAGGGTTATTTTATCCAGCCGTCATATCTGAATTTGGAGTTTTTATAAGCATCGTCCAAATGAATATAAGTATCGGCTTGTTTTTCTTTAATCCATTTTTCCAATTTATCCATCTGTTTTTCACGTTTCAGCATCGCCTCGAAAATCATCCAGTCATCCTCCAGGTTTGCCTTATGTTGGGGATAAAAGGCCTTTATCTTGATAATTTTGAGTTCTTCGCCGTGTTCGGTTTGTTCGGTGAACGGTTCGGAAATCTCACCGACTTTCATACGGTTGGTATGGCGGGCGGTTTCTCCGGAGATAGCCGCTCTTTCGATTTTGGAATCGCCGTCCATAGATGCAACCAAACCGCCGTTGTTACGTGTTTTCTTATCGGTGGAGAAATAGTGGGCGGCTTCTTCAAATGTCATTTTTTTGTCTGTAATCAACGAACGGACGGTATCCAGCCGATGCAACGCTTCTTCGCGTTCTTCCTGTGATACTTTTGGTTGCAGAATGATATGTCTTGCATTGATTTTTTCACCTTGCCGGTCAATTAATTGGATAATGTGAAAACCGAATTCCGTCTCCACGATTTTTGAAATTCTTCCCGGCTTTAGATTGAAAGCTGCTTCTGCAAATTCCGGCACCATTTCGCTTTTTGCCATATATCCCAATTCTCCGCCACGGCTGGCAGCACCATCTTCCGAATAAAGAACGGCCAGCGTGTTGAATGTTTTTTCTCCATTCAGAATCTGTTCTCTGAATGTACGCAATCGGTCTCTCAGACGCTCTTTTTCAGCTTCGCTGATTGTCGGCTTCAGTACGATTTGCTGGATTTCGTATTTATCGGGGATATCAGGTAAGCTGTCTTTGGCTAATTTCTTGTAAAAAGCTTTGACCTCGGAAGGCGTGTTTCTGATTTTTTCCACAATGCGTTGTTGCATGGATTCGGCAATCAATTTTTCCCGCGTAGGAGCGCGCATATCGTTCTTGATATCTGCCATGTTTTTACTGAAATAGCTTTCCACCCGTTCTTGGGAACCCAGTACGGAAATAAAATATTGAATTCGGTTATTGATTTCCGATTCCACTTCGTCTTCCGTTACGACAACACTGTCTATCTTTGCCTGCGCAACCAACAGTTTCTGAATAAGCTGCTTTTCCAGTATATCGGCGCGGTAATCGCTGGAAGAAGAAATCATTCCCTGACTTTGTTCATTGAGAAACTCGTTTTCTATATCCGATTTCAGGATAATTTCTTCTCCGACAATGGCGACAATCTTGTCGATGACATTACTTTGTGCGAATAGCAATCCAGAAAACAATAAAAGAATAAATAAGAATAAATATTTTCTCATATAGTTGAAGTTTTACATGGATTTTTAGTATATTTTCACATAATTCTTTTGTTCGGCTTCCTCATTGATTTCTTTTTCAAGTTGGGTCTCAAACTGAATTTTTTTCTTGTTCTTTAAAATCAAGGTAATTTCGTCACGGACATAATCCAAAGGTGCAATATTTTGCTCCTTGCATATTTCACTGATTTTTAAGAAATAATAATTCTCCTCGTCGGATTTTTCAATATTTTTTATCTGACGGATTTCATTCTCCAATTTCGTGACGTCTCCCGGTAACAAATTGAAAATAAATTTCAATTCGACCCATTTATTGGAAAAATTGTCGTATTTCTTGGCATGCGTGATGCAATAATCCTCAATGTAGCCCCAGTCGTGGACATCATTCGATTTAAACCATTTGCGTATTTGCTCGATGTGGGGAGCCGTTTTGGGAAGGATGAAAAAAGTAGCTTTAACGATAGGAGTAGGGAGAATAAAATTTATCTTGTTCTCCTGATAATATTTTTCTATTTTTTCATTTTCGATTTCTTTCGACAATTTTTGATTAATCAGCTTTTGTTTGTAGAGATGAATCAATATAGCTGACCGGTAATCTTCCACTTGCTTGTCGATGTCTTTTTCCTCTTCTGTCAAATTATTCATCGCTTTTTGCAGGAGAAGCTGTTTGGTCACCCAATTCCGGATATAATTCTTTGCCATTAAAATACTGTCGTCCTTATTCGTTTTCGACAGAATGGATGTATTGATTTCCGAACGCAGCAGTTCGGAATCGAAAACACGGGCAACCACCTCGTCCTTATTTGGTCTGATAAGGTAGTCACAAGAAAACAACAACAATAAAAAAGAAATAAACAGTATGATTTTCATGAGTCTTATCTACTATAATTAGGAGCCTCACTCGTTATGGTCACATCGTGTGCATGGCTTTCCGCCATACCGGAACTTGTGATTTTTACAAACTTCGCCTGATGTAAAGATTCGATATTATGAGCTCCGCAGTATCCCATGCCGGCTCTTAAACCTCCGATCATCTGGTAAATGACTTCGTACAGCGACCCCTTGAACGGAACGCGGGCTACAATTCCTTCTGGAACCAGTTTTTTTACATCGTCCTCTGCATCCTGGAAATAGCGGTCTTTGGAGCCTTTCTGCATAGCTTCAAGCGATCCCATACCCCGATATGATTTGAATTTACGTCCGTTGTAGATGATAGTTTCACCCGGAGATTCTTCCACACCGGCGAAAAGAGAACCGGCCATTACGGAGCTTGCTCCGGCTGCTAAAGCTTTTACAATGTCTCCCGAATAGCGTAAACCGCCGTCAGCTATAACTGGTACACCCCGTTTTTTCATTTCTTTCGCCACATTGTAAATGGCGGTCAGTTGTGGAACACCGACTCCCGCAATGATACGGGTCGTACAGATAGATCCCGGCCCGATACCTACTTTTACAGCGTCAGCACCAGCATCTGCCAATGCAATGGCGGCTTCGGCAGTGGCAATATTACCCACGACGATTTGTAAATCGGGATACGCACTTCTTACTTTTTTCAACATGTCAATCACGCCTTTGGAATGACCGTGGGCGGTGTCTATTACTATCGCGTCCACATTGGCTTTCACCAAAGCGTCTACCCGTTCCAGCGTATCGCCGGTAACACCGACTCCGGCAGCGACCCGTAATCGTCCTTTGGAATCTTTGGAAGCGAGCGGTTTATCTTTGGCTTTGGTAATATCTTTATAAGTAACCAAACCGATAAGTTTGTTATTTTTGTCCACCACCGGCAGTTTCTCAATTTTATGTTGCTGGAGAATCTCGGCAGCTTTCTGCAAATCGGTGCTTTCAGTAGTCGTAACCAAGTGCTCTTTGGTCATTACATCCTGAATCTTTCTATTCATACTTGCTTCAAAACGCAAATCCCGGTTCGTGACGATGCCGACCAGTGTATTTTCATCATTTACCACGGGAATACCGCCGATTTTGAATTCCTTCATCAGATTCAAGGCATTCTGAACGGTTTTGTCCGGACGAATGGTAACGGGTGCGTAAATCATACCGTTTTCCGCTCTTTTTACCATTTCTACCTGACGGGCTTGTTCGGCAATGGTCATATTCTTATGAATTACCCCGATACCACCTTCACGAGCAATCGCAATTGCCATAGATGCTTCCGTTACGGTATCCATGGCGGCTGAAACAATAGGTGTTTTCAATTCAATGCCTTTGGAAAATCGGGAAGTCAAATCCACATTGCGGGGCAAAACTTCCGAATATGCCGGAACTAAAAGCACATCATCAAAAGTTAATCCTTCGGCTGTAATTCTATCTTCTATGAATGACATGGTAAATAATTTTGAGTTTTAAATATTTTGGCGAAAATACTAAAAATCCCGATTTATTCATTCTGTTTGCAGACCTTTTTTATTCCGTCGAAATCATTTTTATCCGTTTCAACTTTTTTCCTTACTTTTGGAACGGCTATGACGGAGATAAAAGACATATTGAAACAGTATTGGGGGTACGACGGCTTCCGAAGTTTGCAGGAAGAGATTATACGCTCCGTACTGGAAGGACACGATACACTGGCACTGATGCCGACAGGAGGGGGAAAGTCGCTGACTTACCAGATAGCCACTCTTGCACGGGAAGGGTTGGGACTGGTTATCACTCCGCTGATAGCTTTGATGAAAGACCAGGTAGAAGACCTGAAAAAACGGAATATTTCGGCAGAAGCCATATACACAGGCATATCGCCTGAACAGACCGAATCCATTTTAAACAAATGTATCTACAATGGGGTAAAATTCCTTTATATCTCACCGGAGCGCTTGGTGTCGGAAAAATTCAGAATACGGTTGAAACAGATGCCCGTCGGATTGATAGCGGTGGATGAAGCCCACTGTATATCACAATGGGGGTACGATTTCCGGCCTTCTTATCTTCGGATAGCCGAAGTGAGGACATTTTTCCCGTTTGTGCCCATATTGGCTTTAACGGCGACTGCTACACCGCCTGTCGTGAAAGATATTCAACGCTGTTTGCATTTTCGGGAAGAAAGGGTATTATCCAAAAGCTTTCGGCGGGAAAACTTGGCTTATGTAGTACGGAAGGTAAATGATAAATTGAGCGAGTTGTTGCATATCTTGTCCCGGATAGAGGGCAGTGGCATTGTATATGTCCGGAAACGGGCGGGTGCGGAGGAATTGGCTCGCTTTCTGAATGAAAACGGTATTCGGGCGGATTTTTACCATGCAGGACTTTCTCCGTTACTGCGGGAAAAGAAACAGGAGGCATGGAAAAGCAATCATTTCCCGGTAATGGTTGCTACGAATGCTTTCGGTATGGGAATTGATAAATCCGATGTGCGGTCGGTTGTACACTTCGATATTCCGGATAGCCCCGAAGCCTATTTCCAGGAAGCGGGACGGGCAGGCAGGGACGGACAGAAAGCCTTTGCCGTACTGCTTTGCAACGAAGCCACCGTGGCTGCATTGAAGGAACGGGTAACCAAAGGCTATCCCGACAAAGAGTTTATACGGCAGGTGTACGACTGCTTGGGAAACTATTTTCAGATAGCGGAAGGAGCGGGCGACGGTTATGCGTTTGAATTCGACATGGCGGATTTCATCCGTAAGTTCAAATTGGAACAGATTCGGACATTGTCGGCATTGAGCATCTTACAGGTGGGGGGGTATCTCGAATGTACAACAGAGATAAACTCCAAATCCAGAATCTGTTTCATGGTTTCAAGAGAACAATTGGATGAATATAATTTCAGAAACCATTTGGCTGAAAAATTGCTTGTACTGCTGATGAGAAAATACGGGGGAATATTCGTGCAATACATGTACATAGGGGAACAGTACCTCGCGGATGAATTGGGATGCAAGCGGCAGGAAGTGTACGATACACTGCTCGAATTGTCACGGCAACGGATAATCAGCTACATTCCGGGTAACGACCGCCCCTATATAGTTTATCATCGTCCACGATTACCGTTGAGTTACCTGACAATCGGTAAAGAAGCCTATGAGGAACGTAAAAAATCCTATCAGGAGAAAGTAACCGAAATGGTCAGATACATCGAGGAACCGGACAAATGCCGGCAACTTTCCCTCATGCGTTATTTCGGGCAAAAAGAGACCGTACCCTGCGGTATCTGCGATGTCTGTCTTGCCAAGAGAAAAGCGTCCCGCTCGGACAGGCAGGCGATACGGGAAAGCATTCTGGCACAATTACGTCTTCATGAAATGGAAATAAAAGAACTGGTACGCATTCCGGAGGCATCCGAAGAGGAAGTTATCGTCCAAATACGGAGATTACTTGATGAAGCGTTGATTTATTATAAGACCCCAACCACCTTATCAATCAACGAGAAATAATCAAACACCGGATTTGTTACCAAACAGGGAAATGTGCAATCGGTCGCAATAACGCCAGCCGTTTTGAATACAATACTTTAGAACTTGTTGCGTATGTTTTTGCAATTCAGTTGAATTACATCCCAAAGGCATAAGAAGAACATCTTCATTTTTCCAGCCCTGTAAACGGGAAAGCAATTCTTTAATCTCCGCCACATCTTGGTCTCCGGAGCAAACGAATTTCAATTGAAAATCCTTCTTATACAACAAACTATGGTCGATGAACTGTTGTATTACTTCCGGTTGCATCCGGCGTTTCTCATGTAAATCAGCATAAGGAGTAGCAGGGACGGATGTAGAGAGTTTGGGCGACAGACTGAAAAAATCAATGTGCCGGGCCAGTTTTTCATCAAACAGTGTGGCATTTGTTTCAATGGTAATATGGAAGTGACGCTCTTGTTTTATTCTTATAAATAGCAAGTTAAGCGATTTTGCCTGTAGTAATGGTTCGCCACCCGTAATCACGAGGTGCTGCAGATGTTCCGTATTGTGTAGAATTGTTTGGCAGACCCTTTCAACAGACATGGAGACAGAATGCCGGACAGCATAAGAGGCGTATGCCGTATCGCAACCGGACAAATTTCCGTCCGGCGATTGCCAAGTACAATGCAGGTTACAACCAGCCAAGCGGACAAACAAGGACGGAATACCGTTTAATTTTCCTTCTCCCTGAATCGTACCCGAGAAATCCAGTCCGGAAGCAGGTAACTGTGGCAACAGATTGCCGTCAGCATCCCGCACGATGGGGAAAATACCGTCTTCTGCCAATATCAGCGCCTTTTCGTCCATTTAATCCACCATTACATCCCACCATGCCACAGAATCCCATTGTTCCGTAATTCCGGCGGTAAAGTGAATATCCTTGAAAGTAAAATCAATCCATCTCAAATCATTGCGCGAAGCCTCTGCATATCCGGTTGTCGTTTCATGCACACGGACGGCGTGCAATTGTACTCGTCCCTCGCCGTTTTGGAAATCCGTGTGTTTCAGAATCCGGTCGATGACATAAAAGAAAAGCAATGCATAGCCCTCGGCAGAGGGAGATACCGGAATTTCCGCCACCCTCCGGTTATATCGGTAAACAAATTGCTTAAAATCGGAGTCTTCACCTTGCCACAGGGAATAACTGTGGTCGAAACTCCCGATAAAGGTTTTCACCTTATCCAGCAAACCGAAATCCATTACCATAAATCCGTCGTCCAATCGGTCGGATGTAATGAAAACTTCCACAACGTAAGAGTGTCCGTGGATATTCTCACGACACGGAACAGAAGAACAATTCCGGACGATATGGGCTCCTTCAAATTTATATAATTTCCTGATAATCATTTGAGAGCTAGTATTTATTTTTCCAACAGAGGATCATGTACCTGGGCTTCCCGGAAAGCCTTTGCCCGGAGCAGGCAACTGTCGCACGTACCGCAGGGTTTTTCTGTACCCCGGTAACAACTCCACGTCAGACCGAAATCGACCCCCAATTCCATACCCAGCCTGATTTCTTCCGCTTTCGTTTTATGCAGGAAAGGAGCGTGCAGCGTTATTTTTTTCTTCTGTTCGGCACCCAGTACCGTACCCAGATTAATAGTCTGTTCCATCGAGCGGATAAACTCCTCCCGGCAATCCACATAGCCGGAATAATCGACTTCGCTGACACCGATAAAAATATCCGTAATACCCAACGCATCGGCATAAGAAGCTGCTACTGACAGAAATACCATATTGCGTGCGGGGACATACGTATCGGGAATAGTATTCCGGTTTACGTCTCCGTCGTGTATCGTCATCTCCGGGTCAGTTAAGGAACAACCTTTCCATTGGTTCAGTAAAAGCTCCACGATTTTATGTTCCTTCACGCCAATTTTTCGGGCAATAGCGGTAGCGCATTCAATCTCCTTATCGTGTTTCTGTCCGTATTTGAATGTGAGGGCATACAACTCATCAAATCCTTCACTTTTGGCGACATAAAGGGCTGTAGAAGAGTCCAGACCGCCGGACAACAAAACAATTGCTTTTTTCATAATTACATTTAATTAATCCTTGCCGGCGCTCGTTTTGCGTCAGCTGTCGGCGCAAGCGGTGCAAAGATATATAAATTTTCCCGAAACGGATATTCCCTTAAAATTCGTCAGGAATTCCCTGCCAATCTTCTAGGTATGGAAGTTTTTTCTTTATATTTGTGGCGTGTGGCAGAGTGAGCTATCGCCGTTACATATTACTTTTAAGGTGTTTAGCTTTATCTTTGTTCAGAAAATTGCCAATTTTCAGCAAGGTTGAAAATAGATTATGCCATATTGTTCAGTTGTAAAATAAAATGATGTCCATATGAAAAATTTGTATTTACTTGCATTATTGTTATGCACCAGCGTATTTGCACAAACTCAACAGCTTGTAGTAGGATTTTCCGGCAATGGCTATGTAACCCGGCAGCAGGACGGTGCGCAGATTACAGAAAATGGAATTGTACACTGGACGGATCCGAATTCGATCATTAGTATTTATTTTTATCTGCATCAACCGACGACGGCCGATCTGTCATTGGTTGCCAAAGGACATTCCGAAATCAAAGTCAGTTACGGAGAGAAGAGTTTCAAAGTCAAGCTGCAATCAGATGACTACACGCAAGTTCCTGTAGGAAGTATCGATGTACGACAGGCAGGGTATGTCCGTATCGACTTGCAAGGCATCTCCAGGCGTGGCGATAATTTCGGAGAAATCAAGCAATTGATTGCAGACCATGTTACGGGAAAAAGCAATTACGTGAAGGATTTCTCGGACTACTGGGGACGCCGCGGTCCTTCCGTTCATCTGGCATATACGCTGCCGGAAGGCGATACCGAATGGTTCTACAACGAAATCACGGTCCCCGAAGAAGGCGAAACGATGCATAGCTACTACATGGCAGCCGGCTTCGGAGAAGGCTATTTCGGAATGCAGTACAACTCCCCGACAGAACGCCGTATTCTTTTCTCTGTATGGAGTCCTTTTGATACGCAAGATCCCAAGGAGATTCCCGACGACCAGAAGATTAAATTGCTGCGGCGAGGCAAAAATGTACATATCGGAGAGTTCGGCAACGAAGGGGCAGGCGGACAAAGTTATTTGAAATATCCCTGGAAAGCCGGTCATACCTACAAATTTCTGATGCAGGTCAGACCGGACGGGAAGGGCAACACGGCCTACACGGCCTATTTCTATGCAACGGATGAGAAAGAATGGAAGTTAATTGCCAGCTTCTTGCGTCCCCAAACTAGCACATGGTATAGACGTCCTCACAGCTTCCTGGAGAATTTCAATCCGAAACAAGGGTATTTGTCACGTGAAGTTTTTTTCGGCAATCAATGGGCACGCAGCAAAGAAGGTCAATGGACCCGGCTCACTGACGCTACCTTCACGCACGATGCAACGGCGAAAGCCCAGGTCCGTCTCGATTATCAGGGAGGCAATACCGCAGATAACCGGTTTTATCTGAAAATGGGAGGCTTCTTTAACGAATCCGTACCCATGGGGACAAAGTTTCGTTGCAAGCCGACAGGCCAAGAACCGGGAATTGACTGGAAAGCATTGCAGCAATTGTAGCAGGCAATTTCACTCTTTCATCCTATAACCTACGACGGTTTTGGCGGCCAAAGATGCTTTTACGTCTATTATTCGTTGGTTGGAACTTCCGCGGAACAAAAGCTTGTCATCGTGTAGTTTTTGTTCAAAGCGGCCGTCTACGAGTACGTCTATGTGGGGAAGAAGCATAAACAATCGCGGAGATTGTACGACGGTTTCGTACCGATAGCCCGTGTAACACCAGATCGTTTTCCGGCTTTGTTTTTTGATTTGGCGCGCCAGGGCGGTGAATGCCTCGACCTGCAGCAGCGGATCTCCTCCGCTGAATGTGACATCGGCGAACGGATCATCCAACACCTGGCGGACGAGGGTGTCCACTTCCACAGGATGCCCGTTGCCCATATTCCAGGATTGCGGATTATGGCATCCCGGACAGGCATGTCTGCACCCTGCGGCATATATTACCGTCCGGAATCCCGGGCCGTCGACAACAGTGTCTTCCAACACATCCATTAATAGTATGGTGTTTTCTTTCATGCTTTTTCTCTAATCAGTTGTGGCACACCCGGTCATTCAACTCTGCCAGTTTTGCCCGATTCCATCGGTCAGTAGTCCCTACCAGATAACCGGTGATCCGTTGCAAGCGGTCGATGTGCGTACTGCCGCATTCCGGACAGACCTCTACATTCTCTTTGGCATCTTCATGTCCGCAATCCATACAGCGGTTACGGTTGTGATTAACAGAGCAATAGCCCATATTGTAATAATCCATCATATCTACTACCCGCATGATAGCTTCGGGATTGTGGGTGGCATCCCCGTCGATTTCCACATAGAAAATGTGTCCTCCTCGCGTGAGATCGTGATAGGGGGCTTCCACTTCCGCTTTGTGGCGGGCGCTACACTTATAGTACACGGGTACGTGATTCGAGTTGGTATAATATTCCCGGTCCGTAATGCCCGGAAGAATGCCGAACGTTTTTTTGTCTTTTTGAGTGAATTTACCGGACAATCCTTCGGCAGGAGTCGCTAGGATGCTGTAATTATGCTGATAGTGTTCGGAAAACTCGTTCGCTTTATCCCGCATGTGGGAAACAATCCGCACACCTAGTTCCTGTGCATGGGGGCTTTCGCCGTGGTGTTTCCCGGTTAGGGCGACCAGACATTCCGCCAGGCCGATAAAACCGATTCCCAGGGTTCCCTGATTTATGACGCTCTCTATTGTGTCATCTGGTTTTAGTTTATCCGCCCCGATCCACAGCGAGTTCATCAGTAACGGGAATTGCTTGGCATGTGCCGTCTTCTGGAATTCAAAACGGTTATGAAGTTGCAAAGCTGTCAGGTCGAGCAATTCATCCAGTTTCCGGAAAAACGTTTCTATCCGTTCGTCTTCTGTCGCCAGTCCCATGGTTTCAATGGCCAATCGTACGATGTTTATAGTGGAGAAGGAGAGGTTTCCCCGCCCGATCGACGTTTTTTCCCCGAACCGGTTTTCAAATACCCTCGTACGGCATCCCATCGTTGCTGTCTCGTACCGATAGCGGAAAGGGTCGTCCGGTTTCCATAGTTCGTGACGGTTGAACGTGGCATCCAGGTTGATGAAATTTGGGAAAAATCGTCTCGCCGACACTTTGCAGGCAAGAACATACAAATCGTAGTTCGGATCCTCAGGCAGATAATTCACCCCCTTTTTCTTTTTCCATATCTGAATCGGAAAGATCGCCGTTACGCCATTTCCCACACCCCGGTAAGTCGAACTCAGCATTTCCCGGATAATGCAGCGGCCTTCCGCTGAGATGTCCGTTCCGTAGTTTACAGAGCTGAATACGACCTGGTTTCCGCCCCGGCTGTGAATGGTGTTCATGTTATGGATAAAGGCTTCCATGGCTTGGTGAACCCGGCTAACCGTACGATTGACGGCATGCTGCACGACACGTTCGTCGTCCGACAGGCCGTTCAGTTCTTTTTTCAGATAATCTTTCAGCGGATAGTTGTACAAACGACTGAAGTTCTGTGCGTAGATTTCTTCCAATACCTTTATCTCTTCGATATAACTGGAGCGGACGTATGGAGCCAGGTAAAAATCGAACGCGGGAATCGCCTGTCCGCCGTGCATTTCATTCTGCGCAGTCTCCAGAGAGATACAACCTAAGATGCTGGCGGTCTCAATGCGTTTCGCAGGGCGAGATTCGCCGTGTCCGGCAAAGAATCCGTGCTGCAATATCTTGTCCAACGGGTGCTGGACGCACGTAAGGCTTTTGGTCGGATAATAGTCTTTGTCGTGGATATGCAAATACCCTTGTTTTACTGCTTCTTTGACCTCTTCTGTCAATAAATAATCGTCCACGAAAGGTTTGGTCGATTCACTGGAAAATTTCATCATCATTCCCGCAGGCGTATCGGCATTCATGTTTGCGTTCTCACGGGTAATGTCGTTTGATTTCGTCTCGATGATTTCCAAAAATATATCGCGGGTTTTCGCTTTCCGGGCTACGCTCCGTTGATTCCGATAGGCTATGTACAGCTGCGCCACGTCTTTCCGCCGGCTTTTCATCAATTCCATTTCGACATTGTCCTGAATGTCTTCGACACCCATTTGTGCTTCCCCCTTGCAGGCAATGCGGTCGGCGATGCTCAGCGCCAATTCCATGTCTTCCCCTT
This sequence comes from Odoribacter lunatus, assembly GCF_943193135.1. Lineage (GTDB taxonomy): Bacteria > Bacteroidota > Bacteroidia > Bacteroidales > Marinifilaceae > Culturomica > Culturomica lunata. The sequence continues at coordinate 296,057 of NZ_CALPCZ010000001.1, forward strand.
TTTCCGTGTGCAGCATCGCCTTGCGGATGGCTGCTACTATTTTTTCGCCGTTAAAGCCGACAATCCGGCCGTCTCTCTTTAATACCGTCTGAATCATAATTTTTCTATCGTTTTTGTGTATGACAAACTCTTAACGGGTATCGGGAAAGGCTCAGAATATCCTGATGACAGGAAAAAGAAAAGGAATACAGGCGTGGAACGCCGTTCCGGTCTTTTCCTCGAAAGTCCTCGAAACCCGAATACGGCAGGTCTTCTGACTTACTCCTCGTTTAAACAGCCTTCCCACCCCGAAAGGGCAGTGGCATCGTTCGTTTAAACGCGTTACGGAGATTACAGCAGCGGGACTGTCCGGGATTTTCACCCGATTCCCTTTTCATCTTGTTCGTTTTTGGAAACAAGAACCGTATTCGCAGCAAAAATATAAATTAAATAGAAAACCTGTATGTTTTTAGAAAAATATTTTTGAGTATTTTTTTATATTCTGATTTTAGAAAAATTATTGAAAAATATGCTGATTTCAATTTCAATACTTTGAATTGTAATAAATTAATGTATATAATCCTATGGGATTTTCAAATATAATTTCCTAAAATAAAAATTCTGTTTGTATGATTGTGAAATTATTTTTTCAAATATGTGATATTTTTGTTTGTAAGAATAATTCTTAGGTGATTTTATTTTGTATTCTGTAAATTTTGTCGGAAAGCTGTTGGATGTAAAAGTAAGCGTGCTTTCCTTGTTTTTATAAAAGTTTTATTACCTTGTGGCGCGTTTGCGTATGATACGAAATAATGGACATAGAAACCCCGTGATTTACTTTTCCCAGTGGAGCCGGAAAGGATATGCCGTTTTTGCGGCCTTGGGAAAGGAAGTGGCCGTTGCTGCCGTGCCGATCAATGTCTGCGAACAGGCATTGTTGAAATCGGCGAAAAAGGGTGTGGTGGTACAGGAGACGGATTACACGAAAGAATGTGTTTTGCGGGAGGAGGCGATGTGTCAGACGGTAAAGGCGGGATTCCGGATACAGGCAGGCGAGGTGTGTGCTGACGCAAACGGCGGGAATAAGAAAAATAAATGTATAACGATAAAGAGGTATGCCATAAGTCGGTGTACCTCTTTTTTATGCTGAAAAGTATGATAAAACAGTTGCAGGAAAAGGTTTTGGCAGGAGGAAAAATAGAGCGGGAGGAAGCAGTCGCTTTGAGTAAGGTATCTGACAAAGAGGCTTTGTACCAGGCTGCGGGAGAAATCAGGGATCGGAAATGTGGCAGGCATTTCGATACGTGTTCCATCGTAAACGCCCGCTCGGGAAGATGTTCGGAAAATTGCCACTGGTGTGCCCAGTCGGCGGTGTTTAAAACCCGCGTGGAGGAATACGAGCTCATCGACGAGCGGACGTGTGTGGAGCTGGCATTGAAGAATGCGGAATACGGCGTGAGCAAGTTTTCTTTCGTCACGAGCGGCAAGGCATTGTCCGACCGGAATATCGACAGGATTTGCGAATATGCCCGGAAAATTCATGCCCATGCTCCGATAAAGCTCTGTGCCTCTATGGGATTGTTGAAAAAAGAACAGTTGCAGCGATTGAAAGAAGCCGGTATACCTCGCTATCATTGTAATCTGGAGACGTCTCCGAAGTATTTTTCCCGTTTGTGTACCACACATTCGCCGGCGGATAAAATAGAGACAATCCGGGCGGCACAGTCTATCGGCATGGAGGTTTGTTCCGGCGGTATTATCGGTATGGGCGAAACGATGGAGGACAGAATCGATCTGGCTTTGACGCTGCGGGATTTGGGGATAAAATCCATTCCTATGAATATATTGAATCCCATTCCCGGTACGCCGCTGGAAGGAGCAAAAGCATTGGCGGACGACGAGATACTGACATCGGTGGCGATTTTCCGCTTTATCAATCCGGATGCCTATCTGCGTTTTGCCGGCGGTCGTCTGCTGATACAACATCTTGAATGCCGGGCAATCGAGGCGGGCATCAACGCCGCCATCGTCGGAGACATGCTGACGACGTTGGGTTCGAAAGTGCTGGAGGATATGCAGAAAATCAAGGATTTGGGATTTTATAACTGATGAAAGACTTTATGGATACGACGGAATTATTGAAATTCGACCGGGAGCATATATGGCATCCCTATACTTCGACGACGAACCCGTTGCCCGTGTACCCTGTAAAAAGGGCGGAGGGCGTGTATATCGAACTGGAAGACGGCCGGCGGCTGATAGACGGGATGTCTTCCTGGTGGTGCGAGATACACGGGTATAATCACCCCGTGCTGAATGCGGCGATAGAGAAACAATTGCGGGAAATGGCGCATGTCATGTTCGGCGGATTGACACACCGGCCTGCGGTGGAATTGGCGGAAAAGGTGCTTTCCCTGGCACCGCGGAGCATGGAGAAGATTTTTTTCAGCGATTCCGGTTCGGTAGCGGTGGAAGTAGCCATGAAAATGGCGCTGCAATATTGGTACGCGACCGGCAAGGAAGAGAAAAAGCATTTCATGACCCTGACGAAAGGGTATCACGGAGACACGTGGAACGCCATGTCTGTCTGCGACCCAGTGACGGGCATGCACGGCATCTTTCACGGCTGTCTGCCAGTACAGTATTTTGTAGAGCATCCCGCGTGCCGTTTCGGCACTCCCTGTACGGAGGAGGATATACGGCCTTTCCGGGAGTGTCTGGAGGCGCATCACGACACCATCGCGGCGGTGATTCTCGAACCAATCGTCCAAGGGGCGGGAGGTATGTGGTTTTATTCGGCGGATTATTTGAAGCGGGTGCGATTGCTGTGTGATAAATTTGACGTACTTTTGATTTGTGATGAGATTGCCACCGGTTTCGGAAGAACGGGGAAAATGTGGGCGGTAGAGCACGCCGGCATCGAGCCCGATATTATGTGTATCGGCAAGGCGCTGACAGGCGGATATATGAGTTTCGCCGCCACGATGACAAGCACCCGGGTGGCGGCCGGCATCTGTTCGAAAGACCCGTACGTATTTATGCACGGTCCGACGTTTATGGGCAACCCGCTTGCCTGTGCCGTAGCGAATGCTTCCATCGGCCTGATAAAGAGTTACGATATGGAGGGGAAAATCGGGGCGATAGAAAAGCAGTTGCGGGAGGAATTGGCGGAAGCGGCTACATGGCCGCAAGTGGCGGATGTACGGGTACTGGGAGCGATAGGGGTCATCGAGATGAAACAGCCGGTTAATATGGCTGAAATCCAGGCGATGTTCGTACGGGAAGGCGTGTGGGTGAGACCGTTCGGCCGACTGGTGTACATCATGCCTCCGTTTGTTATCACTCCGGAACAGTTGCACAAGCTAACGTCCGCGCTGAAAAAGGTAGTAAGTGAAATATAATATAATTCGTTATTCGCTATGTTGGAGCGGTATAAAAACAAATTGGAAACAATAAGGGAGGCGGGAAATTACAGGCGTCTCCGGGATATTCAGCACAACGGTTTCCTGATTCATGACGAGGGCCGGGAAATGCTGAATCTTTCCTCAAACGATTACCTGGGATTGTCCACGTATCCGAAACTTCTGGATGAATTTCACAAGCAGACGGATGTAAATGCGCTGCCGTACAGTGCGGCATCTTCGCGGCTGCTGTCCGGCAATCACGAGTATTACAGGCTGCTGGAGGAGGATCTGGCGGATTTGTACAACAAGGAGGCGGCGCTGGTGTTTACGTCCGGGTATCATGCCAATATAGGGATATTGCCCGCACTGACCACCAAACGGGACCTGATTGTGGCGGACAAGCTGGTGCATGCCAGCATTATCGACGGCTTGCGTCTGAGCGAGGCGGAAATGCTGCGTTACCGGCATCTGGATACGGAGCACCTGCGGAATATCCTTGTACAGAATCGGGAGAAATACGAAAATGTCTTTATCGTCACGGAATCCGTTTTCAGTATGGACGGCGATGTCGTCAATCTGCAGGAGCTTTGCGAGATGAAGAAGGAGTTCGATGCATTTCTGTACGTGGACGAGGCTCATGCGGTGGGCGTGAGGGGTACGAACGGGCTGGGATGCTGCGAGGAGCAGGCTTGTACGGAGGACATTGATTTCATTGTCGGAACGTTCGGCAAGGCGTTTGCCTCGATGGGAGCATTTGTCGTGTGCAGCGATCTGTTCCGCGAGTTCCTGATCAATACGCAGCGTAGTCTGATATTCACGACGGCATTGCCGCCGGTCAATGTGGCCTGGACACGCTTCGTCCTGAACCGTATGCCCGATTTTTACGAATTGAGACTGAAATTGAGCCGTGTCGCCGAGCGGCTGCGGGAAGTTCTGCGGCAGAAAGGTTGGGAGACGCGGGGAGAGTCGCACATCGTGCCTTTCCTGTGCGGTTCCAATGAAAGCAGCATCGAGATTGCCGATTTGTTGCGGGACAATGGCTTCTTCGCTTTGCCCGTGAGGTATCCGACCGTTCCCAAGAATGAAGCCCGTATCCGCTTTTCGTTGAATGCGGCGATTCCCGATGAAGACTACGAATGTCTGTTCGATTTCCTGTTGAACGGTATGGAATAACGGAGGGAACCTATGCGAACGGACTGGATTCAACGGAAAGGCGAGGGGGTGGTGCTGATTTTCTTCAACGGCTGGGGAATGGACTGCCGGGCGGTGGCTCATCTGCAAACGGATGCCGATTTGCTGATTTGTTCCGATTACCGTTCTCTGGAAGCGGAGGGTGGCATACCGGATTTTTCTTCTTATCATACGGTATATGTCGTGGCCTGGTCCATGGGTGTCTGGGCGGCTGCCAATGTCCTGCCGGAGTGGGGTGTGAAGCCGGACAGGCTTGTCGCTTTGAATGGAACGGAGCGGCCGGTGGATGATTTGTACGGTATTCCGGTACGCGTTTATGAGCTGACAGAAAAGGGCATGACGGAACAGGGACGGGAAAAATTCTTTGCCCGCATGTTGGCGGAGAGGGACGAAGCGGCGTTATTTTCTGTCAATAAACCCCGACGAATCTTAACGGAACAGATCGAAGAGCTGTACCTTATTCATAAGCTTAGCTCTGAGCATAAAAAGTGTATAAAATGGGATAAAATATACATCTCCGAAAAGGACCTTATCTTCCCGCCGGAAAACCAGCGGCGCTGGTGGGAAGGTAAAGCGCTGGTCACTTCCCTGAGCGGAGGGCATTATCCGTTTTATCGCTTTACGGAGTGGAAAGAGATACTGTAAAATCGTATGATAGACAAGGCGGAAATAAAGCACCGTTTCAGACGGAGTATCGAGAGTTATGAGGAGAACGCCTCTGTACAGCGGAAGATTGCGGACTATCTGTTCGGGCTGTTGGTGCGTTTTCTGGATTATCCGCCGCAACGGGTGCTTGAAATCGGCTGCGGAACGGGATTGTTTACCAGCTGCCTGCGGGAACGGATACAGCCCTCCGTCCTATATGTGAACGACTTGGTGGAGGAGATGTGCCTGAAGACCGCCGGACGATGCGGAATACCGCTTACGCATTGCCTGGCGGGGGATATTGAAGAACGGGAGATACCGGGAAGTTTCGATTTAATGGTTTCTTCGTCTACTTTCCAATGGTTTTCACGTCCGGACGAGACTTTAAAAAAATTGGCTGCTCATTTGTCTCCGGGCGGACTGCTGGCATTCAGTACGTTCGGTCCCCGGAATATGGCGGAATTGCGCCCGTTTGCCTTTAATGGCTTGCAATACCATTCCGGTCGGGAACTGACAGCCTGTCTGGCTTCCCGGTTTGAGATTCTCTGTTTTGAAGAACAATGCGAGCAGCTCTATTTTGCGGAGGCGGTGGATGTCCTGCGTCATTTAAAGAAGACAGGAGTAAATGCTACCGGTTCGTCTGTTTTCTGGACAAAGGCTACATTGCAACAGTTTGCCTGCCGCTATGAGAAAGACGGGTCGGGCGACCGCTTTCCGCTTACGTACCATCCTATGTATTTCGTTTGCAGAAAACCGGTCTGAGCTTGCGTACGGCTTCTCCGCACCACAGGACAAGGGAGGTCGAGCCGATGATATACGCCCAGTCGCACCCGCTTAGCGGTACGGTACGGAATACCTCGCCTCCGAATTTCACTATCAGGAATTGTCCCACCGGAATAACAACCATGATTATCAGAAAACCTGTACTGCGGCGTATGTTCCGGAAAGCGGAACCGGACAGGAATGCCTTGGCGTTGAACATATTCCAGAATTGCAGAAAAACGAAAGTCGTGAAGAATACGGACAGGTTGTATGGAGAGATGCTTCCCGTTGCATCCGTAAAGTAGTATTTCAGTCCCAGCAGGAACAGGGCAAAGGTGAGCCCGATACCGATAATCCGGGTGCGCATGCCTGCGGAAATGATGAAATCGCCTGCTTTGCGGGGCCGTTCGTTCATTACCCCCGGATCGGGAGGGAGAGAAGCGAGCGCGGCAGCGGCGAATGTGTCGATAATCATGTTCACCCACAGCATTTGCGTGACCGTCAGCGGCATTTCGTGCCCGAAAACGGATCCTAACAGCACAATCAGCAAGGCCGAAAGGTTTATCGTAAGCTGAAAGAGGATAAAACGCTGGATATTGCGGTACAGGGAACGCCCCCACATAACGGCAGTGGCGATGCTGTGGAAGGAATCGTCCAGCAGGGTGATGTCGCTGGCTTCCTTTGCCACGGAAGTACCGGAACCCATCGACAGTCCCACATCGGCATAATTGAGGGCGGGGGCATCGTTGGTTCCGTCTCCGGTTACCGCCACAACGGCTCCGTTTTGCTTGAGGAGCTGAACCAGCCGCTGCTTGTCCGTCGGTCGGGCACGGCACATGATTTTCAATTTCCCGATTCGCTTCCGGGCTTCGTCGTCCGACAGGCGTTCAAAGTCGCTTCCCGTAATGAGTTGCCCGTCGCCGTCCTGTTCCTGCCATATTCCGATTTGCCGTGCTATTTCACGGGCAGTGGCAGGAGTGTCACCTGTCACTATTTTGACATCGATTCCGGCGTGCAGGCATTGGGCAATGGCGGCAGGCACTTCCGGTCGGATAGGGTCGGAAATGGCAACTACCCCCAGAAATACCATGTTGTCCGTGTCCGCTTCCCCATAAGCGAATCCCAGGGTGCGCATTGCTTGGTTTTGGTATTGCAACAAACGGTTTTCTATGGCCGGGCGATAGTCTTCCAATGCTTTGATGCCTGCTTGCGTCAATATCCGCCTGCATCGGCCGAGAACGATTTCCGGCGCACCTTTCATATAGAGCCGTTTCGCACCCGATGTAGTGCGTATGAGGGTCGTCATGTATTTGCGTTCCGTGGAAAAAGGAAGCTGCTCGATGATTTCCGCGTTCTCCCGCAGCTCCATGTAGTTTACACCCTGTTTCTGCAACCATAGCAGCAAGGCCGCTTCGGTGGGATTGCCCAATGGTTTGACGTTGTGCGGGTCGGAAAAGTCGAGGTAAGCGGTGGAGTTTACACAGATACCCTCTTTTACCAGTAGGGATGCCTCGTCCGTTCCCAGCTTTCCGTCGGGCAATGTATCGAAATCGGCACGGCAGACCTGCATCCGGTTTTGGGTCAGCGTGCCCGTTTTGTCCGTACAGATGACGGTCGTAGCACCCATCGTTTCGCAGGCGTGCATCTTGCGTACCAGGTTGTTCGTCTTGAGCATTTTGCGCATGCTTAGCGCCAGACTTAGCGTCACACTCATGGGCAGTCCTTCGGGAACGGCAACGACAATCACGGTGACGGCTACCATGAAGTAGCGCAGGATACGTCCCGCCGTGTCCAGCGTAAAGAGATTATCGCTCTGAATAACTCCCGAAAGGATGTCTTTGCACAGTAAGATTGCGAATGTAGCAATAGCAACAATAAAGCCGGCAATGCTGATAAGCCGGGCCAGTTTCTCCAGTTGCTGACTAAGAGGGGTTTTGTCGTCGGTGATTTCCGTGGATTTGCGCGCCACTTTCCCGAATTCCGTGCGGTCGCCTACGCTTTGTATTTTATAGATGCAATGTCCGTTTACAAGAGTCGTGCCCCGGTATATCCGGTTGGAGGGATATGTTGCATCATGGTCGAAAGCCGCCGGATCCGTTGTCTTGTCCGTCACCGGTTCGCCGGTCAGCGTCGATTCATTGACCTGCAACGACACAGCTTCCAGCAGTTCCCCGTCGGCGGGTATCTCTTCTCCCGTTTCGAGAATCACGATATCGCCTACCACCAGGTCTTTTTTTAAAGCTTCCTGCACCTGACCGTTGCGGATGACTTTGTAAAGTACGTCTTCATTAATTTGGTTGAGCAATTCAAATTTCCGGTTGGCATCCAGCTCAAACCAGAAACCGACACCTGTCGCCAGAAAAATAGCGCTGAAAATACCGATGGTCTCCGCATATTCATGGTGAACGATGGAAATCACCAGCGAAAGCGTCGCCGCCACCAACAGAATCCGGATAATGGGGTCCCGGAACTTTTCCAGAAACAATTTCCAAAGGGGCGTTCGGGCAGGAGGGGTAAGTACATTGGCACCTTCCTTTTCCCGGCTTTGCCGTACTTCCGAATCATTTAAACCGGAGTAGTGTTTCGTTTCCATATCTTGGTTTAACTTGAAGCGTAGATAAGAGTTGTTTATTATCGCTTAAAGAGTCATACTATATACTATAATACCTCTTGCAAAGATACGAAAAACCGAAAAATTCATAGATTATTTAGTGTCAATTATTTCCCAATGCCCTTGTTTGCGGCCTCCGATGCGTTTCAGAATACCAAGTTTTTGCAACCGGGCAAGATTATACTTTACACCGTTTTCTGTGATTTGGGGGATAGAATCACTTATTTCTTTTCTTGTTACAGATGGATTTTGTTTGACATACGCTAAAATAGCTTGTTGCTGATCTGTCAGACGTTTAGTAGTCTTTTGGGTAGTCTTTTGAGTAGTCTTTTGGGTAGTCTTTTGGGTAGTCTTTTGGGTAGTCTTTTGAGTAGTCTTTTGGATAGTTTTTTGGATAGTTTTTTGGATAGTTTTTTGGGTGGTTGTGGTAACCAGAAATAATTAGCCCGGTTTTGCCCAAAAAAAGGCTGTTTTTTTATAGTAAAAAACCTGATGGAAGAAATTGGGAATCAATACGATACATGACCAAAAAAAGGGTACGTTTTTTTAAGCTGACTTTCGCCTGAAGACCAAAAAATGTAACGTATTGATTTACTTTAAGAAATATTTTTTACTTTTGCCGCCAAATCACGAAAATCGTGGCCATTTTAAACGTACGTTTTTTTATGGTAAGATTCAGGTAACATCCGCTTAACCACCGGATATAAACAACTATAAATCATGGCAGAAAATACCATTTTATCAGTGGATTTGTATGACAATATTTTGACATCCGATCCAAACGACTACAGCGGTCGAGTAAACATTACAGGTACGGTGCGCAATGCGGATATTGCCGCGCGGATTGTGGCGGAACGTACGGAGTACCGAAAAGAGACGATTGAACATATTCTGAATCTGGCTGACCAGAAAAAGATTGAGGCGATAGCCCAAGGCAAGAGCCTTGTAGACGGGGTGGGACAATATCTGTTGAATGTCAGCGGTTCTTTCATCGGCACCCAGCCGGTGTTTGACCCCAAAGTACACAAGTTTGGTGTTACCTATACACCGGGTAAGTTATTGCAGGAGGCCATGAAGAAATTGAGCGCGCGCCTGCAGATTGCCCAGGTGGGACCGGCTATCAATGATATTACCGATTCCACGACCGGCAAAGTGAGTGAAATGCTGACACCCGGCGGACCTGCAATTATCACGGGCAGCGGCATCCTGCTCAAAGGGGACGACCCTGCCGTAGGCGTTTATTTCAAACCGGACGGAGAGGGTGAAGCCAAGAAAGTAGACCTCGTTATAGCCAACACGAAATCACAGATTATTATTTCCATACCCACATTGGCTCCGGGACAATACCGTTTGAGCGTCACTACACAGGCAGGTGCCAACTATCAGATATTGAAAACGCCCCGCACGTATGAATTTCCCATTTTACTGACTGTAGGTGCTTAATCTTATAGGTAAATGTATGTGTGACGATTTATAAAAACAAATTCTTATGAACAATTCAGATGAAGTAATTACTTGTCCGTATTGCAGTGAGGAGATTTTCGCTACGGCAAAAAAGTGCAAACATTGCGGGGAATGGTTAACGGAGGATGCACAAAGGTCTCCTAAAAGTGCAAATGTTTCAACAGAAACTGTCGGAATAAAAAGAGAAGGACTATTGCGCATTCCCCGAGGCAGTAAGTTTTGGGGATGGTTTGCCGGAATTACAGTATTGTCAACAGTTAGGGTAATTTTACAAGGGAAAGAAGTAGATAGTGCTTTATTTACATGGGATTTGCTGTTGTTTTGGGGATTTCTGTTGTTCGTGCAATATATGAAGAACTTCAAACAGGAGATTCCGTTGTTGAAGTTTTTGCCGTGGTGTTTTTTAGCGAATGCTATTATGGATATTGTTCTGAAGGCTAAAATGAGTGATGAAGACTACTGGCTTTTAAGTACTGTATTGTTCTTGGGGCTGCTTGTTTTCATATTATGTATTGCCAGGCAGTTGATGAAATTTTCTGAGGAGCCGACAGGGGGAGTGAAAAATTTAGGCAGTTTTATGTTTGTCGCTTATTTGACTATTATTATTACTTGGCCGTTTTTTGTGTTTTATTATGAGGTTTATGAGGTGTCGGAAGAAAAGTCAATGATTGATTGGATTAACGAAGGGTGGGACATAGTAGCAGTGTCGATTGTTATTTATATTTTGTTGGCACGAGTGTTTTATAAGGCTCGGCGATATAATGAGTTGCATCTGAGAGAAAAAACTGTCGAAGTGGAGAAAAGGGTGGAAGACAGAAGGGAAGAGGTACTGTCTGTTCAGTCTCCAGTGGTATTAGAGCAAGAGAATGCAGAAAAAGTCAAAGTACAGAAGGGGGGAAAAAAGAGACTATCTAAGCATAAAATTGGCATATTCGTTGTGATGTTGCTACTGGTTGCAGCTGGGATTGGGGCGTGGCGTATTTTTGAAAGTAAGACTCCACACTATTATTTACGTGCAGGAGTAGATTGGATACCCAATAATAACCACACTTGTCATATTGGAATTGTTTCCAATGCAGAGTCGGATGCTTACTTTATGGAAACGGAGTGGCAAGGAGATTTGATGCTTGCCATTTCAGATGGACCAGGTAGCAAAATAATACCAGTTTTATCTTCCTACGAACTTTCTCATTCACGGGAGTTTCGTGCTATCACGAATAAATCCTCGGTGGAAGCATATGGTTTTATTCGTTCTGTTTATCCCAGTTCCCGATTGGCGGATGTCGTCTATTTTGATTTCCATCAGGATGTTGCCAGTGAAGATTTCAGCGTGTATGGAAAAGTAGATATCCGCACGAAAGAATTCACCTTGTACATAGGGACTTTGTGGGGAATTATCACTAAAGGAAACTATGCGGATTGTTATTTGTGTGAGCGGGAGGGTTTGATGCATATTTTTCGACAATCCGGTATAGGGGAGTCTGCGAATCCTGTTGTAAAGTTTAAACTTTCGGATTATATCAAGCATGATAAGAGGGATTGGTATGATTCGAAATTCAGGGAAAGGATTATAAAATGGTTGGAGAATCAATAATATTTTTATTCGATTAAAGCTATTACGGTGCATTGGAAACGATGCACCGTTTTTATTTATAATCGCAGTATATTGCCACCGCCTCATTTCGGTGGTATGGTAGAGCCGGCTTTCGGCAGGTAGATAGCCGAGGGTGAGTGTGGGGTAATCGCCCCTCGTTTCGGTAGATTGTACCAACCGGCAGGAAGTATTTACTGAAGTTTTACTTCAAAATCACAAAACAGGTTCCTAAAATGTGGGATTTTGCACAAAACAGGTTCCTAAAATGTGAGAAATATAGAAAACCCCTCGTTTCATATACCGAAACGAGGGGTTTTATTATGAAGAAAGGATTAAATCTTGCTGTTTACGATTTGGAGTATCTCGGCTTCCAGGCGGTTGGCTTTTTCAACGATTTCTTCGCCCTGACGGATGATGTCGGCGGCAAAGGCTTTGTCGTCGAGACCGGCGGCGTTGATTTTGACGTTGAGGAAAGCACCCATCACACCGGCACGGGCTGCGAGTGCACCGACTCCGGCATCGGTGACGGAATTCGGATTACCGGTTTCCGCCATGGCTTTGGCTACGGACATGCATTCGTAGCAGAGACGTAACGTCTTAAAAGGTACTTCGGTAGCATAGCGCGTGGCTTCCTGTACGGCCTGCTGGCGGGCTGCTTTTTCCGCTTCCGTCTTCTTCGGCAGGCCGAAAGCATCCATGATGCGGTTGAAAGCGTTTGTATCCTCGTCAACCAATTTGATGAGCTCCGTCTGATAGGCTTTGCCTTTTTCCGCCCAGTCGCTGAATTCTTCCCAGCGTTCATCCCAGCCGCGTTTGTGGGAAGAGAGGTTGGCCACCATGCTGCCGAGGGCTGCACCGAGGGCTCCCATGTAAGCAGAAATGGAGCCGCCGCCGGGAGCGGGGGATTCGGAGGCCGTTTCGTCGGCAAAGTCGGTGAGCGCCATGTCCACCAGCTTCTTTTTATCTTTGGCGCCTTCGTCCTCCAAAATGTATTCGATGATTTTCTTGTGCGGGTCGAAAGGATAGAGCTCGTCGAGACCGAGGGATTTAACGGCGATTTTTATCAGTTCTTTGTCCGAGACGCCGGTGGAGCGCTGTTGCTTGCGCAGGAAATAGCGTCCTGCATCCAGCATCGCCTGCAAGGGGAGAACACCTACCAGTTCCGAGCCTGTCACACGGATACCGCGGTTGGCGGCCTTGCGGCACACTTCGTCGAATGCTTCGTGCATGGATGTTACGGAAATATCAGTGAGGTTCATGGAGATTTGGGCGATGCCGTATTCTTCGATAAACCAGCCGATGGCTTTCACCGACTTCAGCGTGCCGGGAATCATCACCGGCTGTCCGTTTTCGTCCAATACTTTTTTGCCCGTAACGGGATTGCCTTCCCGTTTCACCCGCCCGCGTTCGCGTACGTCGAAGGCAATGGCATTCGCACGACGGGTAGAAGTGGTGTTCAGATTCACATTGTAGGCCACCAGGAAATTGCGGGCACCGACGGCCGTGGCTCCGGTTTTTGCCGTCCATTCGTTCAGTTCGCGGGGGCCGAAATCGGGATGCCATTGTTCGCTGCCGAGACGCTCGCCCAAGGCTTCGTATTCTCCGGCACGACAATTTGCCAGATTCTTGCGTTCGGGTGCGAATGCCGCACTTTCATAGCAATATACGGGGATGTGCAGCTCTTCTCCGATGCGTTGCGCCAGTTTCCGGGCATATACCACCGTTTCTTCCATCGTGATACCGGACACCGGTACCAGCGGGCAGACGTCCGTAGCGCCGAAACGGGGATGGGCTCCTTTGTGCTTTGTCATATCAATCAGTTCGGCGGCTTTCTTCACCGCCCGGAATGCTGCTTCACAAACGGGCTCCGGTTCGCCGACCATCGTGACGACCGTACGGTTGGTAGCTTTTCCCGGATCGACGTCAATTACGCTGACGCCTTCTACCGTTTTCATGGCATCCGTTATCTGATTGATGATGTGCATATCGTTTCCTTCACTGAAATTAGGAACGCATTCGATGAGTTGTTTTTTCATATCGTATTTTTTATTGAATAATCCGTTACAATCGCTTTCCCCGCAAGAAAACCTGCTCTACGAGGTTGCTGCCGTAAGCGTAGGGCAGGAATTCTATGCCCGGAATCGGTTTGGTGATATAGAAGTTGGCAAGTTTACCGACTGCAATGCTTCCGGCTTCTTCCTCCACGCCCATGGCATAGGCGGAATTGAGAGTGGTGGCATTGATTACCTCTTCGGGTAGCATCTTGTAATTGACACAACCCAGCGACATCACCAGTTTCATGTTTCCGGCAGGAGAGGAGCCCGGATTGTAGTCGGAAGCCAGTGCCACCGGCAGTCCGGCACGAATCATTTCGCGGACGGGCGAGTAGGGCATATTCAAAAAGAAGGCTGCTCCAGGCAGGACGGTGGGCATGGTGTCGCTTCCCAGCAGACACTGTATTTCTTCTTCTTTGACATACTCCAGGTGATCCACCGAAATAGCGTTGTATTTTACTCCGACCTGCACGCCGCCAGAGAAATCCAGTTCATTGGCATGTATCTTGGGACGTAGGCCGTATTTCATTCCGGCATTCAGCATACGGTCGGTGTCCTCTACGGTAAAGAATCCTTTATCACAGAATACATCGATATAATCTGCCAGTTCCTCTGCCGCTACGGCGGGAATCATTTCGTTGATAATCAGATTGACGTATTCGGTTTGTCTCCCTTTGTATTCTTCCGGTACGGCGTGTGCGCCCAGGAAGGTCGCTTTTATCAGCAGGGGCGTGGTTTCCTTGAGCCGTCGGATAACCCGTAGCATTTTTAGCTCGCTCGCCGTATCCAACCCGTAACCGCTTTTTATCTCTACGGCTCCGGTACCGAAAGAGGCGATTTCCTCTATCCGGGCATAAGCATCTTCATATAGTTCTTCCTCGGAAGCTTGGCGCATCCGCAGGGCGGAATTCAGTATGCCGCCGCCTCTCCGGGCAATCTCTTCATAAGAAAGACCGCGGATTTTATCGATGTACTCTATTTCGCGGCTTCCGGCATAAACCAAGTGGGTATGCGAATCGCAAAACGAGGGAAGAACGAGGCGTCCGCTGGCGTCTATCTCCTGTAAAAAATCCGTTTCTTCCAGTTTGCTCCGGTCCAATCGGCTCATTTCCCCGAATCCGGCTATCCGGTCGTCTTCTATCAACAGATAGGCATCCGAGAGATAGGGCAGAAGCGCCATTTCTTTTCCGGCCACCCACCTGCGGGGGGATGTTTCGACTTGTACCAGTTGTTTTATATTCTTTATCAGTGTTTTCATGTCAGTTCCTTTGATGTTATTAACTGAATACCTGTAACCGGTTTGCATCCAGACGGAGGAAAATGAATATCAAAATGGTGAATGCCCATAGGGAAGAACCGCCGTAACTGAAAAAGGGGAGCGGTATACCGATAACGGGAGCAAGACCGATGGTCATGCCGATATTGATAATGACATGAAAGAAAAGGATGCAGGCTACACTGTATCCGTATATCCTTGAAAAATCGGAGCGTTGGCGTTCTGCCAGCGTGATAAGCCTCAGAATAAAAGCCAGGAACAGCAGGATAACCACCGTACTTCCCACGAATCCCCATTCTTCGCCGACGGTACAGAATATAAAATCCGTACTCTGCTCCGGCACGAAGTTGAATTTGGTTTGCGTGCCCTGTAAAAAGCCTTTGCCGGAAAAGCCTCCGGAGCCGATGGCGATTTTAGATTGGTTTACGTTGTAGCCAGCACCGGTAGGGTCGTTTTTAATACCCAACAGGTTATTGATACGGTCTTTTTGGTGGGGTTGCAGTTTATCGAAAGCGTAATCCACGGTGATGGAGGCTCCGATACACAACCAAGAGGCTAAGATGACGAGCAGGATGTGTTGCATCTTGCGTTTGTAGATGTAATATATCCCGACCAGATTTGTTGCCAGATAGGAGTAGAGCACTATACGTTCGTTGAGAATATTCCAGACAAAGAGCCAACGAATAAATAAAAGGAAGAGGATACAGCATCCCAAAAAGCCGACGACTTGGTAGAGTTCCTGTTTGTTTTGCCTATAATATAAAAAGGCTATCAAGGTACTGAAAATGATAATAATCAGTACGGTGAGCGAACTGTACAGCAGTGTGAAAATAAACAGGGCTACAATAATGAAAACAAGTAATAGGATAGAGCCGTGCAGCCCTTCGCGATACATTACCAACAAAAAGGAACTGTATACCAGAGCGGAGCCGGTGTCATTCTGCAATATAATCAAAGACATGGGGATAAGCAGGATAATCCCAACCTGGAACAGACTGGTGAAACGCATCATTTTGAATCCGTGCCTGCTCATAATGTTGGCGATAGCCAATGCCGTGGCAAATTTTGCGAACTCGGCAGGTTGTATCCGTATTCCACCCAATTCAAACCACGACCGGGCTCCATGTACTTCTTTTCCGAATACAAGGACGGAGACTAATAATCCAATGGTCAAGCCGTAAAGGATAAAGGAGAAAGCTGTAAAGAATTTACTGTCCGTAAGTAGAATAAAAAAGCACAGTATCCCTGAAGCCCCTATCCATATCAATTGTTTTCCGTATTTTTGGGTGATGTCCAAAATGCTGCTGTGATTGTCATTGTATACGGCAGCGTATATATTCAACCATCCCATAAATACCAGAACTAAATACAGGAATATGGAAAGCCAGTCTATATTTTTTATCAGTTCGTTTTGTCTGCGCATAGCTGTTGTATTAAATTTCAGACTCTTGGGGTTGTTGCTTTTCGGGTGGCTGCGGAGTAATCAAATTAGACTCCAGCATCCTTTTCTCCAATCCTTTCTTGCGAGGAGAAATTTTCCCTTTCAAATATTTTTCAATTAACAATCCCGCAATAGGAGCCCCGTAACTTGCTCCCCATTTCCCGTTTTCAACATATACCAGAATGGCAATCCGGGGATTTTCTTTAGGAGCAAAGGCAAAGAAGGCTGAATGGTCTAATCCGGAAGGATTTTGTATTGTACCGGTTTTTCCGCATACGGAGATGGAATCACAGGCAGCAATCCGGGCTGTTCCTTTTTTTACAGCTTCTTCCATAGCGTCGGCTATTATATCAAAATGTGCCTTGGAAATGCTCAGATTATGACGTTGTATTTGTTCTTTATGTTTTTCATCTGTCGGACGGACGATGTGAGGGGTAATGTAATAGCCTCGGTTGGCGATGCACGTGACGATATTGGCCATTTGCAGGGGAGTAATCAATAATTCGCCTTGTCCAATAGAAAGAGACATAATATAGGTATAAAACCAATTTTGCGTCCGGAGGACTTTGTCGTAATATTCTTGTGTTGGAATAGAACCGGAAGATTCATTCATAAAATCAGGACAAATACATTGTCCCAAACCAAACTCCAGGACGTAATCACGCCATTTTCCATACGCCTCCCTGACATTTGAGTATTTATTATTTTCCAATACCTTGCGGAAAACATTGACGAAATAAGGATTACAGGAATTTTGGATTCCACCTTTCAAGTCCAAAGGGGAGTCATGCCCGTGGCATTTCATAAATTGCCCGTTAAATGAATTACCGTAATGGCATTCATACATAGTTGCCGGGGTTATTACCTTTTCTTGTAAACCTATTAGTCCTTGTATGGTTTTGAAAATGGAACCTGGAGGATAAGTTGCCGTGACGGTTCTGTCAAAAAGCGGTAAATGAGGATTTTGTTGCAGTGTCCGATAGTTTTCACCTCTTTCCAAGCCTACAAGTAGTTGAGGGTCGTAACCGGGACTGGAAACCTTCAGTAAGATTTCTCCCGTAGCCGGTTCAATGGCAATGATACCCCCTTTCTTGTTTTGCATCAACTGGTAGGCGTATTCTTGCAATTCAATATCCAATGTTGTCGTTAAATTTCCTCCAACTACTGCCGGAATATCATGCTCACCGTTCTTATATGAACCCATGACACGATTGTGATTGTCTACCAGTAGAATTTTCTCACCTTTTTTACCTCGTAATATGTTTTCATAGCTTTTTTCCAGTCCGTTGATGCCGATGTAATCGCCAGCCGTATAAGTGCTATCCTTATCTATTTGGCTTTGGCTGACTTCCCCTACATATCCGAACACATCGGCGGAATGGGCTACATTGTATTTTCGTAAAGTTCTCGTCTGAATAAAGAATCCAGAGTACTTATATAGTTTCTCCTGCAACCGAGCATATTTGGAGTCTGTAATTTGGGAAACCAATACGGAAGCTTTATAACGGGAATACTTTTTGCATTTGTCTAAATTTCTCTTTAGGAATTCTGGAGTAATACCTAAAATAGAAGTCAGTTCCGTTGTATCAAAAGCTTTTATTTGGCGGGGGATGACCATCAAATCATAAGCCGCTTGATTGTATACCAATAGTTTATTGTGACGATCGTATATTAAACCCCGAGCAGGAAATTGAGTTTCTATGCGTTGTGAATTGTTGATTGCTAAAAGCTTGTATGATCCATCCAATACCTGCAAATTGAATAATTGCAAAATATAAATGACGAATACGAATATCATTAAACCGGAAACAACAGCTTTCCTGTGGGTAAATTTATTCATTTTACTACGTGCTAATAATAAATCAATCCTGTTTCTTCTTCAGTGCGATAAAATAATATAGCACCATGAAAAAACAAGAGGCCACTGTACTGCAAACAATGCGTAACAAAGTGATAGCTATATTATCAAAGGTAAAAGCCTCTGCCATAATCAGTACAATATTAAAGGCAAAAGTTAGAAACAATATGTATTTAAAGAACCAATTGAAACTATTGACTTTTTTAGCACCTTGAATATTGTCTATCTGGTCGCGATTGTAAATCATAAGCAGCAGACGGGGGCGGAGATAAGCGATGAAGGTGGTTGCTGCCGCATGTATTCCCATCGTGTTATTGGCAAGATCTATGATTAGTCCAAATAAGAACCCTAATAATAGTATAGGAGTTTTTTTATAATGATAAGGGAGTAGCAGAATAGCTAAAATATAGATGTTAATACATATATAAGAATGGAATTGCATATTATCCAAAATCATTAATTGGATAATATACAAAACAAACAAATGCATCCAATATTTTATATTATTCATAGCATCCTCTTTTATTCGTCCTCACTTTCACGTTCTAATACTCTTTTCTCTTCTCTTTTTAAGGACTCTATTACATATACATCGGATTGTTTTTTAAAATCAGTTGCCAATCTTACTTTTATCGATAAAAAGTTCGCTGTCTGCCTGTCAACTGATTCTACAAATCCAATTAATTCTCCTTCTGGAAAGACGTCGGAATAGCTAGTCGTAACAATAGAATCCCCTTGCACCACATCGACATGAAAAGGAATATCGTTGAGGTAAGTGTAACGATAATCGTTTCCATCCCATTGCAAAGAACCGTAATAACTGTTTTTTTTGATTTTTGCAGAGACTTTGAGATTGACGTTTATTAAAGGAATAATACTGGCGAAGTGATTGCTTGTATTTTTCACAATACCGATGACGCCTTCTTTTGAACACACACCCATTTCATTGACAATACCGTCATGCCGCCCTTTATTTATGGTCAAATAATTTTTGGTCTTATTAAATGAACTGTTAACGGTTTTTGCCTTATGATATATGTAGTCTGTCTGTACTCCAATAGAATCTGGATGAAAATGTTCCTGTAGAGCACTGAATTGTATTAGTTTGTTCTTGAGATTTATATTCTCTTCAACTAATTTCTCGTTTTCAGATTTCAACGAAAAATATCCTCTAATATCAGAAGTATAAGAGGAGATGGTGTTAAAAACTGAAGCCGTATGCCTGAAAAATACTGTTCTCTGATAGTTATTATGCTCCACAATCAGAAAAAAGGAGGCAGCCTCCAATAATATAAAAATTATAGTAAAATGATACTTTAGTATAAGTTTTATAATATCCTTCACGATTTCAATAATTGCAACACCACAAACAACACAAAAATTATCTAATCAGGAATGAGAATTTATCTACATTCTTCAATGCAATTCCCGTACCTCTTGCAACAGCACGCAACGGATCTTCTGCAATATGGAACGGAATGTTCAGTTTATCGGATAAGCGTTTGTCCAAACCTCTTAATAAAGCACCACCACCGGCTAAATATATACCTTTATTGACTATATCAGCATATAATTCCGGAGGAGTTTGTTCCAATGCACCTAAAATAGCTATTTCTATCTTAGAAATGGATTTTTCCAGACAATGTGCAATTTCTTGATAGGAGACAGGCACCTCAACAGGAAGTGAGGTCATTTGGTTCGGCCCCTGTACAATGAAATCAGCAGGCGGTTCATCCAATTCGGATAAGGCAGAGCCTACATGAATTTTTATCTCTTCTGCTGTTCTTTCTCCAATTTTTATATTGTGTTGATGACGCATATATTCTTGTATGTCATCAGTCAAATCATCACCTGCAATTCGGATAGATTTATTTGTCACAATACCACCTAAAGAGATAACGGCAATTTCAGTCGTACCACCACCAATATCTACAATCATATTTCCTTCGGGAGCTTCTACATCCAAGCCGATACCCAATGCTGCCGCCATCGGTTCATAAATCATATAAACATCACGTCCTCCGGCATGTTCAGATGAATCACGAACGGCTCGAATTTCAACTTCAGTACTACCGGATGGAATGCAAACGACAATACGTAAAGAAGGAGAGAAGAATTTATTATTGATATTCGCCATTTTAATCATTCCGCGAATCATTTGCTCGGCAGCGTTAAAATCCGCAATAACACCATCTCTTAAAGGGCGAATGGTCTTTATGTTATCGTGGGTTTTCCCTTGCATTTGCCGAGCTTTTTCTCCGATAGCAATTACTTTTTCTGTTCTCCGATCAATGGCAACAATGGAAGGTTCATTCACAACCATCTTGTCATTATTTATGATAATGGTGTTGGCCGTACCTAAATCGACCGCAATATCTTGTGATAAAAATGAAAATAATCCCATATATTTTTAATGTTTAAAATGTCTCATACCTGTAAATATCATAGCAATACCATAGCGGTCTGCAGCATCTATAGATTCTTGATCTCTGACAGAACCTCCCGGTTGAATAATAGCAGTAATACCAGCTTTATGGGCAGCTTCAACACAGTCGGCAAATGGGAAAAATGCGTCAGAAGCCATTGCGCTACCGGCAATATTCTTTCCCCCTTGACGAATGGCGTTTTCAAGAGCCCAAATGCGACTAACTTGTCCTGGACCAACACCTGTTGTGCATTTATTTTTTGCAATAGCAATACCATTTGATTTTGTATGCTTTACAACTTTCCATGCAAACATCATGTCCTCAAGTTCTTGATTTGTTGGTTGGCGCTTGGTTATTACTTGCATTTCTTCTTTGGGAAATAGTTCTGTATCTAAATCCTGAATTAATAATCCACCTAATACAGATTTGACTTTTAATCCCGATTGTTTCTGTTGATCGATATGCTCTAATTGCAATAAACGGATATTCTTCTTTTTGGAAAGAATCTGGAGCGCTTCTGGAGAAAAAGAAGGAGCAATAATGACCTCTAAGAAAATTTTAGACATCTCTTCAGCTATATTTTTATCAATTTCTCGATTGGCAGCGACTATTCCTCCAAAAATAGATACCGGATCTGCCTGATAAGCTTTTTTATAAGCTTCTAAAATAGTTCCAGCACTGCCTACTCCACAGGGATTTGCGTGTTTGGTCGCAACAATTGTCGGTTCATTAAATTCTTTTAATGTTTCCAACGCTCCGTCCGTATCACTTATATTATTATAAGACAACTCCTTCCCGTGAAGTTGTATGGCAGCAGGCAATGTACCTTCAATCCCTTGTATGGATGTATAAAATGTTGCTGATTGATGTGGATTTTCTCCGTATCTCAAATCTTGTTTTTTCTCATAAGTGAGAGTAAGGGTATTAGGAGAAGTAATGTCTAACCTTTTTGAAAAGTAGTCAGCTATTAACGCATCATAATGAGCAGTATGAATAAATACTTTTGCAGCCAACATTTCTTTTGTTGCTGCGGAAGTATCTCCTGTTGCTTGTATTTCTGTAATGATTTTATTATAATCGGCAGGATCTGTGATAACTGTGACATATTTATAATTTTTCGCAGCAGCACGAATCATTGTTGGACCGCCAATATCAATGTTTTCAATGACCTCTTCATGGCTAACACCCGGCTTCAAAACTGTTTGTTTGAAAGGATAGAGGTTGCACACAACCATATCAATCGGTTCTATCCCTAATTGGGTCATTTGATTTTGATGCTTTTCATTATCTCTGATGGCCAATATTCCACCTTCAACATTAGGGTGTAGTGTTTTTACTCTACCATCAAAACACTCTGGAAATTCCGTTAGATCTGAGATATCTTGAACATGAATGCCTTTTTCCTTTAAAATTTTTGAAGTACCCCCTGTGGAAATGATTTGCCACCCCATTGAATCCAAAGATTGGGCGAACTCAATAATACCAGTCTTATCAAAAACACTTATCAACGCTTTTTTCATCCGGACTTCGCTTTGTTTTGAGTTTATATTGAATTTCTGACAAAGGTAAAAAAAAGAAGATTATTTCTCATATAATTTTCTTAAACCTATAATATTTTTATTGCAAAATATCTGTATTTGTTATTAGTATCTTATAATCAGTAAGTTTCCGGCAACTTCAACAGGGTATTCTTGAAGAGGTGCAACTTCCATTTTGTCATTTTCCTCTTCTCTTTTCAATGGAATTCCATAAGGTAGAAAAAATTGGATATTACATGTAGGACATCGTGCTATTTGTTCGCCCTGAATAATTTCAATATGAGTATCTGCATCGATACAGTTTGTACATGTCGCATCATAACATTTATATTTATCTAAATCTGTTTTTATAACAATAATTCCATTTCCATTATATCCTAATATTTTAGCAGCAGGAGTTGAATAAAGTATATAAATGGGACGTCCTGTAAAATTTAAATCCTGATAATCCGTCCAACCTAAGTTAATACGTGTATCAATGGGAGTATATGGAACAGTTGTATTTCTCTTTAAATCATCATGACATCCGAGAAATATATATGAAAATACAACGGATAAAGAAAAAAGTACTATTTTTGATTTCGCCATACAAAGAATTAAATTCATACAAATATAAGAATTATGAGCAAAAGTGATTCTATCCCGGACTGGATATATATTCTTTTAACACTATTGGTGGTTGGGGCACGCCTGATAAAATCGGTTTTTGCACAAGAAAAAACAACTCGACCTCAATCTCAATCTCAACAAGTAGAAACAACAAGTCAGTCTATTTTTCATACACAAAACTCTTTTGGTGAGGATACAGTAGACAATGCAACTGAATCTTTCGACAAACCAACCATAGAAAGAATAGAATTGGTATCTGCCATTGAAAATGATGTTTTAGATAATAGGGAAGAAGAGACAGAACTTGATTTAAGAAAAGCAGTTGTTTATAAAGAGATACTAAGTCGAAAATATAAATAAAAGAGGAGGAGGTTATATTCCTCCTCTTGTTTAAATTTCTTTTACTTTATATTTTAACCATTCAGCTTCTTCTTTTGTAAGATAAGGTGACAATTGTTTGTATACCTTTGCATGGTAAGTATTTAGCCATTTTTTCTCGTCTTCGTTTAATAATTCTATTACCAAGCCTGATGTATCAAAGTAGCAAAGAGTTAATGTGTCAAATTCGCACCATTCTCCAAATTCATTTGTTTCAAGCTCTTTGCAAATAATGAGATTTTCATGTCGAATACCATGCATTCCTTCTCGATATATGCCTGGTTCATTGGAAGTAATCATCCCCGGAAGGATAGGTTGTGCCCGCCATGCTTGACGTATATCTTGGGGACCTTCATGTACACACAAGAAATGTCCCACGCCATGCCCAGTTCCATGTCCAAAATTTGTTTTATTATTCCACAAAGGCTGTCGTGCAACTATATCCATATTCGCCCCAGTAGTACCTTTGGGGAATATGCATCGGCTTAAAGCGATCATTCCTTTTAATACTAAAGTATAATCCTCTTTTTCTTGCCTTGTTAATTCTCCTAAAGGTATTGTTCGGGTAATGTCGGTTGTGCCATATAAATATTGGCCGCCAGAATCGACCAGGTACAAACCTTTAGGTTGCAATATTGCATCTTTGCCGTGAATAGCAGAGTAGTGTGGCAATGCGGCGTTTGGGCCATAAGCGGAAATAGTGTGAAAACTATCGGAAACATAATCAGGGCATTGGGCTCGAAAAGCGGTGAGTTCCTCTGCGGCTTCAAATTCCGATACTGTTCCTGAATGCATAACTTGTTCCAGCCAAAAGAAAAAACGGGTCATGGCAATACCATCCTTAATACATGCTTTTTTGAATCCGTCTATTTCGATTGGATTTTTGATAGCTTTTTTCTGTATAATGGGGGATGGAATATCTGTAACAGAGAATTTTGCCTGGAGCTTGTTGTATATCGCATAGTTTAAAGTGTGCAGATCTGCAAGAAATTGACATCCTTTTTCCAATTCTTCCAAAAATAAAGAAACATGGTGATAATCTCTTATTTCAATGCCGTTTCTTTGGAGTTCTGCTGTGGCTTTAGAAGAGAGTTTGGTTTGTTTTACAAACAACCATGATTTTTCCTTGCCAACAATGGCATAACAAATGACCAAAGGATTATATTCAATATCTTGTCCCCGAATATTAAACAACCAAGCTATTTCATCCAATGCACTGAATAGGAAATAATCTGCATGATATGAATGCAATTCTTTTTTTATAAAATCGATTTTATTCTTAACCGATTCTCCGGCATATTTTTCGCTTAACAAACAAACAGGTGTTTCTGGTAGGGCAGGACGATCTAGCCATATTTCGCCTAACAAATCTGTTTTTTCAACCACTTTAATATTATTTGTTGACAATTTGTCTCTTAGATTTGCTATATCTTGTACGCTCATACAAAAACCATCAACTCCAACATGGTTACCAGGTTTTAATGTTGTAGACAGCCATTCTGGGTAATCAATAGCATGAGGAACTCTTAGTTTGTGTAATTCAATACTAGAATCTGCCAACTGTTTTTTTGCTTGAATAAAATAACGAGTATCTGTCCATAAGCCGGCGCTCTCCAATGTTACAACTACAGTTCCGAATGAACCTGTAAAACCAGAAATCCACTCTCGTTGTTTCCAGGCAGAAGGCAGGTATTCATTATTGTGAGGATCTGAGCCCGAAATAATGTAGGCTTCCAAACCTTCTCGTTTCATTATGCCTTTTAAAAGAGTTAATTTTTCTTGAATTGTCATAGGATTAAATTTTCAATATTTCAAAGATACAAAAGAAGTTTTACAAACAACATCAGAAACGAAAGTAATTATTGCTAGGGTGTATATATTACATTTGTAAATAGATCAGATAAATGAACAATGGTAAAAAATATGGTGTATTGTATATATGTAAGTAAATGCGAAGTTATAGCGACTCATCACAAGATGTTTGCTAATTCGTAATACGTTTGTATAACCAAATATATTATTATCCATATACTTATACAGTATTACCGTAATTATATGTTCAATATAACATGGTGATATCATATAATATTTCTTGGTTTTTCGGCAAAAACAGGGATTAATTTTATATAAATTGTTTCTATATCAATACGATATGTAGGTAAATTAAAGTGATTGTTTTATTAAAACAACAACATAAACGCGATATATGTATATTGAAAATCAGTTTGTTGTAAAATATTTTGATGATAAATTCTGTATGTAACTGATTTTACGGCACATCAAAAATATCACTTAAGATTATAATTTTCTACATTACATATGTAATTACATATATATTACATGTGTAATTTTGATATGTGATAAAATTGTATTACATTTGTAATATATTTACTTACAGATAGCAAAATATCTTTATGAAAGATAGATTAAATCAACTCATCGAAGAAAAAGGATTAACAGCAACAAAGTTTGCAACTTTAATCGATGCAAACCCGTCTGCAATATCTCATTTGTTAAAAGGAAGAAATAAACCGGGGTATGATTTATTGGTAAATATTGCCAAAGCATTTCCTGATATCAGCATGGATTGGTTGTTGACAGGTAATGGTGAAATGTATCAAACCAAGAAAAAGGATAAAGATAGTACAATAAAAAAAGAGTATAATGAACCCCAGCAACCTTATAAACAGATAGTATCACCGCCGATAATTCAGCAGCAGTCTCATGCTTCTATAAACTCTGGAAAAGAATTGAAACGTATTGTTTTATTCTTTTCCGACGGAAGTTTTGAAGATTATCTTAAATGATTCGATTCCGTGATTTATTTAAACCAATCCGATAATATCTTTAATGGATTTAAATCCATTTTGATCTAAATACTCATTAATGCCATTTATGACCTTTATTGTTACGGTCGGATCTATAAAATTAGCCGTACCTATTTGAATAGCAGAAGCACCTGCCAATAAGAATTCAATCGCATCTGATGCATTCATAATTCCTCCTAGTCCAATGATAGGAATTTTTACAACTTTAGCAACCTGCCAAACCATCCTAAGGGCAATTGGCTTTACACATGCACCACTTAATCCTCCTGTTGTTGTGCTAAGTATGGGGGAACGTTTGCGAATATCAATAGCCATTCCCATTAAAGTATTGATTAAGGACACAGAATCTGCTCCCTCAGACTCTGCTGTTAAAGCTATTTCCTGTATGTCTGTGACATTGGGGGATAGTTTTACCATTAAATGTTTTTTATATACATGTCTTACGGCCTTCACCACTTCTGCGACAGAAGAACAGCGGGTACCGAAAGCCATTCCTCCCTCTTTTACATTGGGACATGATATATTCAATTCAATACCGGGAATTTTATCCAATTCATTTATTTTCTCTGCTGTTGCAATATAATCTCCAATAGTAGCCCCAGAAACATTTACCAGCACATTTGTTTCGAGATCTTTAATTTCTGGATATATATGATTTATAAAATAATCGACTCCTTTATTCTGCAATCCGACAGCATTTAACATTCCAGATGGTGTTTCTGCCATTCGAGGATAAGGATTTCCCTCTCGAGGTTTTAAGGTTGTTCCTTTCACAATAAAACCTCCTAAATCTGCTAAATTTATAAAATCTGAAAATTCACGTCCATATCCAAACGTTCCGGATGCCGTTAGTACCGGATTTTTCAATTTTAATCCGTTTAATTCTATTTTTAATTCTGCCATTTTAAATCTTTTATATTAAATACCGGACCTTCGGTACATACACATTTATGTCCTTGTTGAGTTTCTGTGACACAACACAAACAAGCACCAATGCCGCAAGCCATCATGTTTTCTAAAGACACTTCACAAGATATATCATTTTTGTATGCGTAATTTGCTATTGCTTTCATCATTACTTCCGGGCCGCAACTATAAACATAATCGAATTTTTGCTGTAATATGGAGTGTTGAGTAGGATATCCTTTTTCTCCATACGAGCCATCTTCTGTTGTATAGTATAATTCAGCATATTGGCTTAAAATCTCCTGTTGGACAATTTCCTTTTTTGAACGAGTTCCAATTAAAAGAGTCGGATTCAATCCTAAAGAAGTCATTTTCTTTGCTAAATGAAACATCGGAGCGATACCAACTCCGCCACCTATCAACAAACAATGTCCATTTGATGGAATAAAGAATGAATTTCCCAAAGGAAGTATAATATTCAACTTTTCTCCTTGTTTTAGTTTTGATAATCTTAAGGTCCCTGCACCGGCTATTTTAATCAATAAGTACAATAAGCCATTAGTTTCATCTACATCATAAACTGAAATTGGACGTCGCAAGAAAGTGGTGGGTGAGTCTTCTATTTTTACATTAACAAACTGGCCGGGTAGAATAGTTGGAAGTTCATTCGATTGTAATGTCAATAAAAACATGTTGTCGGTGAGTAGTTTGTTCTCCTTGACAACGAAATCAACTATCTTTTTCATTATTTAATCAGTTTTTCTTTTAAATATTTACCCGTATAAGAATTTTTGCAGGCAATTAATTCTTCCGGAGTTCCCTGAAATACAATATTTCCTCCTTTACTACCACCTTCCGGTCCGAGATCTATAATATAATCAGCACACTTAATAACATCCATGTTATGCTCAATAATTAAAACTGTATGTCCTCTGTCGATTAAGGCATTAATGGAATCCATCAATTTGTGAATATCGTGAAAGTGAAGTCCTGTCGTTGGTTCATCAAATACAAATAGGGTAGGGTCTGCATTTTCTCTGCTTAAGTGGTAAGCCAATTTTACACGTTGACTTTCTCCGCCGCTCAAAGTGCTCGAGGGCTGTCCTAATTTAATATATCCCAAGCCGACATCCACCAATTTTTGCAATTTATCTAGAATACTGCGTTCACAATAGCTATTTCCAAGTGAAAAGAATTCCACTGCCTGATTAACAGTCATTTCCAATATATCATAGATGTTTTTATCCTTGAATTTTATTTCTAAAACATCTTCTTTGAAGCGTTTCCCTTTACAGTGTTCACATTCAAGGTACACGTCAGCCATAAACTGCATCTCAATTTTTATTATACCTTCTCCTTGGCACTCTTCACAACGTCCTCCGGGTACATTGAATGAAAAATGAGAGGGTTTAAAACCTTGTAACTGAGCCATGCGCTCGTCTGCAAATATTTTGCGTATATCATCCCAGGCCCTAATGTAGGTAACAGGATTGGAACGCGTTGATTTACCAATGGGATTTTGGTCTATAAATTCAACACCGGAAATAGATTTCAGATTGCCGGCAAGTTTTTCAAAACTACCGGCAGGACTGGAATAATCTCCGTAATGTTTCTTTAATGCGGGAACTAATATTGATTTAATCAATGTACTCTTTCCGGAACCACTAACACCTGTTATTGCAGTTAAAACTCCCAGTGGAATATCTACCGTTAAGTTTTTCAAATTATTTTCCGTAGCTCCGACTAACGTAATCTTTTTCTTTGTTTTTCGTCTTTCCTTGGGGTAAGTTATCTCTTTTTTTCCGTAAAGATAATCCGCAGTTAAAGTATTGGCATCTTTCAAAGCTTCATGGTTTCCCTGAAAAACGACCTCACCGCCTAAGCGTCCGGCATAAGGTCCTATATCTATGATTTCATCGGCTTGTTTGATTATATCTTCATCATGCTCTACTACAATCACGGTATTCCCCATGTCTCGTAGTTTCTTTAAAACCTGGATAAGCTGATCGGTATCTCTTGAATGTAATCCGATACTCGGTTCATCTAAGATATAGAGAGAGCCGACCAAAGCGGACCCCAAAGAGGTTGCCAGATTGATACGTTGAGATTCACCACCAGAGAGAGTCGAAGAAAGTCTGTTTAAGGTTAGGTACCCTAAACCAACATCCAACAAGAAATGAAGTCTGTTTTTAATATCAGGAAGAATTCGGGCAGCAACCTTTTGTTGATAATCATTTAATTGTAGTTCATTGAAAAATATGCTTAATTCGCTTATCGGCATTTCAACTAATTCTGGAATTGTTTTCCCGCCGACTTTTACATAAAAGGCATCTTTTTTCAAACGAGAACCATTACATTCCGGGCATAATGTCTTCCCTGTATACCTGGCAATTAATACGCGGTTTTGTATTTTATATTTTTGAGATTCTAAGTGGGTAAAAAAACGATTTATACCATCAAAATATTTACAACCTTTCCAAAGAATATCTTTTTCTTCTTTCGTTAATTCAAAATAAGGTGTATGTATTGGGAAATTTACATGATGTGCATTTTTTATCAATTGACGTTTCCATTCACTTACAATTTCTCCTCGCCAACATACAACGGCATCTTCATAGACACTCAATGTTTTATTGGGGACAACCAGATTTTCGTCAATACCTAATATACGTCCGTAACCTTCGCATTTAGGGCAAGCACCAACAGGGGAGTTGAAACTGAACATGTTTACCGTGGGCACTTGAAATGTCATGTTATCAGCCTCGAATCGATTGGAAAATGAATGAATTTTCCCTTCTAACTCAATAAAACAGACTCCTTTTCCTTCATACAAAGCGGTTTCTATCGATTCTGCGACCCTTGAAACGATATCTTGTTCTTCGCTGATAGTAATTCGATCGATAACTAAATAAATATTTTCGGACTCTGCTAATTTTCCTTCTCCAGCAAGAACATCATCAATTCGTAGAAACTCGTCCCCGTATTTAATACGAACAAATCCCTGACTCAGTAATAAAGACAGAGTTTGTTTTTCATGTAAGCGCTCTTTTTTGCAAAGGATGGTTACATTCTTGCCGTTATTACCCTTCAAAACAAAACGGCATATATCATCTACTTGTTCTCTTTTCACTTCTTGTCCGGAAATAGGAGAGAAGGTTTGTCCGGCACGGGCATACAATAACTTAATGTAATCGTAAATCTCTGTCGATGTCCCTACCGTAGAACGGGGATTGGATGTATTAACTTTCTGTTCTATCGCGACAGCAGGAGGGATTCCTTTTATATAATCGCATTCCGGTTTATTCAGCCTTCCCAAAAATTGGCGGGCATACGAAGACAGGCTTTCAACATATCTTCGCTGTCCTTCTGCATACAAAGTATCAAAAGCCAATGACGACTTCCCGCTTCCGGAGACTCCGGTAACGACAATTAATTTGTTTAACCCGATAGTTAAATCGATGTTTTTTAGATTATGGACACGAACTCCCTTTAACTCTATATTTTGCATTCCCATTCTTCCAATCTTGTAAGTCTATGCAAAGATAAAAAATTGCAATAATAAAAAAGCACCCGATTAAGGTGCTTTTTGTTTGGAAATACGTTTAAGTCATTTTAAATTATTCGGAAACAACTTCAAACTCAACATTAACTTTTACTTCTCTGTGAAGCTTAATAAGAGCGGTATAGGTTCCGATTTCTTTAATCTCTTTCAACATAATCTTCTTCCGATCAATATTGAAACCTTGAGCTTGTAGACTTTCTGCAATCATGATGCTGTTAACAGAACCGAAGATTTTTCCAGTGCTACTGGTTTTTGTCTGAATTGTAAGTTTAACTGCCTCCAATTTGCTTGCCAATTCTTCTGCTTCGGCTTTCAATTTAGCTTCTTTATGAGCTCTTTGCTTTATATTTTCAGCTACAATTTTTTTGGCCGATTCTGTCGCAAGGATAGCATATCCTTGAGGGATAAGGTAATTACGCCCATAACCGGGTTTTACATTGATTATGTCGTCCTTATGGCCTAAGTTTGCTATATCTGTCAATAATATAATCTGCATTTTATCCTCCTTCCTTTATTATTTCATTAAATCAGTTACATAAGGCAGTAATGCAAGATGTCTTGCCCGTTTTACTGCGGTAGCCACTTTTCTTTGATATTTTAAAGAAGTACCTGTTATTCTTCTCGGAAGGATTTTTCCCTGTTCGTTTAAGAATTTCTTCAAAAATTCTGGATCCTTATAATCAATATATTTGATTCTGCTTTTTAGGAATCTACAATATTTTTTCTTCTTGATTTCAACAGAAGGCGGGGTCAAATATCTTATTTCACTTTCATTCTGTGCCATGGCTTATTTCTCCTCTTTTTTTTCAATTTTACTTCTTCTCTTTAAAGCATACTCATAAGCATACTTGTCTAATTTAAACGTCAAGAAGCGGATTACTCGCTCGTCACGTCTGTAAGCTGTTTCCAACTGATCGATTAACGAACCTTCTGCCTCAAACTGAAGCAAATGGTAAAATCCGGTTGTCTTCTTTTGAATAGGATAGGCCAGTTTGCGAAGTCCCCAAGCCTCCTCATGTTCAATTGTACCACCATTTTCCGTAATGGTATTCTTGAATTTTTCTACCGCTTCCTTTATCTGGGCTTCAGATAAAACGGGAGTTGTAATGAAAACGGTCTCGTAATGGTTTAACATAATTAATTGATTATTAGTATGTAATTAAAATATCGCCGCAAAGATAGAACAAAAATTAAAAAAATAAAAAATAATAACATCTTTTTAGTAGATTTTTTTCTTGTTTAATGCTTTATGATACTCGTTGGCATATTCATTATGCTGGCGCAATGTTCTTGAAAAATAATGTCCGCCTGAGAAGTCGCTTTTAGCACAAAAGTACAGATAATCATGCTGTTGGTAATTTAGAACGGCATCGATAACACGGATAGAAGGCATCCGTACCGGTCCCGGAGGAAGTCCTCTGTGCTTATAAGTATTATAAGGAGATTCTACTTCCGTGTGTTTTTTCAAGATTCTTTTTAATGAAAAATCGTTTAAGGCAAATTTCAATGTAGGACAGGCTGCCAAAGCAATGCCCCGTTTTAAACGATTGACGTATACCCCCGCGATGATCGGGTATTCTGTCGGCAAGACCGTCTCTTCTTCTACGATAGAGGCAATAATGGTAATATCCATAGGAGAGAGGCCCGCTTTCTTTGCCGCTTGCTCGCGGGTCGGATTCCAGAATTTATGGTATTCATGGTGCATACGGTCAAGGAATTTACGGGCGGGAATATCCCAATAAATTTGGTATGTGTTCGGTATAAACATTCCGATTAGATTTTCCGGGGTAAAGCCTAATTGTGAAATATACTGTTTATCACTAAACACGGACACCAGTTCTGCCGAATCAATTTCCAGTTGTTTACTGACCACTCCGGCAAATTGATTCAAGGTTCGGATATTATTAAATGTAAAAAGGATAGGTTCCTGCTTCCCGGAACGTAATAAATTAATCAATTCATTATTATTCATTCCAGGTCTCAACTTATAGCGGCCGCTTTTGATTAATTTCGGATAGCTTTTCAATTGGGCCACTTTTTGGAAAGAATAAAGATTCCGGAGATAACCTTTCTCCTGTAAATGTTTGGTTACCGTTTCAAAAGTATCATTTTTGTCAATAATAAGAATACCGTCATCCTTAACTTGGGTGTTAGAGCGAAAAATGAAAAAATATATGCCACAACCTGCGAACAGCAGGATGGCAAGTAAACACAGTGATAATCTCTTGATAATAGTCGGCATACTACTCTTCATCTCTGAAATAAAGTTTATAATAATTCATATCACGGGCGGTATCATACCCTTTTTCGATATACCTTCGCTGTCCGTGAATGTAAACATGAAAATTCTTGTCTAACTTCAATACATGTCTGAAATATTTCTTTTCATCTTTTACCGCAAAATCCGAGACGGGGAAAGTATCACTAAAAGGAGTTTCATTCTCTTCTTCGTATTGTTTCTTGAAGTTTTCAAAAGCTGAAATGACTTCGGGTTCCCGTACAACTTCTTCCTTAAAGCGATTTTCGGAAAAAACGTCCGCTTCTTTAAAGAAATTCAATGAACGGTTCAACATATCGATTTGGTCGGCTTTGGATACATCATTCTCCTCATTATAAATATCTCTTACAAAGTCTTTGCATAGGTTCAGATAGTTGGCTGTCTGAAAATAACTGTCATTCGTCGGTTGCAAACCCAGAAAATCGCTAATCCAATAAACCGCCTCTTTACTGTTTGTCTTATCCAACACCAGGGTTTTATAACCTTCTTCCGGATGGACATTGAAGACCAGACAAGCCTTGTCAAGCTTCTTGATGTTAATGCCCGATTCGCTTTCCAGCTGATACGTATTCTTATTCATCACAATCTTAAAGAACGTATCTTTGGTTTCGGATTTGAAAATACCGATAGCATCGCAGACTCCTTCTTCTATATTGCAATTCCGGAAATGAACGACATACAATTCCCCGGCTTTGATATTCGGATTATTGGATTGTTCAAAAAGCTGGCGGGCTATATTCAACGACTGTTCGTAAAATTGGCTGTTATCCCGGAAAATGGAAGTACTGGAAGCGTACACAGGATTATTCATCAAGTCTCCTTCATAAGCAAGAAAATTATAAAAAGCATCTTTTTTAAAAGATGCCAAAAAATAATTTTTCAGTAACCCCAACACATCTGTGTCCTCCGGTAAAAAACAGGCTTCTGATAAAACCAATTCTCCACCTTCATATTTATTACCGATATTATGGATAACAATATTGACTATTTCGCAGTTGTCAAAACTAATCATACTCCTAAAATCTAAAATTTACCCCCAGGTTTAATGTCTCCTTAAACTGAAGTTTGTCCGAATAATTCTCATCATATATTAAATTCGCATAAACCGAAGCCCGCATAAAATAATTAATCTTAAAATCAATCTGTACTTTCCAGTCTGCGGTAAAACTCTGTTTCGGCTCATAATAACTGCTGAACAAGGTCAACTCGTTCCGCACATCCATAATTTTCAGCAGCGGAAATTTATTAATCAGTTTGACTTGTGCACCGGCATCACCTTTGGATTTCTTGCCTTCCTCCACACCGTAACGGGTAGGGTCAATACCATTGGTATCACGTACCCAGGTCCATTTGCCTGCCAAAGGAGACAAATACAGAGAGAAGTCCCCACTCGGCTTATAATCAATACCGATAGACAATGTATAATAACCGGGAGACATGAAATTAGCGACTAAATTCCTTTCATTCTCATTCGGATATTCATACGAATTAAACAACTGGGTGACAATATTCAGTTGAATGGTATAATACCAGTGCTTGAAAGCATTTTGTCCCAATTTGGAATTTAACTCCAAACGGTCTTCGTTCTTACGTATGTCCTCGCTTCCGGAACGTAAAAATCCCAAACGATAGTGTACCAGATTTTCCCAACTGGTTTTATTCTTGTTATAATTAATGAAATAGCGGATATTCGTCAGGAATGACAACGAATTTTCACCACCGCTGGCCCAATTCGATAAATACCCTTGTCCGATGGCGGCTTCAATCTCTGCATACTGGCTCCAATGCCGGCGCCATAATTCTCCCCGGTGAAGATCATTGATTTTGTAATAATCATCTCCCGGCTGGTTTTTAATCAAGGCTTCCGGCGCTTTCTTATAATCTACGCCGTGCGATTGATATACATCATCGTCCACATAAAGCCGAACGTTATTTGTTTCGGGTAAAACCTGTATCCACGTACCGATAGAATCGCCGCTTCGGTTGATAAGCCAAAAGCGGTGATAATCCGGTCTTCCGGTATTCATCCACAAATCCAGCTGTTGGGCGGCGCTGTTGGAAAAATGAAACTCAACGGAATCCTTGCTGATTTCTCGTAACCAGATATAATTTGAATCGTTACGGATATGGGAGACCAACGTTTTCAACGGACTGTTATAATAGCGGGGAATAGTGGTATCATGCTGATAATAGGGATTACAATTATAATAATCCATACTGTCCGTTTCCATTTGTTTAATCGCTTTCCGCAAAGCAATTTCTTTTTCTCCGGCTTCCGCCATGTATTTCTTTACGGCTTCCACAACGGGCTGCACGTGTTCATCTTCTGCATGACGTATTAAAATATTCAACGCTTCCTGCAACTCCTTGTTATAGCTATCATCCTGTTTTACACTTTCTAGGGCGTAACGTACGGCAGGATTTTCGATAAAAGTATTCTTCAATGTTTTTTTCAATGCGGATAAATCATGAGGAAACACAATATCGGGAACCTTCAACGGGCTGACGATAATCTGTTGTTTCTCCATCACTTCCGGATACAATATCTGTGAATAAACGATACTTATTCGTCCGCAAATACAAAGCAAAAACCAAAGTAAATACTTCATATCAAACACATTTTTACTTAAAAGGGGAGTCCGGTTCCTTTGCCATGTGTGAATAACTCAATTTATCTACCAGACGAGGGAGCCATTTACTTAAAAATACGGCTAATTTTCCCTCTACAAAGGTCATGATAATCTCCCTTTTACGCTTTCTGATTCCTTTTATGATAATCGAGGCACAACGCTCTGCCGACATCATTTTTCCCTCATTGCGAGGACTTTCTCCTTGTGGGCGTCCTTCACTGTTTAATGCTGATTTCCGTATGTTAGATGCCGTAAAACCGGGAGCAGCGACCAATACATGCAATCCTTTTTTGCGGTTTTCAATCCGGACGGTATTCAAAAAGCCCCTTACGGCAAATTTACTGGCAGCATAGCCTGTTCTGCCCGGAAGACCGATATAGCCGGCAATCGAGATAACCCCGGCCAACGTCCCGCGGGATTGCTGCAAATAGGGAAGGGCATACTTGGAACAATAGACCGTTCCCCAGAAATTGACATCCATGACCTTGCGAATCACATTCAGGTCCACGTCATCCAGCAAGGCACGCATCGAAATTCCCGCGCAATTAATCAGTACATCAATACGGCCGAAATAATCAAATGTTTGTTCGATTAATTCCTTACAGGCTAATTCTTTCGTAACATCCGTACGAATTGATAGCACATCCGTATGTTGGGCTTTCAATTCTTTTTCAATGATCAGTAGCTCATCAATATTCCGTGCTGCGATGGCTAATTTTGCTCCCTGACGGGCGGCCTCATACGCCAATGCTTTGCCGATGCCCGAAGAAGCACCTGTGATAATGATAACTTTATCAGATAACTTTTTCATACGTTCTACAGAATTTCTTCACAAAGATAATAATTTTCGTAAGATACCACCCTTTTTTAAACTTTTTACAAAAGTCCTATAATTTATATTATGTAAATTTTATAGATATAAAAAAAGGGGAGTTCAATTCCCCTTTTTATTTTTAATACCGTGATCTATTCTGCTGCATCCAACTGTGCTTTAATTGCATCGTATTTCTGCTGGTATTCCGGTTTGTTGTTTCTTAGCCTAAAATAAAGCTGTTTCAACATTTCCATCGTATTCCGCTCTGTCGGATTTACCTCGTGTGCTTTTTCAAAATACGGGATAACTGATTCATAACCGTCATATACCTGTAATATACTCTTGTTATATTCGTCTGCATCCGTAATATTATTTACCTGCTCGTGGAATTTAATCACAGCATTCAATTTCACTGTACCTAAATTATATTGAGACAGAAAATCCTGCGGATCAATGCTCAAAGCCTTTTCATACATTTCTGCGGCTTTCTCCGGCTCATCCATTTTCTCAAACAAAGAACCTTTTGCCCGGTAAAATGACGGATTCGTCGGATCTTGCTGTATAGCTGCATCCAAATACTTCTCTGCTTTTTCCGGTTCTCCGCCCAACAGATAATAGTTAATCAATTCTACGAGCATCACAGGATCATTCGGATATAATTCATATCCTTTGTGCAGAAACTTTACAGCCTCTTCTTCTTTGCCCTGTTCTTTCAATACGTTAGCCAACATAGCATACGTTCTGGCTGATTCATAATCGTATTTCAATACTTCACGGTAATACTTTTCAGCCTGTGCGAATT
Organism: Odoribacter lunatus; assembly: GCF_943193135.1. GTDB lineage: Bacteria > Bacteroidota > Bacteroidia > Bacteroidales > Marinifilaceae > Culturomica > Culturomica lunata. The sequence continues at coordinate 333,107 of NZ_CALPCZ010000001.1, forward strand.
CCTGGGCTCTCTGTGCGGAAATTCCGGCGTTGAAAATCACGACGGTATCCACTCCTTTATATTCGGTAATCGGTGAAGCTTCTATTTCCAAAACCCGCTTGAAAGCCTCCAAAGCACCTTTATAATCCTCTGAATTATAACAGTCTACTGCCTTATTCGTAAAATCTATGATTAAATTATTGTACGGAGTCTTCAATTTCTTGCCGATTTTCCCTTTGTCATCCAGTTCAATCGCTTTCTGGTAAGACTCATAAGCAATATCCAACGCGTTCGGATCGAGCTTTTTGTAATCTGGAAGCGGACTTTCAAATATACCTTGATATATCTGGCCTTTCGTCAAATGAGATTTCGAATCATTCACGCAAGCCTCATGCGTAATTGCATCATCAATAAGTTTTTTGGCTTCATCCAATTTACCGGAACTTAAATAACTGATTGCCTGTGCAACTTTTCCTTTCTGCGCATACATGCAAGTAGCACAGAATACCATGATTACGATAAAAGTTAATTTTCTCATATCTACAATTTGTTATTATTAATTTGAGTTACTCTATTTCTGTGTTTTGTTCCTCACCACTCCCCTCCTCGGTTTCCTGATTCTCTTCCTCTTTGGATGCTGACACTTTGGCCACGGCCGCAATGGCATCGTCATTCCGTAGATTAATCAATCTCACGCCTTGGGTATTTCGTCCCATCACCCGCAAAGATGCAATTTCTAAACGAATTGTCAAACCGGAACGGGTAATAATCATCAAATGTTCTTCATCCGTCACGTCCAGCAAAGCAATCAAGCTACCGGTTTTTTCCGTCAGGTTAATGGTTTTCACACCTTTACCGCCCCGGTTCGTTATACGGTAATCTTCTATATCCGAACGCTTTCCGTAGCCGTTTTCAGACACAACCAATACATTGGCTTTATCCGGCTGAACGCAAATCATGCCGACCACTTCATCCTGTTCGCTGCCCAAAGTAATAGCGCGTACACCGGACGCCGTTCTACCCATCGGACGCACTTTCTCTTCCGGGAAGCGGATGGCCTTACCCGATTTCACCGCCAACATAATGTCGCTCTCACCATCTGTCAGTTTGGCCTCCAGCAACTGGTCGCCCTCCTTGATTGTAATCGCATTCACACCGTTTTGGCGCGGACGGGAATAAGCCTCCAGCGTCGTTTTCTTGATAATACCTTTCTTGGTACACAATACGATATAGTTGCTATTTATATAATCTACATCCTTCAAGTCTAACAGGTTGATATAAGCCTTCACCTTGTCATCCGGGTCAATATTCAGCAGGTTCTGGATAGCACGTCCTTTGGCCTGTTTCGTCCCTTCCGGAATCTCATACACTTTCAGCCAGAAACACTTTCCTTTCTCGGTAAAGAACAGCATCGTATTGTGCATCGTTGCCATAATCATGTGTTCCAGGAAATCCTCGTCTCTGGTGGCAGAGCCTTTCGAGCCGACTCCTCCCCGGTTCTGCACCTTATATTCCGTCAATGGCGTACGCTTGATATATCCCATGTGGGAAATCGTAATCACCATCTCTTCGTCCGCATAGAAATCTTCCGGATTAAACTCTTCGGAAGCATAGACAATATCCGTACGGCGCTCGTCACCATATGCGGCCTTCATTTCCAGCAATTCATTCTTGATAATCTCCATCCTCAACTCCACGCTTGCCAATATCTCTTTCAAATGGGCAATCAACTTCTCAATCTCTTCATATTCCGCACGCAATTTATCCTGTTCCAGTCCCGTCAATTGCCGCAAACGCATATCCACGATAGCGGCAGCCTGAACCTCACTCAAACTGAAACGTTCGATTAACGTATTCTTGGCCTCTTCCGGCGTCTGGGAACCGCGGATAATCTTTATCACTTCATCGATATGGTCGCAGGCGATAATCAATCCCTCCAAAATATGGGCTCTCTTCTCTGCCTGGTTTAATTCAAACTGTGTCCGCCGGGTCACCACATCGTGCCGGTGCTCAACGAAACAAGCTATCAAATCTTTCAAATTCAACAGCTTGGGACGTCCGTGTACCAAAACTACATTGTTCACACCGAACGAAGACTGCAATGCCGTATGTTTCAACAACGTATTCAACACGACATTGGAAATCGCATCCTTCTTAATATCGATAACGATGCGCATACCCTCTCTGTCAGACTCGTCATTGACATTGGATATACCCTCAATCTTCTTCTCATTGACAAGCTCGGCGATACGCTGTATCAACTCCAGCTTATTTACCTGATAAGGGATTTCATGAACAATAATCTTTTCCTTACCGCCGGGAGTCACTTCAATGGACGTCTTGGCACGCACGATAATGCGTCCCCGTCCCGTGCGGTACGACTCTTTTACGCCGTTGTAACCGTATATCGTACCTCCGGTCGGAAAATCCGGCGCTTTGATAATCTGTATCAGTTCCTCAATGTCTATATCGTTATTGTCGATATAAGCACAAACCGCATCCACGGTATCTTTCAGGTTGTGAGGCGCCATATTGGTTGCCATACCTACGGCAATACCCGATGCACCGTTTACCAAAAGATTCGGAAATTTGGAAGGCAATACGGTCGGCTCTTTCAGTGACTCATCGAAGTTGGGAGTCATGTCTACCGTATCTTTATCCAAATCCGCCAGCATCTCCTCGGCAATCTTCTTCATGCGCGCCTCGGTATAACGCATGGCAGCGGGACTGTCCCCGTCCACGGAACCGAAGTTCCCCTGCCCGTCCACCAACGGGTAACGCAAAGACCACGACTGGGCCATGCGGACCATCGTCATGTATACGGAACTGTCACCATGCGGGTGGTATTTTCCCATCACCTCTCCCACAATTCTGGCAGACTTTTTATAAGGTTTATTGGAAGTAACGCCTAACTCGCTCATCCCATACAACACCCGTCGGTGCACCGGTTTCATTCCGTCCCTGACATCCGGCAGCGCCCGCGAAACAATCACCGACATGGAGTAGTCGATGTAGGACGACTTCATCTCTTCCTCAATATTAATCTTAATTATTTTTTCTCCCTCGTTTTCCATTTATATTTAAATAATTGTTTGTAAATACAATAATAGCACGCATTGGTTCGCCTTTTATGCGAAAATCCTACAAATGTAATAAATTTGATGGAATTTCCACCAAAACAGTTCCAAACTTTTCTCTAAATTTCAACTTGCAATCCGTCGTACGCCAGCGACACATTCGGGGGCAATTCCCCGGAAACTTCCGCCGCCAGCCCCATCTGGTGCCCGATATGGGTCAGCCACGCATGTTTTACATGCAGGCGGTCGATGACCTCCAGTGCCTGGGACAGCGTAAAGTGCGACAGATGCTCCTCTTTCCGCAAAGCGTTTATCACCAGATACTCCACGCCCGCCAACCTGTTCATGGACTTTTCCGGAATAAAATTAGCGTCCGTCACATAAGCGAAATTTCCCGTCCGATAGCCCAACACGGGCAATTTATAGTGCATAACCGGTATCGGTATAAACTCCACGCCATCGATATGGAAAGCACGGTCATCCACCACCTGCAAATGAATGTCCGGCACACCCGGATACTTGTTTTCACAAAAAGCATAGGCATAATCCTGGTATACCGCCTCTTTTGTCCTCACATCGGCATATACGTCTACGGCAGCCTGTTTCACCCAGTTGAAAGCCCGAATATCGTCCAGGCCTCCGATATGGTCTTTGTGCCCGTGTGTCAGCAAGACGGCACGCAAATCCTTCACGCCTGCCCGAAGCATCTGCCAGCGGAAATCCGGGCCCGCATCTATCAGGATATTCTTCCCCCCGATTTCCAGCATGGCCGAACACCGCAGCCGCTTATCGTGCCGGTCCGTCGAACGACATACCGCACATTCACAGGCAATAACGGGTACTCCTTGTGACGTACCGCTTCCCAAAATCGTCAGTTTCATAAAAACATTACCATTATTCCGAACAAATTTAAAACATTTTCCCGGATTCCCGGCCTATTTTTTATTCCGATTAAATCCACTAATTTCGGCCCCGAAACCTAAAAACACGGTCATGGGCAGGCTTTATCTCATCCCCAACACGTTGGGTGAAACAAGTATCCGCAGGGTCATCCCTTCTGAAGTCACGGACATTATCCGGCAACTACGGGTATTCGCCTCCGAAAACCCCAAGGATACCCGGAGATACCTGAAAAAAATAGACAAATCCATCGTCCTCGACGAACTGGTCTTTTTAGACCTGAACGAACACTCGGACCGGCGGCAAATCGAACACTGTTTATCCTGGCTTGAACAAGGCGACGTCGGAATCATCTCCGAAGCAGGTTGTCCGGGCATCGCGGACCCCGGTGCCGAACTGGTCGCCTTGGCTCACCGTCACCACTATCCGGTTGTCCCGCTGGTCGGCCCCTCCTCGATTTTGCTGGCGTTAATCGCTTCCGGCTGCAACGGACAAAACTTCTCCTTCAACGGCTATCTTCCCGTCAAGGAAAACGAACGCGCCAAGGCGTTGCGCCATTTTGAAAAGCAATCGGCAGCGGAAAACCGTACCCAGATTTTCATCGAGACCCCCTACCGGAATATGAAACTCTTTCAACAGATGCTGTCCGTACTCGCCCCGCAAACTCTCCTCTCCATAGCCTGCGATATCAGTACCGACAACGAATACATCCGGACGATGCCCGTACAGGAATGGAAGAAACAGACGCCCGACCTCCACAAACGTCCCGCCATTTTCATCCTGTACGCCCGTAGATAAGACAAAAAACAAGGAGGAGGAAATATTCCTCCTCCTTCATCATTCTCCGTCCCCTCTTTACGACACTTCCACGTACTTCGTATCCGAAGCCTTGTCGCCGTTCTCCGAAAGCACAAAGACATACACGCACAGATTCTCTTTTTTCCATGCTTCGTCCAGTTCCGCCGTCACCGCTTCCGCCTCCGAGCGTTTATTCAG
>NZ_CALPCZ010000002.1 GCF_943193135.1 Odoribacter lunatus
TTTACCTCAAAAACGATAGGTTTTCGGTAGCAAAACGATAGGTTTAAAAATAACGGGTTTAGTCATTAAGCCGGATGTATCTAAATGTGATTGCTAATATTTTTAATATCAGACACTTATTTATTCTTTTTGCAGGCGTTCATTGAAAATGGACACTCCCTTTGAAAAAAAGAGGCTTTTTTTAGTACAAAAAGAGGCTCTTTTTGCATCAAAAACATACTCTTTTTGAGTAGAAAACATATCCTTTATTTTGGGGAGTAAAAAATTGGCAAAAATAGACATTAGCACGGAAGACCTTCTTGAAGTAACGACGTCTACCGTTGACGCAGAACCGGAAAAGCCCAAAGAACCTATAGAACAACAAGAACCATAGGCATCTTCCCCTTTCGGTTTTGAACTGATAGAATAAGAAAAATAGTATGCCTTTTAAAGGCATACTATTTTGATATTAATAATCCTTGCCACACCGGACTGCGCGAGCGACATATTTCCAGTAATCCGAACCGGCTTGCATATCAACAGAAGTACTTGTTATACATCTTTCCATCGTAGCACCTACTATATCAATACCATCTTTTTGCCATTGATAGCTTAAAAGAGTACCTGTAGCTAATAAACCAACTTGACTTGAGCGGGCACTTGGGGATAAAACCGACTGCAGGCCTTTTCGTATCCCGAGTACAGTCGGTACGCTTCGGGAAGTCAGGTAATACGGAGTTGATTCAACGAATCTCCTGCCAATTTTAGGGGAAATACTTCCGAAAAGTCATGTCGGAAAGCCACTCGTACCGGCGCGCGTCATTCATTTTGCCAACCGCCGCCGAGCGCCTTGTAGAGCTGCACTAACGCCAGATGTTCATCGCGGACGGCATTGCTCAATCCCGTCCGGGCATCGAAATAGCGGCGCTGGGCATCCAATACATTGATATAATTGATACTTCCCGCACGGTATTGAAGATTCGCCAGTTCGACATATTTCCGCGCCGCCTCGCACAAATCGGATTTCAGCCGAGCGGTTTCGCGGACACTGCGATAAGTCACGATGGCGTCATCCGCCTCCTTAAATACTTCCAAAACCTTTTGTTCATACCCCAACCGCGCCTGTTCATAGGCCGCCACGGCAGCCCGATAAGTCGCTTTTTTGCGCCCGAATCCGAATATCGGCGCCGTGAGCGTGCCTACGGTATAAGAGAACGGCGAACGCAACAATCCTTTCAGGTCATCGTTCTCCCAACCTCCCGTCAAGCTGAGCACTAATCGCGGGAACCGATCGGCATAGGCAATGCCGGCATCGGCCAATGCTGTTCGCAATCGTGCCTCGGAAGCCTGCAAATCGGGGCGTCGCTGCAACAAAACCGACGGAAGCCCCACCGGCAAATCCTCGGAGCGGATTTCGCCGATATTCATCTTTCCGCGAATCACCTGCCAATCGGGATAGCCGCCCATAAGCAGCGAAATGGCGTTCTCCGTAATCTCAATTCGCCGTTCAAGCTCGGGAATCAGCGCTGCCGTCGTCGCATATTCCACCTGTGCCTGCTGGTAGACCGTTTCCGAAGTCAGTCCGCCCTCAAAGCGGAGTTTGGCCTGCGCGATTCCTTCGCGTCGTGTTTCAAGCGTCTGCCGGACAATCGAAAGCTCGTCGTCGAGCGCCACGAGCCGGAAATAGGCCGAAGCCGTCTCCGCAACGAGTAGCATGCGCATGGCACGCTCGTCTTCCACTGAAGCCGCATAGGCAGCCTCCCCCTTGCGTTTGGCCCAACGAAGCCTGCCCCACAAGTCGGCTTCCCAACTGAGCGTGGCTTTCAAATCGAACTCCGGGTCGCGCAACGATGCTTTGCCGTCATAATCGTTCGTTTCATAATCGGCGAGCGCGGTTGCAGCCAAGGAAGGCAGGCGGTTGGCCTTATTCACGCGATAAAGCTGCCGCATCTGCTCCACACGGGCGGCAGCCGACCGGATATTCTTATTATCGGTCAGTGTGCGTTTGAGAATCCGGCAAAGCGTCGTATCGCCGTAAAACTCCCACCAGGCCAAATCGGCTATGGTCAGCGAATCGGCATATCCGGCAATCGTTTCGGGCAGATTCAACTCCGGCGGCCGGCAATGTTTCACGGTCGAACAAGAATACGACAAAACAGCCGCCATGACACACAAACAGATATAAATATACTTCATCGTTTCTGCCGGTTTTTAATTTTATAAATCCATACGAAGAAAAAAGGCACAAAGACGATGCCCACCGTGATGGCCACCAGCATGCCGAAAAAGACGCCCGTTCCGATTCCCTGCCGGCTGGCAGAACCGGGGCCGGAGGCCACCACCAGCGGCAGCAGGCCCAGAATGAAAGCCAGCGAAGTCATAACAATCGGGCGGAAGCGCAAGTGCGCCGCCGTGAGAGCTGCCGAAACCGTATCGTGACCTTTTTCCACCTCCTCCTTGGCGAACTCAACAATCAGAATAGCGTTTTTAGCCACCAGTCCCACTAACATCACCAGCCCGATTTGGAAATAGATATTATTCTCCAATCCGCACAGCCAGATGCCTAAATAAGCCCCGATTCCTGCAACCGGAAGCGAAAGAATAACGGCGATGGGAACCGTCCAGCTCTCATATTGGGCGGCGAGGAAAAGAAAGACGAAGAGAAACGCCAAGGTCAATACCACACCCGTCTGCCCTCCTTCGTGCTTCTCCTGATAAGAAAGCCCGCTCCACTCTACGCCGATGTTACTTGGCAGATGATTGCGGGCGATACGCTCCAATACGGCCATCGCCTGCCCCGAACTGTACCCGTGGGCTGCGGCACCCGTAACAGTCGCCGAATTGAACATATTGAAACGCTTGATGGTTCCTGCACCTGTCGTATATTGGGTAGAACCCAGTGACGTGATGGGAATCATGGCGCCGCCCGTACCCCGCACGAAAAAGAGATTAAGATTGTCGCGCTGCATGCGATAAGGTGCCTCGGCCTGAATATAAACGCGATAAATGCGGTTGAACAGATTGAAATCATTGACATAAATCGAGCCCGTAAAAGCTTTCATCGTCGAAAAAATATCCGACATCGCTACGCCCTGCAAGCGGGCCTTGTCCCGGTCGACATCGAAATAAAGCTGCGGAATATCGCTCTGCATCGAAGAGGCTACGCCCTCCAGCTCCGGACAGCGGGCGGCATAAAACAACAACGAATCGACAGCCCGGCGCAAATCGTCGAAAGTGGCGTCGCCGCGTGCTTCGAGAATCATCTCGAAACCGCCCGACGGGCCTAGTCCGGGAATCACGGCAGGGGTCGAAAGATAGACTTTGCTTTCCGGGTACTCCGCCAACTCGTCCCGGATTCGCTGCATCACCGTCGCGAGGTCCTCGGTACGCCGTTCGTCCCACGGTTTCAGAATCACCGTCAGCGAACTGCGCGATTGGTTGGTGCCTACGCGCGGACTCGAGCCCGTTACATTGAGCACGTATTCCACATCGGGGTCATTCGTCAGAAAAGCCATCGCCCGGTCCGTTACCGCGCGGGTCCGCTCCAGCGATGCCCCTTCGGGAAGCTCCAGCTCCACCGTAAAATAACCCTGGTCCTCCTGCGGCATAAAACTCTGCGGCAGCAGCCGGTTCATCAGCCAAATGCCGGCCAGTACGACGCCGAACAAGGCAAACATACGGCGCGACTTGCCAAGCGCACAAACAATCATACGACCGTAAAACTTATTGCCGCGCGCCAGAGCAAGGTCAATCCGGCGGAAAAAACGGTTCTTGCGGTCGTGCGACGGACGCAGAAAGAGCGAGCACATCACCGGACTCAACGTAAGAGCCACGACAGTGGAAATGATGACCGACACGGCGATTGTAATCGTAAACTGACGATAGAGTTGTCCCGTGATGCCGCCGAGGAAGCTGACCGGCACAAAAACGGCACACAGCACGAGCGACATGGCGACCAGCGCACCGCTCAATCCCTGCATCGCCTTTTTGGTCGCCTCGTAAGGCGCCAGCCCTTCCTGCTCCATAATACGATCGACATTCTCGACCACCACGATGGCATCGTCAACCACAATACCGATAGCGAGAATCAGACCCAACAACGTCAGCATATTGAGCGAAAAACCGCAGATAAGCATCACGCCGAACGTACCGATGAGCGAAATAGGCACGGCAATAATCGGAATCAACGTAGCCCGCCAGCTCTGCAACGAGAGATAGACGACCAAAATCACCAGCAGCAACGCCTCGAACAGTGTGCGGTAGACATGGTGGATTGACGCGGAAATATACTCGGTCATATCGAACGGAATATCATACGTGATACCCTCCGGAAAATTCCGGCTGATTTCTTCCATTGTTTCCTTGACGGCCTCGGCCACCTCGATGGCATTGGCACCCGGCAGCATATTGATATTCATCACGGCGGCATTCCCCCCGTTGATACCGCTCTCGGTCGTGTAGGACGAAGCCTCGAGCGAAATGCGCGCCACGTCTTTCAGGCGGATAATGGAGCCGTCGGGATTGGCGCGGACGACAATCTGCTCAAACTCGCCGACCGACGACAAACGTCCTTGCGCTGTGATGGGAACCGTGATGTCTACCCCCTCCGCCGGAGCCTGCCCCAGTACGCCGGCGGCCGACTCGCGGTTCTGGTCTCGCAATACGGACTGCAAATCCTTGACCGTAAGGCCGAAATTCGCCAGCTTGTCGGGCTGCACCCATATCTGCATGGCATAATAGCGGCTGCCGACGTTCGACACCCGGCCGACACCCGGCACGCGGCGCAACATATCCAGCACATTGAGCGTTGCATAATTCGACAGATAGATTTCATCAAACTTGGGGTCGGACGACCGGAGCGTGATAGTAAGCAGTTTGCTCGAAGCCTGCTTTTCAACGGAAAGTCCGTTTTGCACAACCTCCACCGGCAGCCGCGATTCGGCGCGCTTCAGGCGGTTCTGTATATCCACGGCCGCCAAATCGGGATCAGTCGCGATATCAAACGTAACGGACGCCGTAAAGCCTCCCGAATTGGAACTCGACGACTGCATATAAATCATCCCCGGCGTACCGTTCAGCTCCTGTTCGATGGGAGTCGCCACGGCCTGCGTTACAGTCTGCGCATCGGCTCCGGGATAAGAGGCCGAAATAGTCACCACGGGCGGCACAATCTGCGGATACTGGTCAATGGGCAACATCGCCAGACCGATACTGCCGACAATGACGATGATGACGGAAAGAACCGTTGAAAAAACCGGTCTGTCTATGAAGAAATCCGATTTCATAACTTACTTCTTTTCATTTGCGGGAACATTATCATCGATTGGTCGCACCGGCCGCACTTTCATGCCGTGTTGCAACTTGTGGAATCCTTCAACGACAATCCGTTCATCGTGGGCCAATCCGCGCTCCACGACCGTGCGGTTGTTCAACTCCGGCCCGGTCTCGATAAAACGCCGCTCCACGATACTGTCCGGACGCACCACATAGATATAGGCACCTCCTTTCTCGATGACCAGCGACTTGGTAGGAACAACCACGGCGTCTTCGCGCACGTCGAGCAGCAACCGCACCTTGGTGAACTGGCCGGGCAACAGAATATGGTCGGGATTGGGCATCTCGGCACGCACGGAGAACGTTCCCGTCTGCGGATCGACCTGCGGATCGGCAAAATCAACCAGTCCGCGGAACGGATACTTCGAGCCGTCGGCCAGCGTAACCGTAATATAGGGATCCCATTTACGGGTGGAATCGCGATGGCCGAAATTGACATTGCGTGCCTTGGCGCGCAAATAATCGAGCGCCGTCATGCTGAAATCGACACGCACCGTGTCGCTCTTGACAACCGTCGCCAGAAGCGACTTGCCGCCGGGACCGACCAGCGTACCGATATCGACGCTTCGCTCGGAGATATACCCCGAAATGGGCGAACGCACGTCGGTATAGCCCAACGTCATCTCCGCCTGTGTAAGGTCGGCCTCGTTGACCACGACATCGGCCGCAGCACTCTCGTAAATGGCTATGGCGTTGTCCAAATCGAGCTGCGAAGCAGCGTTCTGTTCATAAAGCGGACGGATACGGTTCAAATCGCGTTGGGCTTTCAGCGCCTGTGCCTTGGCCTTATTAAGCGAAGCCTTGGCGCGATTGACCCGGGCATGATAAAGTTTCGGGTCGATGACAAACAACGACTGCCCCCGTTTGACATAAGTTCCCTCGGCAAAAAGCATCCTTTCAAGGTAACCCTCCACACGGGCACGGATTTCAACAATCTGCTGGGCACGGATACGCCCCACATAATCTCCGTAAAGGCTCACGTCATCCGTAGCGACCGGCTCGACGGCAACGGTCGGCAGAAAAGGCGGAAGCGGCCGGGGACGAAGCCACCAAAAAAGAAGACCGGCAACAATGACCCCGATCGTTCCGATCACCATCCATTCCCGCCGCCCGAGCTTTATGCGGGGACGCGGAATACGGCTCGCGGCATCTTTCAGAAGCGCGATATTCAACTGTTTCAAATCGGGTTTCATCATTGGGTAAATTATTATTAGATAAAACTAAAATATTTCTAAATAAGCTGTCGATTACGGCACTCCTCTCTGCCACAACAGGACAAATATAGACAAAAAAAGTTCAAAAAGTAGAAAAGGTTCAAAAGTTCAAACCTTTAGAGAGTGAAGTGATTGTAAGTATAACAAGAGCAACTACTCTCTTTCGCTGGTGTTACATATAATGAATTACGTATAAAATAGCCTTCATCAATGCTATATTTATTCTGTAAAAATCTGTCAGAATCCAGGTGAAATGGTTATAGAGTGCTTCTCGAAGCACGTTATAAGCGCTTTATAGAATTGAAATAGCATTAATAGGAGATAAATAGTTGAAATCTGTACGGGCACCTAAAGGAATCCATGCGGGAATATTGCTGAAAGGACTTAACTATGGCGGTATATATTTTCTAAGACGATACCGGATATGACTGTCATGAAATTTGCGGATAATTTTGTATCTTTGTTCCAAAGATTTTATACCCTGAAGTTTATTTCTTCTCTGAAACCTGCAATATCGAACATCCTATGGATTCTAAAGTTATTTGTAATGTCCGGATTCTAACCATGAATGCCGGAATGGAGATAATAGAGAACGGCTATGTCCGGATAAAGAACGGCAAAATCGAATCCATTGGGCCGATGGACGGACTTCGGATAGAAAATGCGTCCGGAAAAGTGGAAGACCTGAGCGGCATGTTGGTTATGCCGGGTTTTGTCAACACCCATACCCATGTGCCGATGACCTTGTTGCGCGGGTATGCCGACGACTTGCCTTTGCACCGGTGGCTGACGGAATACATTTTCCCGGCGGAAGTCCGGTCGATGACGCCCGAGCATGTGAGGATAGCGGCCCGTCTGGCTTTTGTGGAAATGATCAAATCGGGAACGACCTGTTTCAACGACATGTATTTCTTTGAGGACGTGATAGCCGAAGAGGCGAAAGCGGCGGGAATACGGGGAGTGATGAACGAATCGCTGATAGACTTCCCGACGGTCAGTTTTAAATCGGTGGAGGAGGGTTTGGCTCGGAGCGAACGGCTGATCCGGGACTGGGAAGGGGATGCGCTCATCCATCCTTCCGTCACGGTTCATGCGCCGTATACCTGTTCGAAAGATACCTTGCTGAAAGCGAAACGCTTGGCGGATAAAGAATCCGTTCTGTTGCAGATACATGTGGCGGAAACACGGAAAGAGGTGGAGGACATAAAAGCACGGACCGGAATGCCTCCTGCGGAATATCTTTACTCCATCGGCCTGTTGGACAGCAACGTCATAGCAGCCCATTGCGTCTGGCTGAATGAAAAAGAAGCGGAACTGTTGGCCAAAACGGGAACCTCCGTCGGTCATTGCCCCAAAAGCAACCTGAAACTGGCGAGTGGAATAGCCGATACGGACGCTTACATGAAAGCGGGGATAACTGTGGGCATCGGAACGGATGGCGCTGCCAGCAACAATACGCTGGATATGGTGGAAGAAATGCGCTTTGCCGCACTATTGCCCAAAGTGGTGCATTACGATCCCGAAGCGGTGAATGCGGCGATGGCGTTGCGAATGGCGACAATCGACGGAGCAAAAGCCCTGGGACTGGGCGATATTATCGGTTCGCTTGAGGTCGGGAAACGTGCCGACCTGATAGCCGTAAACATGAATGCAAGCAACATTCAGCCGGTGTATAACGAATATTCGGCAGTAGTCTATGCCATGAACAGCAAGAACATCCGCTCTTCCATGGTAAACGGTGAATGGGTTATGTATAACCGGCAGATTCTTCACATAGACAAAGAGCAGACGATAGAAAATTTAAAAAATATCACACTGAAAAATAACGAATAAAATTTAATTTTGCACGAATTAAAAAAAAGTAACTATGAAAAAATCGATGATTCTTGGGTTGATATTGAGTGTATTATCCGTGTTTGTGTATGGAGAGGAAGAAGTAAAAAAAGATTCCAGTTGGACACTGGGGGGAATGGCGGCTCTGAATTTATCTCAGATCAATCTGAGCAATTGGGCTGCCGGAGGTGAAAATGCCGTAGGATTCGACGTATCTTTTGCTTACAGTGCGGATTACAAAAAGAACAAACACTTGTGGCAGAATCGTTTGGAATTGGCTTACGGTCTGAACCAGACGGAAACGGACGGTACAAAGAAGACCAATGACAAGATTTATTTTTCATCTAATTACGGGTATGAGTTGGCGAAAAATTTGTATTTCAGTAGCATGGTGAATTTCAATTCACAGTTTGCCAAAGGATACGATTATAAGACGGAACCGAGGGAATTGATATCCCGGTTTATGTCTCCGGGCTATCTGATGGGTGGTATCGGTTTGACGTGGAACCCCAAGAAATATTTTACGGCGACCTTCTCGGCTCTTTCCTGGAGAGGAACATTTGTTACCAGTGATGAACTGTCCGAACAGGGGGCATACGGCGTTACTCCCGGCAAGCACTTGTTCTCTGAAATGGGTGGTAACCTGAAACTGGAAGTGAACTATGAATTTCTGAAAAATATGACGATTTATTCCCGTGCGGATTTCTTTTCCAATTATCTGGAAGATACTAAGAATATTGATGTCCGTTGGGATGTGACGTTGAATATGAAAGTGAACAAATGGTTCTCTGCCAATATTTCAACCAATATGATTTATGACAATGATACCAAAATTGCTCAGAAAGACGGAAGCAAGGGACCTCGTCTGCAATTCAAAGAGGTTTTGGGAATAGGATTTCAGGTTAATTTTTAAGCAACTAAAAAGGACATGATAGAGAAGCAGAACTACGGAGGTCTGGAACAGGAATTTATCGATTATAAAAATGCAAGTATTGTTGTGTTGCCTGTTCCTTATGATGGTACGAGCACTTGGCTGAAAGGCGCAGATAAGGGACCGGAAGCTATTCTGGAGGCTTCCGCCAACATGGAGCTCTATGATATAGAAACCGACTCCGAAGTATATACGAAAGGAATTGCGACACTGGACCCGGTGATGGAAAACGCTTCTCCCGAAGCGATGTCCGATGCCGTGGAAATGAAAGTGGACGCCATATTGAACGATAAGAAATTTCCGGTAATTTTAGGGGGTGAGCACTCCGTAAGTATCGGTGTTTTCCGGGCTTTTGCCAAACATTACGAGAATTATTCCATCTTGCAATTGGATGCCCATTCGGATATGAGGGATTCTTACGAGGGTTCGGATCACAACCACGCTTGCGTGATGGCACGTGCCAAAGAGATGGCGACGGTGGCCCAGGTAGGGATACGCAGTTCCTGTATCGAAGAAAAACACAACATCGATCCCGACCGCATTTTTTATGCCCATGAAATCAAGGAATCGTCCAACTGGATGTATGACGTTTCGGAAAAATTGAAAGACGATGTTTACATTACGATAGACTTGGACGTATTCGACCCCGCTTACATGCCTTCTACCGGAACGCCCGAACCGGATGGTCTGAACTACCGGGAAGTCATTAATTTCCTGAAACTGATAAACGAACGTCACAACATCATCGGACTGGACGTCGTGGAACTCTGTCCGAACGACGTCAACAAAGCGCCTGATTTCCTTGCTTCCAAACTGATCTATCAGATCCTGAGCATGAAATTCTGCAACGCCTGACCCGAATAAAACAGATTGAGTCAGTAAGGTCCTCATAATTGTACCTTACATCGTTTAAATATAAAAATGGAAAAGAAAGATTTATTAAAAGACACGATCAAACACATCGACATCAAGTCTTACGACTCTACCCCGTTGATTGACGCTATGCGCGATATGTCATTCACCTCAAGAGATACGGCTCGCGCTGCGGATATTCTTTTGAAAATGGTGAAAGAGAAAGAGTGTACTAATATTCTTACCATTGCCGGAAGTACGAGTGCTGCCGGATGTATGCAGGTTTATGTGGATATGGTCCGCAATAAAATGGTGGATGTGGTGGTTTCTACCGGAGCATCAATCATTGACATGGACTTGTTCGAAGCCTTGGGATTCAAACACTACAAAGGACGTCAGGATATACCCGATATGCAGTTGAGGGATTTATATATCGATCGTATTTATGATACCTTTATCGACGAAGAAGAACTTCAGAAGTGCGACCATACGACTTACGAGATTGCCAATTCCCTGGAACCGCGCCCCTATTCTTCTCGAGAATTTATTTGGGAAATCGGTAAATGGCTGACGAAACATTCTGTAAAAAAAGACAGTTTGATACAGACCTGCTATGAATGTGGGGTGCCCATCTTCTGTCCTGCATTTTCCGATTGTAGTGCCGGATTCGGTATCGGCAAACACCAGTGGGAGCATCCCGACAAACATGTGTCCATCGACTCCGTGAAGGACTTTATTGAACTGACCATGATTAAAATGAATGCCCCGACGACGGGATTGTTCATGATTGGAGGAGGCACGCCGAAAAACTTTGCACAGGACACGGTCGTTTGTGCAGAAATATTGGGGCATGAAGTTCCGATGCACAAATATGCCGTACAGATTACGGTTGCAGACGTGCGTGACGGTGCTTGTTCATCTTCAACATTGAAAGAAGCCTGCTCCTGGGGAAAAGTGGATGTTACTTACGAACAGATGGTATATGCTGAAGGAACGACGGTAATTCCGTTGATTGCTAGCTATGTTTATCATACCAACGAGTGGAAAAACCGTGAATATAAAAATTGGGTGAAACTATTTGAAAAGAAATAAGTCTTTACTTCAATTCATATAAAAAGAGGTCTGTTTACAGACCTCTTTTTCATTTTATGTGTTTTGCAGATAATTAGAAATAACTAAGAAATACTTCCCATAAACGGGGATTCATAAAAAGCGGGAATATAAAGCCGTATATGGCTCCGAAAAAGTGTGCATTGTGGTTGATGTTGTCGCCTCCTCTTTTGGCCATGTATTGGCAATATATCAGATAAATGATACCAAATACAATACCGGGGACCGGAAGGGCGGCAAACAGCAGGATTTTATCCCACGGATTCAGAAATATGGATGTGAATAGAATCGCGGATACGGCACCGGAAGCCCCGATAGAGCGGTACCATTCGGCATACCGATATTTAATAAAGTCCGGAATGGAGGCTACAACCATGGCACCGAAATAGAGCAGAAGATAGTTTACCGTACCCCAACCTGTAGCTTCAAATACGTTTTCGATATAAGTGCCGAATGACCAATAGGTAAACATATTTACGAAAAGGTGTGTGGTATCGGCATGGACAAAGCCGTGTGTAATAATCCGGTACCATTCGTGGCGGTGGATAACCCGATATGGGTTTAAGGCCAGTTTTTCAAATAGTTCCCGGTTATTGAAACAGACAAAAGAAATAAGAACTGTTACGGTAATGATTGTGTATGTTATCATGGTCGGATGTCTGGGTTAGATTGTGTTTATTCCAAGTATGTGTAACCGTAAAGTCCGGAGCGATAATTGGAAAGAAATTCACGTCCTTCTGCTGCGGAGATGATACCCTTTTTGACGGAAGTGGTTACCCATACTTCCACTGTCCGAGCCATCTTTTTCGGGCTGAACTGGACGTAATCCAATACATCCGCTACGGTTTCGCCTTCAATGACTTTATCTATAACATATTCATTTCCTTTCACTTTAATGTGAACGGCGTTGGTGTCCCCGAACAGATTATGCAGGTCTCCGAGAATTTCTTGGTAGGCACCGACTAAAAAGACGCCGAAGTAATAAGGTTCTTTGTTGTTTAATTCATGTACCGGCAGGTAGTATGAAAAATTCCGTGTAGAGATAAAATTATCGATTTTCCCGTCAGAATCACACGTGATATCTTGTATGGTCGCGGATTTCGTCGGCTGTTCGTTTAATCGGGAGATGGGGATTATCGGAAATATCTGGTCAATCGCCCAAGAGTCTGGCAGAGACTGGAACAGGGAGAAATTGCAGAAGTATTTATCCGGTAACATTTTGGCGATTTTCTTCAATTCGTCCGGAGCATGCTTGGTAGTTTCCGCCATAGCATATACTTCGCGGGCTACGGACCAGAACAGGCGCTCCACTTGTGCCCGGGTACGAAGGTCGATTAACCCCAAGTTGAATAACCCCAATGCGTCTTCCCGGCATTGCACTGCATCGTGCCACGTTTCCAGCAACCGGGGCTGATTAAGATTATTCCAAAGGTCATAAAGTTCTTTCACCAGTTCGTGTGCGTCTTCTTTTATCTCTTCGGAGTCATCGAATGCCGGCAAATGGGTGCTTGCCAATGCTTCAAATACGAGTACCGAATGATGGGCAGTCAATGAGCGTCCCGATTCGGTGATAATATTAGGCTGGCTAAGGTGGTTTTTTTCACAGGCATCGACAATGGAAGATACCGCATCGTTTACATATTCCTGAATGGAGTAGTTCATGCTGTTGCCGGAAGTCGCGGAACGGGTACCGTCATAATCAACACCCAGTCCCCCCCCGATATCAACAAAGTTGATGCTGTATCCCATATTCTGTAATTGAACATAGAATTGGGAGGCTTCTTTCAGAGCCGTTTTGATTCGTCGTATATTGGTTACCTGACTGCCTATATGGAAATGTATCAATTGAAGGCAGTCCTTCATTTTGTAGTTCTCTAAAATATCCAGAGCTTCCAGCAGTTCGCTTGAATTTACACCGAATTTGCTGACATCGCCACCCGACTCTTCCCATTTTCCGCTTCCGGAGCTGGCTAATTTTATCCGGATGCCGATATTGGGGCGGATATTCATTTTTCGGGCTAATTTGGCGATATTGCGAAGCTCCATGAGTTTCTCGACGACCAGATAAATGCGTCGTCCCATTTTTTGGGCCAACAATGCCAATTCGATGTAGCTTTCGTCTTTGTAGCCGTTGCAGATAATCATGGCTTCGTCATCGATGTCGATGGAAAGCACCGCATGCAGCTCCGGTTTTGAGCCGGCTTCCAGCCCGATGTTGAACCGGTTGCCGTGGCTGACGATTTCTTCCACGACCGGCCGCATCTGATTTACTTTGATTGGATAGATAATGAAACTTTTGGAAGTATAGCCGTATTCTTTGGCTGCTAATTCAAAGCAATGGGAGATTTTTTCAATCCTGTTGTCGAGAATATCCGGAAATCTCAGGAGCACCGGAGCCTCGACATCCCGTAACTGCAATTCTTCCATTAGTTCTTTTAAATCAATGGAAGGCCCGTCTTTTTTAGGTGTTACGGCAACATGCCCTTTGGCGTTGATAGAAAAATAATTCAGTCCCCAACCTTTGATATTATACAGTTCCGCTGAATCGTCAATACTCCATTTTCTCATGCTGCTTTTTGATAATGATAGTTTTTGATTAACTTATACTTGCGCAAAACTACAATATTAATTCCATATTGATAGTAAATGGTTGGAGAAATATTTATGATAAGGTTATATTTGAGATAATCTTAATAAAGCTGGAGTTATTTCCAAGTTACGGTATTTATTTTCCAAAAGTTCATGGGAATGTGGCGTAAGAATGGAAAGATAAAATAAAAACACACTGAACATCAGTGTGTTTTTGTCGAGATGACTGGACTCGAACCAGCGGCCTCCACGTCCCGAACGTGGCGCGCTACCAACTGCGCTACATCTCGATTGCGGATGCAAATGTAATAAAATAATGAATTTAATGTAGTATATTTGTAAAAATTTTATTCATCAATTTGTTTAAAGTATGGATTCTGTAAGGCAAAATAAAGTGTCACGTCTGATTCAGAGAGATTTGAGTGAGATGTTTCAAAAAGAATGCAAGGAATATACCGAAGGAGCCATGGTGTCGGTGACAACGGTGAGAGTGAGCCCGGATCTTTCCTATGCCAAGGTGTATCTGAGTATTTTCCCGTCCGCATTGGTTGAGAAAACGATGAATACGCTGAATGAAAAAAACAAGTCCATCCGGTTCGTGTTGGGTAAAAAGGTGGGGAAACAGATGCGGATTATTCCGGAGCTTCGATTTTTTGTAGACGATAGTCTGGATTATATCGAAAAGATTGACCAGTTGTTGAAATAAGCTGTTTGTTTCCTATGCGTCTGTCCCTTTTTATTGCAAAACGGTATCTGTTTTCACGGAAGAAACAAAATGCCATTAATATCATTTCCGGCATCAGTACGGTGGGCGTGGCAATCGGTACAACTGCGCTGATTGTCATTTTGTCCGTATTCAACGGGATAGACCTGCTTTTGCAACAAAGTACGGACAACCTGACCCCCGATCTGGTCGTCTCTCCCGCCAAAGGGAAATTTATCCGTTTCGATACGTTTCATTACGCCGAAATGAACGGGATGAAGGAGATTGTCTATTATCATCCGGTAGTGGAGGAGAATGCCCTGCTGAAATATGGAGACCATCTGAAACCGGTTACGTTGAAAGGAATCGGACAGGAGTATGAAAGGCATGTCGATTTCAGTCGTAATATGATTGAGGGAAAGTTCAATCTGAAATCGGGGGATTCTTTTTTTGGGGTAATCGGATATGGAATCGCGCATGAACTGGGAATCGGACTGACGTTTCTGACGCCATTGAAGTTTTATTATCCGAACAAAAAGTCTTCTTCTGTTCAAGCGGCTTTAAATACGGAGTATCTGTTTCCTTCCGGATTCTTTTCTTCCCAGCAGGAACTGGACGCTAAACTGGTGCTGACGGACATTGATTTTGCCCGCCGTTTATTCGGAGTCGGGGATCAGATTTCAAAGATAGAGGTGAAACTGAAACCGGAGGCGGCTGTCGGGAAGGTGAAAGAAAAATTGCAGTTCCTCGTGGGACAAGATTTTAAGGTGGAAGACAAATATGAACTCAACCGTTCGTTTTATGCCATGATGAAGTCGGAGAAACTGGCTGTTTTTCTAGTGTTGCTTTTCATATTGCTGATAGCCTCGTTCAATATCGTCGGTTCTATTTCCATGCTGATTCTGGACAAGAAAGAAGACCTCGGGGTTTTCAAGGCGTTGGGGATGAATGCCCAGCGGATTGTTACGCTTTTCAAAACGGAAGGGATATTGATCACGGCTTTGGGAGCGGTCATCGGCTTGCTTGTCGGGGTCGGGGTTTGCCTGTTGCAGGAGAAATACGGTTTTATCAAGTTGGGAGACGGAAGCTATATCATAGAAGCCTATCCGGTGAAACTGGTATGGGAGGACATCATGCTGATTATGGGTACGGTTTTGCTTATAGGTTATATCGCCTCTTATTTTCCGGTAAAATACCTGGTAAATAAGCTGGTCGGTCAAAAAGGGTTGTAATTATGAAAAGATGGATGTTCTGCATAGGGTTTATGTTTCTGCTCCTGGGCACGGTATCGGCTCAGGAGAAAGAGACATTCGCTCTGATTGAAACAAATTTGGGCACGATGAAGGTGAAGTTATACAACGACACGCCTATCCACAGGGATAACTTTATACGTCTGGCGAAATCAGGCCATTATAACGGAACGTTGTTTTACCGGGTGATTAAGGATTTTATCATACAGGGAGGCTCCTCCGACAGCCGGGGAGCCCGTCCGGGACAGTTCATCGGTTTCGGCGAAGCGATAACGCTGGATGCGGAGATGAAACAACATCACTATCACAAGAAAGGAGCCCTGGCGGCTCCTCGGCAACCGGACCGGGTGAATTTTCTAAAAGAGTCGGATATTTCCCAGTTTTACATCGTACACGGCAAACAGTATACGGACGAGGAACTGGATATTATCGAAAAGTCTGTAAATATCCCGATTAAAAATGCCATTCAGCGGAAATATTACACGCCCGAAAAAAAAGTATTACTGGATTCTTTGCGGAAGCAGAAAAAGACGGCGGAATTCCGGGAGATCGCCGGAAAAATCAAGCAGGACATCGCTTTTGAATGGAATGCCAATACGGACAAGGTCTATATGCCGAAAGACAAAAGGGAGGCTTATACGACGCTGGGAGGCGTTCACCACCTGGACAAAGAATATACGGTTTTCGGAGAAGTGGTGGAAGGTCTGGAGGTTATCGACAAAATAGCAGCTTTGCAGACAGATAAAAACGACCGTCCGTTAAAAGACGTCACGATAAAAGTTAAAATACTGGATTGATATGGGAGACAAAAGGAGAACCTGGATTCTACTGGGGCGGAACATTATTTGGGCGGCTGTTATTTTCATACTGTGTACACTGCCGGGTGACAATATACCGGACCCTCATTTGAATATACCTCATTTGGATAAAGTCGTGCATTTCGGCATGTTTTTTATCATGGCGGTCCTGCTTTGCAATGAATTGGAATATCAAACCCGGTTCCGTCTGCGGAAAATCTATATGATAACGGTCGTTATCGCCTTTCTGTACGGCGGGGCGATAGAAATACTGCAGCAGCATTGTTTCAGCCGCAGCGGAGACGTGTGGGATTTAGTTGCGGATGTCTTCGGGGCTGTGACGGGATGCGGGGTGTATCCGCAGTTAAAACGGATTGTGGGTAGGATCAGAAGGGGAAAGAAAAAATAGCAGGCCTGTTTTTCAAATATATTTTTTCTACCTTTGTCCTCTGGTAACCAAAAGACGAGAAGATGTTAGACAAAATCAAACAGTTGATTGCAGAAATTTCCGGTTTTTCCGCCCAGACGCCGGAAGAAGTGGAACAATTTCGGATTAAGCATTTGAGTAAGAAAGGAATAATTGCACTTTTGTTTGAAGATTTTAAGAATGTTCCGGTCGAGCAGAAAAAAGATATAGGCAAAGCTTTGAACGACTTAAAGACAGCCGCCCAAACGAAAATAAACGACCTGAAAGAGCAGCTCTGCGATGCGGACAGCGGCGCATCCGGAACAGACCTGATGCTGCCGGGCGACCCGCTGAAACTGGGAAGCCGTCATCCGTTGTCCATCGTGAGGAATGAAATTCTGTCCATTTTCGACAAGCTGGGATTTACCATTTCGGAAGGTCCTGAAATAGAAGACGACTGGCACAATTTCTCTGCGTTGAATTTCCCAGAAGAACATCCTGCCCGGGATATGCAGGATACGTTCTTTATTGAAAAGCATCCGGATATCGTTTTGCATACCCATACTTCATCGGTACAGGTCAGAGACATGGAAACCCACCAACTGCCCATCCGCTTGGTTACTCCGGGACGGGTATTCCGGAACGAGGCCATTTCGGCGCGGGCCCACTGTATTTTCCACCAGATAGAGGCTTTGTATATCGATGAAAATGTATCGTTTGCCGATTTGAAGCAGACGTTGACTTATTTTGCTAAAGAGCTGTTCGGCCCCGATACGCAAATCCGTCTGCGTCCGTCCTATTTCCCTTTTACGGAACCTTCCGCCGAGATGGATGTCTCCTGTACTCTTTGCCACGGCAAAGGATGCAATGTGTGCAAAGGCACCGGCTGGCTTGAAATCCTCGGATGCGGGATGGTTGATCCCAATGTGTTGGAATTGAACGGTATTGATAAGGAGAAATACACGGGATTTGCTCTCGGTATGGGCATCGAACGTATTACCATGCTTAAATTCGGCATTAAGGATTTACGCCTTTTCTTTGAAAATGACCTGCGTTTCCTTGAGCAATTCGCAGCGGTAGTTTAATAAAAGACATCTATGTACAGAACAGAGAAAACAGGTACGAATCGCCGGTTTTCTCTGTTTATTTTTTATATTTGAAACGGATTCCGAATGTTCAAAAAGTAATCATGCAGGAAATTGAACGGAAATTCCTAGTCAAAGGAGAGGATTTTAAACGGTTGGCCACTGCTGTTGTGCCGATATTGCAGGGGTATTTATCATCCGTGCCGGAAAGAAGTGTGCGGGTGCGGGTGTGGGGAGAGAAGGCATTTCTGACCGTAAAGGGCAGGGCAAGCCGTGACGGGGTGTCTCGGTTTGAATGGGAGAAGGAAATTGCTCCGCACGAGGCAGAAGAACTGATAAAACTGTGTGAACCGGGTGCCGTTGAAAAACTGCGTTATCTTGTTCCGGTGGGGAAACATACTTATGAAGTGGATGAATTCCAAGGTGATAACGCGGGGTTGGTCGTAGCGGAAATAGAGCTCTCCGTTGAGGATGAAGATTTCGTAAAACCGGATTGGTTGGGGAAAGAGGTTACCGGAGATATCCGGTATTATAATTCATCCTTAACCAAAAATCCGTATAAAAATTGGTGTGGCGATGAATAGTGTCAAATTTATTTTACTGTGGGTATGTTTATTTTGTCTTTTCTCCTCGGGGAAAGGACTTCCTGTAATAAAAGCGGACAGCGTCATTTTAAAGCAATTCGGGGAATATGCCGCACAAAAAAGGTTGGGAGAACTTTCCATGGATAAGCGTATTGAGATGATTGGAAGGTTCTTTTTGGGGAAGCCCTATAAGTCGGGTACGTTGAATGAAGTTCAGGCAGAAATGCCGGTGATTAACCTGCGGGAATTGGATTGCGTGACTTTTGTCGAGAATGTATTGGCGCTGGCATTATTGGATAATTATAATGTGATTTCCGTACGGGAATTTGTGAATAATATTGTGAGATTGAGGTATCGGAACGGAAAGATTACGGATTATACCTCCCGGCTTCATTATTCTACGGACTGGCTGTACGAAATGGAACGCCTCCATTATCTAAATGATGTTACAGAATCTCTTGGGGGGAACTCTTATCTCCCGAATGTCGGATTTATGTCGAAGCATCCGTCGAAATACCCGCCTTTGGCTGCCGACAAACAGTTGGTAAAGAAGATGCGGGATATTGAAATGTCCATCAACAAACGGACATATTACTACATTCCAAAATCAGAAATAAAAGCCGTAGCGAATAAAATACATACAGGAGACATTCTTTTGATAACGACGAACATTCAGGGGCTGGATACATCTCACTTGGGGATTGCCGTAAAAAAGGGGAGAAAAATCTACCTGATGCACGCATCGAGTACAGGTAAGAAAGTTGTTATTTCGACAGTCCCTCTGGAGACTTATATGGCTGATATTTCTTCCCAGACAGGAATTATCGTAGCCCGCCCCAATCTTGTGTTAAGCGAGGATTGGTTGGAAATGCCGTAAAACGGGGAAGGAAACTTTATCTGTATTTCTCTCCGTTTTCTTCCATCATGCTCAGATAACTCCAATACCTGCTTTCGCTGATATCGCCTTTTTGTACGGCTTCTATTACGGCACAGCCGGGTTCGTGGGTATGGGTACAGTTGTAGAACCGACAATTGTCCGAAACATTGAAGAGTTCCGGAAAAAAATGCGAAATTTCCTCCTTGGCAATATCGATGATGCCGAAACTTCTCAAGCCGGGCGTGTCGATAATATAACTATTCTCCCCCAACGAGAATATCTCTGCGAAAGTCGTGGTATGTTTGCCCGTGTCGTGACTGTCCGATATGGCACCGACTTTCAGCTGGAGAGAAGGCTCTATCCTGTTGATAAGCGTGGATTTCCCGACACCCGACATGCCCGATAAAACGGTTGTCTTGTTCGCCAACAGCGCCTTAAAAGGAACCAGACTTTCGGGTTCCTCGGCAGACAAAGCATGGCACGGATAACCGACCGAAGTGTAAATGGCTATCAATTCCTGCATCCGAGCCAAATCAGACTCATTGTATAAATCCGTTTTATTGAAAACAATAACGGCAGGGATATTATAGGCCTCGACCGTCATCAGAAAGCGGTCGATGAAAACAGTCGGCGTCTGCGGATGGTTGATGGTAGCGACAAGCAAAGCCTGGTCAACATTCGTAGCGATAATATGTGCCTCTTTCGAAAGATTCGTGGACCTGCGTATGATATAATTCCGTCGCTCATGAATACGGGTAATGACATACTCTTCCCGGTCATATTCCATATCTACCCTGTCTCCGACGGCAACGGGATTCGTTGTACGACTGCCTTTCAGACGCAACTTGCCGCGCATCCGGCATTCCACCTGCTCCCCGTTCTCTTTTCGGACAATATACCAGCTTCCTGTCGATTTAGTGACAACCCCCGTTTCCATAGCATTCTTTTTCTTTTACAAACATACTACTTTTATCTTCTTTTCCGAATATATTTTATCAGCTTTTCTAACATAGGATCGCCGCCTTGCATGTACTCCGCTGCGATATAAGGGATTTCAATATCCGGGTATATCTGCCCGTCCGGACTTTTTGTGTATTCTTCGGTTTCTACCGTTGATAGTATTCGGATATTGGATTTGCTTTTCCAGCCGAATCGAAGAACTTCTCCGTATTTCAGGGCATTATGGGACAATGCTTCTCCGCAAAGTGTTGCAAATCCATTTGTTTGTAAAACATTAACGAATGAGGATGCCATGGACTGGGTATTGTGGCTCATTAAAACATAGTAATTCATCTGTCCCAGATATTTTTTGGGTTTTAACGGGATTCGCGGATGAGCTTCTTTGGCCGGCAGGTCTGCCAATATACCGATACTATCTTCTGGGAATCCGTAATCGAGGGTGTATTCTGAAACCCGCACGCGCTCCCTTTTGGCATAATATAAAGAATCTGCCGACGTGAAAAGTGAAATTAAATGGTCGAAATTGTGGCCTGACCCGCCGGTATTTTTTCGTACGTCGATAATAACATCTTTATAACCTGCTTTTTGAACTGTTTTTACAAACTTTGCTAATTGATTTATAACAAGTGAATTATTGGGATAGAAAGCATCCATCTCAATATAGCCGATTTGATGTTCATGCAATAATTCTTTTTTCCATTTACTGGCGGATAACCTGAAAAGAGCGTCATTATAGCCGATTCCATTTGTAGAAAGTTGTAATCTTTTGCCATTTCGCTCCACCTCTACAATGTAGTGGGGAGAATAAGCGAAATAGTTGAATTGTTGAAGGATAGCGCATGGTATATACCGAAGGCAATTTATATTCAGAAAATTTTCGATAGGCTCATTGTTAATCGCCACAATCCGGTCTCCGACATGAAAAATGGTGTCACAAGTTCTATCGACGATGGCAGTGTCGTTAATTATCAACAAATTAACTGGTACGACATGAATGTCATTCTGTTTGAATTTCTTATCCGTAAAATCAACCAAAGGCCATACCCAATAATGCGGGTCTTCATAATTCAATCGTTCAATAAGAGGCAGCCAAAGGAAAAAGTGTTCAGAAACAGTAATGGAGTCCCCTTCATATTTTTGTTTACGCTCATGTATCAATTTTCTAAAAGAATCCCGCTCTTGTCGAGTAAGGCTTTCAAAAAGATGAGGATGAATATTGTCTTTATCCTGAATATAGACGGAATCCTTATTAATAAAAACTTTGGGATAGATGATAAACTGACTGTAGTCTTTACCGGACTGTTTTTTATTTACAGGTTTCTGAGCTGAAGCATGAGTTAAAAGCGATAGGAATACGAAGAGTAGAGTAAATCTCATAAATTGTAATTGTACATGATTAATATTGATAAAGATATAAATAAAACTTAAAAAGGGTTCCCTTTTCAATTCTTTAATTTTTCTGCCGGATTGCATTTTGTGATTACATATTTCCTATTATATTTGTTGTACCGTTTGGGGTACACAAAATTCAAATAACATCGAGAGAATTCAGGGAAAAGCAGGCGTCCATGTTTGCTCTTGCCGATAAAGGGGAACAGGTGGTTATCAGACGCAGAGGAAAAGTTTCTTATATGCTTACGCCTGTTTATGAAAACGATTTTATCCTTTCTCCGGAGCTTGAAAACAGACTTGAAGAAGGGCGCAGACAGTACAGGGCGAGGAATGTTACGCCCTGTACCACCAAGGAAGAACTCAATAAATTCTTAGAGTCGTTATGAGTTTAATTTGAACGGAAAAATGAAATTGGTATTTGCGACGAACAACAAGCACAAGCTGGAAGAGATTTCCCGGATGTTGGGCGACAGATTTGAAATCGTTTCCCTGGAGGAAATCGGATGCCATGACGATATTCCCGAAGATTACGAAACCTTGCAGGAAAATGCGCTGGAGAAAGCCCGGTATGTGAAAGAGCATTACGGCTACGACTGTTTTGCCGATGATACTGGTTTGGAAATAGCGGCGCTCGGAAACCGTCCCGGAGTATATTCCGCCCGTTATGCGGGTCCGGAAAAGGACACCCAGGCGAATATGCGGAAAGTATTGCAGGAAATGGAGGGACAGACTGATCGCAGGGCGCGTTTCCGTACTGTCATTGCTCTCCTGCTGGAAGGGCGGGAATATTGTTTCGAAGGAGAAGTCCGCGGAGAAATACTGACAGCCCGGCAGGGAGAGACGGGTTTCGGTTATGACCCTATTTTCCGACCGGAGGGATATGCCGAAAGTTTCGCCGAGATGCCGATGGACGAAAAAAATAAAATCAGCCACCGCGGGAGAGCCGTAAGCAAATTAGTCGATTTTCTGGCGGATAAATGGAAACGGTAACAGGCGTCATATTAAAAACCCAGGATTACACGGACAGTCAGAAAATTGTCTGCGTCTTTTCCAAAGAAAGAGGCTACCTCACGCTGATTTCCCCTTCGTTTGTCTTTAAGCGGAACAACAACAGCCGGACGGCGGTCTGCATGCAGATCGCGGAAATAGAACTGTACGAAAATCTCCGTGGCGGCTTCCACAAGCTCAGGACGCTCTCCCCGTTGGTAAATAATGCTGCCGTCTGCCTGAATGTCTACAAAATGAACATCGCTCTTTTATGGAGCGAAATACTGAATCTTCTTTTAAGAAAAGAACCGAAAAACGATGCGCTTTTCGATTTCATCCGCTATTCGGTGGAGTACCTCAACACCACGGATGGGGATATCGCCAACTTTAACCTGTTTTTCCTGTATCGCTTGGCGGCTTTGATGGGCTTCCGCATCAATACCGAGACATACGCCGAAGGGGCGCTGTTCAATATTAATGACGGCAATTTTGTCGCACCCGGTACCGGTGCCGCCTCCATTTCCGGTCCCAATGCCGCAAAGGCCATATACAGGCTGTGCACCTGCCAGGTGGAGGAATTGAAAGCAATTCCGCTCGACCGCCAGAGCCGGAGTATGCTTTTGGACATCGTTCTGCTCTTTTTCGGTATTCATCTTAACCTGGATTTTAATGTGAAAAGTATTAAAGTCCTTCGTGAGATATTCAATTGAAAAATCTTTATTGTCAATAATTCACTTATTATTTTGCATTCTTCTTTTCCTCCGGATGGACATGGGGTATTTTGACATCTTTCATCCGTCAGAAAATGGTCCGTTCGTTGTCGAAACGGGAAATACGGCATGAATTTTGCTTTTTTATTGAAACATATTACCTTTATGGCTTTCAAAGTGTTGCGATGCGATGAGAATACAAATCAAGAACCTGAGCAAGATTTATCAGGACGGACATAAGGCGCTGGACGGGTTGAGTCTGGACATAGAGCCGGGCATGTTCGGTCTGCTGGGGCCGAACGGGGCTGGAAAGACTACGTTGATGAGGATAATGACCTTGTTGCAGGGAGCTACTTCCGGGACGATTTATTTCGACGATTACGATATAACCAAAGACCGCAAGGCGATTCGTTCAATCTTGGGCTACTTACCCCAAGATTTTCGTTTTTTTGAGAAATTGAAAGTGTGGGAGTTTTTGGATTACGGGGCGGCTTTGGCGGGTCTGAAGGGAACCCGTCACCGGGGGGAAGCGGTGGACGAGATGCTGCGCAAGGTAGGTCTGTTCGAAGTGCGTGACCGTTGGGCGAACAAACTGTCGGGAGGTATGAAACGCCGTCTGGGAATCGCACAGGCGATTATCGGGAATCCCAAAGTGATTATCGTGGATGAACCGACCACCGGACTGGACCCCGAGGAGCGCATCCGCTTCCGCAATATCCTGTCGGATGTCAGCGAACGGGATGTGATTATCATTCTTTCCACCCACATTGTCGGAGATATTTCCAGTACGTGCAAGAAGCTGGCGCTGCTGAACCGGGGCAAACTGAAATTCGAAGGCTCGCCTGACGATATGATCGATCTGGCAAGAGGAAAAGTGTGGGAAGTGTTTGTGACGGATGCCGAATTTAAGGAGGTGAAAGAGAAATATCCGATTATTTCGACCATTCCCTCCAACGGAGGATGGGATATTCAGATTGTGGCGGAAAATTTGCCGGGGCTTTCGGCGAAAACGATTACTCCCAATATCGAGCATGCGTATGTCTATTTTATGGATTATCTGTTGCAGGACAAGATGGATATGTATGCGGATAAGTCGGTTACGGGCGATTTATTCAAATAGAACTTTAATGATTGAAGTATGAATATACACAACATAAATACGATTGCCCGCTATGAAGTGAAGCTGTTGAAAAGGAGCTGGCTTTTCAGAATATTTGCGATTCTGGTACTGCTGATTCTGACCCTGATGCAGTTGAGCAATCTGTCATTCGTATTCTGGAAATATTCGGAGACGTGGAACTATACGGGGGTATCTTCGCTGGTGCCGTTTTTTACCGTTTATCTTTACAGCGTCGCCCAGTCGGTCATCGTGATTTTTCTGGCGGGCAACTTTCTGAAACGGGACAAGAAACTGGATACCGCGGAGGTGATTTATGTGCGGCCCATGAGCAATGCGGATTACATTATCGGGAAGGTGTGGGGGATTGTCCGCACGTTTCTGGGGTTGAATCTGATTCCGTTCGCGGTGGCGATGTTCATCACGCTGGTGCTCAACCGCTCGCCGTTCAGTCTGTATCCTTATCTGCTGTATCTGTTCACGATTTCCCTGCCTTCCCTTCTGTTTGTGCTGGGGCTGTCTTTTACGGCCATGTGTTTGCTGAAAAACCAGGCGGTGACGTTTATCGTGATGTTGGGAATCATCGGGACGATATTTATTTATTTGCCGGAGAAATGGTACGGGATTTTCGATTTCTTCGGCGTGAACATGCCTTCGATATTGTCGGATGTGACCGGCCATGCGGATATGGGGCTTTTTTTGTGGCAGCGTCTGATTTATCTGTTGCTGGGAATAGGTTTCGTCTGTCTGACGATTACGTTGGTCAAACGGTTGCCCCACCGGCCGTGGAAAACGAAGCTGCTTGCCGCGGGTGCCGTGGTGATTATCGGCGCGGCGGTCGGGATAGGATGGCTGTATTTGCTTCGTTTTGAGAAACTTGCCGGACAGCGTGCGGTGATTGCCGAAAGTTTTAACGCGTATGCGGAGTATCCGAAAGTGAATGTACTTTCGCATGCGATTCGGATTGAGCAGAACGGAAATCACATGACCGGACGCAGCGAGCTGCGTGTGCGCAACAATCAGCCGGCAGGAATAGAGCGGCTGGTTTTTTATCTGAATCCGGCGCTGCAGGTTTCGGAAGTGAAGGTCGAGGGTGAGAATGCGGTGTATAGGCGGGAGAACCAGGTGCTGGTTATCGAGAAGGCGCTGGAGCCTGCTGCGGAATTGTCATTGACTGTCGGCTATGAAGGAGGGATCGACGAAAACAGTTGCTATACGGATATCGAGGATAAAGATTTTTTCGCCAATCCGCTGGCGAATACATTTAAATTCCGTTACGGGAAGCGCTATGCGTACCTCGGCGACGACTACACCTTGCTGACACCGGAATGTATGTGGTATCCGGTGGCGGAAGCGCCTGTCTATCCGGCGGCGCCCTATAAAATCAAGCGGGATTTTACGCTTTATTCGCTCACCGTTTCCGCAAAGCCTGGAAAGACGGTCATTTCCCAGGGCAAAGCCGAAGAGCGTGACGGGGAAGTTGGTTTTACGAATGAGATTCCTCTTCCGGGAATCAGTCTGACTATCGGGGATTATGAGAAAAAATCGCTTCGGGTGGATTCGACGGATTATGAGATTTATAACTTCCGGGGACACGATTTCTATTCGAAGTATTTTACCGAATTGCAGGATACGCTGCCGAACGTCGTCCGGGAGATAAGAAATACCATCGAGGTGGCGAAAAACAGGGCTTATCCTTTCCCGAAGTTTTGTATTGTGGAGACTCCGTTGCATTTTACCGGATATATCCGCAACTGGAAAGGCTACACCGAGCAGGTGATGCCTGAGATTGTCTTTATCTCGGAGCGGGGGCTGCTGACATCGAGCGATTTCCGTTCCCAGCATTTGCGGATGAAAGACTGGAAGCGGCGGGACGAGGTGGTGGAAGAACAGGATATTCAGATCCGTATGCTGCGGGATTTTATCCAGAACGCGTTTCTTAAGGAGTCATCGTCCGACGGAGACATGCGGTGGAGCGAGTCGCCGGAAATGAACAAGTTGAATATGGCGGCAATGTTTTTCGCGTTTACGGGTTTTATTCATTCGCTGGATTATCCCGTGATAGACGTGGCGATAAACACGCTTCAGAATATGACGGCGGAGCGTACCCGGATGTGGTGGTTCGGAGGAGGGAGAAGCGCCATTAACGACAAGCAGAAAGCGAATATATACCTGCAGACCAAGAGTTTTGAGGAGGCGACAGGGGACCGGACGATGAAACCGGAGATTTTTTACGAACTGCTGAAATTGAAAAGCAGTTTTCTGAAATACCATATTGTTTCCCAGGTATCGGTGAAAGAACTGGATGCTTTCCTGAAAGAGCTCCGGGACAGTCATAATTTCGAGATCGTGTCGTTCGATGTTTTCGCGGAGAGTTTTACGAAGCGTTTCGGAATTGATCTCCGGGCGTTTGTCGAGGATTGGTACAAGGTGGACCACTCTCCGGTGATTCAGTTGATGGAGGTGGATGCGAACAAAGTGGTACTGGAGGATTATACGAAATATCAGATCCGTTTCAAGGCTTACAACAGTTCGGACCTGGATGGCATTGTTTCCGTGAAAGTGGAAGAGGGAGGCAACAGGTGGGGAGGTTTCCGGCAGGGAGGAACGACCACACAGGAGGACAATACGCAGTATTATGTGCTGCCGCCCCGCAGTGCACGGGAGATAAAAATCATCAACGACGACCGTCCGGCGCGGCTGATAATCAATACGAATATTTCCCACAACCTGCCGAATGAGTTTACCTATAATTTCTCGAAAGTCGATAACGAGATTTCGGACACGACGCGGGGAAGTTTCCCGATAGATACGATGCTTTTTGCAAAAACCCCGGATGAAATTATCGTGGATAACGAGGATGCGGGTTTCCGGATTATCGAACCGGAAAGGAAGCGTAAACTGAAAGATTATTTCCGGAAGGAAGACGAAGAGAAGTACAAGAATTTTTTCCCGTGGAGATTTCCGTCGCAATGGACGGCGGTAATCAACAATACGTGTTACGGTCTGCCTGTCCATTCGGCTCTCCACAAGAAGAAAGGGGCCGGTGTGCACCGGGTGGAATGGACGGCGGAGTTGCCGGAGAACAGCCTGTATGAGATATTTGTCTGGAATCCCAAGTTTGAATCGTGGTGGTTCAGAAGGGAAAGGTACCGCAGCGAGCAGAATCATACCTATACTATCAAATACGATGATGAGGAGGAGACGGTGACGGTCGATCTGAGCCAGGGCGAGAACGGCTGGTTGTCGCTGGGAACTTTTTATCTGCCCAAAGGGAAAGTTTCCGTTATCCTGTCGGACAAGACGGGAGGACAGTTCGTGGTGGCGGATGCTGTTCGCTTTAGCCGGATAAAGTAAAGAATGAGAACGGATTAGAAATGATAAAAAATAAGAGTACGATGCGAAAAATTACCTTGTTGGCGGCCCTTTTGTTTTTGTGGGGGGTGCCGGACGGTTTTACACAGGAGATACTGACATTGGACAAGGCTCTGAAGATTGCTTTTGAAAACAGTCCCTCCTTGATTCAGAGTAAATTGAGTCTGCAACAGAATGAGTTGAACCTGAAAGCGCAAAAAGCTTCGTTGAAGTCGCAGTTTGCTTTGGAGGTGAATCCGTTCCGGTTTTCGCGGACGAGCCAGTATGACAGTTACAACAGCAAGTGGTACGACAGCAAGTCGATGGGTGCCGATGCATCTTTGGCCATTCGCCAGCCGATCAAGTGGACGGACGGAACGGTTTCGCTGGTGAACGATTTCTCCTGGCAGGATGCCAGTAACCGGACGTCGGGAGGGAAAAGTACGGCGTTTACGCACAATCTTTCGCTGATGATCGACCAGCCGATTTTTACATACAACCGGACCAAGATGCAGCTGAAGGAGCTGGAACTGGCACTGGAAAATGCGCAACTGAGCTATGCGATGCAGCAGCTGACCATTGAAAGGAATGTGACGACCAATTTTTATTCCGTGTACCAGCGCCAGAAGGATTTGAGCATTGCCCGCGACGAGTATGAAAATCAGCGGCAGAATTACGAGATTATCAGGAACAAAGTGGATGCGGGACTGGTGGCAAAGGAGGAGCTTTATCAGGCGGAAGTGAATTTGGCGACGAGTCAGTCTTCGGTATATACGGCGGAAATCAACTATGAGAATGCGAAGGACGATTTTCGTTTGCTGCTGGGTATTTCGCTCGATGAAGAGATTGCGGTGCTGCCGAATACGGAGGTGCAGCCCATTTCCGTGAATACGGCCGAAGCGGTGCGGCACGGCTTGGAGCAGCGCATGGAGTTGCGGCAGAAGCAGATTACGCTGGAGCGGGATGCGTTTGCCATTGTCCGGGCAAAATCGGAGAGTGAGTTCAGGGGAAGCATCACGGCGCGCGTGGGATTGAATGCCTTGGGGGACAAAGTGGCGAATATGTATGATAATCCGACGGACAACGAGGAGTTCGGTATTTCCTTGAATATTCCTATTTTCGACTGGGGAGCCAAGAAGGCGAGAGTGCAGTCCAGCAAGTTGGCGATGGAGTCGGACGAGGTGGATCTGGACGAGCAGAAAAAAGAGATTACGATCAATATCCGTCAGGTATGCCGGAATCTGCCCACGCTGATAAATCAGATCAATATCCGGAAGAAGAGCATCGAGAATGCGGAACGGACCTATGATATCAATCTGGAGAAGTACCGGAACGGGGACTTGACGGGTATGGAGCTGCAGCAGTACCAGACGCAGCTGACGACGGCGAAGCAGGAATATACGAATGCGATTATCAGTTACAAGCTGGAGCTGCTGAATCTGAAAATCCAGACGCTGTGGGATTTCGAGACGTCGCAGTCTTATTTGCCGGTGGAGGTTTCCGGCGGGAAAGGGAGAAAGTAATCAGGAATTGTAAATTTTATAAATCGATATATCATGAACAGTTATTTAAAGGTCATCGGATTGTTTTTCGGAGGAGTGCTTTTGTGTGCCTGCGGAAGAAATCAGGATAATTCTTCTTCTGAAACGACGACTCCGGTATGGATTGAGGAGGTGAAACCCCGCACGATTGAAGAGTATGTAACCGCGACGGGAACGGCAAAGGCTACCCAGACGACGGAAATGAAGTCGGAAATGGATGGAAAGTATGTGCTGCAACGCAATCCGAAAACGGGGAAGCCGTATCAGCTGGGGGATGCGGTGGAGAAAGGTACGGTTATTATCCGCTTGGAAAACAAGCAGTATGAGAACGACGTACAGCTGGAAAGCAAGAAGTTGCAGGTAGAGATTGCGGAGAAGGAGTGGGAAGGCCAGAAAACGCTGTTGGAAAAGGGTGGGGCTACCCAAAAGGATGTGAATACGGCCGAGACGTCCTATATCAATGCCAAGCTGGCACTGGAGAATGCCTATATCACGCTGGGCAAGATGGAAATCAAGGCTCCTTTCGCCGGGGTGATTGTAAGTCTGCCTTATTATACACCGAATGTGGAGGTGGCTTCCGGGCAGACGATGGCGGGGATTATGGATTACAGCAAGATGTATGTGGAAACGCAGTTCCCGGAAAATTCGATGCCGAAACTGAAAGTCGGCCAGCGGGTGCATATCACGAACTACAACATCAAGTCGGATACGCTGAAAGGAGAATTGACGCAGCTGTCTCCGGTGATCAACGAGGATACCCGTACCTTTCTGGGCTATATTCTGATCGATAATCCGAAGTTAAAACTGCGTCCGGGTATGTTTGCGAAAGCGGATGTGGTGACGGTGAGGAAAGATTCCGTGCTTTCCGTTCCGAAAGATATTATCACGAGACGGAGAGGGAATCAGATTGTCTTTACGGTAGACCGTTCGGCAGCCGTGGAGAAAACTATCAAGACGGGAATCAATGATGACAAATATATTGAAGTGAAGAGCGGTTTGGAGAAAGGAGACCGTGTGGTGGTGAAAGGTTACGAGTGGCTGAGGGACAGAAGCAGGGTAAAGGTGATGAAATGATGATTTTAGTATCGGTGGCATGAATCAGATAACAAAATTTGCGGTAAAGTTTCCGGTGACCGTATTGATGCTCACTCTTGCAATCTGTTTGCTCGGAGTGATCTCGTACAATAAGCTGGGGACGGATTTGTTCCCGGATTTGAAGAATCCGGCTCTGTATGTGGAATTGAAGGCCGGAGAGCGTCCGCCGGAGGAGATGGAGAAACAGTTCGTCAAGAATATCGAAGCACTGGCGGCGCGTCAGGATGGCGTGAAGAATGTGTCGAGCAGTTGTCGGGCGGGAGCTGCGACGATTACGGTGGAGTACGATTGGGACCAGGATATGGATGCGGCTTTTCTGGATTTGCAGCGGAATCTGTCGCAGATAGCCCAGAACAGTGAGGTGACGTCGCTGAATGTATCCCGCTACGATGCGAATGCGACACCGGTGATGGTGATAGCTTTGAGGCACAGTGAAATTCAGGATATGAACGAACTCCGTAAGATCGCAGAGAATTATATGCGGAGCGAATTGGTGCGTTTGGACGGGGTAGCGGATATTCAGTTGAACGGGCAGGAAGATGCTTACATTGAGGTGCAAACGGATCCTTATCTGCTGGAAGCCTTTAATCTGACAGTGGCGGATGTCGCATCGAAAATCGAGAGTGTGAACCGGAATGTTTCGGGGGGAACGATCGTCAATGAAGACATTCAGTATACCGTAAAAGGGGTGAGTCTGATAAAAAATATCGAGGATATCGAAAATATTATCGTTGCTTTCAAGGAAGCGACGGGCACTTCCAATGAAACGGAGACGGCCTCTTCTGTAAATGGGGCTTCCAATGTAAAAGCACCTGTGTATCTGAGAGATATTGGGCGTGTGCAACAGCTGAACAAAGAGCCGGACAACATTGCCCGGTTTAACGGCGACCGTTGTCTGGGATTGAGTATCTATAAGGAGAATAAATACAATACCGTGAAGGCGGTGGACAACATCCGGAAGAAACTGGAGGAGCTGCAGAAGAGTATGCCGGGGTATTACTTCGATGTCATCAGCGACCAGGGGGAATTTATCGGTGCTTCCATAGGCGAGGTAAAGGATTCGGCAGTGATGGGCATTCTTTTGGCGGTGATTATTCTGTATATATTCCTGCGGCGCATCAATACGACGCTGATTGTAAGTGTTTCGATACCGATTTCAATTATAGCGACGTTTAATTTAATGTATTTTAACGGGCTGACCCTGAACATTATGACGTTGGGCGGTCTGGCATTGGGAGCGGGGATGCTGGTGGACAATGCGATCGTGGTGATGGAGAATATTTTCCGGAATCTGGAAAACGGGCTTTCGGCGAAGGAGGCAGCCATACGCGGAGCCTCGGAAGTGTCGGGTGCGATTACCTCTTCCACATTGACGACAATAGTGGTCTTCTTACCGATTGTGTATGTACAAGGTGCAGCAGGAGAGTTGTTTAAGGAACAGGCATGGACAGTGACATTTTCGCTGTTGTCTTCCCTTTTTGTGGCGATTCTTTTTATCCCGATGCTCTCGTCCAAGTTTGTGCAGCAGAGCAAGACGGAAAAGAAATCCGTACAGATAAAGGGGTATGGCCGGTTTGTGGGACGTTTGCTGCGTCACCGCTATGCGGTTGTGTTGGTAGCCTTTTTACTGGTGGTTTTTTCTTATCTGATGGTTCCGTTTATCGGTATGGAGTTTATGCCGAAGGCGGAGTCGCGGGAGTTTAGCGTGAATATTGCGCTGGAGGCGGGGACGAAACTGAAGACGACGGATTACGCCGCCGCTTCGATAGAAAATATGATTCGGGATATCGGCGGGGAGAATATAGAGTGGATGTATACACTGGTGGGACCTTCCAATACGGATACGCAGCAGGACGGGAAAGCCGGGGAGGACAACCAGGCGGTGGTGCAGGTGAAGTTGAAGAAAGGGGCGAAGATGGATGCGGACTATCTGATTGCCGCTTTGAATGCGAATGCTGACATGCCGAAGGAAGTGGAGATTACTTACGAGAAGGAGCAGTCCGCCCTGCAAAGCGCTCTGGGAACGGAGGGCGCTCCTTTGGTCGTGGAGATTAAAGGAGAGGAAATCGAAGTGCTCGAGGAGCTTTGCGAGGAGGTGAAGGAGAAAATGGCGGGTATAGCGGGAGTTTATGATATCAGTACGTCTATGGAGAAGGGCGCGCCGGAGGTGGATATTTCCATTGACCGCCTGCGGAGCGGCATATACGGTGTGGATATTTCTACCGTGGCGCAGCAGGTGAGCGAGAAACTCAACGGGAAGGTGGCAGGCAGCTATGAAACGCAGGGGGAACCGATAGACATTGAGATCAAAGTGCCGGAGGTGTCTTTGAGCGATTTGCAGGATGTGGAGATTGTGCAGGGGGACAAGAAGTATCGTTTGGGCGAGGTGGCGGAGGTGAAAGTGACTTCCGCACCGCGAGAGATCAGCCGGAATAATCAGAACCGGGTGGGACAGGTGACGGCGATGTTGCAGAAGGGATATTCTTTGGGCGAGGTGACTCCGGCTGTGAATGCGGTGCTGGAGGGCGTGGAGTTCCCGGCGAAGTATTCCGCCAAGATTACGGGAGAGGAGGAAAAACGGGCGGAATCTTTCGGCGGTCTGAGTTTCGCATTGATACTTTCCGTGATACTGGTCTACATGGTCATGGCTTCCCAGTTTGAATCGCTGCGCCATCCGTTTACCATTCTGCTGACGATACCGCTGGCGGGAGTGGGGAGCATCCTGGCGTTTCTGCTTCTCGGAGAGACGCTGAACATGATGGCGTTTATCGGATTGATCATGCTGGCGGGTATAGCCGTGAACAGTTCGATCATACTGGTGGATCGCATCAATCAGCTGAAAGCGCAGGGTGTGGAGTTGCACGAAGCGATAATGGGGGCGGCGCAGCAGCGTATCCGTCCGATTATCATGACGAGCCTGACGACGATACTGGCCCTGCTGCCGATGTGTTTCGGTTTCGGGGAGGGCGCTTCTTTGCGCTCGCCGATGGCCCTGGCCGTCATTGGCGGTCTGCTCACTTCGACGATATTGACATTGGTAGTAATACCTTGTG
The DNA here is from genome assembly GCF_943193135.1 of Odoribacter lunatus. Lineage (GTDB taxonomy): Bacteria > Bacteroidota > Bacteroidia > Bacteroidales > Marinifilaceae > Culturomica > Culturomica lunata. The sequence continues at coordinate 33,754 of NZ_CALPCZ010000002.1, forward strand.
TGTATTGTATTTTTGACAAGAGGTTGAAAAGTTGAAAGGGTTGAAAAAGTTGAAAGAGTTTAAAAAGTTGAAAAAGTTGAAAAGGTTTAATGGTTAAAGGGATGAAAAGATGGGGACGGTGAAGTATTTTGAGGAGTTTAAGATATGGCAGGATGCCAGGGAGTTGGTGGGGGAGATTTATGCTTTTACCGGAGGGGTGAGGGATTACGGATTTAATGATCAGATTCAGCGGGCGGCAGTATCCGTTATGAATAATATTGCGGAGGGGGCGGAAGCTGGTTCTGTTTCTATGTTTAAGAGATTTTTATTAATAGCGAAGGGAAGTTGCGGGGAGGTGAGGAGTATGTTATATATTGCGTCGGATTTAAATTATATGGAGAAATTGAAAGTAGAAAAGTTGCAGGAAAAATGTAAAATGCTTTCTGTCGGTATTTATAATTTACTGAATTATTTAGACCGAAAGCAGGATTAGCTTTTCAACGTTTTAACTTTTTCAACTTCTTCAACATAAGTTATCATGAATAGATTAATTAAACGCCGGGTTCTCATATCGATGTTATTCATCGGATTGACATTGATGGGGTATTTTTCATACAGTTATTTGCCGATGGAGTTGTATCCCAATGCGGAGTTGCCGGTGTTGAGCGTGAATATCGGGGCGACGACCGAGCTGGACCCGAAGTATATAGAGAATCAGGCGGCTATCCCGGTGGAGGGCGTGATCAGCACGCTGGAGGGAGTGGAGAAGATCGAGACCCGCATTTCGACGCGGAATGCCCGGATTACGGTTTCTTTTGTGAAGGGAACGGATGTGAAGTATGCGTACCTGAAACTGGACGAGAAGATAAAGGCGATGGCTTCCAATATACCGGACGAGTTTCAGGTGGTGGTGAACAAGGCGCCGACGGGAATGGTCAATTCCCAGTTTATGACGCTTTTCGTGTTGAGCGATGACGATATTGATTATGTGAGGAGTATCACGGATGCGGATATTGTTCCGGAGCTGGAGAATGTGGAAGGGGTAGCGGGAGTTATCGTGATGGGTGGACGCCAGAAGAGCATAGAGGTGATTCTGGATGAGAATAAATGCGATGCCCTGAATCTGACGCGTTCTCAGATCAGCATGATGATCAGCCGGAATATGGCGGAAAAGAGTTTTGCCGGTTCAGTGTACGAAAATAACAGGCGCTTTTTTGTGAATGTGACGGCGGAGTATCTTAAAACGGAAGATATCGGAAATATCGTCGTTGCCCAGGGGCCGGTGCTGCTGAGAGACATTGCGGAGATAAATTTCGGCATCAAGGAGGAAGAATCGTATTCGCGGGTGAACGGGAAAGAGGTGATTACGTGCGTGGTATCGAAATCGCCCCAGGTGAATGTGATCGATTTGTCGGAGAGGGTGCGGGAGGAAATCGACAAATTGAACCGGGAGCTGGCGGTCAAGAATGTGGAAATCAAGGTGGATACGGATGTGGCCGAGACGATGAGCAGCAATATCGATACGATAGTGAACTTGGGTCTGACGGGGGCGGTGCTGGCTATTTTCATACTTTATCTGTTTCTCCGCAATTTCAGGATAGTCACGATTATCGCGTTTGCGATACCGATATCGGTATTTTCATCGTTTTACTTTTTTTACCTTTCCGACATCAGCATCAATACGCTGACGCTGACGGGCATCGCGCTGGCGGTGGGGATGCTGCTGGACAATTCGGTGGTGGTGATGGAGAATATTTTCCGGCACCGGTCGCTGGGGGAATCCGGCGACGAGGCGGCGGTACGGGGTACGCAGGAGGTGTGGAAGTCCATTTTTGCGGCGACACTGACGACGATTACCGTGTTTTTGCCGTTTTTGTTTGCCGATAATTTTATGATCAAGCTGATCGGGGAGCATGTCGGGGTGTCTATTATATCCACTTTGACCATATCGCTGGTGGTTGCGCTGCTGCTGGTGCCGATGGCGGTGAATTATTTCATGACGAAGAAGGAGAGCGATGTGGATTTCCGGGTGCCGTCTCTGCACAGCCGCCCGGTGCAGATGTATATTGCCGTATTGAAGATGTGTCTGCGCAAGCCGGCGCAGGTGGTGGTGGGCACGCTGCTGTTGCTGGTGGTGACGGTGGCGCTGTCGCTGACGCTCTCTTTGAATACGCTGAAAGAGGTGGAGACGGATTCGTTCAATGTATATATCACTTCGCCGTCGGGATATACGCTGGAGCGGACGGACGAGATGGTGCGGCGTTATGAGGAGGTGCTGCAGGGCATCGAGGAGGTGGAACAGATTACGTCGAAGGTGTATGCGGCGGATGCGAATGTGACGGTGAAATTGAAAAAGAATTATGAGAAACTGAATCATAAGACGATACAGCAGATGAAGAATGAGGTTCTTTCGTGTGCGTATCGGTTGCGGATATGGGACATCAGTCTGGAGGCGAGGTCGAGCAGCGAGAATTTCCAGGGCGGGGGCGGCGATGCGTTGATGGGCAGCTCGGAAGAGCTGTTGAAGCTCATGGGGATGGGAAATCAACGGGAGCGGATTGTGATCAAGGGGCAGGATTATGAGAAGATGAGGAATCTGGCGGAGTATCTGCAGTATCAGCTGCAGGACCTGGAGAATATCAACTATGCGTGGGTGAGCAGTTCGCGGGGAAAACCGGAGGCGCGCGTCCAGTTTGACGGTTATCTGATGGGAATTTACGATGTGACGCCTTCCAATGTGGTGACGGAGCTGACGAATTTTGCCCCGGAGAATACGACGCAAATCAAGTATAAGGCGGGAGACGAGGAGTATGACATTATCATCAAGGACAAGAGTTATGCGGAAGCGGCGGATGACGAGAAGAAACCGGTGAGGAATCTGGAGGATTTGCGCAATCTGGATGTGACGAACGACAAAGGGTCTTTGGTGGATCTGCGGAGTTTCAGTACGATCAATCTGACATCGGGACAGGGAGAGATTAACCGGGTGAATCAGGACAAGACGATAGAGGTGAGTTATCGTTTTATCTCGGATGTGAACGAGTCGAAAGAGTTTTTGGAAACGGCGAGGAGAGAAATCGACGAACTGGTGCAGAAGGTGGATATTCCTTCGGGGCTTGCCGTGGAGGTGATACATGAAGAGGATACGACATCGGATTTCGCGTTTTTGATCCTGGCGGCGTTCGTGATCATTTATATGATCCTGGCGTCGGTGTTCGAGTCGTTGAGTGCGCCGGTGGTGCTGATGTTCGCGATACCGCTGGCAGCGATAGGCTCTTTGCTGGCGCTGCTTCTTACGGGCTATTCTCTGATGAATGCCAATGTGATGATCGGGTTTATTATCCTGATAGGGATTGTGGTCAATAACAGTATTATTCTGATCGATTATACGTCGATATTGAGAAGGAGGGGGAACCGGAAACAGCGTGCGCTGATTGTGGCGGGCGTATCCCGTTTGCGGCCGATACTGATTACGGCGATTACGACGATTGTGGCGATGGTGCCGCTGGCCATGGGAAAAGGCGAGTTTGTGGCGGGGCTGGGTGCTCCGTTTGCGATTACGGTGATCGGCGGCCTGTCCATGAGTACGTTGCTGACGCTGGTGATTATTCCGACGCTGTATTCCGGCATGGAGGACGCGCTGAAGCGGCTGCGTACGCAGAGCCTGTTCATGAAGGTGTTGCAGATCGTTTTGATGGCGGGGGCGGCGGTATGTATCGCTTTGTTTGTGGATTCGATACTTTGGAAGGTGGGCTATCTGATCGGAGCGGTGATATTGATTCCGGGAGTAACGTGGTTTATGGAAGGCAATCTGCGCCAGGCGAGTCGGGAGATTATTCCTGCGGACGAGGAGATTGTGATACAGATACAGAATCTGGTGAAGATTTACGGACAGCCTTCCGAGTTTATGCAGGAGTGGATGTCGGGCTTGCGGATACGGGAGCGTCTGGGTCTGAAGGAAGTGTACGGGCACTGGAAGGATTTGCGGGTGCTGCTTTGGCTGGTGCCGTTGGTGGTGTTCCTGTTTTATTTCGTCTATATGTATCAGGAATCCGCGTTCTGGGCGTATCTTTTCGGCGTGCTGTTCTGGATATTGGGTGTAAAGGTGCTGGATATCGTGCGGGAGTTTGCTGAGAACCGCGGCAGGCGTTTCTGGACGAAGGTATTGAAAAAGGTGCGTTGGGTCGTGTATTATTTTACGCCTCTGCTGACGCTGGTATGGGGAGAGATCGCGCTATACAGCGGAGGGCTTGTTGTGTTGTTCACGCTGCTGTGGTATCTGGGTATTCAGGTGAAATACCTGTCCGACCGGATACACAAGTACAATATCAATATAGACTTGATAGACGGACGTTTCCGCGGTATCCGCAAGGGGTTCTACCGTCTGGCGACTAAGATTCCGCTTATCGGGTACAGGAAAAAGCCGTTTAAGGCGCTGAATGCCGTGTCGCTGGATATTCATACGGGTATGTTCGGTCTGCTGGGGCCGAACGGTGCGGGGAAAACGACGCTGATGCGTATTATCTGCGGCGTGTTCGAGCAGAGTTACGGCAAGATTTTTATCAATGGCATCGATACGCAGGAGAAGCGGGAGGAGCTGCAGGGGCTGATAGGCTATCTTCCGCAGGAGTTCGGTACGTATGAGAATCTGACGTCCTGGCAGTTCCTGGAGTATCAGGCGCTTCTGAAAGGTATTTATGAAAAAGAGACGCGTCGCCGGCGGATTCGCGAAGTATTGGAAGCGGTACACATGTATGAGAATAAGGACCGGAAAATCGGCGGTTTTTCAGGCGGTATGAAGCAGCGTATTGGTATCGCCCAGACACTGCTGAATCTGCCGCGCATATTGGTGGTGGACGAGCCGACGGCAGGTCTGGACCCCCGGGAGCGTATCCGTTTCCGGAATCTGCTGGTGGAATTGTCCCGCAACCGGATTGTGATATTTTCCACGCATATTATCGAGGATATTGCCAGCTCCTGTAACCAGGTGGGAGTTATCAACAAGGGGTCGGTGAAATACCTGGGCACGCCCTCCGATATGGCGAATATAGCGCAGAATGTGACGTGGGTGTTTGAAATCCCGGCGGATGAATTCGACACGCTGCCTTCCGATTTGTTGATAGTCCATCATATCCGGATCGGAGAGAATATCCGGGTAAGGTGTTTGTCGGAAACGCAGCCTGTGCCCCATGCGGAGCGGACGAATCCGGTACTGGAGGATTCGTATCTGTGGCTGCTGCGCGGAGTGAAGCTGGCAGGTAATGAACAGATTATTACACAATAAAGGTTATGAAACGTTTCTTCGATATAGTATTGCGGTTGTCCCATTATAACGTAAAGATCGTTTTCGGGAATAAGTTCGTCTATTTTGTATTGAGTGCGGTGCTGTTCTATATATTGACGGTGGTGATCAACCTCTTTTCCGATTCGGAAATCATGGAATCCGACGCTTACGGCATGCTGCTGGTACCTTCGATACTGCTGATATTTTATCCGATGTGCTTCGGAATACAGAACGACCAGGACGCCAAGATTATCGAGATTATTTTCGGTATTCCCGACTACCGCTACAAGGTGTGGTTGTTCCGTTTGCTGATAGCATATGTCATCTGTTTCGCCATTACGCTGGTGTTGGCGCTGCTGACCGACTGGCTGCTGGTGGAGGTGCCTCCGGTGAAACTGACGTACCAGGTGATGATGCCGGTGCTTTTTGTCGGTACGCTGTGTTTCATGCTGAGTACCATCGTCAAGAACGGCAGCGGAACGGCGGTGGTTTTTACGCTAATAGGGCTGGTGCTTTTTATTATGAGCAGCGTACTGGAGGAGAGCAAATGGAATCTTTTCCTCAATCCCTTCGATGTGCCGCTGGATAAAAATCCGGAGCTGTTTTATACCACTCTTTTGTACAACCGGATTATATTGCTCGTCGGCACCGTCATTTTCGTTTTGTCGGGCCTCTACAAAACCCAGAACCGGGAGAAGTTTATTTGAATTATTTGTTTGGATTTTGTCAGATTTTGGTAAATTATTTGTTTGGATTTTAGCGGATTTTGATGAATTATTTGTTTGGATTTTAGCAAAATTCAAAAATAATCCATTGAATTTCAGGTGATTTTGCATATCTTTGTCGGCGAAAGAAAAACGTTGAAATACCAATGGCTTATTACGAAAGAAATATAGATGGTGAATTGCTGAAATGGAAAGCAAGTGTTCATCATAAACCCATTTTGCTTCGTGGTGCAAGACAGGTGGGAAAATCTTCTTCCGTCAGAAGATTGGGGGAATGTTTTGAGCATTTTGTCGAAATCAATTTTGAACGGCAACCCCAGATGGCACAATTGTTCAAAAGCGATTTGAGTGCCCTGCCTATTGTTTCCTCTATAGCTTCCCTTGTCGGAAAACCTATTGTGGCGGGTAAGACATTGTTATTTTTTGATGAGATACAGCAATGCCCCGAAGCGGTAAGCGCATTGCGTTATTTTTGGGAAGATATGCCGGATTTGCATGTTATAGCCGCCGGTTCGTTGCTTGAATTTACGTTGCAGGATATATCTTCATTCGGCGTGGGGCGTATTCATTCGTTGTTTATGTATCCTCTTTCGTTTGATGAATTTATTCGGGCACAAGGTTTTGATAATTTGTCGGAAGCGAAGAGGGGAGCTTCTGCCGATAATCCTTTGCCGGAATTATTGCATGAAAAATTAGTGGATTTATTTCGGACTTACATCATGGTGGGCGGGATGCCGGAAGCGGTTGCGACGTGGATCGATACTCATGATTACCTCAGTTGTCAGAAAGTTCATGCCGAAATAGTCCAGGCCTATGAAGTGGATTTCGGAAAATACGGCAAAAAGGTAAATCCTTCTCTTTTGCGTCAGACGCTTCGCAGCGTGGTGCATCAAATCGGTTCGAAATTTGTTTATAGTCATGTCGGCCAGGATATTAGAAGCAGTGTTGTAAAAGAAGCGCTCGATTTGTTGCGATTGGCAGGATTGATTATACCGGTGTATGCTACGACGGGAAACGGATTTCCTTTGGGGACAGGGGTCAATGGAAATATTGTCAAGTACCTGTATATTGACAGCGGGCTGCTGTTGGCTATTCTTAGTCTGGATATGGGTGATATTTCGGAACTCACGGAACAGATACTTTTGGGAACGGCGCCGGATTTGGTGAATAAGGGGAGTCTTACGGAAATGATTGCCGGATTGGAAATGATCAAATATATGTCGCCGGATCGGCGACCGGAACTGTATTATTGGGTAAAAGAAGCGCGTAATTCGTTGGCGGAAGTGGATTATGTGATGATGAAAAGTATGAAAATACTGCCTATTGAAGTAAAAGCAGGTAGACAGGGTGGTATGAAAAGCCTTTATGCTTTTATGGAATTGAAAAATATAACCGGTGCCGTACGCACCTCTTTGGAAAATTTCGGAGTAATTTTACGGGATAAGTGTCGAATAGAGATATTTCCATTGTATGCGTTGGCAAATCTTTGGGATTAACTTTTCAACTTTTTTTTCTTACCTTTGTTCCGTTACGATGCGAATAAGCGTATTCCATCGCAGCGTACATATTTATTTGAAGCGTTTAGCTTTATCCTTATCGGGGAAACGACCAATTTTCAATATCGAAGGATAAGCAGACAAACGCTCACGTTTGCCGTATATACACATTATATACCCGGCTAAGCGTGGGTAACTGTTTATTTCGATATGGGTGCTTGGTCGTACCTCCTGATAGATAAACTAAAGTTCCCACGCTTTTTTTGTTATTAATCAGCCTTTCCGGGGACTTTTCAAGGTGCTAAATAATTTTCGGAATGAAGAAATTATTTGGATGTGTATGTGTGTGTCGTTTATTATTACCCGTGTTTCTTTTGTTGTGCAGTGTCACGGGCGTCAATGCGAACAACATCCGTGTGGACGGCAAAACGCGCGTGGTGAATGTGGCGGGAGATACTGCCGTTATTGAAGTGACTCTCCGCTGGGATAATTCCTGGCGCGACGATTTCAACTGGGATGCCGCCTGGGTGTTTTTCAAGTTTAAAAAGAGGGGGATTTCTGAACTCTGGAAGCATGTCTATCTCGGCAGAGAAGGACATCATGCCTTTCCCCAAAGCGGGAATGAGGGGAGCGATTATATGTTTATGTCGGGCGAAACTTCTGGTAAGGTGACGGGATTGTTCGTTATGCGGAAAGCGATAGCGGAAGGGAATGTAAATGTACGTTTGCAAGTAAAATGGCCTTTGTCGGGAACCGGTTTAAGCAGAGATGATTTCGGGAATAATTACGACCGGATATATGTCGCCGTGCATGCCGTGGAAATGGTGTATGTGCCTTATGGCGGATATTATTTGGGAGACAATTTTTCCCGGTACAGTTTTACTGCGGGTGATACGTCTGCCCTGTTGATGGATTCGGAAGATGCGTTTGTATTGTCTTCTCGGCACGGGAAGCCCGCTGTCTCGTTGGCGACCTCTTATCCGAAAGGGTATGCGGGCTTTTATGTGATGAAGTATGAAACGAGTCAGGAGCAGTATGTGGAGTTCCTTAATTCACTGACCTTGGAGCAGCAGAAAGCCAGGGTGGAGAATAATGATTTTTCCCATATGAAGCGGGGAGATTACGTTTTCGGGGATATATCGCAGCCGAGTTGCCGGAACGGGATCGTGTTTATCGAGCAGCGGCAGCCGAATACGCCTGCGGTATTCGGAAACGATCTGAATCCGGACAATGACTTCTTTGCTGCCGATGACGGTCAGACGCTGGCCTGCAATTACATGAGTCCGAATGACATGCTGGCTTATTGCGACTGGAGCGGTTTGCGTCCGATGAGTGAGCTGGAATATGAAAAAGCGTGTCGCCGTCCTTTTCCTCAAATACCGGACAGAGGGGAGTATGCCTGGAATACGAATAGCGGTGTCAACCGCCTGACCGGATTGGGCGATTTGAACTTCCGGGGAGATGAACGCGAGCAGGCGATAAACGGGGCAAAAAATGTAAATAGCGGCGGGGGGCTTAACGGACCTGTTCGTTGCGGATTGTTTGCAACGTCCGGAACGAATCAGCTGCAGTCCGGAGCTACGTATTGGGGCGTGATGGATATGAGCGGCAATCTGTGGGAGATGTGTTATAATGCGACGGCTGCCGGAGTGAAATTCGTTGCTGACAATGTCGATTATTCTCATGGCAACGGAGAACTGAATGCAGGCGGGGCGACCGATATTGCCAGCGGTTATTGGCCGGTATCGGTGGGGACTGTCGGAGTACGCGGCGGCAGTTTTACCAGTGCGGACAGTCTGTTGCGGACTTCCGACCGGACAAATGCTTTCGGGACTTATTTTGCTGCGATGACGCAGCGGGACAGTACGGTCGGTTTTCGGGGAGTCTGTTCGGCATTCGGAGTGGACGGCTTTAAAACCGGACGGATATATTGTGAAAACGGTCTGGAACAGGATACGGTGTGCAGCGGCGTGGAGTTTATGATACAGGGCGATTCCGTGGAAAATGCCATGGGGAAAGTCGCGTATTCCTGGTATATCAGTGAGGACAAAGGGGCGACGTGGACGATGATGCCGAATGAAAGCCGGTATCAGTTGTTCAGTTATAGTATGGAAAATCATGCGGGAGTAAAAGAATATTATTTTAAGAGAAAGGTCGTTTGTCCGATAGGCGAAGCCGTTTCTACGGTAAAGATTGTACTGAACCCTGCCGGGACGGATGCTCCTTGTGTGAAATCCGTTTATTACGGACAGGCTGGCATACCGTTGAAGTTGCATTGTCTCTCGGGCGAGTCGGATGTCTCGGCTGTATGGAAAGATATGTCGGGTGCAAAAGTGGCGGAGGGATATCATGTGCAGCTCAATAGTTTTGTGAGCGGAGGAATCTACAAGGTGCACTATGTGAATCAGTACGGCTGTCTGGGAGAGGCGACGGAATTCCGGATAGTGCAGCCCGCACAGAAGATAACGATTGTGCAGCATCCCGACGGTTACCGGATGTGGAGCAACGGCACTTATGCGGCTTCCGCCGAGGAATACAGGCATCCCCAGCCGCCTTATTACTATGAAGGCGATACGGGGAACGGGGTTTACAGAATAGAAATAAACTGTTCGAAATATGCGCCTTTCGACATTTATTGCGATATGACGAACAATGACGGCGGATGGATGCGCATCATGGGGAAAGTGGGTTCCACCGGTATGCGGAATTACCAGATTTCGGCCGACGTGATGCGCTATCTGTTTGAAGATTCGAAGAAAGAGATTGCCGTCAGTGCGGAGGAGACCAACAGCATCACGGAACCTGCCTGGCGTCTTTCCGATGTGAGTTGGAGTTTGAGTTTGGATAATAGCGTGAGTGTATGGCAGGCGGCGTCCAATGTCGCCAACGGATTGACTCCGAGAGGTTACAATTGGGGCAATACGACAAAAGGTTATTTTGTGATGGACTTTCAGTTGGATAAAACGGCTTCGGGCTATAATTACATTATTGACGGATGCTATAAGAAAACGTATGTGGGAGGGAGAGCTTCATTAAGATGGGGAAGTGCGAATGACAATATGCATAACAACGAATGGTCCCATGAATCTTGCAATAGGTATGATTGCGGTGCTATGTCTGTTTCCAGCAAATACAATTATTGCGCTCAGACCCGTATTTTTTGGTTGAAATAGAGTATTTTTCCCGAAAACAGTATTTCCGGCTGTTGCTGTTACAGGCAGTAGCCGGAAATTACCAGTTAAAATGTATCCATTGCATTCAATTTATCTAAAATTCAAAACAATTGAACTAAATTTGCTTTGTGAATAAAACGGCATTTCTATTTCAATGCCTGTTTCGCGCCAGATATGGCTGCACACCTAAAGCAATAAGAGATGAAGTGTATTAAAAATATAATTTTCGATTTCGACGGAACGCTGGTAGATACCGCCCCTCTGATTATAGCTACGATGCAGGCTGCGACAGGTCTGTTACAACTTCCTCAGAAAACGGATGACGAATGCAGGGCGACTATCGGCATCAGACTTGAAGATGTTCCGGAGATATTATGGCCCGGCAATGATGTCGCAAAGCATGATTTCCCCGATACGTACAGACGTGTTTTTGAAGAGCTCAGGAGACCGCTGAGCGTGAGATGTTTTCCCGGTGTCATGGAGGTGCTTAAGAAGTTGCACAGCGACGGGTATAGAATGGCTATAGCCAGCAGCCGTGGCCGTGCCTCTTTACAGGAATATGTGACACAGTTCGGAATATCGGGGTATTTTTCCATGCTTGTGGGCGGAAATGATGTCGAGCACGGAAAGCCGTCGGCTGATCCGGTTTTGAAGATACTGAACACCTGTGGGTGGACGGCTGACGAGACGCTTACCGTAGGTGATGCCCCGGTTGATATTCTAATGGGGCGTGCCGCCGGAACATATACCTGTGCTGTCACTTACGGCAACGGGAGGCGTGACGAGCTGACAGCAGTCGGTCCGACTGTTATTGCTGATACCTTTTATGCGCTTGAACCGATATTATCTTAAAAGTCATGAATATAGAATCGCTTAGAGAATATTGCCTGTCATTGCCGATGGTGAGCGAGGATATGGCCTTCGGCGACGAGTATCTGTTGTTCAGGGTATGCGACAAGATATTCGCCTGCTACGGATTCGTACGTCAGGATTATTTCGTATTGAAGACCGATCCTGATTATGCGCTGATTTTGCGTGACCGGTATTCTGAGATAGAGCCGGCATGGCATTGGAACAAAAAGTATTGGAGCCAGGTTAGTCTCAATGGCGGTCTGCCGGATGAATTTATCAAATCTTTGATTTGTCACAGCTATGCCGAGGTCGTGAAGAAATTACCCAAACGCATAAAAAGCCAATACCCTGAAATATCTGAAGTTCGATGAATAGGAAAATATGTTCAGACGTTTCGAAATTTTAAACCTGCGCATTGTAGGGTATTTTAGCTATTCCAAACCTGCGCATTGTAGGGTATAATCCATGTATTATAGTTGCGCATTATTGATTTTATTCTTATTTTTGCATTGTAATTCGCTATAAATAAGAATGAAATGATGTTCAGACGTAAAATATATAATCGGTTGCTTGATTGGAAAAAAAGCAGTGCAGGCAATAAAGCTCTTTTAATTGAGGGGGCGCGTCGAATAGGTAAATCTACGATTGTCGAAGAATTTGCGAAAAGGGAGTACAAATCCTATATTTTGATTGATTTTAATACGGTAAGCGAGGCTGTCATATCGGCATTTAACAATTATATGACAGATCTTGACACGTTCTTTATGATATTGTCATCTGAATATAATATAAAACTTTACCGGAGGGAGTCTATAATAATTTTTGATGAAGTCCAGCAATTTCCCAAAGCTCGTCAGGCTGTAAAATATCTGGTTGCCGATGGCCGGTATGACTACATTGAAACAGGCTCATTGATTTCTATAAAAGAAAAAGTCAAAGGTATCACAATACCTTCCGAAGAGAGAAGACTCTCGATGTATCCGATGGATTTCGAGGAATTCGGTTGGGCAATGGGAGAAAATGGTATGATGGAATATATAAGGAATTGTTTTGTTGCCGGGAAACCGCTTGAGCAAAACCTTCATGCCAAAGCCATGCTGTTGTTCCGGCAATATATGATAGTCGGAGGTATGCCCAAGAGCGTGTCCGCATATATTGAAAATGACCGTAGTTTTGAAAAAGCGGACATGGAAAAACGTGATATACTTGCATTGTATCGCAATGACATAATGAAAATCGATTCCGGCTACCGTTCAAGCGTTATCTCAATCTTTGATCAGATTCCGGCATTCCTTTCGAAATCGGAACGCCGGGTGATGATGAACCGAATAGAAAAAGGGGCGACTTTTCCCAAATATCATGATACATTCTTTTGGTTGGCAGACTCAATGATTGTAAACGAATGTTTTAATTGTTCTGATCCGAATGTAGGGCTGTCATTGAATGAGGACCGGACTTACGTAAAATGCTATATGGGTGATACCGGTCTGCTGTTAAGCCATACGTTTGACGAAAATGAGATTTTTAATGGTAAATTGTACAATGAGATTCTTTTCGGAAAGCTTTCCACGAATGAAGGGATGTTATATGAGAATGCCATAGCTCAGATACTTGTTGCCTCCGGGCATAAGCTTTATTTTTATATAAGATATAATAAAGAAAAACATCGGAACGACATAGAAATAGACTTTATGCTTTCTAATAACAGTAAGCTCAAATATAAGATTTTCCCTGTTGAAGTTAAATCCGGAGACCGATATACCACGAAATCTCTTACTCGATTTTCTGATGTATTCCATGAGCGGATAGGAGGTTGTTATGTGATACATCCGAAAAATCTCAAAGTAGAGGATGATATTGTTTACCTTCCGGCGTATATGGCATTTTGCTTGTAGGGAGCGGAATGGAGCAGGAAGAAAAAAATATGTTATATTTGTGAAGATAATCGGTTGAGGTGTAATATAATGTCATAAAGATATGAAAAGAGTTTGGGTTGTCAGTGTACTGCTGTGTATGCAGTTTTCTTTGTCCGCTCAGAATTACCGGGTGGATAAGGAGGGGGTGCTGCGTGCTCCCGACGGGAAGGAAGCGGTTTTCTTCGGGTTTAATTACTGTATGCCGTTTGCTCACGGTTTCCGTAGTCACGGGAAGCTGGGGGCGGACCGTAAAGAAGCCATCGGGCGCGATGTCTATCATATGAGCCGTTTGGGTATCAATGCTTACCGCATTCACGTGTGGGATGTGGAAATCAGTGACGGAGAGGGGAATCTGCTGGAAAACGAGCATCTCGATTTACTGGATTATACGATTGCGACTTTCGCCAAACGGGGAGCGAAAACGTTGATTACAGCGATTGCCTTCTGGGGCAACGGATGGCCGGAGAGTGACGATAAATCTTTGCCGGGATTCTCCAACCGATTGGGCAAACGGGAGGCGACAGTCGACAAACACTGTGTTGGGGCGCAGGAGCGTTATTTGAAACAGTTGTTGAACCACCGCAACCCTTATACGGGATATGCCTATAAGGACGACCCGAATATCGTGGCGGTGGAGTTGAACAACGAACCCGACCATACGGCGGAGGTACCGGACAAAGAGGTCACCGCTTATATCAATACGTTGGCCAAAGCGGCGAGAGCGACGGGGTGTCGCAAACCGATACTGTACAACATCGCGCAAAATCCTGAACGGGCGCGTGCCGTAACTGCCGCCCGGATAGACGGTGTGACCTGCCAGTGGTATCCTTCCGGACTCGTAAGCGGGAAAGCCCGGAAAGAGAACTTTTTGCCGGCAGTGGCGCATTACAATCTGCCTTACGATACCAAAGGGAAAGCCCGCATCGTGTATGAATTCGACGCTGCGGATATTGACGGAGCCTATATGTATCCCGCCATGGCGCGCAGCTTCCGGGAGGCCGGTTTCCAGTGGGCGACGCAGTTCGCTTACGACCCGTTGGCGATGGCGGCTTATAATACCGACTACCAGACGCACTGGATGAATCTGGTGTACACGCCGGCAAAAGCGGTTTCGTTGCGTATTGCTGCCGAAGCATTTAAAAGTTTGCCCAAGGGGGACGGCTACGGTCAGTATCCCGCCAGCAACCGTTTCGGTGATTTTCGGGTGAGCTATCGGGAGAACCTGTCGCTGTTAAACCGCGATACGTTGTATTGTTATTCCAACGCAACGGAAGAGGCGCCGGTGGCTCCCGAACGTTTGCGGCACATTGTCGGGCACGGCAGTTCTCCGGTAGTGGAATACAGCGGGAACGGGGCTTATTTTTTGGATAAAACGGATGACGGCGGTTGGCGGATAGAAGTGTATCCGGATGTCGTAGAGACGACGGATGCCTATGCCCGGCATAATGCGCTGAACCGAAAGGTCGCGCTGGTACAGTCGGCTTCCCGGAAAATGCAGGTCGAGTTGCCCGGAATACGGGCATCGTTTGAGGTGAAACCCGGTGTATATTTATGGAAAGACGGCCGGTTGGAAGAAATTACCGCACGGACCGATTATCCCTTGCTGGCGGACGATGTAAAGGAACCGGCTGTTTATCATACACCTGTGGTGGAATTACCGGCAGGAGAAGCGGCGGTTGTACGTGCCGGGGTGGTCGCTCCCGAAAAGATAGACAGCGTTGTCCTTTATGGTGAAATGCAGTACGGGCGGTCGTTTGTAGTACCGATGGCACCGGAAAACGGTTTCACTTATGCGGCTGCCATACCGGCGGTTGTACTTCGGCATGGTATTTTCCGTTATCGGATAGGGGTTTACACATCGGGCGACACGCGGCTCTTTCCGGGGGATTGTGCCGCCGCACCGGGCGCATGGGATGATTATTGTCAGGCCTATTACCGGACTCGTATCATTACGGAGCAGACACCTGCCGTACTGTTGGATGCACAAAACAATACGGACGCCGTGGAACTGAACTGGCAACCGGGAATCCGGTTCGCCTACCTGCCGGAAGGCATTGCGATGGAGGCAACGGAAAGCTATCGTGGCGGGGCGGCATTGTCTGCCGATGTGGTGCTGGCGGGTCGGGAACTTGGCCGGATGAAGCTTGAAACGGGGGAAACGGCTCCCGGTACGGAACTTGTGCTTGAGTTGATAGACCGTGACGGTTATTTCCGGAGCACGGCCGTGACCTTGCAACACGGCGGCAGTCATGAAATTCCTTTGTCTGCCTTTCGGCCCTCGGAAGTACAGCCTGTACGGGAAATGTACCCCGGATTCTCTTTTGCCGGCGGGATAACGGCAGACAAGACCGCTTGTCCGGTGGAAGAAATTGTTTCCGTGCGTGCGGTATTAAAGAAAGGCAGTACGGTAGTGCAAAAAATAACCTTGGAAAAATAAATGGCGATGAAACGGTATTGTTTATACTTATCCTTTTTCTTGCTGGGATTGTTTTCGGCATGTAGCAGCGACAGCAATGACGAACCCGAATTGATTATAGACCCGGTGGAGACGGCAACTTTTGCCAAAGGGGCGGATGTCAGCTGGGTGACTGAAATGGAAAAGAAGGGCGTGAAGTTTTACAACGCAAAGGGCGAGGAAACCGAATGTATGCGTCTGATGTGTGATCTCGGAATGAACACCATCCGTTTGCGGGTATGGGTGAATCCTGCCGACGGCTGGTGCAACAAAGCTGATGTGCTTGCGAAAGCGGAGCGGGCGCACAAGCTGGGCATGCGTCTCATGATAGATTTTCATTACAGCGATACGTGGGCGGATCCGGAAAAACAGATGAAACCGGTAGCTTGGAATACGTTGTCTTTTAGTAAATTAAAAACCGCTGTAGCAGACCATACCAAAGATATATTGAATGCGCTGAAAGGTAAAGGGATTGCTCCGGAATGGGTGCAGGTGGGCAATGAAACCGGCAACGGCATGCTCTGGCCCGACGGACAGGCGGATAAAAGCATGGCAAACTATGCCGCTCTCAATAATGCCGGCTACGATGCGGTGAAATCCGTTTTCCCGGAGGCGAAAGTGATAGTCCATTTGCAGAACGGACAGGACAACGGTCTTTATCGCTGGCTGTTCGACGGATTAAAAGCCAACGGCGGCAAATGGGATTTGATAGGGATGTCCCTCTATCCCAAAAAAAACAATTGGCAGAGTATGGTGAATGATTGTATCGCCAATATACAGGATGTCACCAAGCGTTACGGCACTGATGTTATCATCTGTGAAACCGGTATGCCGTGGGATGAGGCTGCTGTTGCCAAAGCCTTTCTGACCGCTCTTTTCACGCGGACACAAGCCCTTGGCAACGTGCACGGAATCCTTTACTGGGAGCCCGAAGCCTATAACAAATGGAACGGATATACCTTAGGCGCATTTGACGCATCGGGCAAGCCGACGGAAGCATTGGACGCTTTTAGGTAAAATATTCCTCTTCTGAATGCTACCACTTTACGGGAGCGTTCAGAAGCTCACCATCGGCAGCATCTTCTGCGGTGAATGTAGCACCCCGGTATTGTACGCAAAGCATGACCAACGGTTCATTTCCATTGTTGCGTACAGAACGTTTGCCGGCGGGAGCGACACGTACTACGCTACCTTCATTAACGGGAAACACCTGGCCGTCTACTTGAAATTCTCCCTTCCCTTGCAGGAAAAAATAAAGTTCCTCATGATTTTTGTGTGTATGCAGGAATCCCGTTTCCGTACCCGGTTGGAAAACCTGAAAAGAAAACTCCCCGCCGGTTGCCCCTACGGCACTGCCGCCGAACACCTTGCCCGGAATTTTTATTTCGGGAGAAAGTTCCAATACGTAATTTCCCAGCTCATTTAATTTCCCAACGTTTATTGCGCTGAAATTTTCAGCCGTTGCAATCTTTTCAATCTGTTTCATCATTGTAAAATTTAGGGTTTGTATCAATTCTTATGGAAAACAAAAATACGATTGTTGATAATGTCAGTCAATAACTTACATTCATGATACATAGTTACCTCTTCCTCACTTTTACAGAAAAACAGTTAGTTGTGAGAAGAAAAAAAGGATAAAAATTTTTCTGTGAGTGATTTCGTTGTACCTGCAAATGCAAATTGCTAACTTTGCTATGGAAATTAACTAACTTTTAAACAGTATAAATATCAGTATGCTCCAAAAAGCAGAAAAATATTCGGTTATTGAAATGTGTCCTATCCGTAATGTAGTAGCACGTTTTGGAAATAAATGGTCACTGATAGTCATTTTGATATTGAGTGAAAACGAAGTAGTGCGATTCAATGAACTTTGTCGTATCATTCCCGATGTTTCATCCAAAGTTTTGTCGGGGACGCTTAAAGCCTTAGAAGCGGACGGACTAGTTATTCGGAAAGTTTATCCGGTCGTACCTCCCAAAGTGGAATACAGCTTGACGGAAATGGGAACTTCTTTAGTGCCTTTCATCGTTCAATTGACGGAATGGGCACAAGCCAACATGAACTCCATTTTAAAACACCGCGAGCAATATACCGGATAAAATTCGTTACTGAAACCTAATTGTTTTTTTTGCAGGAATATTTTTTCTAGCTTGTTTTTAATTGCGTAAGTAAAGCGTTGAAAGAATCGAAAGTTTGTGTTCCGTTTTCGTTTGTTAGCACTAATTGATTGGGAGTTATGGCTTGCAGGCGAGGAAGCGAAGCGTTTTCCTCCGATACGGAAAGACATTGGTAATGCCGGCGGTTAAGGGCGTTGATTGTCCAATGCAACAAGGTTTCGTCTTCCGATTCCACCACTATTTTTTGCTCTCCATTGACAATCGGGTAATAAACTCCGTGGGCATAGTCGAAGCAGATACCGGAACGGTTGAAAAGGGTGTCCATACGGCGGTGGAGTATCAGGTCCTCCGTTACGCCGCATTGCAATCCGTTTTCCGCCGACAGCAACCAGAGCTTGTCTGCAAGCACCAGTGCCTGTTCGATGTTGTGGGTGGAGAGTAAGATCGCTTTGTTCTGCTCAACAGCCAAACGGTGCAACAGACCGAAAACTTCCGTGCGACTGACTACGTCGAGAAAAGCCGTTGGTTCATCCAACAGGATAACGGGGCATTGCTGCACCAACGCCTTGGCAATCATCGCCTTCTGACGTTCGCCGTCCGACAATTCGGCGGTATAGCTTTTCGCCTTGTGGGTAATGCCCACGGCTTCCAGGGCTTCCGCTATCAAGGCGTGGTCCTTGGCGTGCAAGCGTCCGAAAAATCCGGTGTGGGGCTGACGTCCCAGGGCGACCAGTTCCTCAACTTTCAAGCCTCCCGCCATAGTCTTGTCCGTCAACACCATACCGATGTGCCGGGAGCGTTCTTTTTCCGAATAAGCCACCAGTGGTCTGTTTTCGAGCAACAGTTCCCCGCCGAGTGCCGGCTGGGATGCCGACAAGGTACGCAACAAGGTGGATTTTCCCGCACCGTTCGCGCCCAACAAGCAGGTCAGTTCACCGGGATACAACCGAAAAGAGAGATTATGGTGCACGATACTCGTTCGTCTGCCCGTTCGGTAGCCGATGCTCAGGTCGGAGGCGGTTATCACAGGACTGGTTTTCATTAATGAAAATATTGGATTTTGCGTTGATTGACGATGACGTAAATAATCACAGGAGCACCGAGCACTGGTGTTATCGCGTTGAGCGGAATGACGCCTGCCGTTCCCGGCAACACGCTGATGAGATTGCACAACAGCGCTGTCATGGCTCCGCACAGCAAGGTCAATGGCAATAAAAGGTTATGGTTGGAAGACCCCAACAACAGCCGGGCAACGTGCGGCACCGCCAGTCCGATGAAAGCAATCGGTCCGCAGAAAGCGGTGGCTACGGCAGTTAGCAGTCCCGTACTGAGCAGCAACAGAATTCGGATGCGTTTGACATTGACACCGAGGTTTTCGGCATAGCGTTCACCCAATAAAAGGGCATTCAGCGGTTTTATCAGCAACAAAGCAAGCAACAAGCCGGCAAGCAACAGTCCGCAAAAGAAAGGCAGTTGAGCGACCGACACGCCGGAGAAATCTCCCATCCCCCACATCACATAAGAAAATACACCTTCCGCCGTGGCGAAAAAATTCAATAGGGAAATGGCGGAAGAGGTGATATACCCCATCATAATGCCGATAATCAGCAACATCACATTGCTACGCACCAAGGTGGAAAAAAAGATAATCAATCCCAGAATCAAGGTGGCGCCGATGAATGCGCCCGTGATGACCGCCATATAACCGGAGACGGACAGTCCCGCCGTAATTCTGCCCACCGAACCGCCAAACAAGAGCATCACCAACGCGACTCCCAGACTTGCCCCCGAATCGATGCCCAAGATAGAAGGACCCGCCAACGGATTGGCGAAGACCGTCTGCAACATCAAACCGGCAACCGCCAGAGACGCCCCCGCAAACAGGGCGGTTATCGCCTGCGGCAAACGGGTCTGCAATACAATGTACGTCCACGTGGCTTTCTCCTCCTCCCCCAACAGAATGGAGAGCACGGAACGGAATGGAATCCGCACCGACCCCCAAAACAGATTGGCGGCGAACAAGACGCACAACAGCGATACGATATACCAGAAAATGCGACACTTCATCTGTAAAACATTAAATAATTCCCTGTCATTCCATCGGGCGGTAGTAGCGCAACCGGTAATCCGGCAACACCTCGGGATGAAATATCTTCACCAAGTCTTTCAACAAATAATCGGGACGTATCGGCACCTCCTCATAGTAAGGCACGATGCCCGTATTGCAGGTAAAGATACGCCGATTTTTCCAAGCGGCAAAATTGGCGTAAGGCGCATACTCGCTTTTCAAATCGGAATACCCCATTTCCTGCGCGCGGTTATACTTCATCAGCCAATAATCCGCCTCTCCGCCCTGTTCGAAGACCGTTTCAAACGCCAGCGGAAACGAGCCGGCGTGCGGGTCGTCCTTCCAGCAATAATCCGCTCCCGCGTCTTTCAGCAGGCTGCCCATATAACTGTTGCCTCCGGAAACGTACCACACGGCTCCGTATTTCTTTTCAAGGACGACCGTCGGACGTGCCTGCACGTCTTTCACCAAGGCTTTCACGTCCTCGTAAGCCTTTACGGTCTCCGCAAACAGCGAATCCGCCAATGTCTCCCGGTCGAAAAAGAGTGCCAGCAGGCGAATCCATTCCGCCCGTCCCAGCGGGGTCGGCTCCATATAATCCACGCATTTCACCTGCGGAATTCCCGTCTTCTCCACCCGCCCGTAAGGCGCGTTACTCAAAGGCGAAGTGACCATTCCGTCAAGATTCAGCTCAACCAGTCGCTCCACATCGGGCGCCGCCGCTTCGCCGACATCGACAATGCGTCCCGCTTTCAATCCCTCCTGCACAAAAGGCACGTCAATATAACGGGACTCGCACACGCCGACAATCTCCTCCCGGACACCCAACATATCCAGCCAACCGCAATGCACCGACGTTGCCGCCGCAATCCGCTTCAACGGCGTACGCACCAGCACCCCCTCGGGCAAACCGGCAGGCAGTTCCTTTCCACGCTCCACCAACACATAGCGCTGCAACAACTTGGTCGTATCCCACGGGTCCCGGATGCGGACTTCCGTGTATTCCGGCGTCCGGCGCACCGTGAAGCCGGTGGCGTATTCCACCCGCATCCCCTGACTTCCCTGGTCTCCGGAAACAGAAGAATTCTTTTGCTTGCAAGCTGCAAGCAAAAGAATCACAGTCAAATAAATTACGGCGCGCATATTATTTCACATAAACCACTTTCAGCGGATTCAGTCCTGCGCCAAACTTCGTCACCAAAGTTCCGTCCGTTTTATAAACATACACGTCTCCGTCATTTTTGTAATCGGAAGAGGTCAGATACAGATATTCGGTGACAGGTTCATAAGAAAGTTTGTAAGGTTTTACGATAGCGGAAGCATCCTTCACCCATTCTCCGGACAGCATTTCTCCTTTCTCAGTGTCGTACACCGGATAGGAAATTGTCTGATTCCAGTTGGCATCGTATTGGGAAAGCATCAGATAGAGCTTTTTACCGTCCGTTGCCATTTCGGTCGCATTTCCGACGGCGGTCACGGTATAATCCTTCGGGTTTATCTTCTGAAGCGTATTGGGAACATCGCCGTAATTTCCCATAGAAATACAATAAACATCACCATTGTCCACGGTTTTTAAAACTGTGGGATTAATTTCCACAGTTATTGTCTTTTCTACCTCAAACTTCTTCAGGTTGATGACGGAAACCGTCTTGTCATATCCCACCGGCGTATTGTAGTCCATTCCACCGGAGTTCGCCACAAACAATTTTCCATTGGAAACGGCCAGTCCTTCCGGATTCCGTCCCACTTCCACCTGTGCTTCCACGGTAAAATTAGAAGTATTGATTTTGGCTACATAGCCGTCATACAGACTAACATACAACTTATTGTCGGCATACGCCAGTGAACGCGGAGACTGTGGCTGTCCCTCACGTACCAAGGGAATGGAGGCAACTTCCACGAAATCGCGGGTCATCACCGAAATGCGGTTAGAACCGTAAATAGCTAAAAAAATATACTTTCCTCCGCAAAGAATGTCTTGTCCGCTGTCACCTAATCCTTTTGAGTTTTGAGCGGCATATACATCATTATTGTCGTAAGTCTGGGCAACAGGGTCATAATAGGTAATCGTTGAATTATTACTTTTGTATTTCCCATTGTTTAGTACATAGATACCTTCTTCTACGGTAATATCGTCACCATCATCATCACTGCACGATGCAAGGGTAAACGCACACAGGATAAACATCCACAAAGTCAGATAAAAACTTCTTGATTTCATTTCACTACATTTTAAATTAAACTATATCAAAAAACAACACTTGCACTCAGACGGTACGAACGTCCCGGCATCGGGTAGTACTGAATGACACTGTACTGCTCGTTCGTTAAATTGACCAAATCCGCTTGCAGGCGGAAACGGGTTCTGCCACGTTCAAACTCCCGGTTCATCGACAGCGTATGTTCCGCATAACGGTCTATGCGGTTAGCTCTGATGTTTTGCGGCAGGGCGTACCGTTCCCCGCAAACCACAGCGGTATAGCTGACATTGACCCAAGGCATAAGCAACGACGCCGACAACGAGCCTGAATGCCGGGGAGTATAAGGAATCTGGTGTTTGTAATTCTTTTCGTTCCTATCGGTCACGTCAACGGCTTTCTGCCACGTGTAAGCGCCGCTTACCTGACAGGTCATCCGATTCGCCACCCGAAATTCCATACCTCCCTTCACATCGCTTCCCCATATATCAACCCTGCCCATATTCATCATCTTCCACACGTACATCATCGGCAAAGCTACGATTTTGTCATCTACCCGATTGTAATAGACATCCGCCGTCAGATTCACATAATCCACCCCTTTCCATTGCCCCGACCAGGTAACGCCCGCATTATACTGCACGGCGGTTTCCGGTTTCAGATTCCGGTTGCCCATTCTTAGATAATACAAATCGTTGAATGTCGGCACCCGGAACACGTGCTTGTAAAACAAGCGGACATACAAATTCCGGTCAAGCCAGGGTTGCAGGGAAAGGCTCACGCCCGGAGAAAGTTTGCACTTGTCTTCCGGACAATCGCCGTTTGTCACCTTCTCCTTCACGTAAGTTGCCAGCAACACGCCGTTTACCGTGATCCTCTGATGCCGGTAGCGAGCGGTAAGAACCGTTTGGGAAGTATACCGTTCCGGATGAGGATTGTCCGTAAAATTGTTCGTCAATCGATTATAGGCAAAATCGCTCGCCAAAGCATAGGACATTCGTCCCCCGGGAGTGTACAGACCGCTCAGGGTGGCATAATACTCCTGCTGGATGTTCCGGTCAATCTGCTTTCCGCTTGCGTACTTATTATTCACATCCAAATAACGATTCCACGAATAATTATACTTCAACGCCCCTTTCAGCGCCCATTGCGGATTGAAACGCTTCTCGTAGCCGGTCTGGGCAAAGAAATTCCGGTCCCACAAACGCTCCCTGTTATAAGGATTATAAAAAATCACTCCGCCCGGCAGTCCCCGTTCCGACTGGAAATAATAAGCCTTTGCCGTCAGTGCGCTGCTGTCCCGGAGGGTAGTGTAAAGATTGGCTTCCGTGTGCCAGGAAAGAATATCCGAATTGTACCGCTTCTCCCGGGTAACCAGTTTCCCGTTCTTCAAAGTAAAAGGATAAGCGCCGTCCGCCCTCAAAAAGTCCCCGTCCACGGCAACGCGGGTTCGTTGCGTCAGCTTCCGGGCATACCGCAGATTCGGATTGACGAAGCCGAAAGAACCGCCTTTTATTCGGAACTGCCAACTGTCCCTCCGGTTTTCTCCGAATGACGGCTGTTGCGTCCGGATGCTTAACACCCCTGCCGAAGCGAACATCCGTGCCGACTGGAAAATGTCGTCCTCCTGTCCGACGGCGAGACTGACCTGCGATACATTGTCCAGGGAAAAACGCCCGATGTCGATTTGTCCCGCCTGGCAATTGCTGACGGCGATTCCGTCATACGCCACTGCCGTGTGATGCGCTCCCAGACTGCGCACCGATACTGTTTTCAATCCGCCGATGCCGCCATAGTCCTTCACGGTCACTCCACTGAAACGCCGTACGGCATCCGCCAGGCTCTGATAACCCAGGCGTTCTATTTCCGCACCGCTTACTACCTGTAACGGTGCCACGGAACGCACCACCGAAGGGCGTCGTACTCCCGACACATCCACCTGCTGTAATTGATGTACCCGAGCCGTATCTGCCGTCTGCGCGGCACTCCGGCAAAAAATGCCGACCAGTCCCCAAACGCAAAGTCCACACCGATAAAAAAACAAACGCATCAAACTCGTTTCCTTTAAACAATTATTACTATGCTTTGAAGAAAACGGGAAGGAAACCTATACCCGAAAACACGACGGAAACACTTTCCGTATGTCCTGTAAAACCCAAAATGTAAAACGTGCTAAAAACGCATACCTGATGTTTTCTACAGCTAATTCCTCGAAAGCCATTGAAAAAAATCGTTTTGCAGGTCTTCTGACTTACCCGGTCCAGGCGCCTTCTCATCTCCGGAGAGACAATGGCTAAAGTATGCCTGACCCATTATAGGCTTACAGCAGCGGGACTGTTCAGGATTCTCACCTGATTCCCATTTAATCCTTGCCGTCGAAGAACGGTTCGGAACAAAACGAAGGCAAATATACGCTTTATTTGAAAAACACAACTTCAAAACCCAAAAAATATATTCCGGAATATAAAAATACGGTCCGGGTACTCTTTGAAAGAGCCCGGACCGTATCTTATTTTCTCTATTTTATAACTACTTCTTCAATTCAAATCCCAACAACAGACCGTCGTAGTTTCCGGCCAGTGAAGCTATCGCAGAAGACTCTTTTGAAGTTACGCTCGTCAATATTTTCAAAGCTGCCATCAGTTTATCTGCCTTAAACAACAGATACATCGTCTTGCCTGTCACAATGACATTGGCTTTCATCGACAAACCCAATTTATTCGTCATGGTAAGTGTCTTTTCCTCCTTATCGAATACATACGTACCGTTTGAAGTTTTCTTTTTTAATGTCAGGCTGTATGTGCCATCTTCATTAAATACAAACACACTGTTTTCCAAGCCGAGTTTCTGATATATCGGCTCCATTTTACTTTCAATCCGGGAAGAAATTGTCTCGCTACCCGCTTGTGCCAAAAAATTTTCACTTTCAAAACGACATTCGGGCGCCGAATAATTCCATGTTCCGATAATTGTTTCGGCTGTCGTTATTTTATCTCCAAGCGCTGATTTCACGACTCCGGTCAAAACCGATTTCAAATCTTGTGCGGAAAGCGTCAAAGAGAATGCATACACAACCGCAACCAATAGTAATTTTTTCATAAACTTTTTTTCAGACTTACCTGCTCCAAGCGCCTTCCTATCTCTACTGCCGAAAAGCGAATCGGAACAAAATACAAACAAAAGTATAATTTATTTTAAAACTACGGAATTTGTTGAAAATTTTTTCCCGTGTTATTTGGATACACCAGTTCTGTGCAATCTTTCATTGAGACGGAGACGGATGGTGTTGATGGCGTTTTTTTGCTTAATCCAAAAAAGAATTTCTTCTGTGTCTCCGTTTTTCTGGAGTTCCAGAATTTTATCGTCGGCTTCCTGGGTGAGGATGTCTACCCGCCTCATTTTGTAATTGTCCAGGATTTTAGGAAGTAATTCGGACAATATTTTTTCCTCTGAAGCGATGGTGTCTTCCTGGGATTTCCACATTTTGCTCAGTTCATAAGGTTCGCTCAGGATGTTGGCAGCGATGCTGCTGATGGCAGGGTCGATGTGTCCAATAAAAAATTTAGCAGGGATAAAACCTGTGGTTTTATAGTTTTGTTGATATTCGTGCAGTATTTTGTTGAATTCCGGATGAAGCAGGTCTAAATCGTCATCGTTTAATTCGTGTATGATATATTCTCCGACGCTTACGGAACAAGTTCCGCTTTCGTTTTCTTCTTCGTAGAGCTCCGTGTCACCGAATAGCAATAGATAACGGATAATGACCATTTCTTCTATTTCGCACAGTTTTTCACTATTGTAAGTCGCATCAGGTTCATGGACTACTTTTACCGGAGGCGTTTCAGGGTGTTTCTTGTATTCGTTCTGAGGTGCTTTTTCATGGCGGATGCGGGCGATTTCATTGTAGAGTATGTTTTCCTCTACTTTCATCGTATTAGCGGTTTCCCTTACATATACCGAGCGGGTAATGGCGTCGGGAATCAGTGAAATGCTGTGAACGATGTCGCTGATTAATTTGGCTTTTTCGATGGGGTCATCTCCGGCTTGCCCCAACAGCAGCTTCGTCTTAAAATTAATGAAGTCTGTTTCGTGTTCCTGTATATATGCAAGAAGTTCTTCCGGAGTATGTGCCAAGGCAAAGGAATCGGGGTCTTCTCCGTCGGGTAGGGAAACAACCCGGACGTTTAAGCCTTCTTCCAGGACTAAATCTATTCCCCGCAAAGAGGCTTTTATACCTGCGGCATCGCCGTCATATATAATCGTGACGTTAGGAGTAAGTCTTCGGATTAACCGGATTTGTTCTATAGTCAATGAGGTGCCCGAAGAGGCAACGGTGTTTTCGATTCCTTTGCGATGAAAGGAAATGACATCCAGGTAGCCTTCGACCAAATAGCAGCGGTTTTGCTGGATAATGCTTTTTTTAGCGAAGTATATGCCGTAAAGGGTGCGGCTTTTATGATATATTTCCGATTCGGGTGAATTCAGGTATTTGGCACTTTTCTTATCATTAGTCATGATACGTCCGCCGAAAGCGATGATTTTTCCGGCAATGTCCCGTATCGGAAATATGACTCTTGCCCGAAACCGGTCGAAAAGTCCTCTGTCAGACTCGATGGTGAGTCCCGTTTTTATCAGAAATTCTTTTTTGTATCCTTTTTCAAGGGCGGATTTGGTGAAAGCGTCCCAGGCTTCGGGATTGTATCCTAAGCCAAATTTGCGGATAGTTTCTTCATCCAGCCCGCGTCGTTTGAAATAGCTTATTCCCACGGATTTTCCTTCGTCGGTATTGAATAGTTGGTCTACAAAGAAATCTTCCGCATAGTTGGTGACAATCAACATACTTTCCCGCTCGCTTTTCTCTTTTTTCTCCTCTTCGCTGAGTTCTTTTTCTTCAATCAGTATGTTATAACGGGCAGCGAGATAACGCAGGGCTTCAACATAAGACATTTGTTCGTGTTCCATGATGAAATTCACGACATTTCCCCCTTTGCCGCATCCGAAACATTTATATATGCCTTTGGCGGGAGATACGGTGAAAGAACCGGTCTTTTCATTGTGGAAAGGGCAGCAACCGACATAGTTAATGCCTCTTTTTTTCAGACTGACAAAGTCGGAGACAACTTCATAGATGTCTGCCGTATCAAATATCTTTTGTATGGTAGCCTGATCAATCATGTCACAAAGATAGATATTTTTCCGTATAGATAGCGGCTCGTGTTTTTTTACATCGTGATAAAACCATGATATAAAATTTTTTATATATTTGCGCCGCATTAAAGGAAACGATTTAAACAATAAACGTTTCCGTGTGATAAAGTTTTTCACAGACGATTATGAATGAAAATACTCATTTAAACGAAGAATTGGTATCGGCAATCTCGGAATTGTTTTTGACGTACGGTTTGAGGAGTACTTCAATGGATGATATTGCCACTCATTTGAAGATGTCGAAGAAGACGCTTTATCAGTTTTTTGAAAATAAGGACGATGTAGTAGAGCAGGTGGTTACGTATCGTATTGAAAAAGGCAGGGAGAAGCATACTTCCGATGAACTTTTGAAGATGACGCCGATACAGTTTCTATACAATATCAAGACACATATTTTAGAGAGTCTGAATACGCAATTGCCAGCGAACTATTTCGATATAAAGAAATATCATCCGGATGTGCATCAGCGGGTTTTAGCGGAGGAATCGACATTTATGGAGACCCTAATGGATACTGTGTTACAGAGAGGAGTTGCCGAAGGCTTCTTGCGGGAAGATACCGATATGAAATTGCAGGTGTATTTGCTGACGAGGCAGTTTTGTTTTTTCAGGGAGCAGGAATTTGAGAACAGCGGGGAGTATCCGATAGGGGATGTTATGTCGATGATTATAGAAAATTTCATTTTGGCTTTGGTAACGGAGAAAGGACGGCAGGAGTTTGAAAGAATAAAAAAAGAAATGATTAATAAATAAGTATATGAAAAAAGGAATAGGAGTAACTTTAAGTGCATTACTTTTTCCTTTGCTTTTGACAGCACAGACGAAAACACATGAATTGACGTTGTCAAAAGCGGTGGAATTTGCTATTGAGAACAATAAGCAATTACAAGTGTCCCGAAAAGACATTGATTTGTATAAGCAGAAAGTGCGGGAGTCTGTTTCACAGGGATTGCCTCAAGTGAACGGTAAACTGGATTATAGTACTAATTTCGGCTATAAGATGAATTTCGGAGGGAATGCGATTCAGATGAAAGACCAGTCGAATGTAGGAGTAACGGTGTCGCAATTGATTTTTAGCGGACAATGGATTTTGGGAGTGCAGACCAGTCGGATTGCGGAGAAAATTGCCAATCAGCAGGTGGATATCACGGAATTGGATATAAGGGAGAATGTGTGTAATACATATTATACCATTTTGGTGAGCGAGCGGTTACAGGGTATTGTTCGTCAGAATATGGATAATATGGAGGAGATTTATAAGCATACGCAAAATATGTATGATGCCGGGACGGTGGAATTGACGGATGTTGATCAGATTCGTATCAATGTCGGTCAGTTGAAAAATAGTTTGCTGGCATTGGAGCGGACGATAGAAGTAAGTTATAATTTACTGCGCCTTCAATTGGGCTTGCAGGCGGAAGATGGGGTGAAACTTACGGAGTCTCTGGAGTATTTTTTGGGACAGGAGGATTATGTGAAATTGTCGGTAAAACAATTTGAGATTAACAACAACGCCGAATTCCAATTGATGCAGACCCAAGAAGAGTTGAGCA
The DNA here is from genome assembly GCF_943193135.1 of Odoribacter lunatus. Lineage (GTDB taxonomy): Bacteria > Bacteroidota > Bacteroidia > Bacteroidales > Marinifilaceae > Culturomica > Culturomica lunata. The sequence goes on from NZ_CALPCZ010000002.1 coordinate 62,777, forward strand.
AGAAAATGGTTGGTTTGCAGCGTTGGACGTATGCTCCGACAATAACAGGCAGTTACGGATATAATTATAAGATATTGAAACCGGCGTTTGATATGAGTCCGAAACATTCGGCGTCTTTAACTATGAATATTCCTATTTTTTCCGGTTTGCAGCGGAAATCTCTATTGGAACAGGCGAAGATAGAATTGGAACAAACCTCTCTTAATAAGAGTTTGCTGGAAGACCAATTGAATGTAAACGAGAGGCAGTATAAGTATGAGTTGAAGAATGCGACGGAAAACTATCTTTTGCAGAAAGAAAACATTGAAGTGGCAAAGCGGGTACTTGCCAATGCACAACGTAAATATGAATTCGGAGCCATGTCCAGTTTGGATTTGACACAAGCGAACAATAATTATTTAGAGGCGGAGAATAATTACACAAATGCTTGTTTGACATTGTTGCAGGCGGAAACGCAGCTTGAAAGATTATATAATGAAATTAGTTACTAAACGGAATAACGACAAATAATAATAAAATGGTAAGGAATATTGTTTTAACCGGACTGACAATAGCGTTATTAACGGGTTGTTCGTCAAAAAAAGAGGATAGTCAGAATACGGAAGTGGTAGAGGCTATTCCGGTAAAAGTAATGGTATTGGAGAAACGAAATATTGCCAAGACATTGGACTATACAGCGACACTTCAGGCCGATGAACAGGTTTATTATGCTCCGGCAGCAGCAGGCAGAATCGGCAAGATTTATGTAGAAGTGGGCGATAGAATAAAGAAAGGACAGTTGCTGGTGGAAATGGACCCGACTAATTTCCAACAGGCGAAAGTACAGTTAAAAAATTTGGAAACGGAATACAACCGGGCTGTGAAGTTGAATGAAACCGGAAGTATTTCAAAGCAGGCATACGATGCGGCTGTAACGAATTACGAGGTGGCCAAATCCAATTATGATTTCTTGAATGAAAATACTAAGATGTTGGCCCCCTTTAACGGTATTGTTACGGGCAAGTATTTTGAAAACGGGGAGTTGTATACGGGAGTTGCCGCAGGCGGAGCAGCCAAACCTTCTATTATCGCCATCGAGAAAATCAATCCGTTGAAAGCTTACGTGAATCTTTCGGAACAGTATTTCCTGGCGGTGAAGAAAGGGACGAAGGTAGAATTGAAGTGCAGTATTTACCCGGACCGTGTTTTTGAGGGCACTGTAAGTATAGTATATCCTACCATTGATCCGGCATCGCGTACATTTACCGTTGAGGTGAAGATTCCGAATAACGACGAGGCGTTGCGTCCCGGCATGTACGGTACGATAAATTTCTTTATCGGAGAGACCGAAACGCTTGTGGTGCCTGCGTTGGCAGTATTGAAATTACAGGGAGCCAATAACCGTTATGTATTTTTGAACAAGGACGGTAAGGCCAAGCGGGTGGAAGTTACCCTGGGACGCCGTTTTGAGGATCAGGTGGAAATCATCAGCGATGAAATTCACGAAGGGGACGAGCTGGTGGTTGTCGGCCAGGGAAAACTGGTCGACGGCAAAGCGATGGATATAAAGCAGTAATGCCGATATGTTTAATTTAATATGCAATTTGAGGAATGAGTATATACAATACAGCGGTAAATAAGCCGATTTCCACCCTGATGGTCTTTTTGGCCATTCTGGTACTGGGAATTTTCTCCTACGTACAGTTGCCGGTGGACCAATACCCGAAGATGGACCCGCCTTACATAACGGTAATGGCGACGTATCCGGGGGCCAATGCCTCGGATATTGAGGAGAATGTGACGAAGATTCTGGAGAATCAGTTGAACTCTGTGGACGATCTGAAGGAACTGACTTCTACTTCTTACGACAATCTGGCGGTCGTAGCTTTGGAATTTGAATGGGAAGCAAATCTGGACGAGGCTTCCAATGACGTGCGTGACGCAGTGGATAAGGCCATGCAGAATTTGCCGGACGACATCGACCGTCCCACGATTATGCGCTTCAATACTTCCATGATGCCGATTCTGATTTATGCGGTGACGGCGAAAGAATCTTATCCGGGTCTGGATAAAATTCTGGACGATAAGCTGGTTACCCGTCTGAACCGGGTGGACGGAGTGGCCTCCGTAACTTTGGCGGGCGCTCCGGAGCGGGTGGTTTATGTGGAAGTCGATCCCAACAAATTGGATGCTTATAATCTGACATTAGAGCAGATTGGGAATACGATTTTAGCAGAGAATAAGGATGTGCCTTCCGGTAATGTCAAAATGGGATTAGCGGATTATACATTCCGTGTTGAAGGTGAATTTGATGAGAGTGATGAGATAAAAGACATCGTGCTGGGTACCCGGAATAACAAGACGATTTTCTTGCACGATGTAGCTAAGGTCCGGGATACATTAAAGGATATAACGTTAGAGCAATCAATAAACCGGGGCAGGGGCGGAGTTTTGTTGGTAACGAAACAGACGGATGCCAATGCGGTGGCTATCGCCAAGCAGGTAAAGAAAGAGCTGGCAGCCGCGCAGAAAGATTTGCCTACGGATATTAATTTTGAGATTATTGTCGATAATTCCGATTTTATCGTGAAGTCTATCAATAATCTTCAAGATTCACTGAAATATGCTTTAATATTTGTGGTGTTGGTGGTATTCCTGTTTTTGGGACGCTGGCGTGCTACATTTATTATCGCATTGACAATACCGATTTCATTGATTGTAGCATTCATTTACCTATTTGCGACGGGTGAGTCTTTGAATGTAATTTCACTTTCTTCGCTTTCTATTGCCATTGGCATGGTCGTTGATGATGCGATTGTGGTATTGGAAAACATCACGAAACACATTGACCGGGGAAGCCGTCCGCGAGAAGCAGCCAAATATGGAACGAATGAAGTATGGTTGTCGGTAATTGTAACGACTTTGGTAACAGTGGCCGTATTTTTCCCGTTGACCTTGGTGACGGGAATGACCGGGATATTGTTTAAGCAGTTGGGATGGATTGTATGTATTACGGTTTGTACCTCTACAGCAACGGCAATCTCTTTGACGCCGATGCTGTGTTCGCAATTGTTGAAAATACAAGAGGCGCAGAAAGAGGGGAAATTCAGTTTTTATCATTTTGTAACCGCAACCTTGGACCGTTTGGACAATTGGTATGAACATTTGGTTCGGTGGTCATTGAGACACAAAACATTCATTATATGCTGTATGTTTGGTGTATTCTTGGGGTCTTGCAGTATGATGAAATATATCAAGACGGACTTTATGCCCCAGAATGATGAAGGTTCCATGAGCGTATATGTGAAGATGCAGACCGGACAACGCGTGGAAGAAACGAAGCGGGTGGCTTTGGAGATTGATTCCGTAATGCGGGCTGAAATTCCGGAATTGAAGATTATAAATTTGTCTTACGGTAGTGAGGAAGAAGCGTCGTTTGCTTCTATGATGAATAGTACGGGAAATAATATTCTGAATATGCGTGTGAGGGTGAAAGATTTGAAAGAACGTGACAGAAGCATATTTGAGATTGCAGACCAATTGCGCGGCATCTTAAAGCGTTTTCCGGATGTATTGGAATACACGGTTTCTACTTCATCCAATTCGATGAGCAGTAATACGGTGGATATTGAGATTATGGGGCATGATTTCGATATGACCAGTCGTCTGGCTAATGAGATAGCCAATAAAGCCAAAGGAATCCGGGGAGCGGAGGATATTAAAATCAGCCGGGATAATGACAAGCCGGAGTTAAGGTTGTTTTTGAATAAAGACAAACTTGCCCAGCACGCTTTGACAACTTCGGAGGTAGGACAAGCGTTGCGTAATCGTATTTATGGTTATAGAAACAGTAAATTTAAGGAAGACGGTGAAGAATATGATATTATAGTCCGTTTTGAAGAAGAATTCCGGTCATCCATTACGGAATTGGAAAATATTCTGATTACGGATGGAAAAGGAGAGAAAGTTCGTTTGAAGGAATTAGGAGAAATTCGGGAATATTATTCTCCGCCTAATATTGAGAGAAAGAGTAAGCAGCGTATGCTGAAAGTCTCCATTACCCCTGCTGCCGGATTTGCTATGGGAGAAATTGCAACGGAAGCACAGAAACTGATAAATGAAATGGATAATGTTCCTCAAGAGGTAACGATGTATATTGGTGGAGGTTATGAGGACCAGCAGGAATCGTTCAGTTCATTAATGGTATTGTTGTTACTCTCCTTGATGTTGGTATATATCGTGATGGCAGCGCAGTTTGAGTCATTCAAGATGCCGTTTATCATCATGCTGGCCATCCCGTTTGCATTTACTGGGGTAATATTGGCATTGTTGCTGACAAATACAACTTTGAGCGTAATTGCAGCATTGGGAGCAATTATGTTGGTCGGAATTGTGACGAAAAACGGTATTGTATTGATAGACTTTATCAACTTAATGCGCGAGAGGGGCGTTCGTTTGTATGACGCCATCGCTCAAGCCTGCCGTTCCCGTCTGCGTCCGGTATTGATGACCTCTTTGACAACCATATTGGGTATGGTACCGATGGCATTAAGTGTGGGGGAGGGTTCTGAAACATGGCGTCCGATGGGGGTTGCCGTTATCGGTGGTATGGTGTTCTCAACAATCATTACATTGGTAATTGTACCGGTTGTATATGCAGCAATGGATAAGAGCGGAAGCCGTAATAAGAAAAAGGCACTTGCCAAACAGTTTAAGTTTATGAGTGATTTTGATCCGGAACGCGATTTGCCGAGGGAATAATCTAAAATTATGACGTATGAAAGCAGTATTTATAACTTATAATCAAGCTTTGACAGAACGGGTGTCTTTTATCTTGGAGCAATTACAGATAAAGGGCTTCACACAGTGGCCTTTGGTCAATGGGGCCGGGACGGAAACAGGAGAACCGCGTATGGGTTCCCATACGTGGCCTGAAATGAATTCCGCCACAATTACCATTGTGAAAGATGAAATGGTTCCGTTGATACTTAAATATGTGGAAAAACTGGATAACGTAAACAAAGAAAATGGCATCCGGGCATTCGTTTGGGATATTACGGATATGTATTGATAGTTGAGGAGAATCTTTGATGAGGAGAGGCTGCCTGACGGTTAAACGTTATGCAGCCTCTTTGATTATAAATAAGTTGCAGGGTAAAGAGTTTTAATTATTTTTGCCTTGAATTTGAAAAAATATGACAGGTAGTAGGTTTTGTTAAATTTTTAACTCCGGTGTGGAGTACGCACGTACTCCGCATCGGAGTCAATGCCTTCTCCGTACCGGCGTACGAGCCTACTCCATACCGGAGTAAGGAACTACTCCGAAAAGGTGGCTGTATACCGCTTATAATAATTTAAAGTAGATATTGGATATGCGAACAAATCGAGGATTTCATTTATTTTTCTTGGCAGTTGTCTGTTTCTTTACATTTTTTATTCATAATGAGGTCATATATCCGGACATTATGGAAGCCCGCAATCTGACGACAGCAAGAGAAATGGTGGAATACGACAATTGGTTGGTACCTACCATGAACGGGACTCTCCGGCTGGAAAAGCCTCCTTTGCCGACTTGGGTAGCAGGGATGATAGAATGGGTGGCTCCGGATAATATTGGTCTTCAAAGAGCGGCAGCGGGATTGATGGCGTCATTGTTAGTATTTTTCATGTACTTCTTAGGAGCAAGAACGACTAAAAAGTCTCTTTATGGCTTGATTTCTGCTTTGGTCTTGTGTACTTCTTTCAATATCATTTTGATGGGGAGAACAGCGACATGGGATATTTATTGCCACAGTTTTATGTTGGGAGCCATCTACTTTTTCTATCGGGCTTTTGAATCGGAAGGTGCACATTGGCGTGATTTTTTATGGGCGGGAGTCTTTATGGGATTATCGTTTTTGGGAAAAGGTCCGGTGTCGTTTTATGCCCTGCTTTTACCTTTTTTACTTTGTTATTTTCCGATATACCGTCCCTCCGTTAAAGGGAAAATCTTTCCTTTACTGATAATGGTATTGGTTTGTTTGGCAATAAGTTTGTGGTGGCCTATTTATCTTTATTTATATCATAAAGACATGGCCATGTTTGTAGCAGCGAAGGAATCTACCGCATGGTTGGAGCGAAATGTGCGGCCCTGGTATTATTACTGGAAATTTTTTCTTGAATCCGGAATTTGGTCATTATTTTTAGTGACGGCTCTTATATGGCCCTATTGGAAAAAAAGAATAGCCTTACGGAAAGAATATATTTTAATGGTGAGTTGGACGTTTGCCATATTGATTTTGTTGTCATTGCTGCCTGAAAAGAAAACCCGTTATTTATTGCCGATACTTATTCCTTCAGCCTTGGTGATAGCTCATGTTATTCTCTATTGGCATGAAAAAGCAAAAAATGCAGGATGGTTATTGGGTTGGGATAAACTGTTTTTTCGGATTAATACGTTACTAATAGCTTTGATAGCGTGTTGTTTGCCTATAGGAATTGGGGTGTATTGTTTTATGTTAATGGGGGGGGGTATAGGAGTAATTATGTTTATTCTGACCGCTTTGTTATTTCTGTTGTCTGCCATTATTCTATTCCGTGCTGCATTAAAAATATGTCCGTTGTACTTTTTGGGAGGCGTGGTGTTTCTGTTTTTTATTGTAGAGGCATTTATGATGCCTTCCATCGCCGGGCTCTTTAATAATCCGGAAATGAAAAGTATAAGGGAAGTTAGAAATATGGAAATATTGAAGGAAATACCCTTTTATTATCCCGAAAATGAAGAATTGAGAATAGAATTGGTATATGAAGCCGGAAGGAGAATATTGCCATGGAATATAACAAGTGATACCTTGCCTGTTCTATCGATGGTATTGGTTTCAGCCGAAAGTGCGGAAGAAATCTTATCCGATACGCTCAAGTCCCAGGTGAATATGAAATTTATCGGGAAATTTGATGATAATCGCCGGAAAGCGAATACAAAGCGGTATTCGGATATATTTGTACGCTATGTTACACTGCTTGAAATGAAAAAAGTCCCGTAATACGGGACTTTTTAGTTGAAACTCCAATGAAATTGATTTAGTCATTCAGAGTGAATCTTACGAATGAAGTAACCGTCAAGTCTTTATCATGGCTTTGCATGTAAGATTTAACTGTTTCTTTCGGTTCTTTTACAAATGCTTGATTCAAGAGTGTAGATTCTTGGAAAAATTTGTTCAAGCGACCTTGAGCAATTTTCTCAAGCATATTTTCCGGTTTTCCTTCTTCACGGGCTTTTTCTTTACCGATTTCCAATTCGTGAGCGATTACATTTTCCGGAACATCGGTTTTATCAACGGCAATAGGAGCCATAGCTGCAGCTTGCATTGCAACATCTTTTTTAACCTGCGTTTCGGCAGCTTTGTTGAAAGCAACAATCGTAGCCAATTTATTACCCGGGTGGATATAAGCAATAGTATCTTCGCCTTCCACTTTGCCATAAAAGCTTAATTCCAATTTTTCACCGATAACACCGGTTTGTTCTGCAATCTGATCAGCAATAGTTCTTCCGTCAATTTTTAATGCCAATAAAGCATTCAAATCGGCCGGCATATTGGCGAATGCAGTATCCAGAATACTCTGGGTGAACTTGATAAAGTTTTCGTTTTTAGCGACGAAATCCGTTTCACAGTTCAAACTTACCAAAGCGGCTTTTTTACCTTCTGCGTGTGCTAATACACAACCTTCTTTTGCTTCGCGGTCAGCGCGTTTGCTGGCAACGATAAGACCTTTCTTACGGATGATGTCGACTGCTTTGTCAAAATCACCTTCAGCTTCCTGAAGGGCATGTTTACAGTCCATCATTCCTGCGTTTGTTGCGTGACGCAACTTCATCACATCAGCTGCTTTTATTTCCATCTTAATTCATTTTGAATTTTAAAATTTCAGATTCCGATGTAAACCGGAATCTGAAATCATACTTAATTATTCTTCCGTTACTTCGGTCTCTTCAACTTCAACCTCTTCTTCCTCTACGTCTTCTTCTTCGGAGTTTGCTTTCTCGGCTTTTTTAGTAACCGGTTTTTTATCTCCTTCCTTTTCCCGTTCTGCTTTTCTTTCATTCAAACCTTCTTTAATAGCATCGGCAACATTGTCGATAATTAAAGAAATTGAAGTGGAAGCGTCATCATTACACGGGATAACGAAATCAATATTATCCGGATTTGAATTGGTATCAACCATAGCAAATACCGGAATACCCAACGTTTTGGCTTCTTTCACGGCGATGTATTCTTTCATTACATCAACAACGAAAAGAGCTGCCGGAAGACGGCTCAAATCTGCGATACTTCCCAGGTTCTTCTCCAATTTGGCACGTTGGCGTGCGATTTGGAGTTTTTCTCTTTTTGACAAGTGATCGAAAGTGCCGTCTTTTTCCATCTTGTCGATGGTCGTCATTTTTTTCACAGCTTTCCGAATCGTCGGGAAGTTGGTCAACATACCGCCCGGCCATCTTTCGGTTACGTACGGCATATTGATATTAGAAATTTTTTCTGCAACAATGTCCTTAGCCTGTTTCTTTGTTGCAACAAACAGAATTTTTCTTCCTGATTTAGCGATTTGTTTTAAAGCTGCAGAAGCTTTATCAAGCATAATCGCTGTTTTATTCAGGTCAATGATGTGGATATCGTTACGCTCCATGAAAATATACGGAGCCATTTTAGGATTCCATTTACGGGTAAGGTGTCCGAAGTGACAACCTGCATTCAATAATTCGTCAAAACTTGCTGACATAAATAATTTTTTAAAAAGTTTACATTCTTAATTTTTAGCAATTGCCGGGTAGTTCTTATCAGAAGTCCCGTCAATTTAGATACTAAACTGCTATTAACGTTTAGAGAACTGGAATCTCTTACGAGCTTTCGGCCGACCTGGTTTTTTACGTTCCACTTCACGGGAATCGCGAGTCAGGAATCCGGCTGCTCTCAATTGAGATTTGTTTTCTGCATTAATTTCAACTAAGGCTCTGGCAATACCTAAGCGTAAAGCTTCTGCTTGTCCTTTAAACCCACCCCCTACAAGATTTACTTTGATGTCATACTGACCGCTTACACCCAGTAATTCAAGAGGTTGTTTTACGATATACTGAAGAGTAGGTAATGTGAAATATTCTTCAACACTTCTTTTCTTGTTGATGACAATATTACCTTTTCCTTCGCTAACATAAACGCGAGCAACTGCTGCTTTTCTTCTGCCGATTGTATTAACTACTTCCATACCTTATTAATTAAGTGAGTTTAAATCAATTTTTTTCGGTTTTTGAGCTTGCATAGTGTGCTCTCCGCCAACAAAAATATGAAGGTTTTTCATGACCGCTCTTCCAAGACGGCTTTTCGGAAGCATACCTTTCACGGCATGTTCAATAACTCTTTCCGGATGAGTAGCCAATACGGCAGCCGGAGTTGTGTGACGTTGTCCGCCGGGGTAGCCGGTGTGACGGGTGTATTGCTTGTCGGTTAATTTGTTACCGGTCAAAGCAACTTTCTCTGCATTGATAATGATCACGTTGTCACCGCAATCAACATGAGGAGTGAAAGACGGTTTGTACTTACCTCTTAAAAGCTTTGCAACCTTAGAAGCAAGACGTCCCAAAACCTCATTCTCTGCGTCAATCAAAACCCATTCTTTTTGAGCTGTGGCTTTGTTGACGTAAGTCGTTTTGTAACTAATTTGATCCACTTTTTTGTTAATTTAAATTATACATCTGTTTGTATTTCAGTGTGTTGTATGCTCGCAATTCAGAGAAGACAAAAACAACGCGGTAGTCGGGCAGACTTAAAATTTTTGCTTCCGGAATGTGCCTGCAAGATAAATGGCTAAGGTTCAATCTTACAGTTTAAAGCATATACCACTCCAAAATGGAGGACAAAAATATATAAAATATTCTTATACTCAAATACTTTGAATAAAAAATGTAAAAACGTTTTTTTTCATAGATTGCTTTTTACTTCTTACTTTTTATTCTATCTTTGCGCCGTTTTACTTCAAGAATTGTGGATAAACTGAAAGAATATAAAGTGGCCTTCAGGGGTTTAGGTGAAGGGAAGCACAATTTTGATTACATATTGGACAGCCGTTTTTTCAATTGTTTTGAAGCTACGAAAGGAACGGAGGCAAATGTAAAAGCTAACGTAGAGATTGTAAAAACTGCGTTATTAATGGAAGTAAAAATAAATATAGATGGAACGGTAAAAGCGATATGTGATCGTTGTTTGGGGATGTTTGATTTATCGGTAAAAGGTGAAATGAACCTTTATGTAAAGCAAACGGAGCGGGATACTGGAAATGATGATGACTATATTGTAGTGACGGCAGATGATGATTACTTGGATTTGAGTTCTTATTTATATGAAACATATATGTTGAATTATCCTATGCGGGTTGTACATAAAGAGGGAGAGTGCGAGGCGGAAATGGAAGAAGTATTGGATAAATATATTGTGGAAGAGGAAAATAAACCGACGGATTCCCGTTGGGATGAATTGAAGAAATTAATTAATAACTAAATAAAAGAGAGAAATGGCACATCCGAAACGAAAAATCTCAAAACAGAGAAGAAACAAAAGAAGAACTCATGATGCATTGACTGTTGCTGCAATAGCTAAGTGTTCAAATTGTGGTGCTGCTGTACAGTATCATACTGTATGCCCGGAATGCGGATATTACAGGGGTAAGTTGGCTATCGAAAAACCGGTAGTTGCATAATTCTGACTATACGGGATGGTATTATCATACACAGCCCCCTATAGGTTAGGGGGCTATGCTTGTTTATAAGGTTTCCGGGAAAAGTATTCGGAAATAATTTATTCAAAAATAAGTTTTATGGAAAGGCCAAAAGCAATAATAACCGGAGTTGGAGCATACTATCCGGATTATATTTTGAACAATGATGAATTAAGTCAGATGGTGGAAACCACTGATGAGTGGATTATGACCCGAGTGGGTATCAAAGAAAGACGAATTTTAAAAGATAAAGATAAAGGAAGCGCTTGGTTAGGGGCGAGGGCGGTAGAGAACTTGTTGGAAAAAACAAACACCAAGCCGGAAGAGGTGGATTTATTAATTTGTGCGACCGTAACTCCTGATATGCATTTTCCTGCCAATGCCCAGATTATAGCCGATATGGTGGGAATAAAAAATGCCTTTGGTTTTGACTTGAATGCAGGATGTTCGGGATTTATTTTCGGATTGGTGACCGCAACTCAATATGTTGAAAGCGGAAGATATAAAAAAGTTGTATTTGTAGGAGCAGAGAAAATGTCAGTAATCACAGACTATACGGATCGTAAAACTTGTCCGTTATTCGGTGATGCTTCGGCAGCTGTCATGTTGGAACCAACTTTTGAAAACTTGGGAGTAATGGATCATATATTACGTTCTGACGGAATCGGTCGTGATCATTTATATATGAAAGCGGGAGGCTCTTTAAATCCACCGACGCTTGAGACTGTTGCAAACCGGGAACATTTCATTTATCAGGACGGGCAGTATGTATTTAAACATGCGGTATCCAAAATGGCAGATGTATCTGTGGAAATTATGGAAAAAAACCATTTGTCGGCAGACGATGTTGCCTACTTGGTTCCTCATCAGGCAAATTTGCGAATCATTGACGCTACGGCGCGTCGTATGGGAGTGGACGAGTCGAAAGTGATGATTAATATACAGAAATACGGAAATACAACCTCCGCAACTATCCCTTTGTGTTTGTATGAATGGGAGAATAAATTGCATAAGGGAGATAATCTTATTTTAGCTGCATTTGGGGCAGGCTTCACGTGGGGCGCCGTTTGGCTGAAATGGGCTTATGATAAAAAATAAAGAAAGTGGAGATTTATTCTCCACTTTTTTTATATATTCGTCTTTCCTTAGCTAAATAGAGAATGGGTGTGGATAACTTAGAGAAAAATACGACTAATTCTTTCTTGTTAGAAGAAGAAAGAATCGAGGGTAACGTCCGGATAGATAATAACTTACTTTTAGAAGGAACAATAAAAGGAGATGTTGTATGCAAGGGCAGGCTTACCGTTGAACAGCATGGAGTTATCGAGGGAAATGTCGTGTGTGGTAGTTTAGTTATGGAGGGATTGATAGTGGGAGACGTAGAAGTAGAAGGACGGGCTCATTTGGCAGAGCAGGCAGAGATAAAAGGAACTTTGACGGCCTCGTGTTTATTAGTGCATCCGGAGGCAGAGATAGAGAATGGACTGAGATTAAAAAATAAATAATAAATAATAAAAAATAAATATGATATGGGTAAAGAATTGAGCAATAACGCTGTAAACTTACTGTGTGAAGGAACAATGATTGTCGGAGACGTGAAAACGAAAAATGATATTCGTATCGACGGAATGATTAAAGGAAAAATCATTACATCCAGCAGATTGGTTGTGGGAAATACTGCAACAATAGAAGGCGATGTGGAATGTGCCAATATAGATGTGATGGGAGTTGTATCGGGAAATATTACGGCAAGCGGAGCCGTTTCATTAAAAGCACCGGCAAAAGTAATGGGAAATATTGTGGCAGCGGTGTTGGCTGTGGAGCCGGGTGTTTTCTTTAACGGAAATTGCCAGATGGTGAAAAAAGAAGTAAAGGAAAACAAAGAACCTGTAAAGTGAAAGTACTGATACTCATCCCGGCACGGTACGCTTCGACTCGTTTCCCCGGAAAGCCGTTGGCGGAAATAGGTGGCAGACCTATGATTCAGCATGTCGTTGAGAAAGCACTTTCTGTTACCGATGATGTGTATGTTGCTACCGATGACAGGCGTATCAGCGAAAAAATAGAGGCTTTCGGCGGAAAGGCAATCATGACTTCCTCCGACCACCGTAGTGGAACGGATCGTTGTTTTGAAGCCTACGAAAAAGTAATCAAGGAAAAGCATGCCGAATATGATGTCGTAGTCAATATACAGGGGGATGAGCCATTTATTGTACCGCAACAAATACGCCAATTAATACAATGCTTTGAAAATCAAGATGTGCAGATAGCAACACTGGCCAAGCCGTTTGAAGACAACGAAGCATTATTTGACTCGAACAAAGTAAAAGTTGTATTTTCTTCCCGCAATACAGCCATTTATTTTTCAAGGTCACCTATTCCTTTCGCCCGTGGATTGGAAAAATCGGAATGGTTGGATGCAACGACCTACTATAAACATATAGGCATGTATGCCTATAGACCTTCTGTTTTGAGAGAAATTACTCTTTTGCCTCCGGGTAAATTGGAAAAAATCGAGTCATTGGAACAATTGCGTTGGTTGGAAAACGGATATACCATAGCAGTAGGTATTACGGAACATGAATCGATAGGAATAGACACCCCTGAAGATTTGGAACGGGCTAAAGCCTTGTTATGATATAAAAAAGCCGCTGATTCAGCGGCTTTTTTTATATGGTCATAATATCCTTTTCCTTTGCGGCGAGAATATCTTCCACCTTCTTGGAATAAGAATCCGTTATTTTTTGAGCTTCAGCTTCCGCGTCTTTAGCGACATCTTCAGGAAGTCCGTCCTTAGTCATCTTTTTAAACTCGTCAATGACATCCCGTCGGGCATTCCTGATACTTACTTTCGCAGTTTCACCTACCCCTCTGGACTGTTTCACCAGCTCTTTTCTTCTCTCTTCCGTTAAAGCGGGAATATTGATACGTATCACCTCGCCGTTATTGTCTGGATTCAAACCTAAATTAGCATTGCGAATAGCCTTTTCAATGGGACCAATCATCTGCTTTTCCCAGGGTTGAACAGAGATAGTACGTGGATCCGGAACCGAAATATTAGCAACCTGTGCGAGAGGAGTCGGTGTTCCGTAATATTCAACCAAGACATCATTCAAAATTTTCGGATTAGCTCTTCCGGCTCTGATTTTAGCCAATTCGGTCTCTAGATGAGTAATTGCATTCTGCATCTGCTCTTTGGCTTCATCCATAAATAATTTTACTTCTTCGCTCATATATGAATCATTTTAACCAAACAAAGATAGGAAAAATTATTTATGGATAAAATCTTACTGAGGTAATACAAAATTAACAGGTAAAGTAAAAGCCGTCTTTACGGTTCGTCCTCGTTGCTTGCCGGGGAGCCAGTTCGGCATGGCTTTCGTTACTCTCAATGCCTCTTCATCCAATGCCTGAGAACCGGAAGAGCGTTCGATTCGGAAATCGGAGAGACTACCGTCTTCATTGACGACAAAATTGACATATACCTTTCCCTGTTCTTTTGTTTCTTGGGCTTTTTTAGGATATTTCAAATTGTCCTTTAACCAGGTATTCATATTTCCATTGAATTCAGGCATAATCTCGACAACTCGGAATACCTGATACTCTAGCGGAAGTTGGAAGTGAATAGGCAGCGTAAAGGCAACCCTTACCGTCTCCCCTCGTTGTTTACCGGGAATCCATTTCGGCATCGCTTTTACCACCCGTACCGCTTCTGTATCCAAAGATGAACTGGCAGGTTGGGAAACTTTTACATTGGAAACACTTCCGTCTTTTTCGATAATAAAGGAAACCAGAACTTTCCCTTCTTCCTGTGCGGCTAAGGCCTTTTGCGGATACTTTAGGTTGGCAGCCAACCATGCCTGCATATCTCCGTCGAATTGAGGCATTTTTTCTACAACCGCAAACACTTCAGAACTGTCTACAGCAATGCTCCCGACTATTGTTGTCGTAACGGGGGCCTCCTCCGAAATGAAAGAAAGTGCCGGAGCTTGTGTCACAATACAAGTGAGAACAACACATAATATACCGCCGATAAAAAGGGCGGGGATATAATTCAAAACATTGAATTTATTCGATTGTTTTTTCGTCATCATAATCATTCGTTTTTTTAAATTTGAACATGAAAAACAGTTAGTAAAGGAAAACATCTTCCCTTTGAGCGCCTGATTCACAAGTAGCTGAAAATACCTACCGGTCTGATATTTCACGGCAACTTCCTTGTCGGCTATATATTCGTGATTTTGAGCAATATTCTTTTTATAAATCCATACCAGAGGATGGAACCAGTAAAAAATGCAGATAATTTCCGAAAGTAATAAATCGAAGCCATGCATATAGCGAACATGGATGATTTCATGTCTTAAAACACTATTCGCTTCTATTTTGTAATCCAAAGAAGTATTGATGAAAATATAATTGAAAAAAGAGAATACGGGATAATTGGAAGAGAGCATAACAATCTTCAAATTACGTACACGTTTACACTCATGGGAATGAATAAGCTGTCGGATTTGAAATAATCCCCTAGCATAACGTAAGAGGAAAAAACAGACACCACCCAGATAAATCCAACTCAAGCAATACAGCCATTCATAATCTGAAACTTCTCTGCCAGACACTGAAATTTCTTCTATCAATCCCGATACGTAATAAAGAGGAGGAAGACTGCCATCCGTTTCCATAATATCCACGGCTAGGGTAAAATGGAAAAAAGGAATGCAGATAGATAGAATCAGTGTGCCGAGCAAATACACCCGATTAAGCGTAAAAAAAGTCTGTTTCTTCAACACGAACGCATAATAAAGCAGAAAAGCGGCAAGTAGTACTGATGATTTAATAATATAGAGCGATGAAAGAGTCATATATCCTTTTATTTTTTCGGGAGATTCTTGATAAACTGCAAAATTTCTTCTAACTCTTTCAAATCAATATTTTCTTCTTTGGCAAAAAATGAAACCATTTGCGGAAAAGAATTATTAAAATAGCTTCCGATAAAATGACGGAGAAACTTTCGTGTATACGTTTCCTTATCTACTACCGGAAAATAACAATGGCTTTTCCCGAAAGCCTCGTGACCCACAAACTTTTTGTCCTGTAAAATGCGGACAATTGTTGAAACAGTATTGTAAGCGGGCTTCGGAGCGGGCAATTGTTCGATAATATCTTTGACAAACCCTTTTTTTATTTCCCAAAGCACCTGCATAATCTGTTCTTCCGCTTTAGTTAATTCTTTCATAGTACATTTTATTAAAATTTTACGGAGGCAAATGTATAACTAATTTTTTAGTTTACAAACTAAATTCGGGCATTTCCTGCCCGGTGAAATGACCTCAAGACGGATTGGAGATTATTCCAAATTTCAATTGAGTGGGGGAGCACTTCAACTGTCGGATGGTTTGTGTGTTTTATCGGAAGAGGCACTGAGCCGCTTGCATTGCGGGAGGATACAACCGCTTTCTTGACTTTGAAAAAAGAAGAAGCGGAACAAATTCACATTTATTTGTTTTTCCGTTCCACTTCCGGTGACATGTTTCCCCTCAAAAGTATTTTTGCCTTTGAGGGAATATGAAACCGTATCATTACAGGTTTAGTTCCGCCAATTGGGCTTGGATGGCCTTGATTTTGGCCTCTGCGTCTGCTTGTTTTTTGCGTTCATTGGCTACAACTTGTTCGGGTGCGCCTTGTACAAAACGCTCGTTATCGAGTTTGGCCATGACGCTTTTAAGAAAGCCTTGTGTATAATTTAACTCTGCTTTTAGTTTGGTTTTTATTTCTTCTGTGTTGATTTGTCTGTTGGCAGGGATGAAATATTCCACGGTATCCACAATGAAACTCCAGCTGCCTTTGGGTGGCTCGTTTATAATTTCTGCGGAGGAAATATTGCCCATTTTCCGGATGATGCTTTCGAGTTTTCGGTCATAACGCTTGCTTTCTTTGATTTTGAGTTCCAACGGGTCTTTGAAAGCAATGTTGTTTTGCTTGCGGAGGTTCCGGATAGCGACAATGACTTCTTTAGCGTATTCTATCTGTTTCAGTAAATTTGCGTCGCTCGGTTTGGCCGGTTTTATGATAGAAATCATGATGCTTTCTCCTGCTTCCCGTTCTTTCAGGTGTTGCCATATTTCTTCCGTGATGAAGGGCATGAAAGGATGAAGGAGTTTCATCAGCTCTTCAAATAAAGATACCGTTTGTTCGTATGTTTTCCTGTCGATGGGTGCTCCGTAAGCGGGTTTGATGATTTCCAGCAACCACGAGGAGAATTCGTCCCGGAAGGTAGTGTATACGGTCATCAAGGCTTCTGATATACGGTATTGTTCAAATTGGGTGGTCAGGGTCTCTTTGGTTTTGTTGAGCAGGTTTTCAAACCATTCCAACGCCAATGCGGAGTGTTCGGGTTGTGTTGTGTCGGCAATATTCCAAGATTGGACTAATTTAAAGGCATTCCATATTTTTGTCGTAAAGTTGCGTCCCTGTTCGGGCAGGCTTTCGTCAAATAATAGGTCTCCTCCTGCGGGGGCACAAAGCAACATGCCTACCCGTACACCGTCAGCCCCGTATTTGTCAATTAAGTCGAGGGGATCGGGAGAATTGCCCAGTGATTTGGACATTTTACGTCCTAATTTATCGCGTACGATGCCGGTGAAGTAAACGTTTTTGAAAGGCATGGCCCCTTTGTATTCATAGCCAGCCATAATCATACGGGCTACCCAGAAGAAAATGATGTCCGGGCCTGTAACCAAATCGGCAGTAGGATAGTAATAGTTGATTTCTTCGTTGTCGGGGTCGTTGATGCCGTTGAATAGGGAGATAGGCCATAACCATGATGAGAACCAGGTGTCCAGGCAATCTTCGTCTTGGCGCAAGTCGGCGAGTGTCAACTTTGGATTACCGCTTTTTTGCCGGGCGGCTTCGAGGGCTTCCATTTCATCGGTGGCAACAACATAACCGCCTTCCGGAAGGAACCATGCAGGTATGCGGTGTCCCCACCAAAGTTGACGGCTTATACACCAATCTTTGATATTTTCCATCCAGTGGCGATAGATGTTTTTGAATTTGGAAGGATAGAAGCGGATGTCGTCTTTCATTACCGGCTCCAAGGCAATTTGTGCCAAATGTCCCATTTTTAGGAACCACTGCATGGAGAGTTTGGGCTCGATGGGTATGTTGGTACGTTCCGAGTATCCGACGTTGTTTGTATAGGCTTCCGTTTTTTCGAGCAATCCTGCTGCTTCCAGGTCTTTCTCTATCTGTTTTCTTACGACAAAGCGATCCATGCCGACGTATAGCCCGGCGGTTTCATTGATGGTGCCGTTATCGTTGAAGATGTCAATGGAAGGGAGGTTGTATTTTTCTCCCAGCATGTAGTCATTTACGTCGTGGGCGGGGGTTACTTTTAAGCATCCTGTTCCGAATTCAATGTCTACGTATTCGTCTTCGATGACCGGAATGACCCGGTTTACTAAGGGAACAATTACTTTTTTCCCTTTCAGATGTTGATTTTTCGGGTCATGGGGGTTGATGCACATGGCGGTGTCTCCCATGATGGTTTCGGGACGGGTGGTGGCTACGATGGCATAGCCGTCTTCTCCTTCGATTTTATAACGCAGGTAATAGAGTTTTCCGTGTTCTTCTTTGTATACGACTTCTTCGTCCGACAGGGCAGTCAAGGCTTGGGGATCCCAATTGACCATTCTGACTCCGCGATAGATGAGTCCTTTTTGATACAGGTTTACAAATACTTTGATGACGCTTTCGCTACGAAGTTCATCCATCGTGAATGCTGTTCTGTCCCAATCACAGGAAGCTCCAAGTTTTCTAAGCTGTTTTAAGATTATGCCTCCGTGTTTTTCTGTCCAGGCCCAGGCATGTTTTAAAAATTCTTCGCGTGTCAGGTCTTTTTTATTGATACCTTCGCTTTGCAGTTTTGCAACGACTTTTGCTTCCGTGGCGATGGAGGCGTGGTCGGTACCCGGTACCCAGCAGGCGTTTTTGCCTTGCAGACGGGCGTGACGAATTAGCGCATCCTGAATAGTGTTGTTCAGCATGTGTCCCATGTGGAGTACGCCGGTGACATTTGGGGGCGGAATGACAATGCAGTACGGTTGTCTGCTTTTATCTACTTCTGAATGGAAAAATTTATGCTCTGTCCAGTATTGGTACCATTTTTCCTCACTCTCTTTGGGATTGTAATTCGTGGCAATCATAAGTGTATTTTATTTCATGGATTAAAAAAAGCTGCCTAAGCAGCCTTTTTTTTATTCTTCAGATTTTTTAATTCTTCTTCCTTTTTTCTTTTGCGCCTCCATGGCTGCTTCGAGGTCTGCTTTCTGCTGGCTGCCGTCGTAGTCGCAGATGTATTTGTCGATGAGGATACGGCCGCAATATTCACAGACGATGATTTTTTTGCGGGAGCGGATATCCAGTTGCCGCTGAGGTGGGATGTTATTGAAACAACCGCCGCAGGCGTCCCGGTCTACGGTGACGACAGCCAGTCCATTGCGTGCATTGGAGCGAATCCGGTTATAGGCGGTCAATAAGCGTTCTTCGATGTTTTGAGCCAACTGTTCCGACTTTTTCATCAGCTCTTCTTCGTCTTTATGCGTTTCGGCTATAATGTCTTCCAATTCGGTTTTTTTGGCATCTAAGTCCGCTTTTTTGTCATTATATTTGTTGGAAGCGGTTGCCAGATATTCTTCTTTTTCCGTTTTGATTTTCTGTGATTCACGGATTCTTTTTTGTTGAAGTTCGATTTCCAATTTCTGGAATTCCACTTCTTTGTTTAGAGCGTCGTATTCACGGTTGTTGCGGACATGATCCAGCTGATCACTGTATTTTTTAATCAATTCTTCCGCTTTGGTGATTTCTTGTTTTTTCTGAACAATATTTTTGTCAGCTTCGCTGATTTCCGTTTTCAGATTTTCCAAACGAGTTTCTAATCCCGCGATTTCGTCTTCCAAATCCTGAACCTCCAAAGGCAATTCCCCTCTTAAAGTCCTGATTTTGTCGATTTGTGTATCGATCTTCTGCAACTCATACAAGTGTTGTAATTTCTCTTCTACTGACAGTTGCTGTTCTTTGTCTTTTTTTGTAGTTGCCATATATTATAAATAATTTATCGGATTTGTATTTATCTTAGAAAATTGGACTGCAAATTTAGATATTTTTTTTGTAACTAACTTATAAAAAATCTCTTTTGTATATTGTTCGCTTTCATAATGCCCGATGTCTGCGAGAATAATCCGGTTTTCGGCTTGGAAAAAATCATGGTATTTGATATCTCCTGTTATATATAGGTCGGCTTTTGCTGAGATTGCATCTTTGATGAGAAAGGCTCCGGAACCTCCGCAGACGGCAATTCGTTTTACGGTAGGAGTGCAGAGGGCAGTATGCCGGATGATTTCGCAATGGAAAATTTCTTTTATTTGTTTTAAGTAGTTGTAGCTGTCCGCCGCTTTTTCCAGTTCTCCGATGATTCCGAAGCCTGTTGTAGTGTTGGAGGAGTTTGGAGATACCTGTAGTATTTCTCTGCTGGTGAGCCCCAGTTTGTCTGCTATTTTCCCACTAACGCCGTTTATGACAGCATCCATATTTGTATGGGCGGCATAAATATTAATGTCGTGTTTTATCGCTTTGATGAGGCTTCGTTTTATACTGTTGTGGGGCAGGAGATTTTTTAACGGCTGTATTGTCAACGGGTGGTGACTGATGATTAAATTGCAGTTTTCTGCGATTGCTTCGTCAATGACACTTTCTGTTACATCGGTGCAAAGAAGTACGGCAGTGACTTCGTTTTCGGTGTCTCCGCAAATTAAACCCGCATTATCGTAGCTTTCCTGTAAATTAAGTGGTGCGTATTGTTCTATGATAGAAGTCAGGTCTTTTACTTGCATGATAATTTACTCGTTGGATAGCTCTGCTTTGATTTGAATTAATTCGTTTTTAACGGCTTGTAACCTTTTAACGATTTCAAAATTTGCTTCGGTTTCGTTTTTCTGTTCGTTGAGTTTTTGTTGGGCGCCTTTGAGTGTCATGCCCTTTTCTTTGACTAAATGAAAAATTAAGTGGAAGTTGTCAATGTCTGCTTTGGTGAATTGACGGTTTCCCTTTTTATTTTTGTGGGGCTTGATGATATCAAATTCTTTTTCCCAAAAGCGAATCAGAGAAGTGTTTACATGAAACATATCGGCGACTTCGCCAATGGAATAGTATACTTTTAACGGTTGGTTTTCTTGTTTCATGTGTTTGTCTATCGAAAGTTAGTCCATGCTTTGTCCCGTATTGTTGGCAATATGGGTAATATTGTCGTATTCATCAGGATTCAGGTCGTTGAAGTAGTAATTAATAGGGTTCATCGGCACTTTGTTTTTTCTTACTTCATAGTGTAAATGTGGGCCGGTGGAGAAGCCGCCGGTGTTTCCCAAATAGGCGATGACATCTCCTCGTTTTACTGTTTGACCTACTTTGACATTGTAGCTGTCTAGGTGTCCGTATAGAGTCTGATAACTGAATCCATGGTCTATCATTACGCATTTTCCGTAGCCTTTAAGTGTACTGACCAGGATTACTTTCCCGTTGCCCGTAGCGTGAATGGGAGTTCCTACGGCTCCGGCGAAGTCCATGCCTGCATGGAATTTGACTGTTTTGTAGAATGGATGCATGCGATAGCCGAAAGAAGAAGATACGCGATTTCTCGGGTTTTTCAGAGAAAGCGGGATGATGGCAGGAATAGAGCCTATCATGTCTACTTTGTTTTTGGCTAATTTTTCGATTTCGTCATATGATTTGCTTTGTACGTATAAGGCTTTTGATAATTCGTCGAGTTTTTTGCTTACCCCGATGATTAAGTCGGCGTCCTTGAGGTCTTTTAGTTTTTCATATTTGTTTACCCCTCCCGTACCGACTCTTCTGATAGCAGCGTCGATGGGTTCCGCTTCAAAGATTACCCTGTAGATGTTGTCATCCCGTTCTTCCAGATTTTTCAGTACGGCATCCAATTTGCCGATTTCGTTGCTCAGTAAATTGTATTGAGCCAGTATTTCTTCTTTTTCCCGTTTTAATGCTTTTTCTTCCGGAGAATCGATGACTGCGGAAATGACGAAAAAGATAACGATTGCCAATGATAAAGAGGAAAAGAATTTTCTGAATAATCTTCCTATTTTAACTCTTAAAGGAGTTTCTATTTTGTCATAAGACAAGGTTTCAGGGTTGAAGCGATATCCTATTTTAGGCATTTGATACTTAAATATTATGATTTTCCGATGCAAAGTTAGAGAAATAATCTAATTTTGCAACCTTGTAAAAAGAAAGGGATGAACAGGAGGGGCAATTTAAACGTAATTAATATTTAGAAGATGAGATCGGCTGAAATCAGACAAAAGTTTCTGGATTATTTTCGGAGTAAAGAGCATACGATTGTGCCTTCGGCACCGATGGTGATAAAAGATGATCCGACGTTGATGTTTACAAATGCGGGGATGAATCAGTTTAAGGATATTATTTTGGGGAATGTGGCAACCAAGTACTGTCGGGCAGCCGATTCACAGAAGTGTCTGAGGGTTTCCGGAAAGCATAATGATTTGGAGGAGGTGGGGCATGATACATATCATCATACGATGTTTGAGATGTTGGGCAATTGGTCTTTCGGGGATTATTTTAAGAAGGAGGCGATAGCTTATGCGTGGGAGTTTTTGACAGAGGTGATGAAGCTGGATAAGGAACGGTTGTATGCTACTGTTTTTGAGGGAAGTAAGGAAGATCGATTGGGGCCGGATAATGAGGCGTATGAGGTGTGGAAAAGTTATTTGCCGGAAGACCGGATTTTATATGGTAATAAGAAGGATAACTTTTGGGAGATGGGAGATATGGGACCCTGCGGTCCCTGTTCCGAGTTGCATATTGATTTGCGTCCGGAGGAGGAGAGACGTTTGAAACCGGGTCGGGAGTTGGTGAATAAAGATAATCCATTGGTGATTGAGATATGGAATTTGGTGTTTATGCAGTTTAATCGGAAGGCGGATGGTTCGTTGGAAAATTTGCCCCATACGAATGTGGATACGGGTATGGGTTTTGAACGGCTTTGTATGGCTGTTCAAGGAAAAACATCGAATTACGATACGGATGTATTTACTCCTATTATAGATAGAATAGCAGAATTGAGCGGGATAAAGTATGGGGCTTCGGCAGAAACGGATGTGGCGATGCGGGTGGTTGCCGATCATTTGAGGACGATTGCTTTTTCTATTACGGACGGGCAGTTGCCGTCTAATGTAAAGGCCGGTTATGTGATTCGCCGGATTTTAAGAAGAGCGGTGCGGTATGCTTATACTTATTTGAATCAAAAGGATGCTTTTATGTATCGGCTGGTGCCTGTATTGATGGAAGGTATGGGTATGCATTATCCGGAGTTGAAATCGCAACTGCAGTTGATAGAGCGAGTAATGAAGGAGGAAGAGAATGCTTTTTTGAAGACGTTGGATAAGGGTATTAAGCTGTTGGATAGAATTATTGAAAAGACAAAGGCGGAAGATTTTCTGACAGTTCCAGGTAATGTCGCGTTTGAGTTATATGATACGTATGGATTCCCGTTGGATTTGACCGAGTTAATTTTACGTGAACATGGTTTGGTTGTGAACAGGAAGGAGTTTAAAGCAGAGTTGGAGGCTCAAAAGGAACGTTCGCGTTCGGCTTCTACGGTGGATACGGATGATTGGGTTGAATTATTGGGAGATGATGAACAGCAGTTTGTCGGATACGATTATACGGAGACGGAAGTGAAGATTGCCCGTTATAGAAGAGTTGTGACGAAAGGGAAGACGCTTTATCATTTAGTGTTTAATATTACTCCGTTTTACGGAGAAGGAGGAGGACAGGTCGGTGATACGGGCTGGCTGGAAGGTGCGGATGAACGGATTCGGATTGTCGATACGAAGAAGGAGAATGGTTTGACTATCCATTTGGCGGAGAAGTTGCCGGTTGATGTGACGCAGGTGTTTCAGGCGAAGGTTGATTTGCATCGCCGAGTGTTGATTGCTAATAATCATTCTGCGACTCATTTGTTGGATTATGCTTTGCGGAAGGTACTCGGAGAGCATGTGGAACAAAAGGGTTCTTATGTGAGCGATGAACATTTGCGTTTTGACTTTTCTCATTTTCAGAAGGTAACGGATGAGGAGTTGGCAGAGGTGGCTGCGATTGTCAATCGTTTGATTCGGAGAAATATTCCTTTGGAGGAGTGTCGCGCTGTTCCGATGTCGAAGGCGAAGGAGATGGGGGCGATTGCTGTTTTCGGTGAGAAGTACGGGGATTTGGTAAGGGTGATTAAGTATGATGATTCCGTTGAGTTGTGTGGGGGTACCCATGTTGCCGCTACCGGACAAATCGGTTTTTTCAAGATTGTGGGCGAGAGTTCTGTTTCTGCCGGGGTGAGAAGAATTGAGGCTATTACGGCAGACAAAGCGGAGGAGTATATCGTCAATTATTTTAATTTAATGAAGGATGTAGAGAGGATGTTTAAGTCTAATAAGGGGGTGATGGAGAATATTACTACGTTGTTGCAGGAGAATGAGGGGTTGAAAAAAGATTTGCAGAAGTTTGAGGCGGAAAGTTTAAGGCTTATGAAGGACAGATTGAAGAATGAAAAAACAGTTGTCCGGGGGATAAATGTCATTTTTAAGCAGGTTGATTTGCCTCAAGCTAAGGTAAAAGATGTGGTATTCCAATTAAAGGGTGAGTTTGAGAAAATGATAGCCGTATTAGGGGGTATTGCAGATAATAAACCTTATTTGATGGTGATGATTAGTAATTCTTTGGTGGAAGAGTATGGACTGAATGCGGGACAAATTGTTAGAGAGGCGGCCAAAGAAATGAATGGCGGCGGTGGAGGACAGGCATTTTTTGCAACTGCCGGAGGTGCGAATCCGGAGGGATTGGAGAAAGCGATGGATGCGGCGCGGAGATTGATTTTACACAAATTTAATGAGGGATAATGGTTGAAAATTTTCACTGTTTTGAAGAAAATATTCAATTATTTTGCAATAATTTGTATTAGAAGCAAATAGTTTGAGATTTTTTTATACATTTGCTTTCCGTATTTAAGACTAATTAATGTTATAAAATAAATTTGTAAACAATTATGAAACGGACAATTAGCGTAGTTACAACTTTAGTGTTGGCAGGGTTGGTAGTAACATCGTGTTCTCCTTTGAATAAAATGAAGAAGAGAGCAGGAGAGTTAAAATACGATGTAACCCCAGAAGTTTTGGAAGAAAAAGGTGAAATGGTTGATGTAAAAATAGATGTGACCATTCCTCCGAAGTTCTTCAATAAAAATGTTACGATTGTGGCAACTCCCGTGTTGAAATATGAGGGAGGTGAGAAGGCTTTTGCATCAAGAACTCTTCAAGGAGAGAATGTTCAGGGAAATAATACGGTTGTTCCTTATGAAACGGGAAAAACTATTTCTTATATGGGACAGCTTCCTTATGAAGATGCAATGAGACTTTCTGAGTTAGTAGTGAAGGTTCAGGCGTCTAAAGGACTTAAGACTGTGGATTTCGATCCGGTGAAAGTGGCAGACGGTATTGTGGCGACGGCTACTTTGGTGAATAATCAGCCGGCTGTTGTATTGGGGAAAGATGCTTTCCAACGGATTACTCCGGAGCAGAACGAATCAGCTATCTATTATTTGATTAATTCCGCACAGGTTAGAAATAATCAAGTGAAGTCGGAAGAGATTAAAGCAATGGAACAATTTTTGAAAGATGCTAAAGCTGACGAAAATCTGAAATTAAAGAATGTAGAAATTCAATCTTATGCATCTCCTGATGGAACTTATAATTGGAATGACAGATTGGCTAATAAGCGTGAAGGTTCTGCTACCGATTTCTTGAAGAATAATATGAAGAAGAATAAGGTTGAGGAATATAAAGATTTGGATTTCTTTAAAAAGTATGTTGTTGCAGAGGATTGGGAAGGTTTCAAGAAAGCTATGGAAGCATCCAGTATTCGTGACAAAGAATTAATTCTTCGTGTATTGGCAATGCATACCGATCCAGAAGTAAGAGAGAGAGAGATTAAGAATATCGCTTCTGCTTATTCTGTTATTGCTGATCAGATTCTTCCGAAGTTAAGACGTTCTAAATTTGTTGTGAATGCAGAACGTATTGGTAAGAGCGATGAGCAAATCAGAGAATTGGCACAAACTAAACCGTCTGAATTGAATGTGGAAGAATTGCTTTATGCTGCTACTTTATTTGAAAGCAATGCTGATAAATTAGCTGTGTATGAAGCTGCTATTTCTCAATTCCCGAATGATTGGAGAGGTTTCAATGATGCCGGAATGGTTTTGTTTGAAACGGGTAAAGTTGCTCAGGCTAAAGCTCACTTTGAAAAAGCTAATGCATTATCTTCTAACAACAAGATTGTTAAAAACAATTTGGGTGCAGTTGAATTGAAAAACGGTAATGTAAAAGAGGCTGAAGTATTATTTGGTGCAGCAACGGGTGCCGGAAATGAAGTAAATTATAATAAAGGTATTGTTGCTATCATCAAAGGTAATTATAAAGATGCTGTTAATTATTTCGGTAGCTGTAACTGTGTGAATGCTGCATTGGCTAATTTGTTGGCAGGTAATACAAGTGTTGCATCGAAGAAATTGGAAGATGGCAAGAATGATACGGCATTAGCTTCTTATTTGAAAGCTGTTATCGGTGCTAAGAATAATGATTCTGCTACCGTGATGTCTAATTTGAAAGACGCTTGCGCTAAGGATTCTTCTATGAAGAAGTTGGCAGAAACGGATATTGAGTTTGCAAAATATTTCCAGAATGCCGATTTTAAGGCGATTGTAAAATAAATTTTTACATAGAATAATAGAGGAGGCGGTCATTTTCGTGACCGCCTCTTTATTTATTAGGTTTTTTTTAACATGAAGTTCGTATTGCTTTTTTTATTTTTGTTTATAATGATTAAGCAGAGGTAAATGAAAATAGCAATTTGGATTGGCTTGTTTTTTATATTGTGTGCCTGCAACAAAAAAGGTTTTGTCTTGATTAGCGGCCGAATTGAAAACGGTGATTCTGTTATAGCGATTTCAACAAAGGATAGTATTTATACTTTTTATTTGGATGAGGATAATTTCTTTTCGGGAAGGATTCCTTTGAAAGAAGGAACTTATGCTTCATTGATACCTCATTCCGTAGATCTTTTTTTGGTTCCAGGGGAAGATGTCGAAATTTATACGAATGGTCAGAATGTGCAGGCTTCTTTGATATGCAAGGGAGTTTTAGGAGGGATTAATACTTATCTGAAAGAGCAGGAGATGATGAATTTTGTTAATAAGGATGATTATTTATTGAATGAGAGTGAGTTTGTACAGAGGATGCAGGAGATAATTAATGAAAGGGTGCAACTTTTAGAAGCAAAGAATTTTAATAAGTTGTTTACGGAATCAGAAAAACAACGAATTTGTTTTTCCATAGGGGAGAAAGCTATTTTTTATCCGATATATCATAAACAGTTTACGGGGGATTCGCTTTATAGGATGGGGGCGGCTTTACGAAATTTTTTGACATCGTTTTCTTTGTCTGCGGAGGATTTGTTTGTAACTAAAGCATATCGCAGGTTTGTTCTTGGTTATGTGTATTTTCAGAATGGGTATGACAGGAAAGTTGATAAAAATTATTCTGATGAACTTGTGGATTATATTTTAGATAATTTTCAGGATAAAGAGATTCGTAATTTTTTGTTGTCGGAAGTTATTTATCGGTATATTTGGGAGAATAATGGTTTGCAAGGGGCTGAATATATGTTGAATATTTTTCGGCGGGAGTGTTCTGATTTGAATAAGTTGGATTTTATCAATAGAATGGTAGAGCAGTGGGAGCGATTGCAGGCAGGAAAACCTGCTCCGGATTTTTCACTGAAGACACAAGAGGGTGGGAACGTGAGTTTATCGAATTATCGCGGTTTTTATCTGTATTTGATGGTGTGGGCTTCGTGGTGTGCTCCCTGTAAAAATGAATTGTCTTATTTGATGGAGCTTGAAAAGAGGTATGCAGGAAGAGCGATTCGTTTTTTAACAGTGTCTATTGACGGACTTAAAAATGAAATGGCTTGGCGCGAGTTATTAGCACAAAAAAGGTATGGTGGGCTTCATGCTTTATCGGAAGAATGTGGTGGTTTTCGCTCGGATTATATGGTTGTCAGTATACCTCGTTTTGTTTTGATAGGCAAGGATGGTCAGATTTTGAATCCTGATGCTCCCCGTCCTTCCGGTAAGATGATTGAAACAGTGCTTGACAGTCTGTTGCAAAATAATGAAAGAGTTATGTATGATTAGATTAAGAATATTATATCTGGGATTGGTGTTGTTTTTGGGAGGATGTGTTTCAAATGATGTAAAAATTGAAGGAGAGATAGCAGATTTGCAGGGTGAGATAAAGTTAATGATGATTGATCCTGTTTCTTTGGATACACTTATTGTTGTTTCACAGACGGAAGATACCCGAATAGCCTGGCATGTTCCTTCTTTGAATTTGCCTGCAAAGGTTTGGCTTGAATTTGAGGGAAGATGTTTGCTTGATTTTATTTTGGATGAGCGGAGCGGTATGCGAATTGGCGGGACTATAGGAAATGACAGTTTGTTTGTAAGCGGGGGGAATCTGGAAAGTGAATATGCGAAGCTGAAAAGTTTTTTTAAGGCTACATATGGGAAACCGATAGAAGAGATTGATAATTCAATCAGCAGGATGGTACGTAGAACAAATCGTACGAGTGGTGACAAAGAGCGTTTAGAACGTTTGATAAAACTAAAAGAGCGTATTCAATGTTATCGGGATGCTTATATTAAAAGATTGATTCAGGCAAATTTATCACATGATTTATCGTTGGTGTTGATTGAAAATGAGTTGCGTGATAGTGTGGATATTCAAAGGGAATTGTTTCATGAGTTGAGTATCGAGAATAAAAATAGTCAGCTTTACAAAGTATTGGAAAAAAGATTGCATAAGCCGTAAAAATCAATGGCATGATAAAGAAAGTGATACTCAGATTGTTATTGGTTATAATGCTGCTCGCTTTTTCTACGGTAGTTGTGGTGCAGTGGCTGTGGATAAAACATGCTTTTGAGGAGCAACGGGATCGCTTTTCTTCTAAGGTATATGATGTTTTGAACCGGGTTGTAAATCGAATAGAGGAGGTTAATTATGTGAGGTATGTCAATCGAATGAATTATCAGATACAGTCCAATAGCCAAGTTACTTATATAACTTCTCAAAGACAAGGAACTTCTCGGCAAGGGGGGATTACATATCTGTCTGTTCAAAATATGTTTCCGGGTCAGAAAAGGGTGGAAGAAGAGATGACTCAAGAATTGGTAATACAAACGATGAATTCTTCTTATGAAGTGCTGAAAGGGAGGATGCAGGAGTTGACTATTCGGCTAATACAGGAGAAAGAGACCGGAAATATTCCCGTAGAGCAAAGATTAAGGCAGGTTGATTTAGAAAATTTGCTAAGCGTGTATTTTCGAGAAAATAAAATAGAGATACCTTTTTCTTATAAGATATTGACGAAGGAGGATGTATTGAATAAGGTAAAAGAAAGGGATGTGCGTAATTTTTATTATGTCGCTTTATTTCCGAATGATTATATTCCTAAGAATTATTATTTGGGGGTGAGTTTTGATTCTGTACAGAAGATTATTTCGGGAAATATGGGATGGCTTTTGTTAGCTTCAGGTTTCTGTGTTTTCGGATTGCTTTTTGTTTTTATCATAACAATTGTTGTGATTATGCGGCAACAGAAATTATCGGTCATTAAGAATGATTTTATTAATAATATGACGCATGAATTCAAAACGCCTATTGCGACGATTTCATTGGCAACTGCGGCGATGGCGAAAGAAAAGGTGTTGGAAGATAAAGAGAGTCTTTTAAGATTTAATGATATTATTCGGAGTGAAAATGATAGGATGAATGTGTATGTGGAACGTATTTTGCAGCAGGCAAAACTTGATTGCGGGGAGTTACCATTGAATAAAACGGAAATAGATATAAATAAATTGATAGAAGCTGCGGCCGAAACTTTTTTGTTGCAGGTACAGAATGCTGGGGGGATATTGACGGTGGAATTTAATGCACAGGATTTCAAGTGGGAGGCTGATGAGGTGCATATGATGAATGTGATTTGTAATCTATTGGATAATGCTGTAAAATATTCAGTCGAAGTCCCAGTCATTGAGGTGTATACTAAAAAAGAGGGTAAGCATTTTGTTATTGGGGTAAGAGATCATGGTATAGGTATTTCTAAAGAATTACAGAAAAAGGTTTTTCAACGTTTTTATCGGGTTTCGTCGGGTAATTTGCATAATGTGAAAGGTTTTGGATTGGGATTAAACTATGTGAAGAATATTGTGGAATTGCATGGAGGAAATGTACGCCTGACATCTAGGAAAAATAAAGGAACGTTAATAGAATTAATTTTTTAATGATAGATATAAAGCATTATTTTAATTATACAGTGTATGGCGCATAAAATACTATTAGTGGAAGACGACCCCTGTTTTGGGTCGGTATTGAAATCTTATCTTGAATTGTCGGAATATGAAGTAACGTTGTGTGTGAATGGAAATGAAGGATTAGAAGCATTTCGTAAAGACAGATATGATATTTGTTTGTTGGATGTGATGATGCCTCAAATGGACGGTTTTACGTTAGGTAAAAAGATTCGGGAGATTGCTCCGGCGATTCCTTTTGTCTATATTACAGCCAAGAGTTTGAAAGAAGACATGAAACTGGGTTATACTATTGGGGCAGATGATTATATTATAAAGCCTTTTGATTCAGAGATGTTGATTTTAAAGATAAAGGCTATTTTGGCTCGTTGCGAAGGTGAGATAGAAGAGCCTAAACCGAAGTTTATACAACTAGGGCAATTTCTTTTTAATACGGAGTTGCGGACAATAACTAAGGATGAAAAGGTGACCAAGTTAACTCCTAAAGAGGCTCATTTATTGGAAATGTTGTATGAGTATCGGGACAGATTATTACATCGGGATAAAGCGCTTACGGAAATTTGGGGGACAAATGATTATTTTACGGCCAGAAGTATGGATGTATACATTACGAAATTACGTAAATATTTTAGGGACGATGAGAAAATCAAGATAGATAATATTCACGGGTCAGGATTCCGGTTGATAATTGAAGAATAAAAAAGAAAGAGAGCACATTCGTGCTCTCTATTATTTTAAAATAAAGAAGATTATTCTTCAAAATTTTTAAAGTCTCCGTATTTTAAGAAGTTGGTTGCAGCATCGATGTCTTTATACATGACCCGGTCTGATTGATTGAATGGGACAATTTTTCGGAATTCTTCTAGAAAATCTTCCAAATAAGGTGACGTTTTAAGGGGGCGTTGTAAGTCAATGGCTTGTGCCGCATTCATTAATTCGATGGCTAAAATTCTTTCGGTATTTTTAATTACTTTTATCGTTTTAGTTGCTGCGTTACCTCCCATACTGACGTGGTCTTCCTGTTCATTGGAGGATGGGATGGAATCTACACAACAAGGAGTGCAGAGTTGTTTATTTTGGCTGACAATGGCAGCAGCTGCATATTGCGGAATCATAAAACCGGAATTGAGGCCGGGATTAGCTACTAAAAATTCGGGAATATTGCCTCTGTCTCCGGAAATCAGACGGTAAGTGCGTCTTTCGGAAATACTCCCTAATTCAGCAACAGCTATACTTAGAAAATCCAATACCATTGCTAAAGGTTCGCCGTGGAAGTTGCCTCCGGAAATAATCATATCATCTTCCATAAAAATGGTCGGATTATCCGTAACGGAATTGATTTCACGTTCGACAACGGAGGCAACATACATAATTGTATCTTTACTAGCTCCATGTACTTGAGGCATACATCTGAAAGAATAAGGATCTTGTACACGGGTTTTGTCTTTCTTTTGAAATTCGGAGCCTTTTAAGAGAGTGCGAATATTTCTGGCAGTCTCAATCTGTCCGGGATGAGGACGTGCCGCATGAATTTGAGGAAGGAACGGGTCGATACGACCATCATAAGCATCCAAAGAAATAGCTCCTATGATGTCTGCGTATTTGATGAGATTGAATGCTTTGAGAAGAGCGTAAACGGCATGTGAACTCATGAATTGAGTCCCGTTCAATAGTGCTAGCCCCTCTTTGGCTCCTAATGTAACGGGGGACCAATTAAGCTCGGCATTTACTTCAGCAGCCGGGCGGATTTCTCCTTTATAATATACTTCTCCTTCGTTGATTAATGGCAGGAATAGATTGGCTAACGGAGCCAAGTCTCCGGAAGCCCCGAGTGAACCAAGTTCGCGTACTACTGGCAGTACGTCGTGATTGAACATATCAATAATTCTTTCTACAGTAGCCAATTGAACCCCAGATTTTCCTAATGAAAGAGCGTGAGCTTTTAGTAGAAGCATCAGTTTTACAATAACGGGCTCAATAGGTGTACCGATACTGCAAGCGTGCGACATGACTAAATTAGCTTGCAATTGGCTCAAGTCTTTTGGGGAAATATTGATTTTACAAAGGGAGCCAAATCCCGTGGTGATACCGTACAACGGTTTACCAGAAGCAGCTATTTTTTGATCTAAATAGTTTTTGCAGTCACAAATAAGTTTTTTACTCTCTTCCGAAAGTGCAAGTTGGAGATGCTCTTTTAAAATGCGGTCGATAGTATCAAATGTTAGTGGAGCTGGAGAAATATAATGTAACATCGTGGTAAAATTGAATTCTTATTTCAAGTTTGCAACTAACTCGTCTATTTTGATATCGGCCTGTTCACCGGTAGTCATGTTTTTTAAACTTACTCTACCTTCTTTGATTTCATTTTCGCCGATTAACGCAACGAAAGGTATTCTTTTCCTGTCGGCATAAGTCATTTGCTTTTTCATTTTGGCAGGTTCTGGATATATTTCTGCATTAATGCCTTCACTCCGAAGTTTTTGAACGAGTGGAAGGCAGAAATGCTCTTCCCGGCTTCCAAAATTTACGAAAAGGATGCGGGTTGTTGCATTGGCATCTTCCGGAAATAGATTTAATTGTGTCATTACATCAAAGATTCGGTCAGCCCCGAATGATATTCCGACGCCAGAGACATTTTTCAGTCCAAAGATGCCGGTCAAATCATCGTATCTTCCACCACCGGTAATACTACCCATTTCAGCATCCAGGGCTTTTACTTCAAATATAGCTCCTGTATAATAACTTAATCCTCGGGCAAGTGTCAAATCTAATTTTATTTCTGTTTGAACAGGTAATGCGGCGAGGTAATCGAAAACTTGTGTTAATTCTTCAATACCTTTTAAACCAATGGGGCTTGTCTGTAAGATTGTGCGTAATTGTTGCAGCTT
This sequence comes from Odoribacter lunatus, assembly GCF_943193135.1. Classification (GTDB taxonomy): domain Bacteria; phylum Bacteroidota; class Bacteroidia; order Bacteroidales; family Marinifilaceae; genus Culturomica; species Culturomica lunata. Next base: position 95,900 of record NZ_CALPCZ010000002.1, read on the forward strand.
CTTTTCGTTGTTTCCAGTTAAATTGAGAATCGGTTGTAGCTTGGATATGGCTTCTTCTGTGAGTCCTTTTTCACGCAATTCGGCATTTACATTTTCAATTCCGATTTTTTCCATTTTATCAATGGCAACTGTAATATCTGTGAGTTTGTCGGGATAACCGATGGTTTCTGCAATTCCTGCCAAAATTTTGCGGTTGTTAATAAGCAGGCGTACTCTTAATTTTAGCCGCCGGTATACTTCGTCTACGATCTGAATTAATTCGATTTCATTTAAAAGGGAGTCACTGCCTACGACATCAACATCACATTGATAAAATTCCCTGTAGCGTCCTTTTTGAGGACGATCTGCCCGCCAAACAGGCTGTATCTGATAGCGTTTGAATGGGAAAGTGATTTCAGATTGGTGCTGAACAACAAAGCGGGCAAAAGGAACAGTCAAATCATATCGTAATCCTTTTTCTGAAATTTTGTTCGTTAATTTCAGACTATTTTTTTCATTTAATTCCGCTTCTGAGATATGGGAAAGGAAGTCGCCGGAATTGAGGATTTTGAAAAGCAATTTGTCACCTTCTTCTCCGTATTTCCCCATAAGGGTCGATAAATTTTCCATTGCCGGTGTTTCGAGGGGCATATACCCATATAATTTGAATACGCTTTTAATCGTATCAAAGATATAATTACGCTTCACCATAATTTCCGGTGAATAATCTCTTGTTCCTTTGGGAATGGAAGGTATTTGTGCCATTGATATTGCTATTTTGAGTTTAAGTTAAACAAAGATAAAGACTTTTCATGGAATAAAGAAATCTAAAACTGGGAGGGTATTGTCTTAAGGTGTGAGTGATGTAACAGCAAATAAAAAACGAGAGTCCGATTTTTTTATCAGACTCTCGTTTAATACAAAATACAATCAGAAATTTATTTCTTTCTGTTCTCCATGTGAGTTTTATACCGATTCATAAATTTATCGACACGACCAGCAGTATCAACTAATTTCACTTTACCCGTGTAAAAAGGATGTGAACTATTAGAAATTTCCAATTTTACCAATGGATACTCAACGCCGTCAATCTCTATTGTTTCTTTGGTCGCAGCACATGATTTCGTAATAGTAGTCGTTCCGTTAGACATATCTTTAAACGCTACTAATCTGTAATTCTCCGGATGTATGCCCTCTTTCATATCGTATATAAATTTATTATTATTTCTTTGTAATGGCTTGCAAAGATATGCTATTCGTTGTAAATCACAAAAGAAATGGAAAATTTTTTTATTTCTTCTGCTCGCTTCTATTTTTTTTCTTCTGTTTCTGATTCCAGCTTTTAAATATTATTTTCGCAGAATAATAAGAAAAGATATGGTAATAGCGGTATTGAAAAAATTGTTTTCGGACTATACTGGTGAGCAGGCAAAAGAGGTGACGGAATTTCCTGCTTCCGGTTCTGCCAGACAATATTTTCGTTTAAAAAACACGCGGTATTCGTTTATTGGTGTATGGGGTACTTCTTGCGAAGAAAACGGGGCATTTTTTTATATGTCCCGGCATTTCAAAGAGAAAGGATTGCCGGTGCCTCAGGTATATGCTTGTACGGAAGACGGTAAAGCTTATTTGCAGGAAGATTTAGGAGATGTGCTTTTGTTTGATGCAATGGCAGAATGTCGGAATACGGGTATATGGAGTGAAGAAATAGTTTCTCTATTAAAAAGCACGGTAAAATTGCTTCCGGCATTGCAATGTAAAGGGGCAGAGGGAATGGATTTTTCAAAGTGTTACCCTTTGGCGGAATTCAACAGGCGTTCTATACTTTGGGATTTGAACTACTTCAAATATTGTTTTTTGAAAGCTGCCGGTATTGATTTTCAGGAAAACTATCTGGAAGATGATTTTGAACGGTTGGCAGATTTATTGTTGCAAACGTCAGCAGATACATTTATGTACCGTGATTTTCAGTCTCGTAATGTAATGGTGCGAAAAGGAGAACCGTGGTTTATTGATTTTCAGGGGGGAAGAAAAGGTCCTGTTCATTATGATGTGGTATCTTTTCTATGGCAGGCAAGGGCAAAATTTCCGGACGGGTTGCGGGAGGAATTATTGCAGGAATATCTAACCGAATTAAAACACTATATGCTTGTAGATGAAGGAGTGTTTCGGCAACAATTACATTATTTTGTCTTATTTCGGATATTGCAGGTGTTGGGTGCTTACGGTTTTAGAGGATATTTTGAAAAGAAATCTCATTTCTTACAGAGCGTACCGGCTGCAATAGATAATTTACGGGAGTGGTTGCTGGAAGGCTTGCCGGAATGTTCTTATCTGGAAGAAATCTTACGACAATTGACGACGTTGGAGCAGTATAAACATCCAGTTGAAAGGAAAGAATTAGAGGTTAAAGTATACAGTTTTTCCTATCCGAAAGGTATTCCGGAAGACATATCAGGGAATGGAGGAGGCTTTGTATTTGATTGCCGGGCGATTCATAACCCGGGGAAGTACGAGGAATATAAAACCTTGACCGGTTTAGATGAGGCTGTTATCCGTTTTTTGGATGAAGATGGGGAGATAGAGAAATTCCTTGTACACGTTTACAGCTTGGTGGATGCTTCTGTAGAACGTTATTTGAAGCGGGGATTTACACATTTGATGGTTGCATTCGGGTGTACTGGAGGGCGGCATCGTTCGGTTTACTCCGCACAACACATGGCAGAACATTTGCATAAGAAGTATGGGGTAAGAATTCATTTGATACATAGGGAGCAACATATTGAACGTATTTATCGGGGATTAATATTAGATTAACTTATGGAAGCCATGATTTTTGCCGCAGGCTTGGGTACCCGTTTGCGGCCATTAACAGAAAATATGCCTAAAGCATTAGTGCCGGTCGGAGGGAAAACCATGTTAGAGCGAGTGATACAGCGATTAAAAATAGCCGGTTGTACGCATATTGTTGTTAATATTCATCATTTCGGACAGCAGATTATTGACTTCCTGCAAGAAAATCGGAATTTCGGTTTATCTATCGATATTTCGGATGAACGAGACGGACTTTTGGATACTGGCGGTGGAATCCGGAAAGCTGCTCACTATTTTAGCGGTAAACAGCCGGTATTAATTTATAATGTGGATATATTATCCAATTTGGATTTGACAGCCTTTTATACAATGCATTGTCGTTCAGCGTCGCAGGCTTCTTTATTAGTAGCTGAACGTAATACCTCTCGTTATTTGCTATTTGATGCTCGGAAGCGTTTGTGCGGTTGGGAGAATAAGAAAACAGATGAGGTAAAGTCTCCCTATCCGGAGTTTTCTCCTGAAAAATATACTGCTTATGCTTTTGGGGGAATCCATGTTATTTCTCCTGAACTTTTGCAAGAAATGCAAGAGAGGGAAGAAAGATTTTCAATTATAGATTTTTATCTTTCAGTGGCAGACAAAATGGAAATAAAAGCCTATCCGGCACCGGAAGGGTTATTGTGGATGGATTTAGGCAAGGTGGAATCCTTGAAAAAAGCAGAGGAAATTTTACAAAATTCCTTGTAGACTCTAATTAGGATGCTATGTTGACGGGAGTTTTCATTATATTGTTTTTTTATGCTTTAGGGGAGTTTGTTGCCTGGTTGATATCGGGATTTATTCCGGGAAATGTCGTAGGGATGATGTTGCTTTTCACAGCTTTGTGTCTGAAAATAGTAAAACCGGAGAGAATAAGACCTGTGGTAAAGTTCTTAAGTGAAAACATGGTCTTGTTTTTTATTCCGGCGGGAGTCGGTATAGTGAATGCAATGGATATTTTATCTAAACATTGGCAGGCAATACTGACAGTGTGTGCCCTTAGTACAGTGTTGGTAATAGTGACTGTTGCTTTTATTCAGCAGTGGTTGGAGAAAAGAAAGAAATAGGTATGGAAAGTTTGTTGAATTCCGAAGTATTTATACTGACGTTAGTTGTAGGTGTTTATCTTTGTGCCGTATGGTTATATCGTAAAACCCGTTTGGCATTGCTTCATCCCGTATTGATTTCTATACCTGTTCTGACTGCTATTACCCGAGTGTTGGGAATTTCCTATGAATCTTTTGAACAGGGTAGTCGGATCATTACTTTTTTGTTAGGACCTTCCGTAGTTGTACTGGGTTACTTGTTATATGAACAGGTGGCTTGTTTGAAGGAGAACATGATTTCCATTCTTACGGCAGTATTTGTGGGGAGTGTTGTTGGGATATTGAGTGTGATATATATTGCTGCATTTTTTGATGCCGATAGGATATTGATAGCTTCTCTGCAACCTAAATCCGTTACGACCCCGATAGCTATAAGTATTGCTGCCAAATCGGGAGGAATACCTGCTATTACGGCAATTGTTGTGATAGTTGTCGGCATATTCGGTAGTATCACAGGTCCTTTTGTTTTGAATAAATTGGGGATAACCAGCAAAATAGCCAAAGGTTTGGCTATGGGGGCAGCTGCTCACGGGTTGGGAACGGCGCGAGCAATGGAATTGGGGACGATAGAAGGAGCAATCAGTGGATTGGCCATCGGGTTGATGGGAATGATGACAGCAGTTCTCGTCCCTGTCATTGAAAACATACTAAACTGATTTATCTATTACAATTTGGATATAATAGCTTGGAAAAGAGCAGTCATACGGGGTTGAGCTGTGTTGCCAATGTCTTGTACTTCCTCGTGATTGGTTTTAATTAATTCGGGAGATGCCGTACTATTGGTAATTACTGAAATTCCGAAACATTCTATGCCCATGTGTCTTGCCACGATGATTTCTGGAACAGTGGACATACCAACGGCGTCGCCACCGATAACTCTTATCCAGTGATATTCCGCTGGAGTTTCAAAAGATGGTCCTTGCAATCCTGCATATACACCTTTTTGTAATTTGATGCCCAATTCCTTGCTGCATTCTTCTGCTATCTGGATAATACGAGGACTGTAAGCGTCTGTCATGCCGGGAAAACGAGGGCCCAATTCATTTATGTTCTTGCCTCGAAGCGGGTGTTCGGGGAAAAGATTAATGTGGTCGGTAATAATCATTAAGTCTCCGACCAGAAAATTTGTGTTTACTCCACCTGCTGCATTCGATACGAAAAGTGTTTTTACACCTAACTGACGTAGTACCCTTATCGGGAAAGTTACTTCTTGCATGGAATAGCCTTCGTAGAAATGGAAGCGTCCTTGCATGGCGATGATATTTTTCCCGCCGAATTGTCCGATAAGCAGATTGCCTTTATGTCCTTCGACTGTCGATACGGGGAAATTAGGAATAGCTGAATAAGGAATAGTGTGTCGGATTTCAATGGATTTGCCCAGTTCACCTAATCCGGTGCCTAATATGATACCTATTGAATATTCTTCTTTGTCAAGGAAACTGGAGAGGTAAGCAGCGCTATTTTTTATTTTTTGTAACATAGTTTTTTAAGTCTTGAATGAATAGTTCTTTTTTATTTAAAAATATTGGTTCAATAGGAATATAATAGATTTTTTCCTTTATTTCTTGTGGCAATTGGCATCCTTTTAAACGAGAGGCATCTTTTTCAGTGGTAAAAATATATTTTTCCGTATTAAGAATCTCTTCAAAAGAGGATGTGATATGGCGAATATCCCGTTTTGAAAAATGATGATGGTCTGGATATTCAAGAACTGTAATATTTGAGGTGAATTGTCTTAAATATTGGATATAGGGTGCCGGGTGGGCAATACCTGTAACACAAAGAATAGAACTTTTATTGCTTAGACATGGAGCGGGGAGATCGGCTTTCAGACTTAAGATACTACCATATCGCATTGTCGTAAAAAAGAGTTGCTGATAGGGCTTTATTTTTAAATGTTTATGAAATAATCTTTGCTCAATGGGAGAAAGAGTTTCCGGACATTTGGTCACAATAAGATAATCGGCTCTTTTTAAAGCACTGCATGTTTCCCGTAAGCGCCCTGCGGGTAGCAGATAGTCTTTGTAGCACGGATGATTGTAGTCGATTAATACAATATTTTTATCGGCTTTTACATAGCGGTGCTGAAAAGCATCATCCAATATAATAACTTCCGGTTGAGGAGATAGAGAGAGTAGTTTTTCAATACCTCTTGTTCGTTTAGCGTCGCATGCGACTTGGATATTCGGGAATTTGTTTTTTATTTGCAAAGGTTCGTCTCCGATTTCATCTGCAGTAGAATCCGTTTTAGCCAAAATAAATCCTTTGGTATGACGTTTATAGCCCCGACTGAGGCAGGCAATCTGAAAGTCATTGGATAAGGCGGAGATAATTTGTTCCGTATGGGGGGTTTTGCCTGTACCTCCGACGGAAATGTTGCCGACACAAATAATAGGAATACTGAAACTTTTGGATTTCAGTATTCCATTATTAAAGAAAAAGTTTCTTATACCGACAATAAATCCGTAAAGGCAACTTAGTGGTAATAATATGACTTTCAGAAAGGCCATGTAATTCTATTGTCGTATATCCGTTAATTAAATGTAATGTCGTAAGGAATACGGGAAACAAGACCTTGCTGGCTGTTCATGATGTCCTTTAGCTGGTAGAAAGTAGTGTAATACTCACCCAATTCGTTTTGCAATATTTTGGCTTTCACGGAAGCGGATAGTCCGCTGAAAAGTTCTTCAAAAGGATTCTTTTCTACCGGATATTCCGTAAGGGAATATTTTTCCAAACCGGCTTTTGCTGCAGCAATAACAATGGCATCATCCAATCCGCCGAGGATATCGACCAATCCGACTTTGACAGCTTGTTTGCCTGTCCATACTCGTCCCTGCGCAACTTCATGTACTTCGTCGCGTGTCATGTGGCGACCTTCTGCAACTCGGTTGAGGAATGTTTCATAGCCGTTTTCGATATAATTTTGAAGTACTTGTTTTTCGTAAGCGGTAAGTGGACGGTTGCTTATAGGCAAGGGCAGTGGATAAGCGCCTCCGAAATCACTGTGTTCATTGGTTTTTACGGTACTGCTTGTCAAGCCTAGCTTGTCTTTAATGAGTTTTTCGCCGGTAAAGAATTGACCGAAAATGCCAATAGAACCGGTTAGTGTCATTGGATCTGCGAGAATAGTATCGGCAGCACAAGAAATGTAATACCCGCCGGAAGCGGCTACGTTGCCCATTGATACAATTACCGGTTTCGTTGCCTTTGTTAAAGCAACTTCCCGCCAGATAATATCAGAAGTTAGGGCACTTCCACCTGGAGAATTAACACGCAATACGACTGCTTTTACATTTTTATTTTCTCTAACTTGGCGGATAGTATTTGCCAATTCGGGGCCGATAGCCTTGGCGCTTTGGTTCATACCGATTTCGCCGGAAGCGTAAATAACGGCGATTTTATTTTTCTCGGAAGAATGTTTCGTTAAAGTTTTACCGTAATCTACGAGAGAGATAAGTTTTAACTTTTTATCAGCCGGAATATTACATTTATTTTTTAGCCGAAGAAGCATTTCATCCTCATAACATACCCCGTCATATAGCCCGAATTCTTGTTCTTCTTGAGAGGTACGGTAGCTTAAATGGTTAGCCAGCCAGTTTAATGAATCGATGGAAATATTCCGCTCTTTGGCAATACCTGTTAAGATATTTCCCCATAAAGAATTTAAATAAGAAGAAATTTGCTCTCGGTTGGCTTCGCTTATTTCTCTACGGGTAAATGGTTCTACGGCAGATTTGTATTTTCCTACTTTAATAATCTCTGCCTGTACGCCGATTTTATCCAACAAATCTTTATAAAAAATCAGATTGCTTCCCAAGCCCATCAGCATTAGTGGGGTTTCCGGATTTACGAAAATACTGTCTGCCGCAGTGGCTAAATAATAAGCTGTCTGTGAATATCCCAAGTTGGTATAACTATAAATAAATTTTCCGCTTTCTTTGAACTCAAGTAAAGCATTCCGAATCTCTTCCGTAGTGGCAAACGGAATGAAATAGCTTTGTATATCTGTCAAATTAAGATAGATACCTTTTATTTTAGAATCGTTGGCAGCATGCCGGATACTTTTCAGAATATTATTCAATCCTAAAGGCTGGGAAGGTTTCATGGATATAAAATCCAGGTTATCGAACGGATTGGTGGATGTCCGGTCTGAAATAGTATTGTTCAATGTGATTTCCAGTATACTGTTGTCTTTGACTTCCACTGTTTTGTCTCCCATAGTGGCTACAGCTCCAATAAATCCAAAGAAAACGAATAACATCAATATATTAATAATGATGAATCCGACGATGGTTGCTAGTACATATTTAAAAAAACTTTTCATGTTGTTAGTGTTTTATTTGTTCGAGTGTTATTATTAAGCAAATCTGATAATTTCGGCACCAATGGCATTTAATTTTTCATCAATGTGTTCATAGCCTCGGTCGATTTGGTCAATATTGTGGATAGAGCTTTTCCCATTAGCGGATAAGGCTGCTATCAGTAGAGCAATACCGGCCCGGATATCGGGTGATGTCATCTTGGTAGCCCGTAATTGCGATTCATGATTTTGTCCGATAACCGTAGCCCGATGAGGATCACAAAGAATGATTTTTGCTCCCATGTCGATAAGTTTATCGACAAAGAAAAGGCGGCTTTCAAACATTTTCTGATGTATCAGAACACTGCCTTTGGCTTGAGTGGCTACAACCAAAAATACACTTAACAGGTCGGGGGTTAATCCGGGCCAAGGGGCATCCGCGATGGTTAGGATAGAACCATCGATGAAATCTTCAATCATATAGTGTTCCTGGCGTGGAATATATAAATCGTCGCCTTTTTCCTCTACCCGGATTCCTAATTTTCGGAATGCTTCCGGAATAATACCTAATTGCCGGATATTGACATCTTTTATTGTAATTTCCGAACGGGTCATGGCCGCCAGACCGATATAGCTGCCCACTTCAATCATGTCGGGCAGACAGTGGTGTTTGCAGCCGTGTAATTTCTCTACTCCGTCGATAGTCAGCAGATTGGAAGCAATGCCGGAAATTTTGGCTCCCATGGAATTTAGCATCAGACAAAGCTGTTGTACGTAAGGTTCGCAGGCGGCATTATAGATAGTTGTCGTGCCTTTTGCCAATACGGCAGCCATAATAATGTTGGCGGTTCCGGTAACGGAGGCTTCGTCCAGCAACATGTAATTGCCGTGGAGCTGGTTAGCGGAAGCCTTGAAACAACGGTTCATAGCATCGTATTCAAAAGTCGCGCCTAATTTTTCAAAGCCCAAGAAGTGGGTATCCAATCGTCTTCGTCCAATCTTGTCACCTCCGGGCTTGGGAACCAACCCGCAACCGTGGATTGCCAACAAAGGGCCTAATATCATGATAGAACCGCGTAGACTAACGGCTTTATTATAGAAATCTTCTGTTTCCAAATAATCGAAGTTTATTTCGGCTGCCTGAAATCTGTATTCTCCGTGGGTTGGATGGCTTACTTTTACTCCTAATCCTTGTAATAATTCGATAAGTTTTAATACATCCAGAATTTCGGGGACATTGGAAATTGTTACTTCTTCTTGAGTAAGCAGACAGGCACAAATAACCTGTAATGCTTCATTTTTAGCTCCTTGCGGGCGAAGTTCTCCTTTTAGGCGTCGTCCTCCCGTGATGACGAATCTGCTCATTGTTAGAGGGTATAATCGTATTTATTTCAGTTGGGTAAAATTATCGAAAAAAACAGAACAAATACAAACTTCTTCTTAAATAGTTGTTGTAATGATTTTTACAGATAAAGAATCATTGCATTCGGACAGAAGTTGGGTAATGGTTTTATGAAAAAGGGGGTGAACGAAGTCAGGCATGACTTCGTGGAGAGGTGCTAAAACAAACCGGCGTTCGGCTATCCGGGGATGAGGTAACGTGAGAGTGGGAGTGTGGATAATCTTGTCATCACAGAATAACAAATCAATATCAATAGTGCGGGAAGCATAACGGATTTCTGATGACCGGATTCGCCCCAATGATTTTTCGATAACTAAAGATTGTTGGAGAAAAATTTCCGGTTGGAGTTCTGTTTCAAACTGGAGAACTTGATTCAGAAAAGATTCGTTACATTCAAAGCCCCACGGCGCGGTTTCATATAACGAAGAAGAAACTGTAAGCTGCCCGCATTGTTGTGTTAAAAGTCGGGTTGCTTGTTTGATATATTCCGCTTTATTACCGGAATTGCTCCCTAAAATGACAGTGGTCAGCATGGAAGTTAATTCGGGTTTTTATTATTGCCCTGCTGGTCGTTGTTTTTGAAATTCTTTTTGTGATATGTGTAATTGCCGTTGTCCCTCTTGTTATTTTTACCGTTATTTTTGTTCATGGCAGGCTTGTTGGAACTGGGCTTGCTCTTTTTCTGCAAGAGTTCTTTCGGATTGGATAGAGTCATGCCCTCCGGTAAAATGATAGGGCTGCCGTAATAAGTATTGATATCATCATAAATCTGTTCGTCTTCGACAGAATCTTTATTCCATGTAAGGAATGATTTTTTCATATGATTGGCTGTCAATACAATTAAAGCCCTTTTCTGTTCCGGATTTTCCAGTTCTTTGATTTTATCGATTAGTTTTTCTACTGATTTACCGTAGTGCCGGTATCTGATACGGTTTGTACTGTAATTAATCTTTGCCGGTTTTTCTTTTAATTTATCGATAGAAGGTAACGGATAAGGAGAGTCAATATCCAATTTAAAACCCGCCATAATAGCCAAATGATCCCATAGCTTATGACGGAAGTCAGGTACATCCCGCAAATGGGGATAAAGATTTCCCATGACGTCTATAATAGTTTTGGCTGCACGGGTTCTCTCTTCCCGATTTTCTATGGTCAGAATGTGGTCAACCATTTTTTGTATGTTCCTTCCGTATTCGGGAAGTAACAATTTTTTTCTTTGGGTATTGTATTCCATTCCTGGGATGTTTCTGTTGCCGGTAATTTAACTCCCGGTTAAGTTTATTGAGTCAATAAATATAATTTAAGGGGAAACTTCGGGATTGCTTTCTTCTCGAAGAACTCTTTTCTGATAATTACGGGGACAAATATAGGATATTTTCTGTATTCTTCGATTTAATTTATTCTTGTTGTACGAACAATTTTGCAAATTTTAACAAAAGAGTTTTACTACCTTGCTCTGCAAATATCACTTTAGCTTTTTTATTTACTCCTAACCCTTCTATATTAGTAACTTTTCCGGGACCGAAAATCGGGTGGCAGATAATCATTCCGGGCATAATGGCATCGGGAGATATGGGCTTTAGTTTGCTTTTGTCGATATTCGGGATTTCTACCGTATTTGTGCGATTCAGGGATACGGGTTGAAATTTGCGGGGGGCGGCTGCGGGAGTTTTTAATTTAAAACCGGAAGGAGCATCAAAAGATGCAGTATAGCCTTCTACGAATTGAGGGGCTATTTCACTGATAAAACGGGAAGCCCGGGTTGCAATGATTTGACCGTTGCGGTAGCGGGAAAGGGAATAAGAAATTACCACTCTCTTTTCCGCCCGGGTCAGGGCGACATAAAACAGGCGTCGTTCTTCTTCTAATGCTGCAGGGGTATTTACGCATTGTTGGGCAGGGAAGAGTTCTTCTTCCAGACCGGTCATGAAGACATTGGGAAATTCCAGACCTTTGGCAGCGTGTATCGTCATAAGAGTCACTTTATTGTTGTCTTCCGGTTTGTCACTGTCCTGATCTGTAAGCAGGGCTACACCTTCCAGAAAAGCGGGGAGTTTGTCGTCTTTTCCTTCTTTATAGCTGGTTTCGGAAAAATCTTTGATAGCATTTAATAACTCTTGTATATTTTCTTTCCGGGAAACGCCCTCCGGAGTACTATCATTGGCAAGGTCATCGATAATACCGGATGAATGTGCTATGGTGCAGGCAATATCATAGGCATTTTCGTCCGCAATCTCATAAGAGAACTTTTCAATCAGTCGTTTGAAATTAGTCAGTTTGGTGCACGTGGCGGCATTGATGACACCATTGATTTTGTCCAGATTGCATAAAACCGTCCACATGCTTGTTTGATATTGCGTGGCAAGGTCTCGGATTTTATCGATAGTCGTGTCGCCTATACCTCTTCGGGGATAATTTATGATTCGCTTTAAAGCTTCTTCGTCATTCTGATTGACGGCCAGGCGAAAGTAAGCTAACAAATCTTTGATTTCTTTCCGTTGGTAGAAAGATTGACCGCCGTAAATCTTGTAGGGAATATTCCGTTTGCGCAAGGCTTCTTCCAAAATACGCGATTGGGCATTGGTGCGGTAAAGGATGGCAAAATCGCTGTAAGCCTGTTGTTCGTAATTTGCCAACTTAAATATTTCATGACTGACCATATACCCCTCTTCCTTGTCGGAAAGAGCTTTTAACACCTTGATTTTATCCCCTTCTTCATTTTCAGAAAAAATACGTTTGGGTATTTGCTCTTTGTTTCTGTTGATAATACTGTTGGCCGCATCCACAATCGTAGTCGTCGAACGGTAATTTTGCTCCAGTTTGAAGAGCTTATAGTCCGGATAGTCATTCCTGAAATTCAGAATATTTTCAATACGGGCACCCCGGAATGAATAAATACTTTGGGCGTCGTCTCCGACGACACAAATATTATGGTGTCTTTCAGACAGTTTTTTAATAATCAGGTATTGCGAATAGTTCGTATCCTGGTACTCGTCTACTAAAATGTAATTGAATTTATTTTGGTATTTGTCCAGAATTTCGGGGAAATCACGAAGCAGGATATTGGTTTGCAGCAATAAGTCGTCGAAGTCCATCGCATCCGATTGTTTGCAACGCAGCTGATAATGCTTGTATATCTCATTCAGCATCGGTTTCCGGGCAGCCTTGTCTGCTTCGAGGATGCTGGCGGACTGGGCATAAGCCTGCGGAACAATAAGATTGTTTTTTGCCATGGAAATCCGGCCTAACACATCATTGGGCTTATAGATTTTATCATCTAATTTCAAGTCCTTGATAACGCTTTTAATGACATTTTTGGAATCTTGTGTATCATAGATGGTAAAATTGGGAGTATAGCCTAATTTTTCCGCTTCAAACCGTAGAATCTTTGAAAAAATAGAATGGAAAGTGCCCATCCAAAGGTTGGAGGTATTTTCCGTCCCGACCAATAGGGCAATACGTTTCTGCATTTCCCGGGCCGCTTTATTGGTAAAAGTCAGTGCCAGAATCTTGTACGCAGGAACACCTTTGCTTAGCAGATTTGCTATTCGATAGGTCAAAACACGGGTTTTCCCGGAACCGGCGCCGGCAATGACAAGAGACGGTCCTTCTGTATAAAGGACGGCTTCTTTCTGATTATTGTTTAATTCATTGAAGAAATCCACGGTATTGCTATTTTCAGACAAAAGTAGAAATTTAATTTTAGAATAGAATAGTAAGCTGTCTTTCGACTTTTTTATTAATATTGTGTGTTGAAACAAAAGCATTTGATAAGATGAAATATTTGTGGATATTGTGTATAAGTTGGTTTTGCGTATGGGAATGTAAAGCGCAATTGCCACGGTTGGAAGGTTGTGTGTATACACTTGAAACAGTGAATACACCGGACGGGATGCCTTTTTTTGCAGTAAAAGACGTGTCGGGGAATGCGACAGGGGGGCGGATTCGCTTCGACGCCCCGGATACGGGATGGATTTACAAATGGGTGTTGGACGGAGTAGAATATACGGAGGGAAATTATGCTTCCGATTCATCGTTCTTTACCATTCCCATACAGGGAAATGGAGTATATGCCGTTTATGCGGAGAAAGAAGGAGAAGAGCCGGTACAGTCGGGAGATTTCCGGATTTTTTATGTGCATGTGCCTGAATTCGGATTGAGTATCGTAGAGGAAACCCGTTATGATTGCGAGGGTATCAAGTTGAAAATAGACGATTTTCAACCGGCGGCATACGTATACGGTGAAGATATTCATTTCTATGGGACCCGGGACGTGGAATATCTGATATCAGGACGGACAACGCCTATAACTTCGACTGATTATGAGAAGGAAGATTGGGAAATTTTTCAGACCGTGGATGAAAAGGATACTAAATATACCATTACCATTACGGATAAATTCGGCCTTGCTTGGGAGAGTACGGGGGTGGAATACATCTCTGTAATTCCGAAAGCAAAAATGGATTTTAAATTACTGAATACGGTACAAGTAGACGGATATGGAACCGACATGGGGCAGGCACCTTTGGATGTGGAATTTATGAACGAGAGTGTGAATGCGCAGTCATCCTCATGTGTGTGGTATCTGTATAAGGATACGGCAGATTTGAAAGAACCGTTACCGACCCTGGAAGACAGTTTGATGGATAACAGCATCCGGTACGGATCGGATTTTACATACACCTATGAACATCCCGGATTGTACAGAGTAAGGTTGAAGGCAGTGAATACACTTGGGCCAAATTATTGTTGGGATACAACCGAATTGAGAGATATAAAAGTAATACAGTCGCTGGTAAATGTGCCGAACGTATTTACTCCGAATGGAGACGGAGTAAACGATGTATTCCGGGTGCAGGTACTTTCGTCCTGTTCTTTTCATGCCGTAATTATTAATCGGTGGGGACGCAAAGTATATGAATGGAGCGACCAGTCCGGTGGGTGGGATGGTCGGATTAACGGGAAATATGCGAATCCGGGAACTTACTATTACATTGTAACGGCAAGGGGACTGGAAAAAAATAACCCGCCGAAATACGTGAAAAAAGGAGCCTTGTTGTTAGTGCGTTAGAAAACTTCCGAAATCTATAAGCTATTCAGCATTATGGAGAAGAAAACAGCGTCTTTCGTATTTGAACAGGAACGGGATAAATTACAACGCGGCTTTACGGTAATGATAAAAACCGTCGGGCCGGTATGTAATTTGGATTGTGATTACTGCTATTATATCGAAAAAAACGCACTCTATCCCGATAAAAAATTCAATTTGTCTTCTTTTCGGATGAATGAAGAGGTATTGGAGAAACTTATCCGGGATTATATAATTTCTCAACCGCAAGAAGAAATCGAATTTGTATGGCATGGAGGAGAACCCACTTTATTGGGGCTTGATTATTTCCGGAAAGCTGTGGCCCTGCAAAAAAAATATGCAAACGGGAAGAAGATATTAAATTCACTCCAGACAAACGGAACGCTTATTAACGATGAATGGGCGGAATTCCTTTCTGAAAACGGCTTCCTGTGCGGACTTTCCATCGATGGCCCCCAAAAATTCCACGACCGTTACCGACGTTATCCCAACGGTCAGGGGTCTTGGGAAAAGGTGGTCGAATGCGCCCGGATTTTCTGCAAACACGGGGTGGAATTCAATACCATGTCGGTGGTCAATGCTTCCAACAGTAAGGAACCGGCAGCCGTGTACGAATTTCTGAAAAGTATCGGCAGCCGCTATATGCAATTTACTCCTATCGTTGAACGTATCGCATTGGATGATACGGAGGCACTCTCAATTGTAGACAACCGGTATGCCAAAGCCGCCGCCGTCATGCAGGAAAATGTCAGTGCTGCCGACTGGGGGAACTTCCTCTGCCGGATTTTTGATATATGGGTGAAAAAAGATGTCGGCACTCATTTTGTCAATTATTTCGACAATACATTAGCGGCTTATGCGGGACAAGCGCCCAGCCTTTGCTCCATGGCACCTTATTGCGGCTGTTCGCTTGCCATTGAGCACAACGGAGACGTTTATTGTTGTGACCATTTTGTATTTCCGGAGTATAAATTAGGCAATATCTTTGAAACAAATATTGCCGAAATGGCCAAAAGCGACCGGCAGCTCTTTTTTGAACAAACTAAGCAAGACAGCCTTTCCCGCCAATGCAAAAGCTGTCCTTACCTGCAAGCCTGCGGGGGAGATTGTCCCAAGAACAGGATTGCAGTAAATCGGGATGGGGAATATATCTCCTGCCTTTGCGAAGGTTTTCGGATGTTCTTTGAGCATACCCGTAAACATTTTGAGTTTATGGCAAATGAATTGAAATATCGGCGCCCACCCGCCAATATCATGCATGTAAAACTATAATTTATTGCTCTTATGGAAACCTATCAGGCTGAAACCACCCGTTACGAAAACATGCCTTATTGCCGTTGCGGCCAAAGCGGATTACTGCTTCCGTCGCTTTCACTTGGATTGTGGCACAATTTCGGGAGTGTGGATTCTTTTGAAAATTACAGTCAAATTGCCTTCACTGCTTTTGACAACGGCATTACCCACTTCGATTTAGCCAACAATTACGGACCTTTACCCGGTTCCGCCGAAGAAAATTTCGGGCGTATATTGAAAAAGGGGCTGGCAACTTATAGGGATGAATTGATTATCTCCACCAAGGCGGGGCACGACATGTGGCCGGGACCTTACGGAAGCTGGGGAAGCCGCAAGCATCTCATGGCCAGTATCGACCAGAGTTTAAAGCGGATGGGGGTAGAATATGTTGATATTTTCTATTCACATCGTCCCGACCCCGACACCCCGATGGAAGAGACCATGCAGGCATTGAGCGACATCGTCAGACAAGGAAAAGCCCTTTATATCGGGCTGTCTAAATACAATTCGGAGCAGACACAAACGGCTCTTGCTCTGTTAAAGCAATACGGTACCCCTTGTCTCATTCATCAGGACCGCTATTCCCTTTTTGACCGGAACGTAGAAAACGGGTTATTGGATACCATTGGAGCCAACCATCTCGGGATGATAGCTTTCTCTCCTTTAGCCCAGGGCTTGCTGACCGATCGTTATCTGAACGGCATCCCGGCCGACTCGCGTGCTGCGAAAGCTACCGGATTTTTGAAACCGGAACAAGTCACGGAGGAAAAAATAAACCAAGCGCGCCGACTAAACGCAATCGCTCGGCAGCGGGGGCAAAGTTTGGCAGAGATGGCAATTGCTTGGCTTCTGAAAGACCGTCGGGTATCTAGTGTCATCATCGGCGCTAGTTCTGTCAGGCAGTTACAAAACAATTTGAAAGCACTGAAAAGTCCCGTTTTTACCGATGAAGAACTCAAAGAAATAGATTTAATTACAAAATAGGTTGCTGCAATTTGCAGCAACCTGTCTGTATCTGTTTTTTTGCCGCTATTGGCGGGAACAAATTCTTTTGTGCTTTTTTTCGGCTAATAAATCCCCCTTTTTAAAAACCTATCATTTTCATGTCAAAAACCTATCGTTTTTGAGGTAAAAATGATAGGTTTTCGGTAGCAAAACGATAGGTTTAAAAATAACGTGTTTGGTCATTAAGCCGGATGTATCTAAATGAAGTGCACCCCAAAAGTTAGACAACAAACTTTTGGGGTGCACTTCACAATTTTGACACAGCCCCATTGCGTTATGACGCTATAATATTTCTGGATTATCTTTTTAGTGTATCAGAGCATAAGATATTCCGCAACACATACTCTGACAGTCGACAATAGGAATTTCTTAGAATACTTTATCACCGTTATTTACGGGCATTGACGGTTGAAGTAGAACACATGTTCCGTTTGTTTCTGTTCCGAGGATACGTACTTCGCTTTTCACGGAACCGATGTGCATTGACGGAAGGTTGACACAGCAGATAACCTGTTTGCCTATCAGCGATTCAGGTGTGTATAAGTCGGTTATCTGAGCCGAAGTAGTCTTTACTCCAATCTCTTCGCCAAGGTCAACGGTGACCTTATATGCGGGCTTACGCGCTCGTTTATTTATGTCAACTGCGATGACAGTGCCTGCACGCATTTCAACCTTGTCAAAATCTTCAATTGTTATTTCCATATTATTTCTGAATTATTTAATATTAAACGAGAATGACTAAGTGACTGTTGATCTTCAATTTAATATTTCAAACACCTTAGACAAGAAATGCCGGAATTCAGGACTGTAATGGATATCGCAGGTTGTACAGTGAGTTATATTTCCCTCTTGGGTTCCCATGTCGTAGCGTGTAGTTTCCCCTTGACCGTCTTTATAGAGAGATACAGTGAAAATGGGATAACCGGTGCGTCCTTCGGCATCCTCCTGAGACAGAATTATCTCACGGTTCTTCTCCACAAACAGAGAGTCGGCAAGTCCAATTAATTCTTCTGTTGTCGAAGAGGACAGTGTACTGTCAGGTTTATTTTCAAAACGCGCCACAGCATCGGCGTTCTCTTTCAGAATAATACTACGTGTTCCGCCAACCTTAGTTGACACTTCAACTTTTATGGAATCAACACCATCGCCAAACTTTGTGACTCCGTCATCGGCGACACGGCCTGACGTTTGATTGGAGACATTGCAAGCAGAGAACAGTAAGCCCATCATAGAAGAGAGTACTAATTGAGGTTTTATTTTCATTGTCGTTGTTTTTATATTCTATCAGATTTTAGCTGCCTTTCTTATATGCAGGTTTGCGCGAGTGCTTATTCTATATATATCAACAGTCCTTGATGAATTTCCTACGTTCACAATCACAAGAGAGCATACCGCTTCTTATTTCAAAATGTCGTGAACTGACTTGGATCAACCCGACCACAAAGTTACAAAAAATTTATGGGATTTTAACAATCAAGTTGAGATGAACCGATATACTAACGTCTGGAATTGTTCATCCTAATTTCAGTTCTCCGATGATCATCACGGCGATATCATATCTATTCTGTCAATCTCTCCCGCTTCAATATCGGCACTATACACGGATAGAAAGTTGAATGGGAAGTTGGAAACAAATTCCCTTATAATGACCTTGAGACAAGGTTGTCAGTCACAAGAATGTCTATGTAAGTTATATTTTCAGAATTAACATTTTGAGACAACATTTCCTTTTGAAAGCATTATATATAGTGCGGGAGTAATAAACAGTAATGCGATTGTGCCGAGGAACATGCCACCGATAACACCTATTGCGAGGGATTTTGATCCATTTGAGCCTACTCCGGAAGCAAATATCATTGGAAGTAATCCAAGTATCATTGTCGCTGAAGTCATAATAATTGGTCTCAGACGATGCTTGGCAGCCAATAGTGCTGAAGTTTTTATATCATGACCGTTTCGTCGGGCTTCAACTGCATATTCGGTGATAAGGATTGCTGTTTTTGCAAGAAGACCAATGAGCATAATAACCCCGGTCTGCATATAAATGTTGTTTTCCAACCCAAATATCCAAGCAAGGAGGAAACTACCGGTGAGACCGAAGGGCACTGATAGAATTACAGCAAATGGTATTGTCACACTCTCATAAAGCGCAGCCAGTATAAGGTATATGAATATCACACAGATTATGAACACCCATGTTGAACTGTTACCAGTTTCAGCTTCCTCACGTGTCATTGCTCCGAATTCATATCCGTATCCACTCGGCAATGTTTCCTTTGCAACCTCCTCAATGGCTTTTATGGCTTGTCCGGAACTATATCCATCGGCAGGTGCTCCATTTATGGCAATCGACTGGAACAAATTAAAATGAGTCAGATTTTCAGCTCCATAAATTCTTGTCAATGTAACATAGTTTGAAATCGGTGACATTTGTCCGGATTTATTGCGGACAAAAATGTTACGCAGAGATTCTTCGCTTAATCGGCTTTCTGCCGGAGCCTGAAGCATTACCCTGTAAAGCTTTGAAAATCTATTTATATTGGAAGAATATGAACCGCCTACGTACGCTCCAAGTGTTCTTAGAACATCAACGGGTGAAATCCCATTCCGCTTACACATGGCGGCATCAACCTCAATCTTATATTGAGGGTAATTTGAATTGAATGAGGTCTGGGCTCTTGCAATCTCAGGCCGTTTAGTGAGTTCCGATATAAACTCCTGTGTGACATTTTCAAGATCCTTAACCGACTTGTCTGAAAAATCCTGAATATGTACCTCAAAACCGTTAGTTACACCATATCCGGCTATTATAGGCTGTGCGAAAGACATAATTCTCGCATCCTTTATATCTGAAAGCCTGCGATAGATCTCAGCAATTACCGACTTATTGTCATCAGCCTTACCTTTCCTTTGTTCCCACGGTTTCAGCCTAATAATAAAGGTTCCATTAGAGGCCCCTTGTCCACCTAACATTCCCATGCCAATCGACTTTGAGTATATCTGAAATTGTGGAATATCTGAGATTTTTCCCTCAACCTCAGCCATTATCTGTTCAGTACGTGCTTTAGATGTACCCGGAGCGGCCTGAATATCCACTACTACAGTACCAGTATCCTCATCCGGCACCAGTCCAGTTTTAGTAATCGATAATAAAATAGCAAAAGAGCCAATTGCCAATATAATAAATCCGATTACAATCCATTTATGCCGAAAAAGCACGGATAAAGAGGATTGATATTTACGTCCGATAGCGTTAAAGGCAGCATTGAATGCCTTGGTAAATTTACCAGTCTCGTCGGCCGGTTTCATGATAATCACACATAGAGCCGGACTCAAAGTCATGGCATTGAAGGTCGATATAAGTACGGCAACCGCCATTGTCAGTCCAAACTGTCTGTAAAAAATACCAACCGCTCCTTCAATGAAGCATACCGGGACAAAGACCGCCATAAATACGAGGGAGGTGGTGATTAAGGGGCGCGATATACCGGCCATACCTTTCACGGTTGCTTGATAGGGAGATTTTTCACCGGTATCGAACTGTGACTGAACTGCCTCCACAACTACGATGGCATCATCAACTACAGTGCCTATGACCAAAACCAATGCAAAAAGAGTAAGCATATTTAGAGAGAAACCTGCAAAATATAGAAAAGCAAGAGTTCCTACCAGCGATACAATAATTGCAATACCGGGAATAAGGGATGAACGGAAATTTTGCAAAAACAGCATAACAACGAGTATCACCAGCACGATGGCTTCTATGAGTGTGTGAAGCACATTTGAGATAGACGCATCCATGAAACTCTTTACACTCATGAGGTCAACCAGCTCAAGCCCTTCGGGCAGTTTCTCCGCTGCACTTTTTATCACTTTGTCTATTTTTTCGACAAGTTCATTTGCATTGCTTCCGGGCATCTGGGCTATCATGCAGTTTGTTCCCGGATGCCCTGAAAGTTCATTTTTGACAGAGTAGCTGAGTTGACCAAGTTCAACATCTGCGACATCGCCCAATCTCAGCACACCGCCATCAGGCGTAGAGCGGATTACCAATTGCTTGAACTCATCCTCAGTCTCATAGCGTCCACGATATTTCAAAGCGTATTGGAATGTATTTTCTCCATCTGCACCGAGTGTTCCGGTAGGGATTTCAATATTCTGCTCGGCAAGTACCTCCTCAATATCTGCCGGGACTAAACCATGCACAGCCATTTTCTCCGGCTTCAGCCATATGCGCAATGAATAGTCGGAGCCAAACAAAGTAATATCTCCCACGCCCGGGACTCGTGCAAGGCGAGGCTCTATGTTTATCTTAAAATAATTAAAGATGAATTTCTGGTCATATCTGTCGTCCGGACTATAAAGAGCCACAATCTTTGCCGTACTGTTCTGGCTTTTGCGTACGTTCACACCAGATTGGACGACCTCTGCCGGTAACAGTCCCTGAGCCTGCGCAATACGGTTCTGTACGTTCACGGCTGCCATATCAGAATCTGTGCCTTGTCGGAAATATATGGTTACGGTAGCCTGACCATTGTTATTTGCCGAAGATGTCATGTAGTTGATACCTTCCACTCCGTTTATCGCTTCTTCGAGTGGCGCAATGACCGAGCGTTGTAAGGTCTCGGCATTTGCACCTGTATAAGTTGCAGATACACGTACGGTCGGAGGAGCTATTTCAGGAAACTGCTCCATCGGAAGGCGTGAAAGTCCGATTGTGCCAAGTAAAACTATAAACACAGACAGAACACAGGACAACACCGGTCGGTCGATAAAAGTCTTTATACTCATTGCTGAAAAAATTTTACAGCAAAAATACGTCATAGACGCCCATACCGAGACTGATGGTGTACTATCACGAAAAACGCATACCTTAAAGCGAATCTAGGACTATATGTCGAGCTGATGAATAAATCATTGTTCCGGCTGGAATTGGAGAATTATTGTCGAGCTTATGAATTATCAAATATTCTGCGGAGACGTCGAAAAGGAGGAAAGATTTCATAGTCTTTTTTATAAAGCGTTATGGTCTATCATCGGCTAATGATAGACCATAACACTAACTTACGGATTGTATAGTTAAAGATAATCCTCGCGTTGAGGAGTGAAGACATCCACCACTTCACCTCCTTCAAGCACCTCAAAGGAGTGAGGTGTGTTGCCCGGGATAGCGTATGAATCTCCGGCAGTCAGGATAACATCAATTCGCGGCTCAGTCTCCACTATCAGACGGTATTGACCGGAAATCACATATCCGCACTGCTCGTGAGGGTGGTGATGGGTTGTAGCGTAATTGCCTTTCACGTAATTCATTTTTGTGACCATCGATTTCTCGCCGACAGCAAGGGAATCAAGGTTGACACCCTTGAACACTCGCTTCAGGGCATCCTCTCGTTTTACTACGATTTTCTGCATAGCAATTTTGTTATTTGTTATAATGTTAATTCCATTTGTATGTCACCACGCTCGTAAGCTGGATGATATTCTTCAAGTTCTTTAAAACCAAGTTTACGGTAGAGATTGATTGCGGGCTTTAAAAGTGTATTGCTTTCAAGGAATATTTTCCTGGCACCCGATTTTCGGGCAAATTCAAGCGTAGCACGACACATCTTCTCACCAACCCCGAGTCCGCGAGCCTCTGGATCTACGGCCAGCTTTGCAAGCTCAAAATCATACTCTGTACCTTCCATTCTACATAGGGCTACGACACCCATCGGCTCACCATTGACAAGTGCCACAAAGATGTGTCCCCCTTTTGAAAGTATCGAACTGTCAGGGTCATTAAGCACTTCGAGGTCATGCGGTTCAAGCGACCAGTGGCTGTTTATCCACATTATATTCAGCCTCTTGAATGTCATAAAATATTCCGGCCGATAGTCTACAATTTCTACAACTCTTTTATCTCTCAGGGCTTTCAAGTCTTGTACTCTTTTCAGTAGCGACTTCTCTGCCAAAGCTTTTTCCCAGTTGTCAAGAGCCAGCCAAAGTTTATCAGATGACCGTATCTCTATCGTCCTGACAACACTTTCTACATCCTTGCAGACTTGGATAAGTCTATCTTTCAAATCCACTCCTTTTTCAGTCAGAGCTATGATTGTCGTTCTGCGATCCTCATCAGATTTGCCATCAGTCACAAATCCTGCGTTTTTCAGCTCCTTAACAATATTACTTACCGAAGGATGGCTCTGTCCGATAGCCTTTGCAATTCCGGTAATACTACAATCCGAGCCATCTAAAAGCATAAACAGTACCGGGAACCATTTAGGCTTTATATCAATGCCATATAATTTATAGATTTCGGTAGCCTCGCGTGTAATTTCATCAGCAAGCCAGCGAAGTCTGCTGCCCATCGCCATTATACCGGATTTATCAAAGAATATCATATATGATGTAATTAGTTGCGTAATCGATTACGCAAAATTAGTGAAAATTTCTGATCTGACAAAATTAATTAAAAAAACATCAATATTTCGTCATCGTAGTTTTGTAATAAACCCTCTCAGTGCAAAGGCGAAAGGTTCTGGAGCTTCCATGGCGGTAAAATGTCCGCCGTAGGGCATCTCCGAGAACTGGACAAGTGGGTAATTGCGGTCAATCCACGGCTTAGGTACAGGTAAAATATCTTTCGGGAACCGTGCGATAGCGGTTGGAACATTCACTTTACCCATCGGAGGGAGAGTATAGGAATTGCCGTAATATTGTCTAATGGATGATTATGCGCAGTTGGTCATCCAGTAGAGAGCCAAGTTGTTACAATTTTTATTTAGTGAGCCACGACTTGAATTCACTCGCGCGATTCTTTGCAATATAAATTTCTTCGGGAGTCTCGGCCGTGAGACGTAAGCGCAGACGGCTATCAAACCAAACAGTTATGTCGGCAATTTGGTTGCGATTGATTATGAACTGCTTGTTGGCGCGAAAAAAGAGCGTCGGGTCAAGATTTTTAATCATCGTATCCAATGGCTTGTTGTATATATAAGAGGTTTCTGCAGTGGTGATTATTTCCGTCTTGCGGTCAGTGGAATAAATGCAGGCAATATCTTCTACTGCAAGCGGGATGATTTTATCCTTTATAGCAACAAGAATACGGGATTGGTACTTAGGCTTCTCTGTTAGTTGATTTATACGGAATATATAGCTGTTTAGGTCAGAGGCGGTAAGTCGTTTGAACTTTTCAAAGGCTCGTTCGAGATCCGTCTGCTTTATCGGTTTCAGGAGATAGTCGATGCTGTTGACCTTGAAGGCATCGAGGGCATATTGGTCGTAGGCTGTAGTAAAAATTATCGGAGTGGAGACTTCGATATGATCAAATAAAGAGAAGGCAGAGCCATCAGAGAGATGAATGTCCATAAAAATCAAATCTGCGTGGTTCTGCATAAGCCATTGCTGTGTCTGTTCTACACTTTCGGTGACCGCTGCTATTTCAATAGCACGGTCAACCTTGTAAAGCAGATATTCCAGATTATCTACAGCAGCAGTTTCATCTTCAACAATCAAAACTCTCATATTTTTTCAACGGTAGAATTACTCTGAATATTTTGTCATCGCTTTCGACCTTAATCTCATTGCCACATAAAAGACGAAAGCGGTTACGGAGATTTTCAAGTCCGGTCCCAGTAGAGTGAACTGGAGAACTCTTAGGGCAAATCGCGTTTTCTACAATAAGATTCCCGTCGGCTGTTGTAAATATATCAACATTCATCTTATGGTCGGAGTCAATACGGTTATGACCGGTTATATTTTCCAATAGAGGTAGCAATGAAAGCACCGGGAGTTTGTACTCCTTATATCGAGCATCGATATGGAGGTTATAATAGAGTTTACCACCGAAACGTACTTCCATGACGTGTGAGAACACATCTACAAAATTGATTTCTTCAATAAGTGAAACTAACTGCCTACGGTCGCTATGGAGAATGTATCGGAATATATCTGAAAGTTGTGCAACATATTCAAGCGTAACCTCATCATTTCCTTTCCTGACAAGAGAAGAAATCGCACCTAACGAATTGAAGAAGAAGTGTGGATTAATTTGATTTGCAAGTGCATCGTATCGACTTTGTAGGCTTTCTATTTTCAACTGCTCTATAAGTTTTTCCTTTTGTCTTTTTACGTTATTGAGATCGGCTATATAACCAATGAACGTACAAAGTAGGCTGACAACAAGAAATTGAAAAGTCAGGTGCTTCGCTACTGTACCAGACTGAATTCCAAATAACGGAACAAGATATGAAATTGTAAGAAATAATACTCCGGCAATAAATGAGTACAGAATATTTTTGCCAAAACGCCCTACAAATCCACTATTATTTATTTGTTTGATATTATAGCCAATCTGAAAGTAGAATAGAATGAAGAAAAATACACAACGAAAGATAAAAGACCCCCAGAATGATAATTGAGAACCAGATTGGAGATTAGCTACATTCCAAGGTATCCACATCACATTCGGATATGTGATGAAGAACATGCATAAGAAACTTATAGCAATCCTATGTTTCTGACTTTTGTATAAATCTACTTCTTTCACTATTAAACTTACCGATTTGGCAATATTATCCCACAGTTATTATCGGCTGGCCGAAGAATGAAGACAGCATTGCGAGTGTTGATACAGTGAAATTATGTTCACCACTCAACCAACGGGTAATCTCGCTCGGACGTTTGCCTATGGCATCGGCAAGCTGCTTCTTTGTAAGCCCTTTTTCCCGCATCAGAGAGTCAAGCCGGTTGGAAATCTGAAATGAAAGCCGAGCTTCAGCCCTTTCTTCAGGTGTGATATCACTTAATAACTCCCGTAGAGAAGTTTTTGCCTGTTTCATATATCAAATGTTTTATCTGTTTCAATCTCATTTTCCGTGATAATAACACTTCCATCAGCTACACCCTCCTTAAGCAGTTCCTCTAAACGCTGCAACGTTAGGACGTATCCACTTAATGCATCATCTTCATAGAGTGTACAGTTCTCTGTCTGATCCAATAGGAGTAGTTCTACTCACTCATAATATCTTGTTTTCTATTATAACGCAAATATACGACAATTATTTCACATTTATGCGAAATATGAGATTCTTTTCACTTCAAAACAAAGGGTTGCCAATGACAATTTTAGGAAACAAGATATTACCGACTATTTTTCTCCCTATGGATAGGGGGATTAACAATAATAATTTGTAATTTGCATTGAATTAAGACAGTATGATTCGGTTTTGTTACAAAGGTTATATTAGGGTTCGCTTTGAACTTCTAAAAATCTGCGGACAACTGCTATTCTCACCTTGGAGTCGTGATGACTTCCCTACAAATCTAACGAAAATCTGTTCTTAGTTTCAACAACCGAACAGACACAGGGCGATAGAATAAAGCTTGGGAACAATCACTCAAAATCCTACACAACTAAATCTGAGTATCAGACAATTACTTCAAAATATGTACCCCGTTCCGAGGTATCACCAAAACACCCGTAAGAAAATAAACAGTTACCCACGCTTGGTCTATATACAATAAAACCAAAAGTTTATTTGTTTCGGAATACGAGCTGATTATCCTTGATGTCTATTTCTATGTGGTTGTCTTTGGTTACTTGCTCCGACAGTATTTGTTTGGATAAGTCGTTCAGCAATACCCGCTGGATGATTCGTTTTACCGGTCGGGCGCCGAATTGCGGGTCGTATCCTTCTCCGGCTATCCATTCGACGGCTTTGTCCGTAACCTCCAGTACGATGCCGTTGTCCGACAGCATTTTGTTTACGCTGTTTATCTGCAAGCGGACAATATCCACGATTTCCGATTTTTGTAATGGTGTGAACATGATGACTTCGTCTATCCGGTTGAGAAATTCGGGTCGGATGGTCTGTTTCAATAGTTCGTATACTTCGGTGTTTGTTTTTTCCAATACGTCATCCCGGTTTTTGTCATTCAGGTCTTTGAGTTTTTCCTGTATGATGTGTGCCCCGATGTTGGATGTCATGATGATAATGGTGTTTTTGAAGTCTACGACCCGTCCTTTGTTGTCGGTTAATCGTCCGTCGTCCAATACCTGTAAGAGTATGTTGAATACGTCTGGATGCGCTTTTTCTATTTCATCCAGCAGGATGACGGAGTAGGGTTTCCGCCGCACGGCTTCTGTCAATTGTCCGCCTTCGTCATATCCGACGTATCCCGGAGGCGCTCCTATGAGTCGGGAGACGGAGTGCCGCTCTTGGTATTCCGACATGTCGATACGGGTCATCTGGCTTTCGTCGTCAAACAGAAATTCTGCCAGGGCTTTTGCCAATTCGGTTTTCCCAACGCCGGTTGTTCCCAGGAAAATGAATGATCCGATGGGACGTTTGGCGTCCTGTAATCCCGCCCGATTGCGACGTACGGCGTCCGCCAGTGCTGCGATGGCAACGTCCTGTCCGACGACACGCCGGTGGAGTTGCTGTTCCAGAGAAAGCAGTTTTTGCCGTTCGCTCTGCATCATCCGATTGACGGGTATGCCTGTCCACCGCGATACGACTGCCGCGATGTCGTCGGCTGTGACTTCTTCCCGTATCAGGGATTCACCGCTTTTGCGTTCGGCCAGTTTTTGTTTCAGCACTTCGATGTGTTCTTCCGCTTCTTTTATTTTGCCGTAACGCAGTTCTGCCACTTTTCCGTAATCGCCGTCGCGTTCCGCTCCGGCAGCTTCAAATTTGTACTGTTCTATTGCTGCCTTTTCTTTTTGCAGTTCGTCGATGACGGCGCGCTCGGATTCCCAGCGAGCACGCAGTTTTGTACGTTCTTCGTTCAGATCTGCCAGTTCTTTGTTTATGCTATCGAGCTTTTGGCTGCTTCCTTCCCGCTTTAGGGCCTCTTTCTCTATTTGCAGTTGCTGTATTTTACGGTCCAGTTCGTCGATTTCTTCCGGTACGGAGTTCATTTCCAAACGTAACCGCGCAGCCGCTTCATCGACTAAGTCGATGGCTTTGTCCGGCAGGAACCGGTCGGATATGTAGCGATGCGATAATTCTACGGAGGCGATGATGGCATCATCGGTGATTCTCACTTTGTGGTGGTTTTCGTAGCGTTCTTTTAATCCCCGCATGATGCTGATTGCGCTCATGACGTCCGGTTCGTTTATCATGACTTTCTGGAAACGGCGTTCAAGGGCTTTGTCCTGCTCGAAATATTTTTGGTATTCGTTCAGAGTGGTTGCTCCGATGGCTCTTAAATCTCCTCTTGCCAGTGCCGGTTTGAGGATGTTGGCGGCGTCCATGGCTCCGTCCGATTTGCCCGCACCGACGAGTGTATGGATTTCATCTATGAAGAGGATGATTTCTCCGTCGGAGGAGATGACTTCATTAACGACGGCTTTCAACCGTTCTTCAAATTCTCCTTTGTATTTTGCTCCGGCGATTAAGGCTCCCATGTCCAAAGAGTATATCTGTTTGGAGGTTAAGTCGGAGGGTACGTCCCCGTTTACGATTCGTTGTGCTAATCCTTCTGCAATGGCGGTTTTCCCGACACCGGGCTCCCCGATTAGTATGGGGTTGTTTTTGGTGCGTCGGGATAATATCTGCAATACACGCCGGATTTCGTCGTCTCTCCCGATGACGGGATCGAGTTTGCCGTTGCGCGCCCGTTCGTTCAGATTGACCGCAAAGCGTCCGAGTGAGTCGTAGGTGGATTCAGCGGATTGGGAATTGACTTTCGAGCCTTTTCGCAGTTCGCTGATGGCGGCACGGGTTTCTTTTTCCGACATGCCGCTGTCTTTCATTAACTGGGCTGTCTGGTCTTTGCCGTCCAACAGTCCCAACAGGATATGTTCCAGTGAAATATACTGATCTCCCATCTCACTTGCCAGACGGGCGGCTTTTTCCAATACTTTATTGGTGTCCTGTGACAGGTATACGTCTGCACCGGAGACTTTCGGATAGGTATCTATTATTTTGTCTAATGCCGAGGAAAGCGCAGGGAGGTTTACACCTAATTTGTTAAAGATAAATTGTGTAACATTTTCTCCCACTTCCATGACTGCTTTTAGCAAATGCCCGGTTTCGATTGCCTGCTGACCTTTGCTTTGTGCATTCTGCACTGCTTTTTGCAATGCTTCCTGTGATTTGATTGTGTAGTTGTCCATGTTCATCATTACATTCTCCTTTCTATGGCTGGAAGTAAACAAAATGTATACCGTCCTCCTCCGGAAAATGTTTCAAGGGCTTTTTTATCTGTTTCTTGTCAATTTGACATAATTAATAAAAGATGAGCGACAAAATGACATGGATTCTGTTTCGTTTCCGAAATGTATCGATATATGGGTAATTTTTTTTAAATTTGTTTATCTATGGTCCCCAAGCGGATGAAGTATACGCCTACTTCAGAGAGTTTAATTTCACGATACGAAGTCCGCTTGGAGATTTTTGAATGTTCTTATCAGTTCATGAATACGTAGGAAATGATGTTTGCCCCCATTTCTAATGCCTGTTCATGTTTTATTGCGGGGTCTTTGTGTACTTCCGGGTCTTCCCAACCGTCTCCCAGGTCTGTTTCATATGTATACAATACGACCAGGCGGCCGTCTTTGATAATGCCGAATGCTTGCGGACGTTTGGCATCGTGTTCGTGAATTTTAGGCAATCCTTCCTGAAATTTGTATTTTTGATTGAAGATGGGATGGTCCCATGGCAGTTCAATCAGTTCGTCGTCCGGAAATATCTTTTTTATTTCTCTCCGGAAGGACTGGTCTAAACCGTAGTTGTCGTCCGCATGCAGAAATCCTCCGGCAAGGAGGTATTCCCGCAGGTTTTGTACTTCTACGGGAGTAAATACCACATTCCCGTGTCCGGTCATGTGTATAAAGGGGTAATTGAATATGTCCCGGTTGCCGGGTTCGACTGTTACGGGCTCGGCAGCCAAGTCCGTTTGCAGGTTTTTATTGCAGAATTTAATCAGGTTGGGCAGGGAGGTGGGGTTGGCGTACCAGTCGCCGCCTCCTTTGTATTTCAACAAGGCGATTTTTACTTTCGTATCCTGTCCCCACATCCAGCGCGGTACGATTAAAAATAAGGCGAGTACCAATATGATTTTCAATATGTTTTCCATGATGATTATACTTTATTGATAAAGTTTATACTATGGCAGGCAACTACTCCCGCTGTTTCGGTTCTTAAACGACTTTCGCCCAGTGTGATGGGAACGAAACCGGCTTCTAATGCCCATTTAACCTCTTCTTCCGAGAAATCTCCTTCCGGTCCGATGAGAATGACTGCGTTCGTGCCGGGAGTATATATTTCGCTCAAATGTTTTTTCTCTCCGGGATGACAATGGGCGATGTATTTCTGCTCTTCTTTTACGGATGTTATGAATTGTTTGAAGTCCGTCATCGGCTGCAAGCGGGGTACATAGGCTTTTAACGATTGTTTTACGGCAGCGATGATGACTTTTTCCAGGCGTTCTTCTTTTACGATTTTCCGTTCCGAATGTGCCGAATTTATTAAGGTAAATTCATCTGTTCCTATTTCCGTGCATTTTTCCAGCATCCACTCGGTGCGGTCGATGTTTTTGGTGGGAGCAACCGCTATGTGCAAACGGAAAGGGCGTTTGCCGTATTGTTTCGTTCTGGAAATTATTTTAACCTCACACCCTTTTGCTTCAGCCCGGATGATGCGTCCTGTATAAAATCCCCCCTGTCCGTCTATCAGGGATATTTCGTCTCCTTCTTGTAGTCTCAATACCCGCACGCAGTGTTTCGATTCTTCCGGATTGAGCGTATAATTGTCGCCCGTAATGTCAGGTGTGTAAAATAAGTGCATGCCTGTTTGTTTATTTCCGTCCAAAGGTATAAATAAAAAATGCCGCTGGCAAGCGGCATTTTTATATTAACATCCGACGGGGTTATTCATCGTCATCGGATTCTTTGTAGCTGCTCAACAGTTCTTCCTGTATTTCACCCGGTACTTTTTCGTATCCGGCGAATTTCATACTGAAGGTGGCACGTCCTCCGGTAATAGAGCTTAATGCGGTGGAATACCGCTGCATTTCCTTTAAGGGGACTTTTGCCATGATTTTCTGGAATCCGTTGTCGCTGTCCATGCCCATGATGATTGCGCGCCGTGTCTGTAAGTCGCTCATGACGTCGCCCATGTCTTCTTCGGGCACAAGTACTTCGACGTCGTAAATCGGTTCCAATACTTTCGGCCCTGCGTTTTTGAAGGCTTCGCTGAATGCGTGGCGTCCCGCTAGGCGGAAGGAGATTTCGTTGGAGTCTACGGGGTGCATTTTCCCGTCATAGATACATACCCGAATGTCTCTGGCATAGGAGCCTGTCAAGGGGCCTTCTTCCATTTTTTCCATGATGCCTTTCAATATGGCGGGCATGAAACGTGCTTCGATGACTCCGCCCACGATGCAGTTATAGAAGATTAGTTTTCCGCCCCACGGCAAGTCATATTCTTCTTTTCCTTTGACGGACATTTTGCTGTCTACGCCACCGATTTTATAGGAGGTCGGTTCGGGCATGCCTTCCGTATAGGGCTCGATGACCATGTGCACTTCGCCGAATTGGCCGGCTCCTCCCGATTGTTTTTTATGACGGTATTCCGCCTGTGCGAATTTCGTGATGGTTTCCCGGTAAGGAATTTTCGGTACTACAAATTCGATTGCTACTTTATCATTGTGTTCGATACGCCATTTCATGGTGTTCAGATGAAATTCACCCTGTCCGGAAAGTATCAATTGTTTTAGTTCTTTGGAGTATTCCACCAGCAAAGAGGGGTCTTCTTCGTGCATCCGGTTTAATACTTCCGCCATTTTTTCGTCATCTCCTTTGTTTACCGCCCGAACGGCTGTTCTGAATCGGGGTTCGGGGTATTTTATCAGAGGAAATTTATAAGTGCAGTCTTTTGCGTTCAATGTATCTCCGTTACGGGTGGCTTTCAGTTTTACGGTGGCTCCGATGTCTCCGGCTTTTAATTCGGAAACTTTCATGCGGTTTTTGCCTGCTACGGCAAATAGCTGGCTGATGCGCTCTTTGTTTTCGTTTGTCATGTTGGTCAGGTCGTCTCCTTCTTTCAGGGTGCCGGACATGACTTTGAAATAGTTTATATCTCCTAAATGCGGTTCGATGGAAGTTGAGAATACAAAGATGGAAGCCGCTCCGTTTTCATCGTAAGGCACCGTTGTGCCGTCTATTGTTTCCGTTCCCGGCATGGCGGCTGCATTGGGGGCAACGTTTACCAGGAATTCCATGAATCTCCGTACACACATGTCTTTTTCGGCAGATACGCAGAAAACGGGGAACATGTCCCGTTTTATCAATCCCGCTCTGATTCCCGCTCTCATTTCGTCTTCGGTGAGGCTCCCTTTTTCAAAGTATAATTCCATTAATTTATCGTCATTCTCGGCAGCTGCTTCTATCAATGCGTTGTGCAGTTCGTCCGCTTTTTCTTTTTCTTCTTCCGGAATAGGCAATACGTCGGGTTTTCCTCCCTCCGGTTTCCATTTGTACATTTCCATCTTCAATACGTCTACGACCATGTTGAATCCGGTTCCCTGATTAACGGGGTATTGCACTAATACCACTTTTTTCCCGAATGACGCTTTGGCATGTTCTATTGTCTGCTCGAAGTTGGCTTTTTCGTGGTCTAATTGATTGACGATGAAGATTATCGGTTTGTTCAATTTCTTGGCATGACGGCTGATGATTTCCGTGCCGACTTCTATTCCTTTTACTGCATTGACTACCATGACTGCCGTGTCCGCTACATTGAGCGCAGAGATAACACCTCCGACGAAATCATCGGCTCCCGGGGTGTCGATAAAGTTCAGTTTCTGATTCTTCCATTCGGCATACAATACTGCCGGAAAGACGGATGAACCGTATTCCTGTTCCACAGGCCGATAATCGGAGGCGGTATTTTTAGCACTTACGCTGCCTCTGCGTGGGATGACCCCGCCTTCATACATCATTGCTTCCGCCAGCGTGGTTTTCCCGGAACCGGCGCTACCCACGAGCGCGATATTTTTGATTTCACTTGGACTGTAGGTTTTCATGGTAATTAGGTTTTAATTAGTAAAATTACGCGTTTCAAACGTTTTAAAAACAGTTCACAAATTAGGTACTATTTTTCACAAAAACAATAATAAGTATCATAAAGAAGCAAAATAATTGCGTGATTGTTAAAATTCGCTAAAACTATCGCCGCTAAAGTAAGCCGGGACGTATATATAAAAGAGATGGTATGCTTTTTGTATTGTTGCTTATAAAGTAATATTAAGTCTTTAAATTATGGAACATTCATCATTATTTGCAGGGAATATGTGGATCTGGGTTATTTTTATCGGATTTACCCTTGTCAGCTGGCTTATCAGTAGTCAATTAAAGAGCCGTTTTGCAAAATATTCAAAAATTCCGACCGACAACGGTATGACGGGGCGGGATGTAGTCGAAAAGATGCTTCGGGATAACGGTATAACGGGAGTGAAGATTGGTAGTGTGGAAGGCCAACTTACCGACCATTATAATCCGGTTAATAAAACGATTAATCTTAGCCGGGA
The DNA here is from genome assembly GCF_943193135.1 of Odoribacter lunatus. GTDB lineage: Bacteria > Bacteroidota > Bacteroidia > Bacteroidales > Marinifilaceae > Culturomica > Culturomica lunata. The sequence continues at coordinate 129,448 of NZ_CALPCZ010000002.1, forward strand.
GGTGTATTACGGTAACAGTATCGCTGCTGCCGCGGTTGCTGCCCATGAGACGGGACATGCTATTCAGCACGCGAAGGCATACAGTATGCTGAAGTTGCGTTCTGCTTTGGTGCCGGCTGTAGAATTTGCTTCCCACTGGGTGCAATGGGTTTTGCTGGCAGGTATTATTCTTGTGAACAGTTTTCCCGGCTTATTGCTGGCGGGTATTGTACTTTTCGGTATTATGACTTTGTTTAGTTTTATCACGCTGCCTGTTGAAATAGATGCCAGCCACAGGGCTTTGGCTTGGTTGAGAAATTCTGGTATTACCAATTACCAGACGCAAGGGTTTGCTTTTGATGCGTTGAAATGGGCTGCCTATACGTATGTTATTGCTGCTTTGTCTTCGTTGGCGACATTGCTTTATTATATAATGATTTATTTAGGCAGGCGGGATTAAAGAAGGGTGGATTTTGTTCTTAAAAAAAGCTCCTTGAAGGTGAAATCCAAGGAGCTTTTTGTTATTAGCATTATTCCTGACTTGGAATCTCGCTTTGTTCTTCCGGTTTTTGCGGAACGGTTTGTTCCTCTGGTTGCGGTTGTATCGGTTTTTGCTTGAACGGCTTGAACACTTTTTTGATGGTGTCTACATAATCAAGTTTTTCCCAGGTAAAGAGTTCTACTTCTTTTTCAACCGCAGGCCAATAGCTTGATGTGTAGGCTTTTTTTACAATCTGCGGTTTTCGCCCCATATGTCCGTAACTTGCTGTTTCCTGATAAATGGGATTGCGAAGTTTCAAACGCTCTTCGATGGCTTTTGGCCGCAAGTCGAAGATGTCTTTTATTTTAGCGGCTATTTCCGGGTCACTAAGTTCTACTTTCGCCGTTCCGTATGTGTTTATGTATACTCCGACAGGACGGGCTATCCCGATAGCATAGGAGATTTGTATCAAAATCTCATCCGCTACACCGGCGGCTACGATGTTTTTAGCAATGTGTCGGGCAGCATACGCAGCCGAACGGTCTACTTTGGAAGGGTCTTTTCCTGAAAATGCCCCACCGCCGTGGGCTCCCTTACCTCCGTATGTGTCTACGATGATTTTACGTCCCGTTAATCCGGTGTCTCCATGAGGTCCCCCGATAACGAATTTTCCGGTAGGATTGACATGCAGGATTAAGTTTTTGTCAAACAATGCCTGTGCCCGTTTCGGCAATTTAGCTTTTACCCGGGGTAATAAAATATCGATAATGTCTTTTTTAATCCATTCTACCATGGCTTTGTCTGCTTTCAACTGGGCTTCCGGTGTTTCGTTTGCCGACTGGATAAATTCGTCGTGCTGCGTGGAAATAACAATGGTATGAATCCGGTGCGGTTTGCCGTCATCTCCGTATTCAACGGTTACCTGCGATTTGGAATCGGGACGCAGGTAATTCATCAATTGTCCTTCTTTACGGATTTGTGCCAGTTCCTGCAGGAGCAGGTGTGCCAGTTCCAACGACAAAGGCATGTAATTATCGGTTTCATTGCAAGCATACCCGAACATCATCCCCTGGTCGCCAGCTCCCTGTTCCATGGGGTCTTCGCGCACTACGCCCCGGTTAATGTCGGGTGATTGTTCGTGAATGGCGCACAGCACACCGCAACTGTTGCCGTCAAACATGTATTCGCTTTTGGTATAGCCGATTTCATTGATTACTTCACGGGCTATTTGTTGTACATCTACGTAGGTTTTGGTTTTTATTTCGCCTGCAACGATTGTTTGTCCTGTGGTTACCAATGTCTCGCAAGCGACTTTTGCTTCCGGATCAAAAGCCAGAATCCGGTCAAGCACAGCATCTGAAATCTGATCGGCTACTTTGTCAGGGTGTCCCTCCGATACGGATTCCGAAGTAAATAAGTATCCCATAATTTAATTGAATTTGGATTTTAATTTAATTAATACTATGGAAAAGTGCTGGATGGTTGTATTCAGAAGTAATGCGTTTTAGCAATTTTTTTCCGTGGTTGCAATCAGCCAAATCTTTCCACTTAAAACTGCGCAAAGATAGGAGAATTAATTAATTTTGCCTTCAATTGATTACGTTTATTTTTTTTATCAGATATGGTTTTCTTTTATAATATCGGTATTTTACTTTACACGTTTGCCATACGTCTTGCGGCATCTTTTAATGAAAAGGCTTCCCTTTGGATAAAAGGACGTAAGGGTATTTGGACGAAAATACGTTCGATGGAACGGGGGGATGCTCGCTTGGTGTGGTTTCATGCCGCTTCTCTCGGAGAGTTTGAACAGGGGCGCCCTGTCATGGAGGCATTGAAAAAATCCCGACCCGATACCAAGATTATATTGACCTTTTTCTCTCCGTCCGGTTATGAAATACGAAAGAATTATCAAGGGGCCGATTATATTTATTATTTGCCTTCCGACACGCCTCGGCATGCCCGGCGGTTTGTCGAATTGGTGCGACCGGATGCCGCTGTGTTTATTAAATATGAATATTGGTACCACTATTTAAAACAACTGCATCTGCGGCAAATTCCGGTGTATTTGATTTCCGCTATTTTCCGGAAAGAGCAGCCTTTCTTTAAGTGGTGGGGGGGACTTCACCGGCAAATGTTGCGGTTTTTCACCCGCCTTTTTATTCAGGACAGCGAATCTGCCCGGTTGCTTTCTTCTATTCATATTGAAGCATTTGAGCAGACGGGGGATACCCGTTTTGACCGGGTGAAACAGATTGCGGATGAAGCCCGGAATATTGAAATCGTCGAAAAGTTCCTCAATGGGCAACCGGCGATAGTGTGCGGCAGTACCTGGCCGCCGGACGAGGACCTGTTGCTGGAGTATATTAACCGGGATAGCAGTCGTTTCAAATGGATTATTGCTCCGCATGAAATCGGCGAAAGTCATGTTAAGAATATTCTAAACAAATGTCATAAAAAAGCTGTCCGTTATTCAGAAGAAACTGCCGACTGGGCCGATGCGGATATATTGCTTATTGATTGCATCGGATTGCTATCGTCTGTGTACAGGTATGGGAAAGCAGCTTATATCGGGGGAGGATTCGGTGCCGGTATTCACAATACACTTGAAGCGGCAGTATACGGCATGCCTGTTGTGTTTGGTCCCCGTTATCAGAAATTTAAGGAAGCTGTCAGTCTCATACAGGAAGGGGGTGCTTTCAGTATTCATACAGGAGAAGAATTAAAGGAAACACTGGATACGCTGATACAAAATCCCGCAATTATGGAAACAGCGGGCTCTCAAGCCTTGAAGTTTGTAAACAGTCAATTGGGTGCGACGGATGTTATTATGCGTTGTTTGACAACAACTTCGCAAACATAAACAGGCACATCCGGAGTTTATTTTAGCCAATCTTTCAGGGTATCAAGAATATCCATTTTGGTAATTTCTTCAAAATGTTTTATTCTGCATTGGTGCCCCATGTCTCCCCGTACATATTTGCTGCACTTATCGTTATTTTTTAAATCAACCGCTGTAGCTCCCCATGGGGCTTTGCCACCATAAATAAAAAGCATTTTTTCCGCATCGGTTTGCAGCCAGTGGTTGATAGCCTCCATCTGTGCTTCATCAAACGGTTTGCGTTCCGCATTCTCCGGGAAAGCAAAATCGAATCCGATGTTGTCTTTCTCGTCCATGTATTTTCGGAAAGGCCGCACGTTGTATTCATACATGCCTATTTCTGTTAATGCCGCATAAAAGAACGGATACATTTTGACGATTTCGGTATCGTCAAAAAAGGAAGGGGAAGATACTTTCACTAAATAATCAAATACGGATTCCAATTCATCTTCTTCCTGGGGGATATTTCCGCATTCATGTCCCCACTGCCAGAAAGCGAATTGAAATTCTAGAATAACCAGTTCCAGTGTCCGCTTCAGGCTCCCGACTTTCGTATAAGTGTATGCATGTTCCGCTGAATATTTCTCGAAAAGAGGTAATAGTTCGTCGATATGTTTGAAGCAATTCAATTGAAAATCCCGGACACGGTAAAAGCAATTTTCCTGTGCATCCCCGTTGCCGAAAAACAGATTGCCGAATCCTTTCTTTACGCTTCCGACTTTGCTGAGAAAACGCTCAATGCGGGGATCTGTTTCTTTCAGGTTTAATGGTGCCACATAAGGTACGCTGACATCCACGTCTTCCGGATAGAAGTAACGATGAAATATCGTTGTCTGTCCGCCCTTGCTGATACCTGTCGTTATCCATTTCGACTGCGGATAAAGGTTTGTCTTCAGGGCTTGTATAATTTCATGCTGGTCGGCAGCTGCTTGTTTTATAGTCAGATACTTCCAGGGAATTTCACCTTCCGGTACGCTTCTGTCAAAAAAACGGTGCTCTATCGTCAGCTGATTCCCTTTTAGTAGCCCGGCTAATTCTCCCTCTTTTTCGGTCCAGATGCTGTATCCTTCCAATTCCACAATAACGGGAGCCTTTTCTCTTTTATGTCCTAATAAAACCTTTTGCTTAAAAGTCCCGCCGGAAGGATTTTCATGATCTATCGGCTGCTCAAACCAAAATTCATAATATTCTCCGAAAGGCTCCACCTTCTTCTCCTTCACGTCACTGACTTTCGGTATCTGTTTCAGTTTTTCCAACACCCCGTCACCGGCAAATACGGTTCCTGCAAACAAGCATAAAATGGCTAATAGACCCAGACATTTTTTCATAATCCAAAACATTTTCCGTTTCGCCTGCAAGGTAGGAAAAAATGCGGACAAAGGAAAGAAGTCAGTGCCACGATACAATCGTATAACTGAAATTACCGTCTGTTCTTTCCTTTCTTAAAAGTTATCAGACTTTTTATAAATTTGCGCACTCAATTTGTTCGTACATGATGGGCATGAAATTTTGGAGTCGTTACAAAGAACATTATAAAGCACTGATACAGCTCGGAGGACCGATTGTCGTGGGGCAATTGGGCATCGTTATCGTGGGACTGGCGGATAATATCATGGTGGGACGTTTCGATACGTTGGATTTGGCGGCAGCCTCTTTTGTAAACAGTGTATTCAATATTCCTATTCTTTTTGGTTTGGGATTTTCATACGGACTGACTCCCCTTGTCGGACAGCTTTTCGGTCGAAAAGACAAATTCAAAATCGGACAGCTTTTACGTAATAGCCTACTGGTCAATGGCTGTATGGGTTTATTACTCACATTGCTCATGGGAACACTTTACTTAAATGTGGACAGACTAGGGCAGCCGGAAGAATTGCTACCCCTTATTCGCCCTTATTTTCTTCTGCATTTATTCTCTTTGCTGTTTGTGATGCTTTTCAATTCCTTGAAACAATTTTCAGACGGCATTACCGATACCGTCACGCCTATGTACATTATGGTTTCGGCTAATATATTGAATATTATAGGGAACTATGTCTTGATATACGGAAAATTAGGTTTCCCCGCAATGGGAGTGGTAGGTGCCGGTGTATCGACATTGCTTTCAAGAATAGTGATGTTTTTGGCTTTCGCTATTCTTTTTTGTTGTCGCAATTATTACCGTCGGTATTTGGTTGGCTATAAACGCGGGAGTTATAATCGTCAGGATATTGTCTCTTTGAATAAGATGGGATGGATGATTGGCATACAAATGGGACTTGAAACCGCGCTTTTCAGTTTAACGGGTGTCATGATAGGTTGGTTAGGCAGTATTGCTTTAGCCGCCCATCAGGTAGTTGTCGCTATTTCCACGCTGGGATTTATGATTTATTACGGTGTGGGGGCGGCTATTTCCGTCAGAGTCAGCAATTATTACGGACAGGGAGACCTTGCGAATGTCCGTAAAACAACGGTTGCCGGTTTTCATCTAATACTCTGTCTGGCACTGTTTACTTCCTCGATGTTTTTGATTTTCAGAAACAGTATCGGTCAGGTATTTACCAATTCGGAAAATGTCTTGCAAATCGTCTCCGTGTTGATTTATATTTTAGTAGCTTTCCAGTTCGGGGATTCATTACAAATTACGTTTGCTAACGCATTGCGGGGCATGGGGGACGTCGTATCCATGGCTGTCATTTCTTTTATAGGCTATTTCCTGATAGCATTGCCGACATGTTATTTAAACGGCTTTACTTTCAGTGGCGGCATTACCGGAGTATGGATAGGTTATCCTATCGGACTGACGGCAACGGGTGCTATGCTGTGCTATCGTTTTTATCGAATCACTTCCATGAAAAAATATGCTTAATAATCAACGTATACTCATTACAGGCGGTACCGGTTCTTTCGGGCAAAAGTTTATTGAATTGGCATTCCATACTTATCCTCAAATAAAAGAAGCGGTAATTTTCTCCCGTAATCCGGAAAAACAAGAAGCGATGAAACGCCGATTTCCTCATGTTCCCTTGCGATTTATATGTGGGGATATGGCTCATCCGGAAGAAGTGGAAAAGGCATGTGAAAACGTAGATATCATTATCCATACGGCAGCTTTACGGATTGTGCCGGATGCGGAAGTCGATCCGTGGGGAGCTGTGGAAACCAATGTCATCGGTGCCCACAATCTTATCCAGGGAGCTGTAAAGCATGATGTAAAACAGATTTTGGCATTATCGACCGATATGGCATCGCTGGTAAATAATACATACGGCGCAACGAAGATGTTATCCGATAAATTGTTTATAGCTGCCCATAGGCAATATCCTTCATTAAAAACATCTGTTATCCGCTACGGTAATATGTTCGGGTCTGCCGGAACCGTGATACCTTTTTTCTTGAAAAAAGCGAAAGAAGACGGGGTTTTGCCTGTCACCGATATTAAGATGACACGTTTTATGGCAACACTTGAGGAGTGTGTACACATCGCTTTTCAGGTTTTACAGAATAGTATCGGCGGAGAAATCATCGCTCCCAAAATCAAATCGTATAATATCATGACAGTTGCCCAAGCCGTAGATAGTCATGCAAAAATAGAAATCGTCGGTTTGCGTCCCGGAGAAAAATTATACGAAGAAATGGTGACCCGTTACAACTCCTTCCATACCATTGAAGCACAAGACGCTTATATCATTATTCCGCCTTATGGTGACAAAGAGGTTTTTTGTCGCCACTATTCTGCCCGTCCGGTAGAAATAGGCTTTGAATTTAATTCCGAAAACAATCCGAATAAAATGACAGTCGAAGATATTCAATCACTTATCCGGGCTATTCAGTGAGAGAAGTTGTTCTATCGTTTGATATCCCTTCTCTTTATCGGCAAAAAGGACGGTGTTAAATCCCATGTCGGCAGCAGCCTGGATATTGTCCGGTAAATCATCTATAAACAGGCATTCCTCTGCTTTCAAGCTGAAACGGGAAAGTAACAGACGAAATATTTCCGGTTCCGGTTTTACTGTCTTTTCGTGGGCTGAAATAATCTGTCCTTTAAAATAACGGAATACATCGCGTACTTTCAGATAGTCGTAAAATTCATTCGACATATTGGAAAGACAATACAATGAATATCCTTTTATCGATAGATTATGAATCAATTCTATTGTTTTCGGAATATCCGTCAGAGAATATTTTATAAACGCCATAAAATTCTCACATTCCGACAACGGAAATCCGGAAATGTCCGCCATGGCGCGAATCATTTCTTTTTCCGTTTGAACACCTCTGTCAAACTCTGTCCAATGTGTCTTGAAAAATCCGCTATGAAACAAAAACTGTGGCAGTCCCTTGTCTCCGTTATATTCTTTTTCCACTTTCGCCGGATTCCAGTCTACGACGACACCCCCTAAATCAAAAACAATATTTTTCATCAATATACAATGATTTCATCTGTAAACATAAACCCGGCTTGCTTCCTAGCAAAAATCCGGACATAGCGTCCCTGGGCGGAAAATTTCGTAACAAACTCCTTGAAGAACAAATCCGGTTTATCGGAAGGAATATCATTGTTTACCTGTCCTACTTCTATAAAATTCTTACCGTCTTCCGATACACTGACCTGTACATATTTCGGCATATATACACCGGGACCGGTCAGTTGCATAAACCTGATTCCGACAGAATGAAGCGTTTGCACGGAATCCAAATCGATGATTACATCCAGATTTTTTAAAAATCCTTGCCAGCGTCCGTCGCCGTAAGTCAGTCCGCCCCGGTAACCGTCCGTCAAAGTGGCATCCCCCGCAGCAGGGTAGGAACCACTGTATTTGTTTGCATAACTTACCTTCTTTCCAATGGCTTTGTGATAATCGAAACGTCCGGTTGAAATCACATCGCATCTTTTACCATCCGTAAACAAAGCTGCTTTCACCGTAGCCGAATCTACGCCGAAAGCCCCCGTATAAACAGACGAGTTCATATCAGGAATTGACCCGTCAAGCGTATAACGTATTTCAGGCTTATATTTTTCCGTATCAAACGTAATCCAAATTTGCTTTCTTGAAGTATCTACGCTCATTTCCATATCCACCCGGTTGCTTAAAGTAAAAGCATTTACCCCTTTTTTACGTAAATTTGTAATATGCGCCTGCACCCGCCGTTTGAAATCTTCATCATCTTTCTTTTCTTTTGGAGACCATACAACTTCCGCCAAGGCCAGCGTCCGAGGAAATGCCATATATTCCAGATGTTCCGGTGTCGGGATATATTCCGTCCACAGGTTAGCCTGTGCCCCTAAAACATGGGATGCCTCTTTCGCTGTCAATTCTGCCGGTACCGGATGATAAGAATATACCTTCAGATAGGGTAAAAATCCGCCGATAGCATAAGGCTGAGTTTCCGGTTCCGCTTGGTAACTGTCAAAATAACAATAAGTACCCGGCGTCATAATCACGTCGTGTCCGGAACGGGCTGCTTCAACTCCTCCCTGCTCTCCTCGCCAGGACATAACCGTAGCCCGTGGTGCCAAGCCTCCTTCCAGAATTTCATCCCAGCCGATAATTTTCCGCCCTTTTGAATACAGAAATTTTTCAACTCTTTTAATCAAATAGCTTTGCAGCTCCTTTTCATTCTTCAAATGTTCCGTTTTCATCCTTCTCTGGCATAGCGGGCATTTTTTCCAGGCACTTTTGGAGGCTTCATCTCCCCCGATATGAATGTATTCCGATGGGAAAAGCTCCATTACCTCCGCCAATACGTTTTCAATAAATTTAAAAGAAGCCTCGTTTCCGATACAGAATTCTCCGCTCTTCGCACTGTTCGGGCACTTTAATTTCGGATACACTGCCAAAACCTCTTCCGAATGTCCGGGCATTTCAATTTCAGGAATAACCTGTATATGCCGTTCTGCTGCATAAGCCACAATATCTTTAATCTCCTCCTGTGTATAATATCCCCCGTAGGCGCCTTCGTCCTCTTCTTTCATAAAAGTCCGGTCCCCTTTGTTCCACCATTCTATCCAATCTTCCTGCGTACGCCACGCTCCGTAGCGGGTCAGTTCCGGATAACGTTTGACTTCAAACCGCCACCCGCCGGCATCCGTTAAATGCCAATGAAACATATTGAACTTATACATTGCCATTAAGTCCAAATATTTTTTCACAAACTCCACCGGGAAAAAATGGCGGGCAACATCCAAATGGAGTCCTCTGTAAGAAAATGCCGGTTTATCGGATATCTGCACCACCGGCAAAATCCATTCCCGCTTATTCGCTTTGTAAAAACGATTATCCTCCAATATCTGTAAAAAAGTTTGCAAACCGTAAAACAGCCCCGTATTGGTAGATGCTTTTATTTCAACCCCATCCGGAGAAATGGATAAAAAATATCCTTCCTTCTCCATCTTCGCCAATGAATCTAGAGAAAAACGAATATAACTTCCTTCCTTTTCTTGTTCTCCGAAACGGTAAGACGCCAATGAATTGGTCACGGAATCAATATGTGTTATAAAAAAATCCCCGGAACAACCACCTTGCGAAAATATTCGGGTATATTGATTCAAACGACAAACACCCTTTCCAAATTCAACCTTTTCCGGAACCGGGATAACATTCAGTTCTTGCGGTACACGTTCCGATTGACATGCAACAAAAGAAAAACTAAAAATAAGGACAATACCTATTAAAAAATTTTGACAATACATAATTCATTTTATTATTTGTCGTAAAAATAAAAGAAAAGAATGAAAAAAAAGAAGCTGATTTTGCAGATATTAAAAAAATATCTATTTTTGCAGTCGAGTTCTTTGCTCAGGTGGCGGAATTGGTAGACGCGCTGGACTCAAAATCCAGTGTCCTCAACAGACGTGCGGGTTCGATTCCCGCCCTGAGTACTTAAAATATAAGGAAGCCAAACATTGCTTGGCTTCCTTTTTTTATCTCTCGATATAACGTTCATTCTTAATAGAATTTTTCTATAAACTTGCCATGGGGATACTTGAAGATACATCCTTTATACTTCTTATTCTTCTTTAGGTTATCTCCGTTCTGGAACGGAGATGATTCGGAGATGTAACGGAGGGGATACGGCAGTGTCTATAAGGGGGTGTCTTGTTTTATCTAAGAAAATGTGGTATATGTATAGCGAGAGATTCCGGGAATTTTAGAGATAAAAAAAGAAGCCAGATAAGAATCTGGCTTCTTTTTTTGGTACTCGAAGCGGGACTTGAACCCGCACAGCCGCAATGGCCACAGGATTTTAAGTCCTGCGTGTCTACCAATTCCACCATTCGAGCCTCTTTTGCAAGAGAGCGAAAAACGGGACTCGAACCCGCGACCCCGACCTTGGCAAGGTCGTGCTCTACCAACTGAGCTATTTTCGCATGGCTTAAACAATATTCAAAAATAAAAAAGAGCGCACTTTTTTTGTGAGTGCAAATATAGAGTGTTTTTTTAGTTTGCAAAAAGAAAAGCGTATTTTTTTCTTTACGCCCGATAATATTTTTATCTTTGTCAGACTTTATTAATTATGACCTGATATGTCGGGAAAAAGACGAGTTGCCGGTTCTTATTTTGTATCAACGCTGAGTATCGCATTGGTGTTGGTTGTTGTGGGGATATTGGTGTTTATTTTGTTGAATGCCCGTTCAATCTCGGAGCATGTGAAGCAGAATATCGGTTTCTCTATTATCGTAAAAGATAATGTGAATGAGGCTGAAATAAAGAAGGTGCAAAAGATTTTGGATACGAAACCGTTTGTCGCATCGTCGCTGTTTATCAGCAAGGAGGCGGCAGCGAAGGAGTTTAAACAGGAGTTGGGAGAAGATTTTGAACAGGTGTTGGGTTACAATCCGTTACTGCCTTCGATAGAGATTAAGCTGAATCCGTTATATGCCAATAATGATTCATTGGTGGAAATCGAGAAGCGATTGGGGGCGTATGATGTAATACAAGAGGTTTCTTATCAGAAATCATTGGTTGAGTATATTAATGACAATATTCGTAAAATCAGTTTTATTCTGTTGATAGCGGGAGCGGCATTGGTGTTGATTTCGTTTACGTTAATACGGAATACAATTCACTTGTCGGTATATTCTCAGCGTTTTTTGATTAAGACGATGCAATTGGTGGGGGCGAAGCCGTTCTTTATTTGCAAACCTTTTATTCAAAACAGTGTGTGGTTCGGTTTTTTTGGCAGTATGTTTGCCAATATGATATTGCTGGCAGCCGTGTATGTTTTGCAAAAAGAGGTGGGAGGCGTGATTGATATTATGAATCAGGATATATTGATTATGATGGTGGCGTTTGTATTTGTGTCGGGAATATTTTTATCGTTTGTTTCTTCGTGGCTTTCCGTATTGAAGTATTTGAATACGGATTTGAATGATCTTTACGGGTAATTAATATAGTAATTATATGGCAATTAAGAATGATTTAAAGAAGTCTGCACCGGAGAATAAGGCCGGTTTTCCGATACCGGAAAGCAATTATAAGATGATATTGGTGGGATTCGGTATTGTGATTTTGGGATTTATTTTGATGATGGGTGGCGGCTCTGATGATCCCAATCAGTTTAATTATGATATTTTCAGTTTCCGTCGGATAACTTTGGCGCCCATTGTTGTTTTGCTGGGATTCGGATTTGTTTTTTGGGCGATTATGAGAAAACCTAAAAAAGAAACGGAAGAATAATTCATGGGTATGAATTGGTTGGAAGCATTGGTGCTCGGAGTAGTTCAGGGATTGACAGAGTTCCTGCCGGTAAGCAGTTCCGGGCATCTTCAGATTATCAGTTCTCTGTTCGGCATAAATGGTGAGGAAAATTTGGCTTTTGCCGTGGTCGTGCATGCTGCTACTGTATGTAGTACGATTGTGGTATTATGGAAGGAGATTGCAGCTTTGTTCGGAGGTCTGTTTAAGTTCCGTTGGAACGAAGAGACTGTGTATGTGGCGAAAATAGTTGTTTCGATGATACCGGTGGCAATTGTGGGCGTCTTTTTTAAGGAATATGTAGAAGAGTTGTTTGGTTCCGGATTATTGGTGGTAGGATGTGCGTTGCTGGTAACGGCAGGATTATTGGCTTTTGCCTATTATGCCAAGCCCCGTTTGAAGACGAACATCTCTTTTGTGGATGCTTTTATTATCGGTTTGGCGCAGGCTTGTGCGGTGATTCCGGGCTTATCCCGTTCGGGTTCGACGATTGCGACAGGAACTCTGTTGGGGAACAATAAAGAACGGGTGGCGAAGTTCTCCTTTTTGATGGTGTTGGTGCCGATTCTGGGAGAAGCTTTGTTGGATCTGATGAAGGGAGATTTGAGCCAGGCTGAAAGCGGAATTTCCGCATTGTCGCTGTTCGTTGGTTTCTGTGCTGCTTTTGTTTCAGGGTATTTTGCTTGCAGCTGGATGATTAATTTGGTGAAAAAGGGGAAATTGATTTGGTTTGCCTTGTATTGTTTGGTGGTGGGAGGCTTGATACTGATATTACGTTAATATGATACAATTCAAAGAGGAAGGTAATTATCAGGAGGGGGCTTTGGTATTGGTGGATAAACCTTTGTATTGGACTTCTTTTGATGTTGTAAATAAGCTCCGTTGGTGTTTGCGTGCAACATGCGGTAAGCTGAAAGTAGGGCACGCCGGTACGTTAGATCCGTTGGCGACGGGGCTGGTGATTATATGTATGGGGCGTTGGACAAAGGAGATTGAAAAATACATGGGGCAGCAGAAAGAGTATGTGGCTCAATTGACGTTTGGGGCAACGACAGCTTCTTATGATTTGGAAACGCCGGTAGAAGGGAATTATCCCTGGCGACATATTACACGGGAGTTTTTTGATGAAGTATTGCAGAAATTTATAGGGGAGATTGAGCAGGTTCCTCCCGTCTTTTCGGCTGTGCGTGTGGATGGGGTGAGGGCTTATGAGAAAGCGAGAAAAGGGAAGGGACCGGAAATGCAGGCGAGGAAAGTGTATATCAAGGAGATTGAAGTGGTGCGTTTTGAGTTGCCGGTGGTGGAATTGAGGGTGGTGTGTGGTAAGGGGACTTATATTCGTTCTTTGGCGCATGATTTGGGGCAGGCTTGCGGAAGCGGGGCTTATTTGTCCGCGTTGCGCCGGACAGCGATCGGGGCGTTTCGGGTGGAAGATGCGAATAATATGGAGGATTTAGTTGCCTGTTTACAAAAAAGATTGTAAATTGCGCGACTTATTTTGTGCTTAAAGGTGTTTTTGTTAAAGATATTAGTATGAAGTTATCCAAGTTTAAATTCAAATTGCCTCAGGAGTTGGTGGCACTTCATCCAACGCCCAATCGGGATGAATGCAGGCTAATGGTTTTAAACAGAAAAACGGGAGAGATAGAACACAAGGTGTTTAAAGACATTATCAATTATTTTGATGAGGATGATGTGTTTGTATTTAATGATACCAAGGTTTTTCCTGCCCGTTTGTATGGTAATAAGGAAAAGACCGGTGCGGAAATAGAGGTTTTTTTGTTAAGAGAATTGAATCCGGAATTGAGGATATGGGATGTGTTGGTGGATCCGGCTCGGAAAATAAGAATCGGCAATAAACTGTATTTCGGTGATGATGACAGTTTGGTGGCAGAGGTTATTGACAATACGACGTCCCGTGGCCGGACGTTGCGTTTCTTATATGACGGTGATTATAAGAAGTTCAAAAAGATTCTGTATGGGTTGGGAGAGACGCCTCTGCCCAAGTTTATTGAGAGGAAAGTGGAACCGGATGATGCGGAGAGATACCAGACTATTTATGCCAAGAATGAAGGGGCCGTTGCTGCTCCGACTGCCGGATTGCATTTTAGCCGGGAGTTGATGAAGAGACTGGAGATTAAAGGTATTAATTTTGCTTTCCTGACATTGCATGTCGGGTTGGGGAATTTTCGGGAAGTGGATGTGGAGGATTTGACGAAGCATAAAATGGATTCCGAACAGATTTTCGTGGGGCCTGAAATTGTGAAAATGGTGAATGAGGCGAAAGATGAAAAGCGTAAGGTATGTGCGGTCGGAACAACTGTGGTAAGGACATTGGAAAGTTGTGTTACGACGAAAGGACGTCTGACAGAGTATGAAGGATGGACGAATAAGTTTATTTTCCCTCCTTATGATTTTAGTGTGCCGGATGCATTTGTTTCCAATTTCCATTTGCCGTATTCTACTTTACTGATGATGGTTGCTGCTTTCGGAGGGTATGATAAGGTGATGAAGGCTTATGAGGTGGCTGTAAAGGAGAATTATAAGTTCGGGACGTACGGTGATGCGATGTTGATTATATAGAATTGGTTTTAATTGCGGATAAAATTAAAAGAGGGTAGCCTACCCTCTTTTTTAATCTAAATATATGAGTTATGAAAAATGCGACTGTATTATTTTTTGTTTTGTTATTTGTTTGGGTTGGAATGAGTGGAGGCTATGCGCAGGAAACGGTTTATCGTCAGGATTATGAAGAATTGACGGATGGGCGGGAAATCAGGAGTGAGATGTGGGATAATTGTAAGGAGGGGGTGAATGTTTCTTGGGCTTCGACGGATGTTCGTTATGATAAAAAGAATGTTCCCGATATTTTAAAAGCGGTTTCTGTTTGGCGGGAGACAGCCTGGAAGGGGGAACGCGTGAACGGGATGGCGTTGTTGTGGACAAAAGAAGGGTGCGGAGAGGTGAAGGCGGAAGTTTCAGAGTTGAAAGGTCCGGGAGGGGAGGTTATACCTGCCGAGTCGATTCGTCTGGGGTTTGTTCGTTATGTGATGACGGATGAGTTGAATAAGGACAAGAGAGGAACTTGCGGTTATCGTCCGGATCATACGTTGTTTGATTCTTCCGTGGTGGCTGATGTGATTGATTGGGATGCGGTGTTGGAATTGAAGGCGCAGGAAACACGGCCGTTGTGGGTGAGTATATGGGTGCCGCAGAATCAAAAAGCCGGCGTGTATCGGGGGAAAGTAAGTTTTATTACTTCTGCCGGCAAGATTGAGCCGTTGGCGATAGAACTGAAGGTGCTTAACCGGGAGTTACCGGCTCCGAAGGATTGGGCTTTTCGGCTTGATTTGTGGCAGAATCCTTTTGCCGTAGCCCGGTATCATGGTGTTCCTTTATGGAGTAAGGAGCATTTCGAGGCGATGCGTCCGGTGATGAAGTTGTTGGCGGATGCGGGGCAGAAGATTATTACGGCTAGTATTATGCACAAACCCTGGGGCGGTCAGACGGAAGATTATTTCGAGTCAATGGTGATGCGGATTAAAACTTTGGATGGAAGATGGGTATATGATTATGCTGTGTTTGACAAATGGGTGGAATTTATGATGAGTTTGGGTATTGACCGGCAGATTAATTGTTATACGATGATTCCGTGGGATTTGTCTTTTCAGTATTTTGACCAGTCGACTAATTCTTTGCAGAAAGTGAAGGCGGGTGTCGGAACTCCGGAGTATATTGATTATTGGCAACCTTTTTTGATTGATTTTGCCCGTCATTTGAAAATGAAAGGGTGGTTTGATATAACAATGATTGCTATGGATGAGCGGCCGCAAGAGGCTATGCGTAAAGCTATCCGTATAATCCGGGAGGCGGACCCTGGCTATAAGATTGCTTTGGCGGGAAATTATCATGAGGCAATAGAGGCGGATATTGATGATTATTGTGTAGCTTCGGGACAGTTTTTTCCGGAAAATGTATTGAAAGAGAGACGGGAGCAGGGGAAAATAAGTACCTATTATACTTGTTGTTCGGAGGCTTATCCAAATACGTTTACTTTTTCTCCGCCGGCAGAATCGGCTTGGTTAGGATGGTATGCAGCGGCAAAGGATTTTGACGGGTATTTGCGCTGGGCGTATAATAGCTGGACGGCAGATCCGCTGAAAGATTCCCGTTTCCGGGCGTTTGGGGGCGGAGATTGCTATTTGGCATATCCTGCGGGACGTTCTTCTATCCGGATGGAGCGTTTGATAGAAGGGATACAGGCGTATGAGAAGGTACGGATATTAAAGGCAAAGTATGCGAAAGAGAAGAATGCTTATAAGTTAAAGTTGATGGAAGATATTTTGGATGGTTTCGAGATAGAAAAGTTGGTTACGGAACCGGCGGCTGATATGGTAAATAAAGCCCGGACGGCCTTGAATAAATTATAAGAGAGAGGAAAGGGGAAAAAGAAACGCCGGACAAAATCCGGCGTTTCTTTTTTGTATAAAGGTTATTTTACAAGGCATTTGCATCAACCAAGGTTTCTTTGTTGTATTCACCGTTGGCTAATTTTTCAGCGACAGTTTTAAATGCTTTGATGGTGTATTTCACATCTTCAAGGGTGTGCATTGCTGTCGGAATCAGACGGAGTAACAATTGTCCTTTCGGAATAACCGGATAAACTACGATAGAGCAGAACAAGTTGTAATTTTCTCTTAAATCGGTGGCAACTTGCATGCCTTCTGCAACGCTTCCGGAAAGGTAGACGGGAGTTACCATGGAATTGGTTTTACCTATGTTCAGCCCGTCTTCTTTTAATCCGTTTTGAAGGGCGTGTGCGATTTGCCATAGTTTTTCGCGGCGTTCCGGTTGGGTTTTCAATAATTCCAGACGTTTGATACCTCCTTCAACCATGGGCATGGTCAATGATTTTGCGAAGGTTTGTGAACGCATATTGTATCGCAAATTCATGCATATTTCTTCTTCCGTTGCGATAAAGGCTCCAAATCCAGCCATAGCTTTTGCGAAAGTAGCGAAATACAGGTCTACTTTGTCTTGTACACCGAAATGTTCGCCGGTTCCGGCTCCCGTGGGACCCATGGTTCCGAATCCGTGTGCGTCATCGACTAAAAGGCGGAAATTGAATTTGTCTTTCAATTTCACGATTTCATCCAGTTTTCCGAGGTCACCGGCCATACCGAATACACCTTCTGTAATAACTAGGATTCCGCCACCTGTTTCCTGCACCCATTTCTCTGCTCTTTCCAATTGTTTCTGGAGGCTTTCCATGTCATTGTGCAGGTATACATAACGTTTGGCAGGAGAAAGACGTAATCCGTCCAATATGCAGGCGTGAGCTTCCGCATCATAGACTATGCAGTCGAAACGGCTTGTTAAACAGTCGATGATGGATACCATTCCCTGATAACCGAAATTCAATAAAAATGCATCCGGTTTTTTAACGAAATCGGCTAATTGTGACTCCAGATATTCATGGCGGGAAGTTTGTCCGCTCATCATGCGGGCTCCCATAGGATAGGCCAAGCCCCATTTTGCTGCGGCTTCCGCATCTGTTTTTCTGACTTCGGGATCGTTAGCCAATCCGATGTAGTTGTTTAGACTCCAGTTCAGGACTTCACGTCCGCGGAATCTCATACGGGGCCCGATTTCACCTTCCAGTTTCGGGAATGCGAAATAGCCGTGTGCCTGTTTGGCATATTGGCCGATGTTGCCCTTTTGTTTTTTTACTCTTTCAAAAATGTCCACGTTTACTAATATTTTGGAATTTTTAATTTTTCATCAAAATCGGAACAAAGGTATAATAAAAAAGTAAAAGGAAAAAGCACTTTTTATTTTTTACTTCTTGTTTTTTCGTATATCTTTGCACGATGCAAAATACTCTGTTTATGAAGAAGTTTATAGTTTTTGTATTGGCTGTATTGTTGCTTAGTTCCTGCGGAGAGTATCAGAAACTATTAAAAAGCAATGATTATCAGTTGATGTACAAAAAGGCGGTGGAATATTACAATAAAGGGGAGTATCAGAGGGCAATGAATCTGTTTGACGGTGTTCGCAGTGTATTTACCGGAACAAGCAAGGCACAGAGTATAGCATATTATAGGGCTTTTTGCTCTTATAATCAGAAGGAGTATGAGTATGCTTCGGAATTGTTTAAGAATTTTGTAGCGACGTATCCGGAGAGTTCTTTTACGGAAGAGTGTTTGTATATGGTGGGATATTGTAATTATTTGGCCTCGCCGAAGCCGAGATTGGACCAGTCTGCTACCCGGAAGGCTATAAATGATTTTCAATTGTATTTGACTCGTTATCCCAACAGTGCAAGGAAGGAGAAGATTAACGGGTATATGGATGAGATGCTGGATAAGTTGGCATATAAGGATTATTTGAGTGCCAAAAATTATTATCAGCGGGAGTATTATAAAGCTGCGGTGATTAGTTTGCAGAATTGTCTGAAAGATTATCCGGGATCCAAGTATCGGGAGGAGATTATGTATCTGCTGTTCAATTCAAAGTATGAAATGGCGGCAAATAGTGTGGATGAGAAGAAGCTGGAACGGTATAATGCGGCGAAGGAGGAGTATTATTATTTTGCCGATGAGTATCCGAACAGCAAGTATGTGAATGATATAAAGAAAAAATATGATGCTATTAATTTTTTCTTGGATAATTATAAGTTTAAAGATTAATTGAATATATAAAATTGATTATGGTGGATTTTAAAAAAGTAAAAGCTCCGAATAACACGATTACCCGTAATCCTGCCGTACTTTCCGCTAAAGCCGGAAATATTTACGAGGCAGTGGCTATTATAGCCAAAAGAGCTAATCAGATTTCTGTTGAGATGAAAGATGAACTGAGTCGTAAATTGCAGGAATTTGCTTCCTATACTGATAATTTGGAAGAGATTTTTGAAAATCGCGAGCAGATAGAGATTTCAAGGTATTACGAGCGTATTCCCAAACCGGTGTTGATTGCGACACAGGAGTTTTTGGAGGATCGGGTTTATTTCCGTAATACGTTTGAGAAAGATAAGAGCGTAAAAGGTAACGCTTAAATTAGATTAAACATGTGTAAGATGGAGAGTGAAAAATGGCCTGCAAGGGCGTTTTCATTCTCCATTTTTTTATAAGCTGTATGATGTTAAAAGGGAAGCATATTATTGTAGGGGTGACAGGAAGTATTGCGGCGTATAAGGCTGCATCTTTGATTCGCCTGCTGGTGAAGGAAGGGGCGGAGGTAAAGGTGATAATGACACCTCTTGCCAAGGCTTTTATTACTCCTTTGACGTTGGCGACGTTGTCTAAGAATCCGATTATGGTGGATTTTTATAATCCGGAGAATGGTGATTGGAATTCCCATGTGAGTTTGGGGTTGTGGGCGGATTTGTTTTTGATAGCTCCGGCGACGGCTAATACGATTGCTAAGATGGCACATGGTGTGGCGGATAATCTGTTATTGACGACGTATTTGTCTGCCAAGTGTCCGGTGATGATAGCGCCTGCAATGGATTTGGATATGTTTTGTCATCCGGTGACCCGGAGGAATATGAAGGAGCTTTGGGAATGCGGGAATTTAATAGTAGAGCCGGGAGAGGGGGAGCTGGCAAGCGGTTTGTCTGGAAAAGGGCGTATGGCGGAGCCGGAGACGATTGTGGAAGCGGTATGTTCTTTTTTTATGAAAAGGACGGAGTTTCAGGGCAAGAAGGTGTTGATAACGGCAGGACCTACGTATGAACCGATAGACCCTGTCCGTTTTATCGGAAATTATTCTACCGGGAAGATGGGTTTTGCTTTGGCAGAGGTTTTGGCGGATTGCGGGGCGGAGGTTATGTTGGTAACGGGGCCTGTACATTTGAAGACGCCGAGGGCTTCGATACGACGGATTGATGTGGAATCGGCGGGAATGATGTATGAGGAGGTGATACGGGCAGCACGGCACTCTGATGTCGTTATTTTTTGTGCTGCGGTGGCGGATTTCACGCCGAAAGAGAGGTCGGAGGTAAAATTGAAACGGGGGGATGAGTCGTTGTGTATAGAACTGGAACCGACAGAGGATATTGCAGCCGAAGTGGGAAGGAGGAAAAAGGAGGGGCAGTTGTTGGTGGGGTTTGCTTTGGAGACGAACGATGAAATGTGTAATGCGTTGCTGAAGCTGAAAAAGAAGAACCTGGATTTGATTGTGTTGAACAGCCTACAGGATGAAGGGGCGGGTTTCGGTGGCGATACCAATAAGGTGACGTTGATAGACCGGCAGGAGAGGAAGGAGGTATTTGAGCTGAAGTCGAAGAAGGAGGTGGCCTGTGATATTGTCAATCGTATTGCGGAAATAATGAATCAATAAAATATAATCAGTATGAATAAACATAGTTTAGTGTCTATCGAAGATTACACGAAAGAGGAGATTCTGGAGGTTTTGCAGTCTGCTTCTGAATTTGAAAAGAATCCCAATCAACGGCTGTTGGAGGGCAAGGTTGTTGCTTCTCTGTTTTTTGAACCTTCTACCCGTACCCGTCTTAGCTTTGAGACGGCTATCAATCGGCTGGGCGGCCGTATTGTCGGTTTTTCAGACTCTTCTTCTTCCAGTGTGACGAAGGGAGAGACGTTAAAGGATACCATCAAGATGGTGGATAATTATTGCGATTTGATTGTGATGCGTCATCCCATAGAGGGAGCTGCCCGGTATGCCAGTGAGGTGGCGAAAGCTCCGGTGCTGAATGCAGGAGACGGAGCTAATCAGCATCCTTCTCAAACGATGCTGGACCTTTATTCTATTTATAAGACTCAGGGAACGCTGGAGAACTTGAATATTTTTATGGTGGGGGATTTGAAGTACGGACGTACGGTGCATTCTCTTCTACAGGCGATGAGTCATTTCCATCCCACGTTTCATTTTATTGCTCCGAAAGAGTTGCAGATGCCGGAGGGGTATAAATTGCATTTGAAGGAGCTGAATATTCCTTATTACGAGCATACGGAACTGAACGGAGTGATTAATGAGGCGGATATTTTATATATGACGCGTGTGCAGCGGGAGCGGTTTGCCGACCCGTTGGAGTATGAGAAGGTGAAGAATGTGTATATTTTGCGGAATGCAATGTTGAGCGGCACGAAGGAGAATATGCGTATCCTGCATCCGCTGCCGAGGGTGAATGAGATTGATGTGGATGTGGATGAGAATCCGAAGGCTTATTATTTTGAGCAGGCACGTAATGGTGTGTTTGCGCGTCAGGCGATTATTTGCAAGGCGTTGGGTATAAAGTAGGATATTATAAATTAAATGTAAGTAGTATGGCAAAAAAAGAGTTACAGGTAAGTGCTATTGAGAATGGTACTGTCATCGATCATATACCGGCTGATAAATTGTTTGATGTGATTAATGTGTTGGGGATTGCAAGTATGGAGAATGCGATGGCTTTCGGAACGAATTTGAAGAGCAGCAAGTTAGGGAAGAAGGCGATTGTGAAGATTTGGGATAAGTTTTTGGAAGACGAGGAGGTGAATAAGCTGGCGTTGGTGGCACCGTCTGCAAAGATTAATATTATCCGCGGTTATGAGGTGGTGGAGAAAAAAATGGTGAATGTTCCGGAGAAAGTGGAAGGCATCGTGAAATGCATGAATCCTAAGTGCATCACCAATCACGAGTATGTACGCACGAAATTTGATGTGGTCGGTACGCAGCCGATTGTTTTGAAATGTCATTATTGCGAGAAGCTGACGGATGAAAAACATTTGGAGATTATCTGATATTAAAAAAGAGGCTCTTTTTGATGTAAAAAGAGTATGTTTTTGATGCAAAAAGAGCCTCTTTTTTAAAATGCCCTCCCAGAGTTGTATTGCATGCCTTACTTGGCGTATAATTTTTATTAATACGAAATATAGATTTCAAGCAGGGTTGCTTCTTTTTCCGGGATGAGGAAGATGTTTTTGAAACAGGCCGGGACGAGTATCGTTTCGCCCTGTTTTACTTTTATGAATTTGTCGGTGTTGTAGACGACGGAGAAGTTACCTTGCAGACACATATAAATGACGAATGAGTCGATACGGATGTAGTCTTTTTCGATTTCTTTGTCGAATTTGAGGTAATTTGTCGTGAAATATTTGCATCCGACGAGTTCTTCCGTGTGGTTTTCGTGCTGATGATAGTGGACGCCGTGTTCTTTCTGTTCTTTAAAGTTGATGACGTCGGTAGCTAATTCCGTATGCAGTTCCCGCGGGTTGCCATTTTTGTCCCGTCGGTCGTAGTCGTAGATGCGGTAGGTGATGTCGGATGTTTGCTGGATTTCAGCAATGAAACAGCCTTTGCCGATAGCGTGTACTGTGCCTGCCGGGATGAAGAAACAGTCTCCTTTTTTTACTTTTTCCGTGTTGAGTATTTCCGGCAGCGTATTATTGTGGAGTTTGGCCAGGTATTCCGATTTGTCGGTGTCTTTGTTGAATCCCATGAGCAGTTGTGCTGTCGGGTCGGCTTCGACGACGTACCACATTTCGGTTTTCCCGTAGGCATTATGACGTTCTTTGGCAACGGTGTCGTCCGGATGTACCTGAATGGACAGATTGTCGCAGGCGTCGATATATTTGATGAGCAGGGGAAATTCGATGCCGAATTGTTCGTATATTTTGTCCCCTACGAGGTCTCCCATGTATATTTCGATTAGTTCTTGGAGGTTGTTGTCGGCCAGAGCTCCTTCGGATACAACGGATATGTTGTCCTGGACGCCGGAGATTTCCCAACTCTCCCCGATGCCGGATTGTACGCCTGTTTCATTTTTGCCGGCGAGTTTTTTTCCTCCCCAGATGGTCTGTTTGACGATGGGTCTGAATTTCAAAGGATACAGCATAATTTTAATATCAAATGGACGAAGTCAAAGATACGAAAAGTCGAGCGCAGAAGCAAGCGATAGCTTGATTATGCCGAGACGGAGTATCTAAAACGAAGTTAAAGATACGAATAAGCCGAATATAAAAGCAAATTTCAGGAAAACTAAATGAGATTGCTTGTTCCGGGAAATTCAGAAATAGAGGTGGCATTGTGTCAGTAATATGGGTAAAGTGGTGACGATGTGATGAGATAAAAGAAAAATCCATAGAGAATTTTAGAAGATTCGACAAAAAACACTATTTTTGTAATAAATGAAATGGATATGATAACAAGAAAGCGTTATTTGGACAAAATAGAAACAGCTTTTAGGTTGGTACCTATCGTGGTTTTAATCGGCGCACGACAAGTGGGCAAAACCTCCATTATGAAATCCTATCCTGTAAAGGATTTCCGCAATACGTTATTCCTGAATGGTCAAGACGTTGAGGTCGCTATGCGTTTCCAACAATTCAGCACAATCGAGCAATACCTGAAAATTTACCTGAACCCACAATTGGAAGGTTTGCTATTGCTGGATGAATTCCAATACATCCAAGGTATCTCTACTATGTTGAAACTCCTGACGGACAAATATGAAGGTTTGCGTATCCTTTGTTCTGGCAGTTCCAGTCTCGACATTCTTCAGCGTGTTGAAGAATCTCTGGCAGGCAGGGTGCGGGTCATAGAAGTGCTTTCGCTTTCGTTTTCGGAATACTTGCTGTTCAAAGATGAACGCCTATGGCAATTGCAGCAACAAGTATCCGTCGCGGATGACGAAAACCTGATTGCTCCGTTGCAACGAGCATACGAAGAATATCTGATTTACGGCGGATTTCCACGTACAGCCCTGACCGATAACCCGCAGGAAAAGGCAGAACTGCTGAACGATATTTACCAAACCTACCTGTTGAATGATGTGCGCCATTACATCTCAAACGAATATTTCGTCGGTTTCAATCGCTTGGTGCGTCTGTTGTCCGTACAGATAGGCAATCTTGTCAATGTAAATGATTTGAGTCGTGAAAGCGGATTGCCATACGCTCGTTGCGAAGAATATATTTATTTGCTCCAAAAGATGTATATCATTAAACTGATAGAACCTTATTTCACGAATAAACGCAAGGTTATCGGTAAAATGAAAAAGGTGTACTTTTGTGATTTGGGATTGAGGAACATCATATACAATAGTTTCAATGAAATCGCATTTCGCACGGACAACGGTGCCCTGTTTGAAAATGAAGTATTACTGGAATTGTGGCGAAACCGTCATTCTTCGGATACGATTTCTTTTTATCGGACTCAAAACGGCACAGAAGTGGATTTCATTTTGGAAGGTCCGCAACGGAAATTTGCCGTGGAATGTAAATACAAATGTTTTCAGCATCCGATATCCATTGCTTCTCTTTCCAATTTGGCTGTTGAAGAGAATATGTATGCTCAATACATTGCCAATATCAATCTCAACACCATCCATAAGGAGACTCGATTTGTTCCGGGTATTTTACTCGACCGCATCGAGTGATTCTCTCAAAAAAAGCGGAGGAGGTGTTGTGCCAGTAAGGCTGGTTGGTCTTGGTGGAGGAAGTGGCTTGCACCGGGGAGCGTTTGTCTGTTTTTTTGTATCGCTTCAACGTTTATTTTCCAGCGGAAACCGTTATCGGTTTTGCCGTATGCGTTTGGGCGTTCTTTGGCGACGGCATCATTGGGATGCACCTAGATGGAAAGGTCGTCGCAGGCATCGATGTATTTAATCAGCAAAGGAAATTCGATGCCGGATTGTATGCCTGTTTCACTTTTGCCGGCGAGTTTTTTCCCTCCCCAGATGTTTGCTTGATGATGGGCTTAAATTTTAAAGGATATAGCATGTTGTTATTGTTTTTTAATTGTAACTTCGCAAAGTTATTATTTTTAATTAATAAGGTTATGAAATGGAGTAGGTTATTTATGTTGCTCGCGCTAATGTCTGCGGGTGTTGCATGCAGTGATGACGATTCGCACAAGGAGGAGGATGAGGTGTTGGATATGTCGGGTGTTTTGGGGCAGAGTCTTTATTATAATAAGTGGTTGAATAATAAAAATGATTATACGACGGAGGGTATGGTCGATGTGATTCGTTTCGGGCAGGATGGTAAGTTGTGGGAGATTGATTTCGGCGGACACAATGAGAAACTTTTGGGTACGTGGAAGGAGAATACGGATAATAATCAGGTAGAAGTCAGCTATGAAGACGGGGAGAAGGAGATTTGGCATGTGTTAAGTTGGAAGAATGGGATTTTTACTGTTATGGTGAATAAAGGGAAACGGGAATATATCGCCGAAGATAATTCGCTGGTGGATTATCTGAAGAATATGAGCGGGGATGCTTTTTTCCTGACGGAAGTTGAACAGGGGGGAAGTAAAACTTCCTTGCGTGTGTTGCTGGAGGGTGAACAGACGGTGAATGTTAGGGAGGCGAAAGTTATTCTTGATAAAGATCAGGAGATGGAGTTGGTGTATGTGGGGAATAATGTGATGATGGAGAAGGAGGCGATAGAGGAAGAGGCGTTGACGAATCTTGGTATGCCGGGGAAGGGCAGAGATGTTATTTTCTATGTGAATGAAGGCAGTGAACGTGAGTTTAAATTTTCAGACTATGTGTATGCTGACGGATTTACGAAGGTGGATTATAAGGCTTTCGACTTACGTGCAAGCAATACCAGCGGTGAGATTTCGGTGAATTGGAAAAATCCGTATTCCAATGGAGAAACTTATTGCCAAGTGGAGGTATTATCTTCGGACGAGAAGACTACCTATTTTAAAAGCGATTTGGAAAAAGGCAGATTGACGTTGGATATTGATAATACGACTAAGACGATCTCTGGATCGAATGATATCCGAAAGCTGTTGGATAAGGGACGGGGAACTAATTTTATTGTTCGTTTGTCGGTGGTATTATTGGAGCCGGGTATTTCGTCAACCAGCAGCAGTTGTTATATCAATCGCCAGGCTGTAACGAATGTTACAGTTTTGGAGGTTCTGAATTAGGATTTTATTAGGAGGTGGGATAATATTAGTTTGTATAGTCTTTCCGGCTCTTCTGTGTGAAGCCAATGACCGGTATCGGGAATTTGGGTCAGCAGGGCAGCTGGAAAGTTTTTTTTGAGAATGTCCGGGTTGGGGATGTAGGGCGAGTTTTCTCCTTTGACGAATAGGAGCGGGCGGTTGTATTGCAGGTGGATGAGTTCGTCCGGCCACTGGCAGATGACATGACGGTTGTTGTAGAGGGCTTCTGCGTTTATTTTCCATTCAAAATCTCCCTCTTTTTTTCGTCGGATGTTTTTTAGGATGATTTGTTGTTCTTGTTCAGAGGGAAGGTGTTGGGCCAGGTGTTTTTTAATGGATTCGTAAGAGTTGAATTGTTTAAGTTCGGTGGTATGGATGAGCCGGAATAGTCTTTCGTGCAGTTCCGGCAGGGGATAATCGCAAGGAGCGATGTCGAGAATGATGCTTTGACTGATTAAGGATGGTTGTTTCAGTAAAAGGTACATGGCGGTTTTTCCTCCCATGGAGTGGCCGATTAGGTGCGGCTGTTCTTTGGGGCAGAGGGACTGTATTAATTCTGCGATGTCTTGTGCGAGGGCGCTGTAACTATGTTCCGGATGATGGGGAGAATGGCCGTGGTTGCGCAAGTCCGGCAATATGACCCGAAAGTGTTTGCTTAACTGGTGTGCAATTGGAAGCCAATTGTCAGAAGCCCCCCAAAGTCCATGCAGGATGAATACCGGGTGACCTTTGCCTTCTTCTCTGTAAAATAGCTTCATGGGAATAAAATTTGAGGGTGCCGAATAATTATCCGGGCACCCTCTGTCTGTTTATCGGTAATAAATTCTTAGTCTTTCAGTTTTGCTTTTAAGAATTCCCGGTTTAAACGGGCAATGTGTTGAATGGAGATGCTTTTGGGGCATTCCATTTCACAGGCACCGGTGTTGGTGCAGTTACCGAATCCAAGTTCATCCATTTTAGCGACCATGGCTTTTGCTCTGCGGGCAGCTTCAATTTTTCCCTGCGGTAATAGTGCCAGTTGGGATACTTTGGCTGCGACGAATAGCATGGCAGAAGAGTTTTTGCAGGTTGCCGCGCATGCACCGCATCCGATACAAGCGGCAGCATCCATGGCTTCTTCCGCATTGTCGTTAGAGATGGGGATAGCGTTACCGTCGGGTACACCTCCTGTGTTTACGGATACATATCCGCCTGCCTGCAAGATTTTTTCGTAAGCCTGACGGTCTACGATGAGGTCTTTGATAACAGGGAATGCTCCGCTTCGCCACGGTTCAATGGTGATGGTGGCTCCATCCTCGAAACGACGCATGTGTAATTGGCATGTGGTAACATCGTCGTCCGGTCCGTGAGCGCGTCCGTCGATGAACAGGCTACAAGTTCCGCAGATACCTTCACGACAATCGTGGTCGAAAGCAACCGGTTCTTTGTTTTCGCTAACCAGTTGTTCATTCAGGATGTCCAGCATTTCAAGGAATGAAGTGCCTGTGGAAATATTATGGATTTTGTATGTTTCAAACGCGCCTTTGGATTTGGCATCTTTTTGACGCCATACCTTCAGTGTCAGTTCTTTTAATATTTTGTCTGCCATAATGATTTTGTATTTATTGTTCTTTATTTATAAGAACGTTGTGTTAATTGAACATTTTCAAATACTAACTCTTCTTTGTGTAATTCGGGAGCGGCGTTTTCACCTTTGTATTCCCATACGGAAACATATTTATAGTTTTCGTCATCCCGTTTAGCCTCTCCTTCTTCCGTAACTGATTCCAGACGACAGTGTCCGCCGCAGGATTCGTTGCGGTCAAGGGCATCGTGTGCCATCAAGTCTGCCAATTCGATGAAATCGGCAACACGACCGGCTTTTTCCAGTTCATTGTTCATGGCAGTGAATTCACCGACAACGCGAAGGTCTTTATAAAATTCGGTTTTTAATTCCGCAATCAATTCGATGGCTTTTTTCAAACCTTCCGCATCGCGCGCCATTCCGATATAGTCCCACATGATGTGGCCCAGTTGTTTGTGGAAGTGGTCGGGTGATTTGGTTCCCTTGATATCGTAAAGTTTGCGTAAACGTTCCGTAACGTTTTTCTCTGCTTCGTCGAATTCCGGTGTATTGGTTTGAATTTTCGGAGTCTGGATTTCTTTTGCCAGATAGTCTCCGATGGTATAAGGCAGGATAAAGTATCCGTCTGCCAATCCCTGCATCAAAGCGGAAGCTCCCAAACGGTTTGCTCCGTGGTCAGAGAAGTTGCATTCTCCGATGGCATATAATCCCGGGATAGTTGTCATCAGGTTGTAGTCTACCCAAAGACCACCCATTGAGTAATGGATAGCGGGATAAATCATCATCGGGTTTTCATAGGGGTCTACAGCCGTGATTTTTTCGTACATCTGGAATAGATTGCCATAACGTTTTTCAATGGTATCGCGTCCCAATTGCTGTATAGCGTATTTGAAATCCAGAAATACGGCTTTACCGGTGTTATTTACTCCGAAGCCGGCATCACATCTTTCTTTGGCTGCACGGGAAGCAACGTCACGCGGAACTAAGTTCCCGAATGCGGGATAGCGGCGTTCCAGGTAGAAGTCACGGTCTTCGTCCGGTATATCGTTCGGGTGTTTGGTGCCTTCCTGTAATGCTTTGGCATCTTCAATTTTTTTCGGTACCCATACACGACCGTCGTTACGTAAGGATTCAGACATCAAGGTCAATTTACTTTGCTGTTCTCCGTGTACCGGAATACAAGTGGGGTGAATCTGTACGAAACAGGGGTTGCCGAACATAGCTCCTCTTTTGTAGGCTTGCCATGCTGCACTTCCGTTACATCCCATCGCATTGGTTGATAAGAAAAATACGTTACCGTAACCGCCGGTAGCCAATACGACAGCATGGGCACCGAAGCGCTCTATTTTTCCCGTTACGAGATTGCGGGCGATTACACCGCGGGCTTTACCGTCTACGACAACAACATCCAGTACTTCATGACGGTTGTATACTTTGACTTTTCCTTTTTCAATCTGACGGTTCATAGCTCCGTAGCAGCCTAACAACAATTGCTGTCCCGTTTGACCGCGGGCGTAGAATGTACGGCTTACCAAAGCACCACCGAAAGAGCGGTTGGCTAATAACCCGCCGTAATCACGGGCGAAAGGTACACCTTGTGCAACGCATTGGTCGATGATGGCGTTACTTACTTCTGCCAGACGATATACATTGGCTTCACGTGCACGATAGTCTCCTCCTTTAATGGTTTCGTAGAACAAACGGAATATGGAGTCATTATCGTTTGTATAGTTTTTGGCGGCATTGATTCCTCCCTGTGCAGCGATAGAGTGTGCCCGACGGGGAGAATCCTGATAACAGAAAGCCGTTACGTTGTATCCTAATTCGGCTAAGCTGGCGGCAGCGGAGCCTCCTGCTAATCCTGTTCCGACAACGATGATATCAAATTTTTTCTTGTTTGCCGGGCTGACAACACCAATGTGTGCTTTGTGGGTTGACCATTTATCTTTTAACGGACCGGCCGGTATTTTAGCATCTAATATTGACATAGTGAATTTTTTTAGTTTTTGATTTTATGTTGGATTGGTGTTTATTTTCCGAATATCAAGAAGTAAATCGGAAGGATGCTGAAGCCTACAGCGAACACTATCGCAAAGAAATAAGCTACATATTCCAGACGTTTTCTCCAAATGTCGTTGGAAAAACCGATGGATTGGAATGCCGACCAGAATCCGTGGGAAATATGGAGTCCCAATAAAATAGCGGCAATAATGTAGATTACGGCATATACCGGCTGCATTAAGGTTTTGCTTACCAATTCGTATTGGCTGCTGACTTCACTGAATTTGAAGTAGTACCAGAAGTTACAGATGTGGAGCGCAAGGAATGCCAATACCAATGCCCCTAAGATATACATGTTGCGGGAAGGCCACGTGCAATTTTTTGATTGATTGCGTAAAGCGTATTTTTGCGGGCGAGCCTTTTGATTCTGAATCGTTAAAATACTTGCCCAGATAATGTGGATGATAAAACCCAGAGCAAGAACCGGTTCGATTACTTTGATAAAAGGCAGTTCCATAAATTCACATCCTGCATTGAAGGCTTCTTCGCCGAAAAGCAGCAATAGGTTCACCGATAAGTGAACGCATAAGAATAGAATTAGAAAAAGTCCAGATAAACTCATGATGACTTTTTTCCCAATAGAGGAGGATAAAAAATTACTCATAGTAAGATTTATTGATTAATAAATGGTTAAAATCTCTGTTCATGTGCAAAAGTATCTTTTTTCTTTGATTTTGCCATGAATCAATAGAGAAAAGTTTCATTAATTAGCGGAATTGTTTTTTGTTTTTAAGGCTTGGTATAGGACGCTTTGTATTTCTGTCCGTATATTTTCCTCGCTGAGCTTTGTATTGAATTCGTTGGGATAAGTCCGGTTTGACAGAAATATATACAAAAGTCGGTTCTCCGGGTCCGCCCAGACAAGGGTGCCGGTAAATCCGGTGTGTCCGAAACTGCAAGCGGGGGCTTCTTTGCAGGTAGGCCCTATTTTTTTTTCATCCAATTCCGGTTTGTCAAATCCGAGGGCTCTTCGATTGTTTGGAAAACAATGGTTCTTTTGTGTGAATAGCTGAATAGTAGCGGAATCTAATAATTGTTCTCCTCCGTAGCTGCCGTTGTTTAAGTAGAGAGTCATGATTTTTGCCAAATCTTCAGCCGTGGAAAACAGTCCGGCGTGTCCGGCTATTCCTCCCAATATGGCAGCGGTCGGGTCATGTACATAGCCTTTTATTTCTGATTTGCGGTATAGATTGTCGACACAGGAAGGTACAATTAGTTCCTGTGGAAGACGTTTATAGGCTAAAAAGTCGGTGTGGGTGGTACCCAGTTTTTCAAAGAAGTATTTTTTGGCTAATACGTCTAAAGAGGAGCCTGTTTGTGTTTCTGCAATTTTTTGAAGGAAAATGAATCCGAGGTCGCTGTACGCATATTCCTTTTTAGGACTGACGTCGGAGTGGATGATTTTGGCCAGAACTGTATCCTGATACCCATTGAACATATACAGTCCGGGAGTGAAAAGCCGGTAGCCCGGACGGGAGGTATGGGACAGCGTG
This sequence comes from Odoribacter lunatus, assembly GCF_943193135.1. Lineage (GTDB taxonomy): Bacteria > Bacteroidota > Bacteroidia > Bacteroidales > Marinifilaceae > Culturomica > Culturomica lunata. Next base: position 160,484 of record NZ_CALPCZ010000002.1, read on the forward strand.
CTGTCTTTGAATTGGTAATTGGGGTTTGCGAACAAGTGGTCTTTCAGCTTCAGGGTATTGTATTTTGTCGGCACTTTGGAGAAAAGATGTTCGGGCAGTTCTTTCATGTTGATTGGTTCGGAAAAGACGGGGAAGAAACTTTTTAGTCCGGCGTTGTGTGTCAATATTTCTTTTAGTGTGATGCCTTCTTTATTGGTTTGTGCCAACGCAGGGTAATATAAGTGGGCAGAAGAGTCCAATTCGATTTTTTTCTGCTCATAAAGTTTCATGATGATAGGCAGCGTTGCCGTGATTTTCGTTACGGAAGCGATGTCATAAATATTGTCGGGGTGGGTCGCTTTTTGTTTTTCGTAGGTGTGATAGCCGAATGCTTTATTATATATGATGTAATCATCTTTGGCAACGAGTACTTGACAGCCGGGGGTACTTTTTATGCGGATGGCGTTTTCGCAAATAGAGTCAATGGCGGACAGAGAAGCTGAAGGTATGCCGCACATTTCAGGAAGTTCATAACCTAAGCGGATTTTTGGAGTTGTGATGCCTGTACCCTCCGGAAATTCGGGGGAGATGGAGACGGGTAATTTTCCGGAGACGGGAATGCCTCCGAAGACAGCTTGTGCTGCATATTGTCTCGCATACAAATGGTCTTCATAGCTGATTAGAATAGCATCAATAGGCAGGTGTGTGTACTGTTGCAATCCATACGGGATCCCTGGATGGCAAAGTATGATTTTTTTGTTTTTAAGGAGCGTGATAAATTGTTTTAATGCCGGAGTGTAGCCATACTGTCGGGAGATTTTATTGGAGGCAGCATTGTTGTAAATGATAACACAGTGGTAAGATGATAGTTTTTTGATTAATTTCTGTATAGCATCTTCGGATAGATTTTTGGGTGTGGTGAAATGAGAAACTTTGGCGTATTTGCCTAAAGTTGTTTGAAATGTGTTTAGTTTTTCGGAACCGAAGTTTACGGAAGCAATTTTCAGCGTATCCAGATGTTTCAACGGTACTAATTCCCCGTTATTTTTGATAAGGGTTATGGCATTTTTATACAGTTCTTGTTTTAAGGCAAAATCTTCGGGACGGTTTACTCTGGACCAAAGTTGTTCGTTCTTTAAATTCGTGGAGGGAATGTATTGTTGTTTTATACGTAAGATTTTTTGACATTTGGCGTGAATGTCCTGTTCTGATAGTAAGCCGTTGCGGATGGCTTTTTTAATTTGTCGGATTGCATGTTCAAGATTTTCAGGGAATAAGAGTATATCATTTCCTGCCATGAGAGCCTGTACTTCTGCTTCTCCCTTTTCCCTCCCGGTCGTGACACCTTTCATGTTCATGGCGTCGGTAAAACAGAGACCGTCAAAGCCTAATTGTCCGCGTAGCCAATGATTGACAATGTGTGGGGATAATGTGGCGGGCAGTGAGGAGGAGTCCAGGGCTTTTACATTGAGGTGGGCAACCATAATGGCGGGCAGACTGTCCTGAATGAGTCTTTTGAAAGGATATAGCTCTATTGAATCCAAGTGTTCCAGATTGTGAGAAATCACGGGGAGAGTCAGATGCGAGTCGGTATTGGTATTTCCATGTCCGGGGAAATGTTTGGCTACGGGCAGTACGTTGTTGGATAAACTGCCGGCAATATACATGCTCGTTTTTTTGTATACGTTCTCCGGGTTTTCGCCGAAAGAGCGCATGCCGATAATCGGGTTTTTAGGATTGTCGTTGATATCTGCGATAGGAGCGAAGTTAACGTGTATACCCATTTCGTTGCAATGGCGGGCGATGGTCTGGCCTAAGCGATAGATGAGGGAATCGTTCGTGACGGCTCCGTTGATAAGCATTTGCGGAAATTCCATAGCGGTTTGCAAGCGCCAGCCTAATCCGTGTTCCGCATCAATACCTATTAGCAACGGATATTTGCTGATTTTTTGAAAATTACGGGTCATTTCCAATTGCTTTGCCGGGTCGCCTTGAAAGAAAATAAGCCCGCCGATATGGTATTTCTTGATTATTTCTTTTGTTTTTTCTTCATATTCTTTGTCCTTATTGCTATACACGGCAATCATGAAAAGCTGTCCTATTTTTTCATCCAAAGTCATATTGTTCAATGTCGTTATGACTTGGTCGGGTTGTGACTGAGGATACCCTTGGAACACTATTCCCGATAAAAGAAAAAACAGTATGATGCAATGTTTCCGTATAAGTATCATGAAGTAAAGATAAGGAAAAGAGGGTAGCGAAAAGATCGGTACCCTCTTTCATTTGCTTAAATATATGTTTATTTTAATAATTCGGCGATTTTATCCTCCAGTTCCTGACCGTGAAGATTATGTGCAACGATGATATTGTCTTCGTTTAATATGAAAAGGTTGGGAATGCTCATTACGGCATATTGTCCGGCAGCGGCATTGTTCCAATACTGAAGATCGGAAACCTGATACCACACAAGGTGGTCATCTGCTATTGCTTTTTCCCAATTCGCTTTATCTCTGTCTAATGATACACCGAGAATTTCCAATCCTTTCGGATGGAATTTTTTGTAAATCCGTACCATTTCGGGATTGGCACGACGACAGGGACCGCACCAGGAAGCCCAGAAGTCAATGATTTTCACTTTGCCTTTGATGTCATACAAAGACAGCGGTTTGCCTTCGGGAGTATCTTGTGTAAAGTTAGGAGCCTTTTGACCGATGGCAACGGTTTCTAATTTTTTAATATGTTCGGCAATTTTTTGTCCGTATTCGCTGGCTTTGGCATTCTCGCCCAAAGCGTTGTATTTTTCCTGCAATGTCGGTAAATCCAGATTATAAATCTGACTGTTTATGATGTAAGGAGCAACATAGCTGTCCGGATAAGCGGCAATCAAAGCATCCTTTTTTGCAGAAAACAAGCTGTCAGCCTCATTAAATTGATTGCGGATGGCATTGATTGTTTTTTCGTCTTTCGCTTGCATGGCAGCAGAATATTCTTTGTAAAGTTCGGACTGCTGTTTTCTGTAATCGTAGGAAATAGCCAAATATTCATTCAGGATTTTTTGGTTTTCCGTTCCTTCGATTTTAGACAGGGTATTGTCTGTGGGATGAAGTGTTGCCGTGAAAGTAGCGTTTTCGATTAAAATAGGGGCTCCGCCTTTTTTACCTTCTACGACAAGTTCTGCATTGGTAAGGTTGTTGGCGATGCCGCGCATGGTAAATTTACCCGACTTAATCGGTGCCTGGTTCAAAGTATCAACGACTCTTCTGTTGTATTTTAGCAAATAAACGGTGCCTTCATTCTCACCTTCAATACTTCCTTTAATAGTGTATTGAGGTGTGGTATTGCAGGCAGCCAGAAAGGCGAGCGCTGCTAATGGAAATAAAATTCGTTTCATAGTTCTTATAATTATAGATTAATCGATTTTGCGTTTCATAAACCATCCTTCTTTGAAAGCGATGTTTAATCGGACTTTTGCGTATTTTTCCTGAATAAGTCCGTTCTTTTCGGTGCCTCTGAGTCCTAAGTCAAAAGCGATTCCGAGAGACAATTCACGGTTTGATACATATACGGGCATTTGGATACCGCAAGTTACACCGTAGGTATTAATGTGTACATTATTGACTTCAATTTGCGACCGGACAGCGTATGCCCCCAAAATGTATTTGTTGCGTTGCCACCAGAATCTGCCGTAGCGTGCCGGTAACAACGACGCTCCGATTGCAATTTTGTGATAGTCATTGTATTCCTGGTCTATGCCGAACTCCTTATAGGCTGACATTTCTTGGAAAGTGTAATCACCCGAAACCATCCATTTGTCTTTATAGTCGTATGCAAATCCGCTTATGATTCTGAAAGGATAGGAAATATTTCCGTTGTTTAGTTTTTCATCATCCAGTGTTTCATTGACTTGCGTACTTGAGTTGATTTTGTAGGACTCCAGGTCTTTGCGGGCATTCATCTTGGATGACAGGTTGAAAGCAGACCCTAAGGTAAGTTTCGATTTCGGAGAAAGTTTCATATCATATTGGAGTCCGATATTGAAAATTACATCGGAGATGGCTATCTTATTCCGGCTATTGATATAATAACTGTCGGAAATGAGAGGCGTAAGGGTTTCTCGTTTTTCGATATTTCCGAATACAACGGAAGAGTTGAGCCCCACAGAAAGATTCCAGAACCTGTAAGCAAACCCGAGATAGAAATCGTTTAATCCTCCCTCTCCTGAAACTTGTTGATTGTAATATTCATTATCACTACCGTTTATCATTTTGTAATAATAAAGGTCGTAACCGATATCCGAACGTTGATTGAAACCCAAAGAGGCGAATAAATTGTTGTAAACGCGGAAAGCCATATTCAGGGAAGCATTTTGTGCAACCCTATAACTGCTGTTCTCTTGGTGAGTGGAGATATTAACATATTCACCCGTTATTCCGAACTGGAAATAAAAACGGTTGCTGTCCAAAGCCGTGTAGGATGCCGGATTTAGAAAATTAATATTATTGTTGTCGCGCATGGCGGCAGAAACCCCTCCCATGGCAGTGTAAGGGCCGTAATTGTCTTGCAACAGACCAATCCCGAACATAGAGTAGGGGGTTCCCGTATTGTTTTGACTATAAAGCTGATGAGCTAATAAAATAGACAGAAAATATAGCAGAATAATTTTTTTCATATAGCTGTAAATCTTATTCGTAGCGTGCATAGTAGATATTTAAAACAGGAATCCTGTCTACTGTTAATCGGTTGAAATTGCTTGACATCAAATCGGCTGGAACGCTTACAATCACATAGTTTTTCCCGTCTGCATTGGCATCCTGGCAGAGTGAATTATAATAGTCAGTGATATTTATAACATAGCGTTCCTCTTCAGGTTTGTTTTCTTCCCGTACCAAAGACCCTGTAATAACACTGCCATCCGCTTTGTTGATGGTGCTGACGAGGTCATTTTGCGAGTTGGATTGATAGAGATATAAAACTTCGGATAATTTAATCTCATTGTAACTTCCCTGTTGCGGACGCAAAACGATTTCCGCTTTGACAATTGTCTTGTATTTATCCCCGGCGGGGGCTATCGGCAAGCGCATCTTGATAGCATAGCCGCTTAGTCCCTGGGTTACAACTTGTCCGTATCTTGCATTGGGGACCTTTACATTGTAAAAAGATAAACTTTGGGTTTGTTCGGTCAGCACATCATAAGGAGTTCCGGCGGCATCATTGTGAATATTTTCGTATGTGTATTCGCTGTAAGCAACACTCGGAGTGAATTTATAACTCAATTGGTTTTCGGCATCGTGGAAATGCAGTTGTATCGAAACACTGTCCGTTGCGGATGAAAAACCGAAAATACAGCTGTTATTCTCATCGGGAACTAATGTGATGCCTTTGAAATACTGTACAAAGTAATGTGCATTTGTTACGATTTCATTTCCGAATTTTACTTTTTCAAATAATTCTTTACCGACCTCATCGTCGAGCCGCATGCAGAATTTGTTTAAATTTTGCGTTTTTGCCAAAATCTGGTATGTTCCTAAAGGTGTCGGATTGTACGGAGTATGGGTCGTATTATACAACAAATCGTTTAAAGGGTCGAGGATGGGCAACCGGGAGAGCTGGTACAATCTGAACGTTTGAACCTGATTCGTGTCACCCCAGATTTGGCCGTTGTATTGTAAGTTAAAAGTGATGGAATCGAGATTATGGATGATGTTAATCGTACTTCCGCCGGTCGGGACAAGAGAAAAATAAGGCTGGGCGGTCGTCAGACCCGTAATGGGGTCATGAAAGGCGCCTACGATTAAGTTTGTTAAAGAACTTCCTGTTTTACCTGTTGAAGTCGGGAAAGAATCTATTTTAATAGTGGCGCTGTTTTCTATATTGTATTGTACTAATTCTACATAACTTTCGTCATTTATTAAATCCTGTCCGATAGAAGTAACATCGTTGTTACATGCCCAACAGAAAATCAGACAAAAAATAAACAGAAAATTTCTCATTTTATACATTTTGCGATAATCAAAAGGCGAAGGTAAAACTATTTTCCTAAAATAACATATTGAAAGAATCTTAATTTGCAGGGACAGTATTAATTAGTGTTTGGTAACGTAATTTAATAAGGAAATTTGTTGTATTTATTTATAAAATATGTAGTTTTGCCAAATCTTTTTGTAAAAATGAAATATTGAAATATAATTACTTATGAAGACGCTGAAAAAAATAAGTTTTTGGTTTGCTTTAGGACTTTCCCTTATAGCTTGCCACTCGAATGACGATGAAGTTGGAAACTGGAAAATAACCGAATCGTTTGGAGGAGTGGGACGTGTGGGAGCCGTTTCTTTTGTGTTGGGAGACCGCGCTTATATAGGGACCGGAGTAAGTGAGCAGGCCAGAGAATTAAATGATTTTTATAGTTGTGTCGCCAATTCCGATAGAGAGTTGAAATGGGCTTCAGCTCCGACGTTCCCCGGCCGTCCGCGTTTGGGGGCAGTCGCTTTTTCTACGGGCAAGAAAGCCTATGTAGGACTTGGATATGCAGCCGGATATAATACGAACGCAATGGGACAGGAAGAGTTCTTTGATGATTTTTACAGATTTGATGGAACGACTTGGGAGAAGTTGCCGACACCTTTCCCCGGACAGACCCGGCGTTACGCTTTGGGATTTTATGTACCGGATCCGAACAATGCGGACAAAGGCAAAGCATATGTAGCATACGGATTTTATAATAACGGAAACGAAGGACAGGGAGCATTGAAAGACTGGTGGGAATTTGACGTAGAGACCGAAACATGGCGTGAATTGGGACCGTTTGGAGATAAAAGACAAGGAGCTTGTGTCGCTGTTATCGGTTCAAAAGCCTATATCTTTACCGGACAGGACGGTAGTTCTTATCCGAATGATGTAATCTGTTTCTCTCCTTATGCAACATCGGAAAGTGAGCAATTTGTGAAATTGGATCAATTGAAAAACAAGGACGGCCAGTCATTTGACAATGACTACGGAATGATACCGAGAGGATTTGCGGTTGCATTTGCTGTTGGTAGAGAGTCCGACCAATCCGCCCGCATTTATCTGGCATCGGGAACAAGAGGAAGTTTGCTTAGCGATTGTTGGGAATTTAATCCTTATAAAGGAGAAAAAGGAAGATGGGATGAAGTAACCAGTTTGCCTTCGTTTGCATTGAGACAGGCTGCCTGCGCTTTTGTGCTGAATGATGTGGGATATATTACGGTAGGAGGTTCCGTAAGTGTACCGAGTTCCAGTACATTGTCCGTAAAACAGACAAGTTACTTGTTTGAGCCGGGCATCGATGATGACGATCAGGATGACGACTAACATTCTATAATGAATTTAAAGCGGGATGTGAGAACATCCCGTTTTTTATTTATATTTACTGATGCTAACAGAAAAAATCCGTTACGAATGAAACGTTATTTACTCTTGTTGCTTTTGGGGTGCTCAATGACAATTTCCGCACAATGGAACACTTACAACATGTTGCAGATGGGGAAGAGTGCGATTTATTTTGATGATTATATCAGTGCGATAGAGAACTTCAATAATATAATCCGGATAAAACCTTATTTATCCGAGCCTTATTTTTTCAGAGGATTGGCCAAGATGAATCTGGATGATTACGAAGGGGCAATCAAAGATTATACCCAGGCCATATCTTTGAACCCCAATTATTTTCACGCTTACATGTATCGGGGAATAGCCTATCACAATCTAAGGAAATTTAAAGACGCGATGAAAGACTATGCGACGGCGATTGCCATCGATCCGGGGAATGCGTATGTGTATGCCAACCGGGGAATGACAAAAGCTGAAAACGGCGACTTTAAAGGCGCGGAGAAAGATTATTCCAAGTCATTGTTGATAGATGACAAACTGATGGCTGCTTATTTGAATCGGGCCATTATGCGGGAAAAACTGGGAGATATGGAAGGAGCGATGGCCGATTGCAATATGGCTATAAAATTAAATATGTTCTCCGACGACGCCTACGGCTTGAGAGGGTATTTGTGGTATAAACAAAAAAATTACCACTACGCAATAGAAGATTACAATCGCGCCCTGAAGGCCAATCCCAAAAACGAACGCCTGCTGATGAGTCGTGCCATGGTATGGTATGAAATGAAAAAATATCAGGAAACATTGGACGATTACAGTCGGATTATAGAAATAGACAGCAGCTACATTTATGCTTTTTATAACCGGGCAATGTTGCTGGCGGAGATAGGGGATTATAACCAGGCCATTATGGATTTGGACAGGGCTGTAGAGATGAATCCCGATAATATATTGATTTATTTCAATCGGGGGCTTTTAAAATGGCAGGTAAAAGATTTGCCAGGTGCTTACAATGATTTTTCCGAAAGTATTCGGTTATATCCGGATTTTGTAAAAGCCTATATGATGCGGGCAGCGGTTTCCGGTGAATTGCAGGACTATGCCTCTGCCGAGAGAGACAGCCATAGTGCAAAATCGATAATGGAGCGCTACCGGAAAATGAAAGAGGGAGATAAGAATGCCTTGGTTGATACCACCGAAAATTTTCAGCGTTTGATAGATTTCAATGCGCGGACGGATAAAATGCGGGACGTGATAAACGGACGGGTACAGGATAAAAACGTCATCGTATCCTTGCAGGAGATATTTTGTGTACAATACCAGAGCATGGACTCATTGAGGACGGGTAAATTCCAAAATTATAATACTCATATCACTAATTTTAACCAGCAGCACGACTATAATCCAGCCTTGGCCTTATCCAATAAGCACTTCAATTATTCTCCGGAACTGGTGGAAAGCCGTATCGAGGAATTGACGCGGCGGTTAAAAGAGAAGGAAGACGAAGATTTATATCTATTGCGGGGAATTTTTTATATGGCCAATTACGAATATCCGAAAGCCATAGAAGATTTTGCAGTGATTTTGCAAAAGAATCCGGATAACTTATTGGCATTATTCAGTATGGCGAACGCCCGGATGTTAATGTATGACTACATCGCCTCCCTTGATAATAATACCTCACGCTATATCGGAGAAGCGGATAAGAAAGAGAAAAAAACGGTGGTCGATTACTCCCAGATTCTGGCGGAATATAATAAATGCCTGACATTGGATCCGGATTTCGTTTATGCTCTTTTCAATATTGCAAATGTGTATGTAAAAAATGAAAAGATAGAGCAGGCGATAGACGTCTACACGAAAGTGATAGAAAAAGATAAAGACATGGCAGAAGCTTATTTCAACAGAGGCCTATTGTATATTTATATCGGGCGGAAAGCCGAAGCGAACGCCGATTTAAGCAAGGCCGGGGAAATCGGGATTGCGGAAGCCTACAATATCATAAAACGCTATTGCAAGAAAGAATAAAAGCAAAACAACGTTTTGCTTTATTCCTGTTGCAATAATTCTTGGGCCATTGCTTTTAAATCAACTCCGTTGAAATTGCCGGAAGTCATAATGAGCAGGACACTGTTTCGGTAATTTTGTTCCTTTAGAAAGGCCAAAAGTTGCTGATTGTCGGTAAAGACTTCAAGTTTACCATTTTGAAATCCTTTTTTTACATCCTCGGGGCTGATAGCCGGAAGCCGTTTGTGGACAATAACCTCGGGATTGTAATATACGACAGCCGTATCGGCCTGGTCCATGCTATTCTTATATTGAGGAAGAAAAGCGGCGTTCAGACTGCTGAAAGTATGCAGTTCCATACAGGCGATAAGCTTTCTGTCGGGATATTGTTCTCTGACGGCTTGAATCGTAGCCTTTAACTTGGAGGGAGAATGGGCAAAATCCAAATAGGCGGTACATTGAGGCGTTTCGGCGATTTTTTGTAAACGCTTGGCAGCACCCTTGTAACTGCTTATTGCTTTAAAAAAGTCCGAATCCGATAAGCCGATTTCCTTACAGGCGAGATAAGCGGCATGTAAATTTTGCATATTATGCAGGCCGAAAATCTGCAATTCGGTTTCTTCTCCGTGTAGAACATACGTTTTGCCATTCCGGGTAACATGAGGGAGAGCCTCATACGGAACCGTTTTTACCGAAGATTTGGCACGACAGGTAATCTGCCGGATATTTTCATCTCCCTGATAATAAATAAGGCATCCGTTATCCTGGATTGTTTCGATAAAATGCGCAAACTGCTCCACGTAATTGTCGAAAGTCGGAAAAACATTCATGTGGTCCCAGGCAATCCCGGTCAGAATGGCAACATCCGGATGGTAATGGTGAAACTTGGGGCGTTTGTCAATGGGAGAGGAGAGATATTCATCCCCTTCAAAAACAGCTATCTTGCTGGACTTGCTTAGGTGCACCATGGTATCGAATCCCTCCAGCAGTGCACCGACCATATAATCGAACTCCACGCCGCACGTCTTGAGAACATGCATAATCATGGATGTCGTCGTTGTTTTACCGTGACTTCCCCCGACAATAATTCGTTTCTTATCCTTCGTCTGTTCATAGAGATACTCCGGATAACTGTAAATGCGCAAGCCTAATTCCCGGGCGCGGATCAGTTCCGGATTATCTTCGCGGGCGTGCATCCCGAGGATAACAGCGTCCAAGTCCGGCGTAATTTTTTCCGGAAACCATCCCCATTGGGCGGGAAGGATTCCGGCCTTTTCCAGTCTGCTGCGGGAAGGCTCGAAAATCTCGTCGTCCGAGCCGCTTACTTCATATCCTTTTTCGTGTAAAGCCAATGCGAGATTGTGCATGGCACTGCCTCCAATGGCGATAAAATGTATTCTCATGTTGATGGGGTTTTATACCAAAACAAAGATAGTTTTTTTGCGTGAAATCTGGTATACAGGGAGAGATTCCTATGGATTTTTTGTTGTGTTTTTCGATTCTTATTAAAACAAGGAGGAGGAATTAGTTCCTCCTCCTTCGTCATTCTCCGTCCCCTCTTTACGACACTTCCACGTACTTCGTATCCGAAGCCTTGTCGCCGTTCTCCGAAAGCATAAAGACGTACACGCACAGATTCTCTTTTTTCCATGCTTCGTCCAGTTCCGCCGTCACCGCTTCCGCCTCCGAGCGTTTATTCAGCTCGAACACCTCCACCTCTTCCAACTCCTTCTCCAGCACGGCGGCATACAGCCGGTCTGTCGCCTTGCGGCACCGTCCGTTTTTCTGCGCCGGATGCGTAAACGTCAGGACCGGCGGCTCGCCCGTACAGGTCACCGTTACTTTCGGAACATCCAAGCGTCCCTTAGAGCAGGCGATTTGGGTGTAATCCACCGTAATCTCCCCCTCTTCGCTCACCGACACAACCTCGGCATTCGCCTGCATAAAAGCGTTCTGCACGCTCAATTGCCGCTGCCGGGTGGGAAATCCCAGCGCCGCCGCCTCACCGAATATATTCCCCCAATCGGACAATTCGGTAAAGATACGCCGCTGACGTTGTTGTGCCGGTGTATTCGAGGTATTTTCCTCGATTTTCATTTTCACTACATTCTGTCCGTTTACCTGGCAGAATGTCTGTTCGCCGACGGACCTCTTAATCCGCCGTGCGATAGCCGTGGCTTGAAATGTAGCCATTATTACCTCCTTTTTAAAAGTAAATTAAAATATTTGCTCTTTGAACACACCCCCGTATGCGAGCAAAACAGAACATACAAATGGGGATACCCTTGCAGGTATTCGGGCAAACGGAACATTACCTGTCCGTCCTGCCGCACTCCTTCGACGGCCTCCAGCGGCTCGACATCAAACGTCCCGCCGTCCTCCTTCATCACAAACAGCTTCAAACGGTCGTCCGCCCGGGCATTCACCTGGTAGGGCGTATTCGTCCACGCCAGCACCCACCCGTCCGCTTCCTCCGCTTCCCGTAGCTGCAATTCATCGGGCAAAGCCAGTGAACCGTCCGTCAGGCGGATTTTGGAAAAATCGCAAATCATTCCGTTGCTGTTGAACGCGGGCAAATTCTGCTGCACCAGCAGATTGTAACCGTTTGCCACCCTGCCTTCCGCCGCTTTCTGCCAATAGGGATAAATGCCCACCTCCTTCAATGCCTGGTAAAAGATAGCGATAGACGCCATCCTTTCCTGTTGAGCCACTTGCCCCGGCGCAGAAGGCGGCTTTACCTTCCCGGGCTTTCTTCTCATGCACCGTTGTTGTCGGTGCATATAAATAATCCAGTCTTCGGTGGAGCCTAAAAATTGCCCCAAAATCGAATCATTTTTAGAAACGATCATAATTTATTTGTTTAATTGTAAATAAATAGAGGAGAAGAAAATCGATATCGATTTATGGTCAATATCTTTAGGATAAAATGCCTTAAAGCATTAACGTAGTACAGAGAGTATCACCAGCCGGCGTAAAATATAGCGCTAAATAGTATTTAAATCTTTAACGGTGATACCTTATAGAAAATTAAGTCTTAAAAAGAACTATTCAGATTCATAAGTTATTCTCCTCGTTTTATGAATCTGAGAGCAAAAGTAAGTAAAAAAATAATTGTGCAAAAAAATAATCGATTATTTTATGGATTGATTATGAGAATCTTAAATATCACCTTTAGTATCATTAAAAATAGTTGTAGATATGCCATAATTATCTATAATGACACTATTTCGTTTTATAGTACGAATAATAATATTAATATTATAGTAAAAACCTATCTGTACTACTACTTCAATAGCCACAGATAGGTTTATAATAAAATAAGTCTCCAAAACTTATTCTTAATCCACACCAAAACAAGATACAATCAGCATATTATCATTTATAGGATTATCAATGATAACTTTAATAAGAGAATCAACTTAAAGAAATAGTTGCAAACATTATATTTTCGTCCCAAGTCGGAACTTCTGAAACATTTATATCCGGTAACAAGAAATCTTCCTTATTGGGATGTTTTTCTAAGATTTGTTTGTCAGAAACAGACAATCGTGAACGAATTTTCTTGAAAAATTTTATTTCAGAATATTCTATACAATTATCCGCTTCAATCATTTTTATAGCTAAATCAATTAGCACTAGTTCTTCGTTTGGCGTCAAGTCTTCTTCCGATAATTCGTTTAAGTAGCTCCTTAAAAATAATATACCATTTTGGTTGATTGCAGTAATATATGTATTTAAGATATTTTCTACATCAAGTTCTTCAAACAATGATGTTTGTATTGCAATTGCCTTTATCATTGCTATTTCTTCTGTTGCAATGTTTCCATCACAAGCCATACAACAGAACATGGTTTTTAAATACAATTCTTGTTTTGTCATAGTTATTATTTTTGTTTAAATCCAATTCGAGGTCTTTCAGTGTCCTGTTTATTTGATATTGTCCCCTCCATTTTAGCTTTAATTTGCTCATAACGTTTAATTTCTTCTATATTTAAAGAAGGACGAGTGTCCCGGATTGCTGTAATCAGAAGGGGCATTGTAATTTTGCTGTGTGCTTTCAAGGCATTTCTTGCAGCATCATTGACTATCAATTGAATATCCGCCGAGACATAATTATTCGTCAATTTGGCAAGCTCCTCATAGTCTATACCAAAATCATAAGGACGTTTTTCAAGATACAATTTAAATAAGGCAATCCTTGCTGTTTTATCGGGAGCCCCTATAAAATATTTTTTATCAAGTCGTCCTGCTCGAAGGATTGCAGGATCAATGGTATGCGGATAATTTGTTGCTCCGATAATGAAAATTCCACGTTCACCGGTTCTGTCCATTTGCGCCAGCATTTCATTTACTGCACTTCGAGACATTTCATGTACATCACTTTCACGATTGGGGACTAGTTCATTCATTTCATCAATGAAGATGATAGTTGGTGCTTTTTCTTCCGCCTCTTTAAACATTTTGGCAATATTTTCTTGGGTAGCATTAACGTAGCGACTTTTGAGCGTGGCAGGTGTTACACACATGAAATTGAAACCTACTTCTTCGGCAAAATGTTTGGCAAAGAAAGTTTTTCCACATCCGGGAGGTCCATATAATAGCATGCCATTGGGAATATTTACACCATACCGTTCATATTCTTCTGGATTATGAAGAGGCTCAATAACTTCTTCTCTGAGCTGTTCTTTCAGTTCATTCATTCCTGCAATGGCTGCAAAGCCTTCCCCCTTTTTCGATAAATGTGTTTTACTTGTTGTAGATGAGTTTGTGGTATCGGAGGAAAGAATTTTCCGTTTTGTGGATTGACGGTCTATAATGATATCTCCTGCAATAGCTTTGATAAAGTCATCGGCAGTTTGAAATCTATCTTCAACATCATAACTTAAAGATTTTATAATACAATTGATTAATTGATTGTCAAGTTCAAATTTTTCAATACTTGGAATGTCTAGTGCTTTAACTCGTTCTGAAAGTATAGTGTCAGTCTTGTCTGAATCTTTTATTCTTGTCATATCAATAAACCAAGGAAGTTTTCCATAGAGCAATTGATACATCATGACTCCAACAGAATACAAATCAGATTGAACTTGGCTTACTCCTGCAAATCTTTCTGGTGCAAGATAAAAGGCATTCAATTCACCTAAATTTGGTTTTGCTGGAGGCTGATTAAGAAAGCAGGCATGCCCGAAATCAATTAATTTTAAGTCTTCTAAATTACCGGCAAGATTAATAAAGATATTTTGAATCGTTATTTCACCATGAATAATAGGTATCGGCTGTTGATGAAGATAATACAAAGCAGATAAAACGGACTTGGCGATTTGTTTTATCTCATATACACTTAATTCATGGTCTCTTATAATTTTTTGGGAAAGCGTTTCGCCACTTATATATTCTGTAACAAGAAAAGCGTATTGCCCACCATTTATTATTTGAATTCCTGAATCTATGTATTTGCATAGGTTCGGGTGATTCAATTGTTTGCTTATTTCCACTTCAATCACTCTGCCATTATCATCCAGTTGACGATGGTTTAGTTTACTGTAATTGATGAGTTTTAAAAAACGTGTTTTACCGTTTATATCTTTCACACGATAGGTCTCCGCATAAGAACTTTGTTTATGCGGAAACACTACTATGTAAGAGCCAATTCTGTCGTTTTTATTAAATAACATGTGAATACTATCTTAATAATCCTCCTGTATTTTGTATCGCTTCATCGTCTGGCATTAACCCAATAAGATTACGTGCGATGGGATGAAGTTTTTCGATGGTAGGCTGGTTATTGATTTCTTCCAGTCCTTGATTTATTAATTGGCGGGCACGCGAAACATCTTTCCAACGAATCTGCTCAAAACGTTCATTACAATCATGAATTAATCCCATACATTGATAAATCATGGTTAAATGAACAAATAAGCTTTTAATTTGCTCTAGCGTTTCATGTCCCATACGAACATTTTGAGTGCGTATTACTTGGTCTGTTTGTGAGCGTAACTGACTGACGAGTTGAGCTGTCTTTTCATTGCCAAGGTCATTTTGGGCTTTTTCAAGACGCTCAAACTCTTCACGAAGTTCAGTTTCCAAGCGTTGCCACTCAGTACTTTCATCAAGACTTTCTATTTTCCTAAGAACTTCTTTCAAATGTTGCAGTACGGCTTTCTTTTCTGAACTATTATGGGCTTCTTCCTTTACCATGTTAAGCTCATCTTGAATCGTTTCTGTTGAAATATTGGCATTTGCTAAGCGATTGATACTTTGTTGCGCTTCTATCAAATGCTTTTTAATCATATTTTCAGCTTCTTCAATAGATTGTTTTTTATTTGTCTCAAGTTTCTTTTCAACAGTAATATCGGAAGCTAGGAAATGGACTTCTAAAGTCATTTGTTCGGAAGTATCAACTTTCAAAGTTACATCTACCGGGCTATTAGCAGGAATAAGGACATCGATATCATCCCCTGTTACGATAACATCTGCAACATATTCATACAAAGATACTGAACGCCCTTCTGCACCGGAAAAGTCATCAACTTGATAAATAGGAATAGTAAGTTTATCATCTTCCATACCCGGACGAAGCTGCCCGGATGTTTTTAAATCATTGATTATTCCGATAGCCGGGACAGGTTTATTTTTCTCTAATCCTTTAGCCATACGGAATACGCCGTATTTTTTTACATCACTCCATATAGCTATGCCAATATTATAAGGTAAAGGTGCCGCTCCGACTTTAGCCCCTTGAATAATAGTAAATTCCGTAGGAAAGCATGGCAGGATATTCCCTTTTTCGTCATACGCCATTATGTTGAATGAGTTGGGTTTGGACTCTAAAAGATTTACCTCAATGACATTACCAGTCTTGTCGATTTCAACCTTGCCACTTGCCCAAGCTTTGTCGCTACGTACTAATTCTAGCCAAACTTTTGGGAATAGTGAATCATCTGCTAATTTAACGCTTGCCCATTCCGTTGTTTCAACGGAAGTTGCTTCATACCCCAAATCTAAAGTAACCGTTCCGGCTTCAATATTTTCTTCCTCTATCTCTGCATTTATTGTGGAGGCATAGAGTGCGGCACCCGTTGCAACGGCTGTCATTGGGTCGATGCTTGTGTCCACATCGGATGTAATCTGCTCTTTCAGCATTTGACGTATTAGCGGGCTATGCGTCGGACCACCGACTAATATCAATTTATTAATTTGAGAACCGGATAAATGATTGCGTTGCAATAGATTCTTACAGATATCGACCGCTTTTTGGAAATACGGACGCATCACATCAAAGGCTTCTTCTTGTGTTACAGCAAGGTCTAACTCTATTTCTTCTCCGTCTTCATCCTCTCCTAATTCTCCGAGATTAGATAAAATATCTTCTTTTTCTTTGAATGAAAGCTGATTCTTTACCTCTTCTGCATATGTCTTCATAGCATCTCGCAATACCTCTTTTTTATCTGCATCCGCAATGGTAGAATTGAGATTGTAGTTTTCCATGAGATAAGGAACTATAATGTTATCCACAATCGCATAGTCAAGATTCTTGCCTCCCAAATAATTATCCCCTTCCGTATCAAAGACCTGCATGATACCATCTTCTACTTTTAAAAGTGCGGCATCGAATGTGCCACCACCGAAGTCAAATACCATCCATATTCCATTTTTGTTATTTGTTGTTACTCCGTATGCCATTGCAGCTGCTATCGGTTCTTGCAAAAGTTCACATCGCTTGAATCCGGCTAATTTAGCAGCTTCGATTGTTGCGGTTTTCTGATTTACAGTGAATTTTGCAGGTACAGTTATAACAACAGAGGAGAAATTTTCATCCGTTACGAAGGATTTCAGTGTTTTCAAGACTTCTGCAGATAGTTCTTCCGAAGAATAGTCTCTTTCCATGAAAGAACTGTGATAACGGGTATCTGTTGCCATTGTACGTTTGAATTCTCCGAAAGCGTTACGTTCTCCTCTTCTCCATGTTTTTGTTGCACGACGTGCGTCTTGTATAATATCGTTCATAGCTCCTTGTCCAACTCTAAGACTTCTTTTTTTAGTAAAAGACACTTTGGACGGCATCGTATCTGCCTGAACATCACTTTTGATAATTCTAGGTTCTCCTTTTTCTATCCGGCATATCGCTGAATTCGTTGTTCCGAGGTCAATGCCATAATCTATTTTAATCCGTGCCATAATTATTTTAATTTAAATGTTTTGACTTACTGTAATCTGAGCTGCTTGTATCATTTGCCCATTGTAATTTATCTGAGGTTTTATGATTCCCGTTATTATTTGTGATCCAAACGGAAGTTTTTCATCTGGAATAAAATTTGCAACAACTTTCATTCCTATATTATAGGTTTTCCCAAGCATATCTGTAATCTCATAACCGTTGGCGTTAAAATTATCTTTAATTCGTTGAACAGCTTTTGTCAATTGCTTGTACCCTTTGACTGTAGCATCCATGTGAGATAGATTCATTTCAATCCGTACAATTTCATCCGCAACCTTTAGTGCTAATGAGTGGTCTTGCGTTGTTGTATTTGATTGTTTTTCTGTCATCTGCTTTTCAATCAATTCAAGTAATTTATTATCTAATCCAATAGATTCTTCTTGCATTTTTGCTTGGACAGTTTGCAGCATATCTTGAGTCTTACGCACTTCATCAATAGAGGATGCTCCAGTTTTTATTCGCCTTGCTAAGTGATAAGAAATGATAAAAATTATCGTCAGGGTAATAATTATTATAGCACTTCCCCAAACGGTACGATTCGTCAGTCGAGTATGATTAAAGGTTACGAAATCATTCGTGAGCTTTATTTGTTTATTGAAACTTTCCTTGTCGGAAGCCAATAAATCGTACAATCTTTTACATTCGGTTTGTAAATTTTCGATAGAACTACGAAGTGTATCATTCTTTTTTGATAGAAGTTGTAAGTTTCGGTTATTCCTGTTTGTTTCTTGTGATAATTTATGGACAGTATTTTCAATATTAATTTGTTTGTGGCATAAACTATCTATAACGAAGTAGAGGGAATCATGAGCTTGTAGCAAAGCTTGTGAATTTTTCGGAGAAAAATTCTCATTAAGACTTGCTTGCGCCATTGATAATTGTTTTCCTAAAACTATCAGTGAAATTAATAAAACAAAATATCTTGCTATCATATAATTAAATTTAAATATTACATATCAAATAAAGGGATCCCTTCATATTTGTCATACGAATTACCATATTCACTACCTAATATTATTCCAAACATTGTTAAAAGAATTGCCATAAATTCTTCTAAACACGAAACAGGTTTATTTGTATTGTCATTCAAAATGAGAGAAGTGTAGCCCATCATGTCCCGATGATCTGTTATTACATAATCCTTTTTTAAAAGAAATTCATGCTGAGGTTTAAGATTGACAATTGCTTCAGGCAACTCTTCATAGTTGTCATAATCATATTTACCTAATCCGGTAGATATTTCTTTTTGTGAACAATTTTGTTCTTTGTTCATTTCAGAAAAGAAATAATTTTTTAAAGTTTTGACAGACGGTGAATTATATATAAATAAATATTTTGCTTTTATTCCCATACTATGAAGTAAAGAGAAGTCTTTAAGAGTTTTATGAAACTGCTTTTCTCCAATAGTTGTTTTTACTTCGATGACTGCAATAACAGAGTTTACTGGAAGCACGACCAAAGATTCTGTTTTAAACAACGGAGCAAAATTTAGACTATCATATATAATTATATCACATTGAGAAGAACATGACTCTCCATTTGTAATAAACCCCTGTGATATACTCGCCTTTTGAGGTAACAGCATCTTTAATGAATCACGTAATAGATCTTCCGCAAACATTCCTATTGTCAAATTATGCTTTATATTAAATTGGCTAATTTGCAATAATTTATTGTATAGTTCCTCAGCTCGTAGTCGGTAAAATTCTGTTTTCATTTCTTATTTTCATCATCTAACGAATAACTTATAATCGAGAGTAATACCAAGACAGCGATAATAATGGCAAGAATTATTGACCATTCTAAAGTTATAAATACTGCAATAATTATACTTGGAATCAAAATACCAAGTATCCACATCAATATGACTTTATGTTCTTTTTTTATAATATCTGTTGCTTCTGATACATGTTTCCCATTAGGATATTCACGGATATAATTCTTTAATTTTTTGATTGATTTGTAATATTCAAAGAGCAGACGATCAAAATCATTTTTAATGTCATTGATGAACCAACCATTAGGGTATGTTTTCATATACATTTTACATCCTGCAATATTTTTCTTGTGTTCGTTGTATAATTCATATTCATGTTGAGATGTGCTTTCAAATTGTTTTACTTGTTCAACGAATTTTCCATTAGGGAATTTTTCGAGGTAATGCTTATAACTATTTGCATAACATTTTTTTCTTTGGAAGTCTTCCTTGCATTCATTAAAATAATCTTCTTCTATCTTGAGATTTATAAATTCCTCCATACGATATCCCGACATAAAATTTTCAGTGAGTGTTGCATAAGGGTGGGATCGGGATCTGAAAGTAGGCTTCCCCCCAAGGTCTTCTAATCTATTCCCTAAACCCAACCGGTCAATGGGATTTTCGCTTATATCAAACTTATACCCATTATAAGGGAAATGATTGTCGAGTTGTGCAATAAACTTTTCAATGTTTTTTTTATTGGGTTTAAATCTTTTATTGGTAAAGTCGTTAGAAGTATTTAATTCTTCTATATTTAGAATTATATTCCATGAGGGACGCAACATCAGCATTAATTCACGTAAAGTGTTTTCCTTATTAATTTCAAAGTTAGATGCCAATGTTTCATTTACTTGTTCATTATATTTTTTTATGACAAAACTTAATAATATATTGGCGATAGAAGTAGAGATCTCTATATAAAACTGATTATTAGCACCTAGCTTACTTTTTATGGAAATAAGGTATGGCTCACAACCAAAGAGAAAATTTTTAGCTCCGTTGAAATGATAATTTTCATTATAAAATTCTTCCACTAATTTATTGACTGCTCTATTTTCTGCAAAAACCTCAACGGGTGGGAGTTCATCAATAATTTTTTGCAAAATATCCATATTCTCTTTACAGCGGTCTTTGGCCATTTTTCCTACAACAATAGATAAAGCGTAGGCGTGTAATTTCATTGCTTTAGAGGCTGCGTCCAATGCTTCAGAATCGTTATAATAATCAATACCACATTGTAAGATTTCTAAACCAAGTTTGTCGGCAATCATTTGATATTGTAGATTACTTTCTGTTAGCAAACTACGGAGTTGAGAGAGCGATGATTTTGTATCATTCATTAGATTGATACCGGCGATAAAACGTGCTTTTATTCCTTTGCCTTTAGAAGACTTTGCAGTATCAATTGCCGATTGCAATGTTTCGATTATGGGTGTTATTGACTTATTTTTAAGATATTGTTTCCAATTATCACAAAGTGAATAGGAAAAAACCTGTACACCTATTGCCGAATAAAACTCATCCAAGAAACAATATCCTAATTCTTCAGTACTTGCCGTGTGATTTTCTCCTAGAACAACATTTACAAAATCGGTAGAATGAGCACTATAGAGTTTTTCTGCATAAATAAGAGCTTCATTATATTTACTCTGTATTAATGCGCATACGATGCGGTTTTGCAAGGATGAAACATTTTCTTTCTTTTCCCAAATTGATATCGCATTTTCAATATTCCCTGCAAACAAATGATTCATGGCAATATCATCCATAGGTGTTATTTTGATAAACCAAAATTGTGCATATCGAAGTTGCTCATTAGGCAGAGTTAATTTTGCCTCAGCTTTAGCTACCGCATCAGTGGTTCGATTAATTGCAGGTAGTAATTGTGGTAAATCTAATTGAAATGATATGGTTTTTCCCACCTTAAGAAAGGCTTTCAACCGATTGTTATTTGCTATACGCTCTTTTGTAGATGAATTCGAATATATGCCTAAAAGACGATAGGGATTTATTTGAATGATATCCATTTGTCGACTTATAACTTAAAGGTAGTAGTTGTCAGCCGACTCCATTGCTGCCAAATTTTTTAGTAAATAAAACCATACACAAAAAACGTGGAGCCGTTCTGTCGCCCGTTCCACATTCTAAAGGCTCTCGCATTGCCCTGTCCGTCGAAACGAGCAACGTTGAAAGCCCCACGCCGATGTCATTTATATTATTTATATATATAACATCCCATGAGACGTTTCCGCTGCTTTGTTTTTGACGAACAATTAGAATTTGCGAGATTCTTAGAATGTCAAAACAAAAGCGTTCAGTAAACGCCTTTATGTATAGCATCCCACCCATCCGACTCATTGGCATGATACCGGCGTGAGGGATGTTGCAAAATTAATAAATTTTATTAGAATTCTTCTAATATTCTCCGAGGAAACAAGGGAGCATCCCTATATCAAGTCTATATGACACCTATATCACGCCTATCTGCGGATAGGCATGATATAGGCATGATACACTTTTGATATGTATATAATATGCAGATACTCCTAAGAAAGTCAATGATATTTAGCTGAAAAGATTTTATGGCAGTATATAATTAGTGCTTCTGCCGCCTTCTCTGCTGTCGCGGAGCATGCCTTTGGATATAAGGTCGTTGATGTCTCGCAGAGCGGTGTCTTGGGAGCATTTGCAAATCTTTGCCCATTTGGAGGAGGTCAGTTTCCCGTCGAATCCGTCCCAAAGGCGGTTGATGATTTTACGTTGGCGTTCATTGACCGGCACGTCGTGAAACTGCTCCCAATAAGTTGCCTTTTGCAACGTGTGCTTTATGGTATCGTTGGTTCGGAGAATTGTTTTTTCCAGACAATCAAGAAACCACAACAGCCATTCGGTTATATCCATGCTTCCTTTTTGGGTGCGTTCCAGAATATCGTAATACGATTTCTTGTTTCGGTTGATTTCTGCCGACATGCTATAAAATCGGGTGTTGTTGTCATCCATTTGGGCAAGGAACATATCGGTGAGGGTACGTCCCAGACGACCGTTTCCATCGTCAAAAGGATGAATTGTCACAAACCACAAATGGGCAATTGCAGCTTTGATGAATGGCAACTGAGGGCTGTTATTGCACCATTGGATGAAACGGGTCATTTCTTTCGGCACGACACTTGAAGGCGGTGCCTCGTAGTGCACCTTTTCGTGTCCGAGAGCGCCGGACACGACTTGCATGGGCTCATCGCCTTTGCGCCAGTCGCCGATTGTAATCTTGTACATTCCGCTGTGTCCTGTCGGGAATAGCGCACAATGCCACCTTAACAAGCGTTCATCTGTAAGAGGTTCGCCAGAATGCGCCGTTGCGTCAAGTATGACATCGACAAGTCCTTCTACATAGTGATTCTCAACAAAATGTCCGTCTGTATCGATGCCGAGCTTTCGGGCAATGGAACTGCGCACTGAATCGGCATGAAGCATTATGCCCTCGATTTCGGAAGAGTTCAGCAGTTCTTCGGTAAGGGCTTTCAGTTGTGTCTCGCTCTTGTCGTTAAAACCGAGCATAGACATCTGTCCCGTTAGTTGTCCGTGCAAATGGCTCAAGCGGGTGAGCGGTGCAAGCAATTTATCCGAATCCCATTGAAAATTCGGCCAATCGGGGCGTTGCCATATATAAATGGTATGTTGGTTAGATGGTTTCATACAACAAAGATAATATTTTGCGGTGATTATTGGGTGTATTCTCCGCAAATTTGCGGAGAATAAGGTTGTTTTTCACCGCATCGGGGAGGTATGGTGATGAAAGAAAGGGGAAAATAAGGTTCGGAAGGATGGATAAAAAAAGAGTGTGCCGTTTGGCACACTCTTTTGGGTTTTTCAGCTTAGAGAATCATTTGAGGCATGAATTCAAAGCTGTTGTATTTAGGACGTAAACGTTCCGTGTTGTAGAATTTATCTACGTCTACCAGTTTTTTGGTGCTGGTAATGATGTCGATGGGAGCGTTGTCATACCGTCCGTTGCGCAGGATGACCAGACGTCCGTGCATACCTTTGCCGATGAGGTCTAATGCTAAGTTCCCGTAAGCCATAGGTACGATGGAGTCCATAGCGTCCGGATTACCACAACGTACCATGTATCCTAATTTTTGGTTGATGACGTTGATGGTTTCCCCGTTGTTGTATTTAGGAGATAATTCTTTTAATTGGTTGGCAATGTGGTCGCCGATACCTCCTAATTTTTTGTGTCCGAACATGTCGGTTTCTTCGCTTTGGAACATCATGTCACCTCCACTGTAGCTTGCTCCTTCTGAAATCAGAACAACGGAGTATTTGCTCGGATTGGTGTAGCGGTCCTGGCAAAGCAGTTCACACAAATGGTCTATATTAAATTGGTATTCGGGAATAACGCACCGGTTTGCTGCTCCGGCCAATGTCGGCAACATGGCAGAGAAACCTGCGTAGCGTCCGAATACTTCAAGTACCAATAAACGTTCGTGAGAGCCGGCACAGGTACGAAGGCTGTGGGTAAGCTCGATGGTACGGGTGATACATGTACTGAAACCGATGCAATAGTCTGTACCCGGTACGTCGTTGTCCATTGTTTTGGGAATGGCAATGACTTTCACACCTTCCTGGCTCAAGCGTACACCATAGCTTAATGTGTCGTCTCCGCCGATGGGAATTAAATAGTCGATGCCCATGAAATCAAGATTTTTCAGCACTTCGGGTGTCAAATCGTTGATTTTTTCCGTGTATTTGTCTTTCAGATGCTGGGGTACGGATTCAAGAGGTACATGGGATGCACGTGTGCGGGATGTGTGTAGAAATGTACCGCCCGTACGTCCTGCTTTGTTTACAATCTCTTCCGTTAATTCAAAAAAGTTATGGGAGTTGTCTACTTTTTTATCACGAACGATGTCGATTAAGCCTCGCCATCCTCGTCTGATACCGATAACTTTGTACCCTTCTCTTAATGCTCTAATGGTTACTGCACGTATTGCAGGATTTAGTCCTGGCACATCACCACCACCGGTTAAAATACCGATAATTCCTTTTACTTTTTGACTCATATGTTTTATAGTTTTAACTTGTTTTTAAAAACACCTAAAATTATAAAATATATTTTGAATTACAAGTGAAATCTTGGATAAGTGAGTATATTTGTCTGTTTTTATATGAAAAATAGAAACTATTTGTAAATTTTTTTAGGAGAAATTGCCTGTTGTTTAATATCATGGATGGTGTTACTGTATTTTGGGAATCTTTAGGAAGTAATCGGTATTGGTTGTTGGTTTGCGGAATATTGTTTTTATGGCATGTGATAAGTGTTATTTATTCAATGACGGTAATTTGTCGGAAAGAAAAAAATAAAGGCAAAGTTAACAACCAGGGTGTTTCTCTCATTATTACGGCTAACAATAAGGCTGATTATCTGAAGCAAAATCTGGAATACTTTTTAAATCAGAAATACGAGTTATTTGAGGTTATTGTCGTAGATGAATGTTCGGAAGATGATACGCAGGATGTTTTGGCTGAAATGCAAACGAAGTATCCGAAGTTGCGTACGACCCGAATTTTTCCGGATACGAAGTTCCGGAGTACCAAAAAACTGGCTATTAATATTGGCATACTTGCCGCTCATTATGATATTGTCCTTTTTGCAGAGATTAACAGCCGGCCTTTATCCGATTTGTGGATAAAAAATATGATGTCTTATTTTACCGAGGATACGGCAGTGGTATTGGGTTACGCTAATTATAGCGAGGGAGAAAGAAATATAAATTTTCATCGGATGTATCGTTTTCTGCGTTATCTGAAGATGTTGTTATTTGTAAGAAATCGGATTTATGTTTTAGGGGAAGGATATAATATGGCATATCGGAAAGGGCTTTATTTATCTCATAAGGTTTTTGCAAGGAATTCCCAAAGTTATGCCGGGTATGATAGTGAAATAGTAAGAATATTGTCTAAGAGCGGTAAAGTTAAGGTTGCAAAGAATAAAAATACTTTTATTGAAATAAATGACGACAGAAAGAAAACCCGGACGGAAGATTTTACGTATTATAGTTTTAATAGACGAAAATGGGAGTTTCAGATAAAATTGAAAGCGCATGCTGATAGTTTATTACGTTTCATGTTTTATGTCGTTAGTTTTTATTTAATTTATGTAAAAATATTACAAATTTACATGATATTTGGTATTTTGTTAATGTTTTTAATAGATTTTATTGCGGTAAATTCGTTTTTAAGGCGCTTCAATCAAAAAAAATTATTCTTAACTTCGTTTATTGTTGGTTTTATTGGTTTTTTATATAGATGGTATTATAATGTAAATTCAATTTTTACTAATAAAAAATGGAGATAATTAATAATTTATCAGAGAAGGCTTTATACGATTATAAGATTGTCAAAGCAGCAATTGCTGGTAATGAGAAGGCTTATTCGGAATTGTTTAAAAGATACAAAGATTCGGTATACTTTATGATACTGAAGATGGTAAACAATAGAACCGATGCGGAAGATTTGATGTTCGAGGCCTTTGAAAAAGCTTTTGCGAGTTTAAATTATTATTCTCCTCAATTTGCTTTCAGTACGTGGTTATTTAAAATAGCTTCAAATAATACCATTGATTTTATTCGGAAACGTAAGGCGCAGACCATCTCTTTGGATAAGGATGATATAAATCCGGAGGACCGGGGATATATCAACAGTATTCCGGCAGATGTACGGACTCCCGATGAGGAGGCTATCCGTTCTCAGAGGGCGGATTTTATGAGGGAGAAGGTTGCTATGTTGAAAGGACGTTACCGTCGTTTGATTGAGTTACGTTATTTTGATGAATTTTCGTATGAAGAAATTGCAGAGGAATTGTCGATTCCTTTGGGTACGGTGAAGGCGCAGTTATTCAGGGCACGTGAATTGTTGCTGAATATTTTACAACATACGGAAATAGCAGAGGACAATGAAAGGAGTTAATGCCTCTGTTTTAATTTTGATATGCCTGATAGAAGCTGTTTTTGCTCAGGAAGTTGAAAGGAAGCCTATTCGTTTCTCAGGAGTGGTGATGGACGGAAAAACGACGGAGCCTTTGGCTAATGTGAATTGTAGGAGAGGAGAGAGGGTGTCTGCGACGGATTTAGCCGGCCGTTTTGCTTTGGAAACGGAAATCGGAGATACGATTTTTTTTACTTATATAGGGATGCAGCCGACCCAGGTGGTTGTTCCGGATACGCTGACTCGTGAAGAGTATATTTTAGCTGTATTTATGTTTGCCGATACGTTGCTTCTTCCGGAGGTCGTGGTGGTACCTCGTTATAGGTATCAAATGAATCAGTACAGAAGAAATTTACGAAATAATATGCTCCGGGTAAGGCAGGATGCTTTTTCTCCGGCTTTGGATATGACTCTTCAGGAAAATCAACAACGAATATTAGATGAATTTGCAGCCAGCA
Source organism: Odoribacter lunatus (assembly GCF_943193135.1). GTDB lineage: Bacteria > Bacteroidota > Bacteroidia > Bacteroidales > Marinifilaceae > Culturomica > Culturomica lunata. The sequence goes on from NZ_CALPCZ010000002.1 coordinate 187,236, forward strand.
CCAATAAAGGCCATGTGGATGTGAAATTAGGCATTGGGACGGAGAGTTATCGGGCCTTATATAGCCGGATAAAACAGAAGACGAGGAGGAATGAGTCTTCGGAGCTTTTGCGGCGGGAGGAAATCGATTTGTTGAAAATGCTGTTTTCTTTAAGGAAGCAGGATAAGTAGGAGATGTTTAATCTATCTTTTAAATTAGATATAAAAGTTAGAAAAAAAGAAAAATCATTATTAATTCAACAAAGATAAGTATATCTTTGTCGAGTAGATTTACTAATTCGTCGAACACATATATTTTAAGTTATAGTATTATGAAGAATTATTCGGTTGTATTAAATGGCATATTATTGATTGCTGTTGGAATATTGTATATACTGTATTTTACGGCAGGTAAAGGAGGGAACTCTTCGAATGTTCGTGAAAAGCAAGTGGTGGGAGGCGGTAGTAAGATTGTATATATCAATACGGATACGTTGTTGCGTAATTACGGACTTTCGGTAGAACTGAATGAGGCGTTTTTAAAGAAACAGGAAGAAAGAAATACGGAATTGAATATAAAAGCGAAGGATTTGGATCGTCAGGCCCGTGAGTTTCAAAGAAAATTGGAAAACAATGGTTTTATTTCAGCAGAAAGAGCAGAGGCAGCCCGCCAGAGCCTGTTGGAGAAAAATCAGAAACTGCAACAGTTGCAGCAGGAGATGACTGAAAAGATGATGAGAGAGCAGAGCGAGTTGAATAAGAAGTTGTTTGAGTCGATTACGAACTTTTTGTCTGAATATAGCAAAGAAAGAGGATATGAAATTGTATTGAGTACGGTGGTTGCGGGGAATGTTCTTTATGCGGAAGATGGGTTTGATATAACGCAGGAAGTCGTAGAAAAATTAAATGAAGCATATAAACCCAAAAAGGCTGAGTAATCAGCCTTTTTACATTTCTGTTTTATGAAGTTGTTTGAACGTTATTTCAACAGAAATGTACTTTCCTTTGAATCCGATTTTTCTGAGAATCTTTCTTTAATTGTTGTTTTGCCGGCGTTGGATGAGCCGGATTTGTTTTGTACGTTGAAATCTTTTGAAGCCTGTCGGCGTACGAAGGTAAAAGTGGGCGTGATAATTGTCGTAAATCATCCGGAAGATTGTGCCGTTGAAGTAAAACGGAGGAATGAAAATATTTATGATGCCTTGTTGGAATATACGACGCAAATTTCTACCCCGAATCTGGAGTTTTGCCTTATCAAAGCTTTTGACTTGCCCGTTGCATCGTCGGGAGTAGGAGTTGTTCGTAAAATGGCAATGGATGCGGCGGCATGGTATTTCTATAAAAATGGAAACCCTGACGGGATTATTGTGTCAACAGATGCCGATACGTTAGTTGAAGAAAATTATTTTGAAGAAATTTTTAACTGTTTTAGTAAAACGGATGTTGCCGGTGTTTCGATAAATTATGCACATGTTTTGGAAGATATTGATGCTTCGTTGCGTCATGCGATAATTCAGTATGAATTGTATCTGCGTTACTATAGTCGGGCTTTGCGTTTTATCGGGCATCCTTATTTTTATTCGTGTATAGGTTCTGCTTTTGCCTGTCGCGTGTCTGATTATGTTGCACAGGGAGGTATGAACAAGCGTCAGGCGGGAGAAGATTTCTATTTTTTACAGAAATTGATGACGACGGGGCGTTTTACTAATTTGACGGCGACCACAGTCTGGCCGTCTGCAAGAATATCTTCGCGGACGCCTTTCGGAACAGGACAGGCAGTTCATAAGATTATGAGGGAAGGGGGGATGCTTCAGACTTATAATTGGCAGGCTTTTTTGGAGTTGAAAGTTTTTTTTGAAGATATTGGGTCTTTATATAAAGAAGAGGGGGCGGTGATTGAAGAGTATATGAGTAAGCAGGCTCCGGCTTTACGGGCTTTCCTGGAAGAGGGTGATTTTGTGCAGAAAATCAGTGAAATTAATAATAATGTGGCTTCGCAAGTTTTGTTTCGGAAAAGATTTTTTGATTATTTTAATGCTTTCCGGATATTGAAATATCTTAATTTTGTGCATGTCGGGTATTGGGGAAAACAGACGATAGAGGAGGCGGTAACGGAATTATTTAAAGAGCTGAAACAAGTTTGTCCTTCGACGCCTTATGAAATGTTATTACTTTTACGCTTGTGGGATAAAACAGGAAATTTCTGATACCTTTGTAAAGAAAAGCAATAAGTATGGGTGATTTTAATTATGAGTTGAAAATTGCAGCGGAGCCGGAGGAAGTTTTTGCGGCTCTGACGAATCCTTTTCAGATAGAGTTATGGAGTGGTTATCCGGCGGATATGAAAGCGGAAAGAGGCTATGTTTTTTCTTTGTGGGAAGGGGATATTTGCGGAATGAATATGGAGGTTGTTCCGAATAAGAAATTAGTTCAGGAATGGTTTTTTGGAGAAAACGAACAGCCTTCTATTGTAACGATTGATTTGAAGAAGGAGAAGAATTTAACTCGTGTGGAGGTGAACCATACGAATATACCGGAAGAAGTAGAGGAGGAGATTACGGAGGGGTGGAAAAAGTATTATTTGGACTCTTTAAAAGATTTCCTTGAAATGTATTAACTGTTGGGAATTTTTCTGATTTATGACAAAGGTGAGAATTGCGGCAATTGGGGCAGGGAATCGGATGAATGCTTATTCCGAATATGCTTTGCATTATCCGGAAGAGATGGAAATTGTTGCTGTTGTTGAACCCAATCCGATTCGGCGCGAACAGTACAGACGGCGATTGAATATATCTGAAGATTGTTGTTATAATTCTTGGGAGGACTTTTTCCGGATGCCGAAACAAGCCGATGCCGTATTTTTATGTACTCCGGATGATTTGCACTATCAACCGGCCCTGTGTGCTTTGGAGAAAGGTTATGATATTTTATTGGAAAAACCCATTGCGCAATCTTGGCGTGAGTGTGTGGAGATTGTTGCTAAAGCCAAGGAGTTGGGACGTATTGTCGGTGTGTGCCATATTTTAAGATACCATCCTTATTTTATTAAATTTAAAGAGATATTGGAAAGTGGAAGATTGGGGGAAATAATCAGTGTCAATCATGTGGAAGCTGTCGGGATAGATCGTATGACTCATGCTTTTGTGAGAGGGTTGTGGAGAAAAAGAGAAGCGAATCCGATGATATTGTCCAAGGCTTGTCATGATTTGGACCTGCTGGTGTGGTTGACGGGAAGAAAATGTATGGATGTCTCTTCGTACGGTTCGTTAAAGTGGTTTTCTGAAACAAACGCTCCGCAAGGGAGTACGGAACGTTGCATTGAGGGATGTGCGGTAGAAAAGGAATGTCCGTATTCGGCTCTGAATCTGTATTTTCGCCAGAAACGTTGGTTGAGGCATTTTGATATTCCGGAGGGAGAGAATCCGGAGCCGTATATTTTGCGGGAATTGAAAGAAGGTCCCTACGGAAGATGTGTGTACCGCTGTGATAATGATGTTGTGGATCATCAGGTTGTTTCCATGTTGATGGAGGGGCAAGTTACCGTAAATTTTTCAATGGAAGGATTTACGAAAAAAGGAGAACGGCGGACCCATATCATGTGTAGTAACGGGGAAATTTATGGGGATGAAAAGACCTTGACGGTAAAGTATTTTCATCCGGCTTATCCGGATGAAACTTATGATTTTTCCGCATATAGCGGAGAGTGTAATTTTCATGGAGGGGCGGATTGGAGTATTGTTGCCGATTTCATAAAAGCAGTGCGTGAGCACGATGCGTCTTGTTTGCGTACAAATATCGAAACGTCATTGGAAAGCCATCGCATGGCTTTTGAAATTGAGAGGAAAAGAAGGTTGAATATGGGTGCGGTAGATGAAACTTTTATTTGATATAAATTGTCTGTCCATTTACCGTGATTACTTCACCTTTGCGAATTTTGGCTCTCTTTCGGAATTCCGGTTGCCCGTTCCGGCGCACATCACCGTTTTCTACGATAAGCTTGGCCTGTCCCCCGCTTTCTGCAAGGCGGGTTGTTTTTAACAGCCGAATGAGTTCGATATAATCTTCTGTCAGTACGAAGTCCATATTAATCTGTTTTCTTTGATAGGGTAAAATTGATGAAATTTTGACACTAAAACAAGAGAGAACTATCTGTGAATAAATATTACTTTTGTCTTTCGATTATTATAGGAAACAATGAAATGAAACAAGTCATGAATAATATCGGGATAGAATTGGGGATTACTCCTTATGGAAAGGCGAAAGGTATAAGTTATGATTTAGTCGTTTTGCCTTGGGGGGCAACAGAACCGCATAATTTGCATTTGCCTTATCTGACAGATTGCATTCTCTCGGAGGCTATAGCCCTCGATGCGGCGCGGAAAGTAAGGCAAAGAGAAGGAATAAGGGTGATGGTATTGCCTCCGGTAGCCATGGGTGCACAGAATCCGGGACAACGGGATTTGGCTTTTTGTATTCATTACCGCTACGAAACACAAAAGGCGATATTGTCGGATATCGTAGCTTCGTTGTACAAGCAAGGACAGCGTAAATTAGTCATCATAAACGGGCATGGCGGCAATGTCTTTAAAAGCATGATACGGGATTTGGCGGTAGACTATCCTGACTTTCTGATTGCTTCTTCCGAATGGTTTACGGTTGAGTCTCCGGCCGGATATTTTGAAGAGAAAGACGACCATGCCGGAGAAATGGAAACTTCCGTGATGATGTATTACCACCCGGAATTAGTGAAATTGGAAGATGCGGGAGAAGGACGGGGAAAACCTTTTCAATGTAAATCATTGAATGAAAAAGTCGCGTGGGTTCCGAGGCATTGGACGAAGGTCACAAAAGATACGGGAATCGGTAATCCTCGCAAAGCATCTGCGGAAAAAGGCGAGCGCTTCGCAAATGCGGTGGTTGAACGCTATATCGAGCTGTTTACGGAATTGGTACGCCAACCTCTTTATCCGGATTGAGTCCTGGATAATTTTTTGTGCAAAAGGTAATCCAGCCCCAAAAGGCAGGATACGATAACACAGATAAAGAATATGGGCAAAGGGCTGGGAAATGAAAGACTTTCCGGCATTTTCATGTTACTTATTGTGTCGTGGAATAAATCGGAGAAATTAAATCCCCAATAATATTTTAACATACACACGACACCGATAGTCAGGCATAGTGAGATGATACCGGTAATACATAAATTCCTGATTTCTCTTCTTTTTTGAACTTTGCGCACTTTATACATAATTTGCGCATTCAAAAGAGGGAGAGAGGAAAGGTCTTCCTTATTTTGAAAATACTGTTCAATAGCTTGGTCCTTGTATATTTCTTTGCTCATGGCATATCTTCAATAATGGTATATAACTTTTTGCGTATACGATGTAATTTTACCTTTATGTTACTTTCTGTCAGACTTGTTATTTGGGCAATTTCTTCAATGGAATGATTCTCCATATAAAAAAGACTGATTAACCCTCTTTCGTCAAAAGGAAGCAACTCCATGGCCCGTTCAAGTTTCTCTAAGAGTTCCGAGTTATCCGCTTCGTTAAAAACTTCGTCAATCACAGAATCAGCGACATTGTTTATGGCAGACTCTTCTATATATAAAAACTCGTTTTTCTTCTTCCTTGTAAAGGATATTGCCGTTGTGTAAGCTATCTTATACAGCCAGGTTGAAAAGCGGCAATCCCCTTTAAATCTGTGTAATGTCTGAAACGTCTTTAGAAAAACATCCTGCGTAATCTCCTCTGCATCTTCTTTGCGGCATACAATTTTAAAAATCAGGATATATATACGGTGACTATATCTTTCCACCAAGCGGGAAAAATACTCGATGTCCCCGTTTAGTATCTTTTCAATATAGTATGTATCATCCAACTTATTCATTTCGTCCATTGGACGCAACTTAATAATTGAGGTTACAATTTTAGGGAATTAAAATTTATGGAAAAAATGTGTAACCTGAAATTTGTTTCGGCGTCAAAAGGGCGAAAAAACCAAATTACAAACATTTTAAAACTTACAATTATGGATTTTATTACAGGACCTTTGATTACGTTTATCGTTTTCGCGTTCATTTACAAATTATTTGAACTGTTCGTTCGGCGGAGAGAGAGAATAACGGTTATTGAAAAATTGGGAGACAAGCTGGACACCTCTTTTGTTGAGGGCAAACTGAACTTCGGAGTTTTGGGTAACAAATGTTATTCATTCGGAGCCTTGAAAATGGCATGCCTGATGGTAGGAATCGGCTTGGGATTTCTGATAGGTTTTTCAATTTGCAGTAGCTGCATACCTGATTACTATCAGGGAGGGTATCACATTCATGACATTGCCGGAATCGTATATGCGGCGTCTCTGTTTGTCTTTGGAGGAATCGGCTTATTGGTTGCATTCTTTTTGGAAATGAAATACTCCAAAAAACAATAAATCAAAAAAAAGCAGTTACGAAAGTAACTGCTTTTCTTTTCTGTGGTATCACCTGGAATCGAACCAGGGACACAAGGATTTTCAGTCCTTTGCTCTACCGACTGAGCTATGACACCATCATTTTTGTGTCTGCAAATGTAATTCATTTTATTTAAATCCCCAAAAAATCGGTAATAAATTATTCTCTCTCCGGGATTCGTCTTAGGCTAATCTGAAAATTTGTATAGAAAAATCCTAAAAAGTGAAACCCCGCGAACGCGTCGTGCGTACTTCTTACATGTTTTACTAATTTAATTTTTTTATTGTGAATATTTTTATTGCAAAAATGAGTTCCTCTACCACCGGTGAGGACTTGCAGGCACTCTTCGGAGAACACGGTAATGTCGCTTCGGCGAAAGTTGTTATGGACAGGGAAACCGGAAATTCCAAATGTTTCGGTTTTGTAGAAATGGAAGATGAAACGGAAGGCTTGAATGCTATCAATGCCTTGAATGAAACAGAATTTCAGGGCAGAACAATTGTCGTGAAAAAAGCTCGTCCGAGAGAAGAAGGTGAGCGAAATACCATGCGTCCGCGCAGAGCCTTTCACAGATACAATTCAAATCATTGAATTGTCTGGGGGGTAGAAAAACGAAGGGTACCGCAAGGTACCCTTCGTTTGTAATATCAAGCCCGGTGTTTCGCTTTCAGATAAGCATAAAGTACTTTGTGCAGCAAATCGGCTTCCTGTTGAGCCTCTTCCGAAAAGTCCGGCGGGAATTGAAGGCTGTTGCAGGCGTCCGTTAATTGTTCGTCTGCATCGATAAATTCCGGATATGTCTTTTCTAACTGCAAAATATCTGCCATCTGCATCTTCTCAATACATTCGAGAGCCATATTGCGGGCTTCAAGCAAATTATTTTCCCGGTATTTTTTTAGAAATATTTCAATAATCGCATCTGTAAAATAGTCACTGAAATAATGAAGCAGCAACAATCTGCGCTTATAATGTTCGGGTGTTATGCCTGGAGAATCATCTTTTAAAACGGAAGCAATGCCGAGATAGGCCAGCTCTGCCGTTTCAATACTTTCGGCTTCCTCTTCGTCAAGTTCCAGGAGCAATACTTTAAACAAAGAATCGCTCAATTCATCCTCTAAATGAAGTTGGCAACTTTCGTGATAATATGCCTTGCGGTGCTGCATAAGCAGGCGCAATTTCTCGGATAGCCCGTGTCGGTCTCCTTGTTCACAATCCTGTCGGATTTCTTCCAGCAAAACGTTTAAATCTTTCCGCACTCCCATAAACTTATTCGGCATTAGTCTTAAAATTAGTCCATCCCTGCGCTTTCAGTTCAAACGAATTACCGTCGCGGGTAATCAGGTAGCAACCTTCATCGGCTTTGCAGGTATGACCGATGATACTCACGGATTCCAGCGTCAGCAGTGTATCGTACGCCTCCAGTGGTGCCGTGAACAACAACTCGTAATCCTCTCCGCCCGACAATGCGCATACCGTTGCGTTCATATTCAACTCCTCCGCCATTTTAAACGTTTGGTAGTCGATAGGGATTTTTTCCTCATACAATTGGCATCCGACCCCCGAATTTTTGCAAATGTGAAGTACTTCGGAAGCCAGTCCGTCGGAGACATCAATCATTGCTGTCGGCAGTATTTTTTTCTCCCGGAGTTGCCGCACAATATCCACGCGGGCTTCCGGTTTCAATTGCCGTTCCAGAATATATTCATATCCTGAAAAATCGGGTTGTACCGCTTCCGTGTTTCCGGAAAAGACCGTCTTTTCCCTTTCCAGCAGCTGCAAGCCCATATAAGCGGCACCCAAATCACCGCTCACGCAAATAAGTTGATTTTCTTTTGCTGTATGACGGTACACAATATCCTGCTCTTCCGCCTCTCCGATAATTGTTACATTGATACACAGCCCTGTCCGGGAAGATGTTGTATCACCACCCACGAGATCTACTCCGTATTGCTCGCACGCTAACCGGATACCGGCATAGAGTTCTTCTACACCTTCTACCGAAAAATGATTGGAAAGAGCCAATGACACGACAATCTGGCGCGGCGTACCGTTCATGGCGCAGATGTCGCTCACGTTACTTGCCACCGCCTTGTAACCGAGATGTTTTAAAGGGGTATAAGTCAAATCGAAATGAATCCCCTGAATCATCATGTCCGTACTTACCAAAATCTTTTTCCCTCCGTAATCCAGCACGGCCGCATCGTCACCTACCCCTTTCAGGGATGAGGCATTTTTCAGCTGAACATCTTTTGTCAGGTGTTCAATCAGCCCGAATTCCCCCAAAACGGATAATTCCGTGTACTTCTTTTTATCGCTCATAACAATTATGGATTGATTGAAAGGCAAAAATAATAAATTAAAATATATTTCGTAATTTTGCGGGGATTCGCGAAAAACAGAAACACGATGACGAAAGAAAAAGATAATCTCTTGCAGGAAGTCACGGGAAGCGACTACAAATACGGCTTCGTGACAAATGTGGAGACGGACGTAATTGGCAAAGGATTAAGTGAAGATGTCATCCGGCTGATTTCTTCTAAAAAAGAGGAACCCGAATGGTTGTTGGAATTTAGATTAAAAGCATACCGGCATTGGCTTACCATGAAAATGCCGCAATGGGCGCAATTGACAATACCCGAAATAAATTATCAGGACATTATTTACTACGCAGCTCCCAAGCAGGAAGAGAAAAAGAACTGGGATGAGGTCGATCCGGAGCTGAAGGCTACTTTTGACAAACTGGGCATACCCCTCAATGAGCAAAAAACATTGGCGGGCGTTGCCGTAGATGCCGTCATGGACAGTATCTCGGTAAAAACCACTTTCAAAGAGGCTTTGGCGGAACGGGGCGTTATCTTCTGCTCCTTCTCGGAAGCCGTAAAAAACCATCCCGACCTGGTAAAAAAATACTTGGGTAGTGTCGTTCCCTATAACGATAATTTTTTTGCCGCCTTAAACTCTGCCGTATTCAGCGACGGTTCTTTCGTCTATATCCCCAAAGGCGTGCGGTGTCCCATGGAACTCTCCACGTATTTCCGGATAAATGCCGCAAAAACCGGTCAGTTTGAACGGACGCTTATTGTAGCCGAAGACGATGCCTATGTCAGTTATCTGGAAGGTTGTACGGCACCCCAGCGGGACGAGAACCAGCTCCACGCCGCTATCGTGGAAATCGTCGTTGAAAAGAATGCCGAAGTAAAATATAGTACGGTACAAAACTGGTATCCGGGAGACAAACAGGGGAAAGGGGGGATATATAACTTTGTAACCAAACGGGGTATCTGCCGGGGAGAAAATGCCAGGCTTATCTGGGCGCAGGTTGAGACGGGTTCCGCTATCACATGGAAATACCCCAGCACAATACTGAAGGGCGATGGCTCTGTCAGTGAATTTTACTCCGTCGCTGTTACCAACAACCACCAGCAGGCGGATACGGGTACGAAAATGATACATATCGGCAACAACACCCGCAGCCGCATCGTATCCAAAGGAATCTCGGCGGGGCATAGCAGCAATTCCTATCGGGGAAAAGTGAAAGTGGTCAAAAACTGTCAGAATGCCCGCAACTATTCCCAATGCGATTCTCTGTTATTGGGAGATAAATGCGGGGCGCACACCTTCCCTTATCTTGAGATAGAAAACCCCACGGCGCAGGTAGAGCACGAAGCCACTACCTCGAAAATAGGGGAAGACCAGATATTCTATTGCAACCAGCGGGGCATCTCTACCGAAGACGCTGTCGGGTTAATCATCAAGGGATATGCCGGTGACGTCATCAACAAAATGCCGATGGAATTTGCCGTAGAAGCGCAAAAACTATTACAAATCAGTTTGGAGGGGAGCGTAGGATAAGACATCGAAAACGAAAGATTCAATCATGGAAAATACAATGCTAAAAATAAAGGACCTGCACGCAGTCGTAGACGGTAAAGAAATACTCAAAGGCATCAACCTGGAAGTAAAGCCCGGCGAAATACACGCTATCATGGGGCCCAACGGAGCGGGGAAAAGCACGCTGTCGGCTGTATTGACAGGAAAAGAACGGTTTCAGGTAACACAAGGCGAAATCGAATTCCGGGGCAAAAACCTCTTGGGCATGCCCGCTGAAGACCGTGCCCGCGAAGGCATATTTCTTAGCTTCCAGTATCCCGTCGAAATACCGGGTGTCAGCACCGTCAATTTTTTGAAAACAGCGGTAAACGAACACCGGAAATACAAAGGACTACCGCCCTATCCGGCAGGAGATTTCCTCAAAATGATACGGGAAAAAATGCAGCTCGTTGGCATCGATAACAAGCTCCTCAACCGTTCCTTAAACGAAGGATTCTCCGGGGGGGAGAAAAAACGGAACGAAATTTTCCAGATGGCAGTGCTGGAGCCGCTGCTGGCGATTCTGGACGAAACCGACTCCGGCCTCGACATCGACGCCCTGCGCACCGTCGCACAAGGTGTAAATAAACTTAAAACACCCGACAATGCCGTCATCGTCATCACGCATTACCAGCGTTTGCTCGACTATATCGTTCCCGACATCGTACACGTACTTTACGACGGGCGAATCGTAAAAACAGCCGGCAAAGAGCTTGTCGCCGAACTCGAGAAATACGGCTACGACTGGATAAAAGAAGAAATCAAAAGCAAAGACAACGGGCATGCTTGACATCGATAAAATAAATAACGACTTTGCCGCGCTTTTTGAGCAAGGCAGGGAAATGCTTCGGGAAGGGCAGGCGAAGATAATCGACGAAAAGAGAGAGCAGGCCTTTCGGCAATTCCGGACGTTGGGCGGAATCCCCGGCAAAACGGAAGACTATCTTTACACAAATTTGCTGCCCGTCCTTTCCAAAGACTATAACGTCGTATTCAAATACATCCCGCAGGACGTAAACCTGCATGACGTATTCCAGTGCACCGTGCCCGAATTGGCTACTGACCCCGTGCTGACGGTGAACGGTTGGTACTTCGCCGGAAACAAAAAGCTCGACCTTCCCGACGGCGTTGTCATTTGCAGCCTCCGGGAAGCCGCGCTGAAATATCCGGAGATGGTAGAAAAGCATTACAACCGGTATGCTACGGCAGCGGAAAAAGACGGTTTCATCGCCCTGAACACTGCCTTTGCCCAAGACGGTTTATTCATCTATATTCCCGATGGCGTCGTTCTGGAGAGACCTGTGCAAATAGTCAATCTCCTGCGTGCCAAGGCAGACCTTATGGCATTCCAGCGGAATTTAATCATTGTGGGACGGGATGCACAGGTAACGTTGCTCGTTTGCGACCACACCCTGTCGCATGACAGCTTTTTCATGAACACTGTTACGGAAATTTATCTGGATGATAACGCGCATTTCGATTACTGCCAGGTGCAAAACCAACACTTGAGCGCTTCGCAGATAAATTCAGTCTTTGTGTCCGAACACCGCGACACTTCTTGCGATGCTAACATCGTCACCCTCTACGGGGGCATGGTGCGGAACAACTTTTATGTCGCATTAAACGAAGAAGGAGGGTGCTGCAACCTGAACGGGCTTTACATCCTGGACAAAAAACAGCACGTAGACAATTTCTCCTATATTGACCACATCGCTCCGCGCTGCACCAGCAACGAGCACTTCAAGGGCGTCATGGACGACACTTCTCTGGCAAACTTCGCCGGGTGCATCCGCGTACGTCCCGACGCACAGAAAACAGAAGCCTATCAGGCAAACAACAATCTTCTGCTCACCGATACCGCGCGGGTAAACACCAAACCCCTGCTTATCATCGACGCCGACGACGTCAAGTGCAGCCATGGAGCAACCGTCGGGCAAATAGACGAAGAAGCCATGTTTTACCTTCGTTCCCGCGGGATAAGTGTTGCTGAAGCCAAAATGATGATGATGTTCGGATTTGCCCATGACATCATTCGGCATATCAAACTCCAGCCTTTGCGCGATAAAATTGACGCGCTGGTCGAAAGCAGACTGCGGGGGGAATTTTCCAAATGCCACCATTGCGCTCTGCAATGCAGAAAATAGAAAACGGACAAAGCATGTACGATATCCATAAAATACGAGCCGACTTTCCCATATTGGAAGAAAAAATATACGGGAAACCTTTGGTGTACCTCGACAATGGCGCCACGGCCCAGCGCCCCCGCGTCGTCATCGACAAAATGACGGAGTACTATCTCCGGTACAATTCCAACGTTCACCGCGGCGTCCATTACCTAAGCAACAAGTGCACCGACGCTAACGAAGAAGCCCGGCGCATCATACAACAATTTATCGGTGCGGCTTCCGAAAAAGAAATTATCTTCACCCGGGGTACCACCGAAGCCATTAATTTAGTCGCCTATACTTTCGGCGAAGCGTTCATACAGGAAGGGGACGAAATCATCGTTACCGAAATGGAACACCATGCCGACATCGTTCCCTGGCAAATGCTCTACGAACGCAAAGGCGCCCGGCTTAAAGTCATTCCTTTCGACGACAAAGGAGAACTTCGCCTCGATGAATACGAAAAACTGCTCACCGACCGCGTTAAACTCGTTGGTGTCGCCTACGTGTCCAATGTGCTCGGAACCGAGAATCCCGTCCGTGAAATCATTGCCAAAGCCCACGCCGTCGGCGCCAAAGTACTCGTCGATGCTGCCCAGGCCGTCGCCCACCTGCAAGTGGATGTCCGGCAACTGGATTGCGATTTTCTCGCCTTCTCCGGGCACAAGTTGTACGGCCCCACCGGTATAGGTGTCCTTTACGGCAAAGAAGCATTGCTTCAGCAAATGCCGCCGTGGCAGGGGGGAGGGGAAATGATTAGCGAAGTCCGTTTCGAGAAAACGACCTACAACGAGCTTCCCTTCAAATTTGAAGCGGGAACCCCTGACTTCATCGGCATTATCGGACTGGGAGAAGCCGTCAGGTATGTAGAACAAATCGGCCGGGAAAACATCCGCCGCCACGAGCAAGCTCTTTTGGACTACGCCACCGGGCGGATGAAACAGATTCCCCGCCTCCGCATATACGGGGAGGCTGCCGCGAAAGCCTCCGTTATCTCCTTTCAGATAGACGGCATCCACCACTTCGACCTCGGTACCCTTCTGGACCAGATGGGAATCGCCGTGCGTACCGGACAATTGTGCGCCGAGCCCGTTATGCAGCATTACGGTGTCACCGGCATGGTGCGCGCCTCTTTCGCCATGTACAATACGCCGGAGGAGATAGACAAACTGTGTGAGGTACTGGGCAAAATAGAAAAAATGCTAAACATCTAAAGCCATGACCATAGAAGAAATAGAAAAAGAAATCATAGAAGAGTTTACCGTTTACGACGACTGGATGGACAAATACGCCTACCTCATAGAAATAGGCAACAGTCTCCCCGTCATGGATGAACAGCACAAGACCGACGACAATCTCATTAAAGGCTGCCAGTCGCGGGTGTGGTTTTACCCCGAAATGCGGGACGGGAAACTCTATTTCACCGCCGACAGCGACGCCATTATCACCAAAGGAATCGCCGCCCTCCTTATCCGGGTATTTTCGGGACAGCAACCCGAAGAAATCGTGCGGGCGGACTTGAAGTTCATCGAAGAAATCGGGCTTACGCAACACCTGTCGCCCACCCGTTCCAACGGGCTGCTCTCAATGCTCAAGCAAATCAAAATGTACGCGCTCGCGTTCTCGGCACAATAAAACACAGACTCTCATGGCAACCGATATTTTGAAAAACCTCGTCATAGAAAAACTTTCTACCGTATATGACCCCGAAATTCCCGTCAATGTATGGGAATTGGGACTTATCTACGACATCGCTTTCCCCAAGCCCGACGAAATCATCATCACCATGACCCTCACGGCTCCGGGATGCCCCATTGCCGATGAAATCGTACAGCAGGTACACGACGTCGTCATGGAAATAGAGGGCGTGTCAAGCGTCACCGTTAATTTAGTATTTGAGCCGATGTGGACGCCTGAGAAAATGAGTCCCGTCGCCCGGCTGGAACTGGGATACGATATCTGACCATGGAACCACGGCTCTGTCTGGATGATTTACTGGCACAAAGCCGTACCGTCGGTTTCGACGCGGCGGGCGTTGCTCCCGTGGAAAAACTGACTAAAAACAGAAAAGTACTGGAGCAGTGGCTCGCGGAAGGATGCCATGCCGGCATGATGTATATGGCGCGCAATATCGAGAAGAGGGAGGACGTCACTCTGCTGGTCGAAAACGCCCGCTCCGTCATAGTCACCCTTACCAACTACTACACGCCGGCCGCCCAGCCGCCCACCGCGCCCCTTATCGCCCGCTATGCTTACGGGAAAGATTACCATATCGTCGTGAAGGACCGTTTGCGTCAGCTCATGCAGGCGCTCGGCGACATTCCCGGCCGTTGTTTCACCGACTCAGCCCCCCTCTTCGAGCACGAATGGGCGCGGCGGGCAGGACTTGGCTGGATAGGGAAAAATACCCTCCTTATTCACCCCGTGTACGGTTCCTTCTGTTTCATCGGAATCATTGTCACCCCGCTTGCGTTTGACCGTTACAGCCGGCCTGTCGAAGCCTCCCATTGCGGCACTTGCACGCGCTGCCTCGATACCTGTCCTACGGGAGCTCTCGCGCCCCGTTGCCTCGACGCCCGCCGCTGCATCTCTTACCATACCATCGAAAGCAAAGACCCTTTGCCGGAAGACATAAAAAAAGCGGCGGGCAACCGTTTGTTTGGGTGCGACCGCTGCCAGGAAGTATGCCCGTGGAACAGCCGGGCAGAAAAAAACCGTGTCCCGGAATTTGCTCCCGATCCCGCGGTACTTCGTCTTTGCCGTGAAGATTGGTTGGCGATGGACGAACTCACATTTAAGCAATTGTTTTGCGACACCCCTTGTGAGCGTGCGGGACTCGAAAAGCTCCGGAACACGGTAAAAGAACAGTGTGATTAATCCAGTTCAATCAATTCATATTGCTGGCTGCCCAGACCCAATTGCTCGGCATACTCCAGGTTATGCATTCCGTTACGTGAATCAATTCGCTCAATCAAATGAATCTTACCATGGTCTTTGGACGCCCGCACCAAATCCACGCAAGCGCGGTCCAGTGCCACCGGGTCCAGCGAAGCCAGAATACCGATATCGCCCATCTGCGGGTCTTCCGGTGTAGCCACACAATCGCAGTCTACGGACAAATTATTGGCGACATTGATATAAAGAATCTTATCCCCGGCATGGTCGATAATCGCCTTTGACGCCTCCGCCATGGCTTCCTGGAAAATATCCTGATGCGGAATATCGTTCCATACCTCCTCAACATTCTTCGTCTTGCCTGCCGAGTGAATCCACGCTTTCCCCTCTGCCGAGGCGATACCGATGGAAATATTCTTCAGCGCGCCGCCGAATCCGCCCATCGGGTGTCCCTTGAAGTGAGAGAGTACCACCGTAAAATCATACGTCAGGTAATTCTTGCCTACGAAATCTTCCTGCAAGTGCTTGCCGCCCTTCACGGGAAGAGCCGCTTCCCCTTCCGCGTCCATAATATCCACCGGAGCAATCGCTGTAAATCCGTGCTCTTCGGCAGCCTTCAGATGGTCCTGCGTCTTCGCGCGTCCGCCTCCGTAAGCCGTATTGCACTCCACGATTGTACCGTTGATTTTCTGAACTAAATCCTTGATAAGATTTGGGTCGAGGTGATTCGGATTGCCCGGCTCTCCGGTAGAGAGCTTCACGGCCACTTTGCCTTCCGCCTTGCGTCCCAGTGCCTCGTAAATCTTCACCAGATTTTCCGATGAAATACCTTTGAAATAATACACTTTGGGTAGCTCTGACTTCGCTCCTGCGTCCGTCTTCTTTTGCGCATTACCGCAACCTGTACCCGTCAATAAAACTGCACATGCTGATGCCATCATAAGAAAGTTTTTCATAGTAAATAATTGTTAAAACCGTATATTAAAACCGGCCATGACCGTTGCCCTCGGCATCGGATAACCGGCATTGATTTCATACCGTTGGGCGAGTAGATTCTCCCCGCGAGCCCAGATTTCCGCCCATCGGGGGGCACGGAATGAAGCCCGTATGTTCCACAAGGTAAAATATTCCGTTGCAACGGGAGCGACCGACGTATACAATCCTGCGATATACTGTACGCCCGTGGAGACATTCCAACGTCCTTGCGCAAATCCCGTGCCCGCGTACAACTTGTGTTCCGGAGCCGCCACTACGGGATTCTCCATGTGCAGGTAGCTGTAATTGGCATCCACCGACCACGTCGGCGTAATCCGGTAAGCCGCCTGCACCTCTACGCCCGTATTCTCAATCTTTCCCGAATTCAGATTCAGGCGCCCGCTTCCGTTCGGATTCGGCAATGTCATAATCAGATTCTTGCCGTTGATGTAAAAAAGATTCACCCCGTACGACAAGCGTCCCTCCCGCTGCGAAAAGGCTATTTCGTAATTCCACATAGACTCCGGCTTCAAATCGGGATTCTGCGGAGGGAACATATACATTTCCCGCAGTATCGGATACCGGAAGCCTTTGGCCGCCGACAGTTTCAGTTCCATCGCCTGCGGCAGGTGAAATGACAGCCCCGCTTGCGGAATCCATTCCGTACCCACCCGAGAGTGCCGGTCGATGCGTATCCCCGCGTTCAGCGTTATCCCCGTGCCAAGATGCTGGCGAAAATCCACATACCCCGCCATTTCGTTCTCGTGCTTGTCCACCAATTCCCGTCTCGTCCCCGCATTTGTGCCGGCAATGTATTTGTTCCATGCCTTGCCGCCGTAGCGGAACCAATCTGCGCCTGCCGTCACGCGGTTGCCCTTGAAAAGCTGTGCGCTTTGGAACAGCGATACGCCCATCATGTCGTCATGTGAATGAAACCGCCCCTCCTGCGGGCTTTCGCCCGCGCCGGGTGTATATCCGTCGTTAATCCGGTGTTTGCCCCAGTTATAGAAAAAACTCAATCCTCCCGATGTCCTTTCGTAATCATTTTCAACAGCCAATGACGCAGCTCCCCGCGTGATGCGCTGGTCGCCCTCCAAAAGCGGCGCCGAAACCGGACCGGGGTACGAAGCGTTAAAGTGCGTTATATTCACATCGGCCCGCGCCTGCCAGTTCGGGGTCATTTGATAGCCCGCTTTGGCGTAACCTCCGTACTGCTCGAAACCCATATCTGTACGGTGTCCGTCCGTGCGGTTGTAAGAGCCGCTTACGGTACTGGAGAACTTGCCGCGGCGGACGCTGTTCGTCAATTCCGTTTCAAGCGTATTGTAAGAGCCGTAGCCTGTATGCAATACCGTGCGTATCGCCTCCTCCTCCATTTTGCGGGTAACGATGTTCACCACGCCGCCCATCGCATTGGAGCCGTAGAGCATCGAAGCCGGGCCCCGCAGTACTTCGACCCGTTCCGCTAGGAGCGTCTGGTAGGCATCGGAAATCGGGTGTCTGAAAATCCCTGCGTATTGCGGGTGTCCGTCGATAAGCACCATCATCCGGGCATTGCCGCCGCTCAGCCCGCGCAGCGAGATACCGCCCGCCGCCCCGTCCGAGACACCGAAACCCATGACACCCCGCGCCGTCGTAAACAGCCCCGGTACCTGCTCCGTCAATATGGGCAAAAGCGAAGGTTGCATCCCCTGCTCAATCTTCCGGCGGTCAATTACGCTCACCGTCTGCGACAAATGGCGCACATCCGTTTTGTTCCGTGTGCCGGTCACCACCACTTCCTCTATCATATAATGATTGTCCACGGCGCTGCTGTCCTGCCGAACCTCCTGCGCTTTCTCCGCAAGCGGCAACAGGCACAACCCCATAAAACAAGAGATGAATGTTACGTTTTTCATACCATTATACTACGATTGGCGTGCAAAGGTAGGAATAACGTGCAAAATGGCAAAAGCAATGTTGAATGATAATCTTATAGAAAACTTGCCGGCAAATTACCGGCAAGTTAAATTACTATTATAAATATTTGAAAATCAATAATGATTTTTGCTGAACTAAGGCGTTTAGCAAGTTACCAGCAAGTTAAATTATGCCCAAATGGGAATATACTTCATATAACGGGGAGCTGTATTAGGGTCAATAGGCCTGATTAATTTATTATTCAGTACTTCTTTGATTAATCGGGAAATACTGCCGGAAGATGATACTGCAACCCCAAATCGTTCTCTTAGTGAACTATTTGTTAAAGTATCTCCCTCAATAAATTTAATGCAAGCATGAAGATAAGTCGCCCATATTTTGTCTTCCATTGGAATATTAGTAAAATCTAAATGGGAGAATAATGATACTTTCGTTGATTCCTCATATATCTGAATGCGTGGAGCAGGTAGTTTTTGTAATTCGCAACTGATAACCATTCGATCCCATCCGCGTCCTAATTCTTCACACATACTTAGGCGCCGCATTAATGATGCTAATTTTTCGTTACGCGATTTGGGAGGATTATCTACAATTCGCATGATATCAACCAATGGTGTTCCCGGATTTGTAACCTCTACACGATTTTGGAATATCTCAATAAGTGGTCCAGTGCCAGTAAGGAAAAAATCTTGATGAATAAGTGAGTTTGCAATAGTCTCTCTGATGGCAGGAATTGGGAATGGACTTGTAGACGTTCTTCGTACGGAATCAATATCTTCTTTTGTAGGAAGCAGGGTATTTACGAATTTTATGGCATTCTCAAAACTGATGGCATAGCCTTCCGTTGTTGTTTCTTCTTTCAAGATAGTAAGCCTGTTGTTTCCTTCGTACTGTACAATCCTTATAGCTTTTCGTCCTATGCGTGGAAAATCTGAAAGTTTCTTTGCAAAGAGAATTGCACCTAAATTTGTGATAGCATATAATCCGTTATCTTGGCAAATAATAATCCCTTCTTCTAAAAGATAGTAAGCATATTTTTCAAGACTTGTTGGAAAGGGCATATTGAGAATATTGAAATAAGTTTCGCAATTTAAATAATGAGGTATGTCATTCAGTTGGATATCAGATATGGCATAAGTATCCTCAAATTGTTCATTTCGCAATTTGTCCCATAACTGGGTTTGTAGTGCCGGAAATTCAATGATTTTCTTTGTATAGCTTCCAACGCGGATATAATCTACTTTTTCAAATGTAACCGGTACATTGACGGCTTTTGAGATAATTATTATTTCCACATGCTTTCCGTCAATATCAATAGAATGAATTTCAAAATCTGCATTCTTGGAAAGCATATAGCGTAACCAGTTTTCAAGCTCTTGATTGCCTCTTTTTTCCTGCTTGAGGCGGACATTCGTATCAATTAGTTCATGATTTTTATCATCTACTCCCCATATCATATAGGCATGGCTTCTGTCTGCGATAACGGCACTATTAGCTAATGCACTAATGTTCTCGCCAATCATTCGGGGGTCACAATTATTATGTTTAAACTCTACCCAACCGGTTTCTTGCGGTAATTTGCATAATTCTAATACCAGTTTGTCTAAATTTTCCATAATGCCTATAAATTTGAGGAGAATGAAATGGTGCTTTCTAAGGAGCAAATATAAAAAAAAGCAGGAATTTCTTCCTGCTTTTTTATATCTCCTCCTCTTCCTCTTTTTCCTTAGTGTGGAGGCTGTGGTGTTAAATCCTAAATATTTTTTATGTGCCGCAAACAGCAGCTTAAATTTTTAACAAATTTTCCGCTCTTTGCACTTCTCTTGAGATTAAGGAACTACTGGGCTGATTCTGACCAAACCGTTGCCTAATCTCGTACCATTAGACATAGAGGAATTCGTAAAAATACTGGTATTAACATATCCGGAACCACCAGCACCACCAGAGCTCCTAGCACTACCTCCTCCATAGTAGCCACCTCCACCTCCACCACCTCCACTGTTATTGTTTCCTCCATATATTCCATCAGCTCCCACTCCGAGAGCATTACCGGTATTTTGTTTACCTGGAGATGTAGCTGTTGAAGAAGTTTTAGACTGTCCGTATCCACCGTTAGTACCACCACCAGAGCCTCCAATTCCATAACCTCCTGTGCTACCTCCACCACCACCGGCAACCATAATTCGATTGGATAGAGCCTGCCCTCCCATTCGTATATCCGTAGCTCCACCACCACCTCCTCCGGCGTCATCTCCTTCATCGTTTCCTCCTTTTCCTCCTCCGTTCCAACCTCCGGCTCCTCCTGTCTTATTTTTCGAGGAGTCATTTCCTTTTCCTCCAACGTAGGTATAGAAAGTCGTCGTAGAAGTGAGTACTAATTCACCTTTACTATATCCACCATTGCCACTATTATTATTAAGGGTTCCGTTACTTCTACCTCGTCCTCCTTCTGCACCGTAACATTCCATCTTATATTTACCTAGAGCGAGGGTAATTGAACTTGAGGTGACTGAAGTGAACTCTCTTTGTATTTCCAGTCTCTTTGTCCATTCTTTTCCCGGACATTTGTCGGATGATACCGTTACGTTTGTCCAGAAAACAGAATTGGAAGTCAAGCCTGTTACCAGTCCCTTGTCAGAAATAGATATCCCTGTGGGGGGAGTATCTAATGTCCAGTGGGTTTGCTGCATGGTTCCCCACCTGGAATCAACAGTGAAAGAAGGATAGGCATTGGTAAGAGTTTCCACGGAACTACTGAACGGCGATGGAGCCAATACTATGGTCACATAGGAGGTTTCTGCCACACCCACGGCACAGATGGCTCTCCGTTTGAAATAAAAATAGTGGAAAGTCGTGTAGCTTAGTGTAAG
>NZ_CALPCZ010000003.1 GCF_943193135.1 Odoribacter lunatus
AATTTTGGGGGAATTTTTCTATCTGAAGTACAGGAAAAACAACTTAAAAAAGGATATATGTTTTATAAGCATGTACCATGTGTGCAAACAACTTTTTTCCAGACGTTTATAAAGAAATAATTCTTGTCGGTTGTGTAAATATCGCTCTTTTTAAGAATTACTTTCTCGCACACGTTTTCGAAAACAAAAGTAGAATGAATTTCCAAAATAACAAAATAAAATCTTTCTTTTTTCATAAAAAATTAATAATCAATCTTTTATATACTCAAAATAATCCCCAATAAAATATTAAAAACTTATTTTCTTTTTTTCAACATGAAACTACAGGTACATGCTTATAAAGCAGGTATTTCATAAAAATGAAAACAAGTGAATAATGACGTGTGGTAGTGATGGATGATATGATTTTTAATTGACGATAATTGAAAGATTGAGCTGGATTTTTATGGAGGTCCAATCAATCGGATGTTATTGATATTAATTCTTAATTTTAAACATTTTATTATGACAAAACACTTAAAATTAGCAGGAATGCTATTTCTTTCTTTTTTCCTCTGTGTGGGCAACTATGCACAGGCAGAAAGAAGAACAGTTAGTACATCCTCTGAACAACGGACAGGGACATGTACCGGAGTGGTGAAAGACGCAGTGACAGGTGAAACGATTGTCGGGGCGGCAGTGTTAGTGAAAGGGACAACCAATGGAAATTCTACGGATTTTGACGGTAAGTTTTCCATTGATAATGTTCCGGTGGGAAGTACGCTAGTAGTTTCTTTTATGGGGTATCAAACCAAAGAGGTGGTTTGGAACGGAGAAGTTTTGACGATTACCATAAAAGAAGATTCCAAAACTCTTGATGAGGTGGTAGTCGTAGGGTATGGTGTACAAAAAAAGGCAAATTTGACAGGTTCTGTTGCTTCTATTAATGCAGAAGCATTGGAATCCCGTTCAGTGGCCAGTGTATCGGCAGCTATGGCAGGAACTATGCCTGGCGTAACGGTTATTCAGACATCCGGAGCTCCGGGAGCACAAACCGGTTCTATCACTATTCGTGGTAAGAACTCCATCAACGCAGCCAGTCCGTTGGTCATCGTTGACGGTATTCCGGGATCTATGAACAATATTGATCCGCAGGAAATCGAATCCATTTCCGTCCTGAAAGATGCGGCTTCTTCTGCCATCTACGGTGTGCAGGCTGCCAACGGTGTTATTTTGATTACAACCAAGAAAGGTAAAAAAGGACAGAAGGCACGGGTGGATTATTCCGGTACGGTAACTTGGGCAAGCCCAACGGCCAAATTGAAATTCCTGGGAGCTGCCGATTATGCGACGTTGTATAACGAGGCGACTCTCAATGAAGATCCGAATGCCGCCCTGCTTTATTCGCCTGAAGATATTGAGCTTTACCGCAACGGCAAAGACCCTATCGGTCATCCTAACACGGACTGGTATAATGAAGTGTTTAAAAAACATGCGATTGAGACTCAGCATAGTCTGTCTATTTCCGGTGGTTCTGAAAATACAACGTACATGGCTTCATTGGCTTACTTGTATCAGGACGGTTTGTCTCAGGAAAAACAATACGAACGTTACAACGGACGTATAAACATCGATTCCAAGGTTGCCAAATGGGTGAATTTAGGTGTCAATGCTTCCGCTTACCGTGGTTTGAATAGTGACGAATACGAAGGCTTTGGTTCCTTGATGCAGTATGTAAACCGAATTGCGCCTACCGCTCCGGTTTATGACTCTGAAGGCAATTACAATTATAACGGTTTACAAAATCCGGTGGCACAGCAAGGGCGTAGCGGTGAATTGCGACAATTGGACCAGCAGTTGAATGCGACGGCTTATCTCAATGTTACTCCGATTGAAGGTTTGAGTATCAAAGGGGTGTATTCATTAAGACATGACTACCGCGATTACCGTACGTTCAAGAAACATTTCAGTTATGGGACTTTCGATTCCGGAGACCGTGAAGGTGCTCATAACCACTACAATTGGAATTGGTATACCAGCCAGTTGTTGATTAATTACAACAAAACAATCAACAAGCATTCTTTCGGTGTATTGGCTGGAGCAGAGCAGGTAAAATATACCTACCGTTATACTACTACGTCACGCAAAGGGGGTGGTAGCGATGAATTGACGGAATCGTTGAACACACTGGATGCTTCCTCTCAGAAAAACACGGATGGTGGCTATGAGACGGCTCGTCAGTCTTATTTCGGTCGTATCCAATATGACTACAATAACAAGTATCTTTTTGAGGCCAATCTGCGTGCTGATGCTTCTTCCCGTTTCCCGAAAGATAACCGTTGGGGATATTTCCCAGCACTCTCTGCAGGATGGAGGATTTCGGAGGAAGCATTTATCAAAGACAATGCCGACTGGTTAAGCAATTTGAAATTGCGTTTGGGCTGGGGTAAAACCGGTAATGAAGAGTTGAAAGACGATGATATTTATCCGGCGGTAGCTACGTATGCTTATGGAAAAACGATGTTTGGCCATCAGCTCTATTCCACGGCTTACGAATCACGTTATGTGAATAACGAATTGCAATGGGCTACCGTTACCAATTACGAATTGGGTATTGAAGCCGGATTCTTGAACAATATGATCGGTTTCGAATTGTCTCTGTATAAAAAGAAAACCAACGATATGCTGCTTTACCTGCCGATCCAGGGGGTAATCGGTATGGAGGCTCCTGCCCAGAATGCAGGTAGTGTGGAAAACAGGGGATTTGATCTGAATATCTTCCACAACAAACGTATTAATAGCGATTTCAGTTATGCTGTTAATTTTAATGTATCTTACTTGAAAAACGAAATTACCGACATGAAAGGTACTGAGGGTGAGGATCCAGACAATAAAAAGTACTGGCGTTTGGAAGGATATCCCATCGGCTCATTCTACGGTTACAAGGCAAACGGCTATTTCAATACAGCCGAAGAACTGGCGACACTTCCGAAACGTACCAGTTCGGACCAGGTGGGAGATATTAAATATGTGGATCTGGACAATAACAACAAGATTGATGCGGAAGACCGGACGGTTATCGGTAAGAATTTCCCGAGCTGGACTGGAGGTCTGAACGTGACGCTGTTTTACAAGGAGTTTGATTTCTCCATGTTGTGGCAGGGAGCTTTTGACGTAGATGCTTATTATACGGGAGAAGCTTCGTATGCATTTTATAATAGCGGCAAGGTCCTGAAACGCCATTTGGACCGCTGGACACCGGAGCATCACAATGCCAGCTATCCCCGTTTGACCAAATCTACCCAGAACAACTTCGTAACCTCTTCTTTCTGGTTGGAAGATGCTTCATACGTGCGTTTGAAGAATATTTCACTGGGTTACAATTTGCCGAAAAGATGGTTGTCAAAAACCGGTATTGAAAAAGCAAAAATATATGTCGCCGGTGAAAACCTGCTGACTTTTTCCGGGCTGGAAGGATTGGATCCGGAATCCCCGTCCGATACCCGCGGAGCGTTCTACTCTAACGTGAAAAAAGTTTCCATCGGGTTAAAAGTTTCATTCTAAATTTCTTAACTTATAATGAATATGAAAAAATATTTAATTATTATAACAGCAGCGTTGCTGACAGGATTGACCTCTTGTGTCGACCTGGATCTCTATCCATTGGAAGAGCTTTCGGATGGCAGTTTTTGGAAAACGGCCAAAGATGCCGAAATGGCTGTTTCCGATCTTTATCCTTCACTTCCTTATTGGGTTGTTGATGAAGATATTAATTCTGATAACGCCGTGCATGGAATCAAGTGGGCTGCCGGTAATGTTTCAAAAGGAATCTATGATCCGTTGGATTTTAGTTGGAGTGGAACTTACACTGTAATTCGTCAGACGAATTTGATTTTAAGTAAAATTGATGAAATTCCGGATTACAATCAGGAAGACAAAGAAAAAGTACTTGGTCAGACTTATTTCTTCCGGGCTTTCCATTATTTTGATTTGATTCGTTCGTTTGGAGATGTTCCATACATCGCTAAACCTCTGACGCTTGCAGATCAGGCCGGTGTTACCCGTACTCCGAGAGAAGAAGTGTATGCCAAAATGATGGACGATTTCGACAGGGCCATCGCTTATTTGCCGGTCAGCTGGCCGTCTTCTCAATACGGACGTATTACAAAAGGTGCTGCATACGCGATGAAAGCCCGTGCGGCGTTGTACTATGGCAATTGGCAGGTTGCTGCCGATAATGCCAAAGCTGTCATGGATTTGGGTGTGTATAGTTTGTATGACCAGAATAATACCGGAAAATATGCGGAATTGTTTTGGGAAAAAACAGACGGATGCGATGAGTTTATTTTGGTGAGACAATTTAAACCGAATGAAAATGATTGGGGGCTGATCGGTTGGGAATGTTTCCCCACGTTAGGCTGGGGTGGTATCAATCCTACGCAAAGTTTGGTAGATGCTTTTGAAGACATTGATGGAGCACCGATTGCTCAATCAACTGTTTATGATGCAAAGAAGCCGTTTGAAAACCGGGATCCCCGTCTGGAAGTGAATGTATTGCATGATGGAGAAACCATGTATGGAAAGACGATAAAAGTGGCTCCGCTAAAATCCAGCGGCAACACAGGTATCGGTCAGCACGGAGATGCAACGGCAACCGGTTATTATCAGCAAAAATGGCTTGACCCGTCTATCGACCCGCAATCTACTGGTTGGAGTATGGGAAAAGATGCAGTGGAAATCCGCTATGCAGAGGTGCTTTTAACTTATGCTGAAGCTTTGAATGAAATTTCACCGTTGGCAAACGATGCTTTTGATGCTGTGAACCAGGTACGCCGTCGTGTCGGTATGCCCGAACTGCAAAATACAAATGCTAGCTTGCCGACATATTGCGCAACACAGGATGATTTGCGTCAGCGCATCCGCAATGAATGGCGAGTGGAATTTGCCTTGGAGGGCGGAAAACGCCAGTGGGATATCCGTCGTTGGGGAATAGCAGAACAGGTATTGAACGAACCGTTCCGCGGATTAAGATACAAATTAGTTAAGGACTCTCTGAATGCTCAGAAGGGCGACAATAATATGATTTGTATTCTGTATGAAGGAGATGAAATTATCGTAGCCGGCTACGGTGGTTATGAACCGCATAATTATGTGTATCCGGTTCCGCAAGAAGAACGAGATCTAAATCCGAATCTCACACAAAATCCAGGATATTAATATTTTGTCATAACTATATTAATAGCAGGGGGGCATCAGCTTTTGGGCAAATGCCCCCCCTGTTTGCTTTTAATTCCTGTTTATGAAACGATTGCATTACATCCTTTGGGGCTTTTTGTTTTTGCTTTACTTTTTCTGTTATTACAGTGTGCTTTCTCATGTGCTTTTTTATCATGAACAGCATCATCTTTTTCTTTTTTCCTGGGATTATTTTTGGCGAAGTGTTGCTTCGGAAGGTATTATAAGCTATCTGACTGATTTTATCATCCAATTTTTTTATATTCCGGAATTGGGTAGTGGATTGCTGGCTCTGATCATAGCATCAGTTTATCCGTTATGCTATCAGATTGTTCGGAAAATTTTAGGATGGAACGACCTGTTACAACTTTCTGTAATTCCCTCATTGGGATTATTTTTTTATACTCTGTCTGCCGACCGGGCGTTGACACTTGTAACAGGTTGTTTTTTAACGCTGCTTTTCCTGTATCTACTGCTTGTGTTTGTACAACAGTACTGGAAAATTTTTCCACTTTTTAAAATAAAATATACGATACGTCAATCGGTACGTATAGGTTTAACCTTATGCTTTCTGGCCGGATATGCCGGTTTCGGTTACCGCTATTTTGTCCGGAATTATAAACGGAGCGAACGTATCATGTTGAAAGCAGAACAATACGTTAAATCCAAAGAATGGGATAAAGTATTGACTTATACATCCCGTTATTGGAAAAGCGGACGCACGAATCAATTGATTGCTTATTTTCACCATTTGGCATTATATCATACAGGACAGCTTTCCTATCGGTTATTTGATTTTCCGCAGGTATTGGGGGTTAAAAGCCTTTACTTCCCCTGGAATAGCGATAGTCGGGAAAGTGAATATGGTCATTTCCTCTATGAAGAGTTAGGTTATATCAATGAAGCACAACGCTGGGAGTTTGAGGCGATGGTTGTGTGGGGAGAAACCGCTCCCCATTTGCTCAACCTTGCTCGCTACAATATTTTGAACGGGCGCCCTCGGGTTGCTCAACATTTTATCAATAAATTAAAGCTATCACTTTTCTATTACAAGGAGGCATTGGAACTTGAAAAACAATTGAATGGCACGCAATTGCCCGATATGCGGGATGTTTTGGCAGACGTGCAGGAACAACCGGCACGCTTTGCCAACGTATTGAATATCGGACCGGAATTGGAGTATCTGTGCCAACATGATACGACACACCGGATGGCTTTTGAATACCTAATGAGCTATTTATTGTTGAGTAATCATATTCCCCGCTTCGTGAAAAACCTGAAAGAATTCCGCTATTTGGCACCGACACCTCTTCCGCCGGCGTATGAAGAGGCTCTGTATATTTATAAATTAGGAGTAAGTGAAGAGGAATTTTCCCGCAGCGGTTTTATGGTCAGCCCCGAAACAGAACGCCGTTTTAAACGTTATTATGCACTGGCTCAAGGTAAGAAGACACAGGCCTTGCAAGCAGAATTCGGCAAAACTTATTGGTTTTACCTCAACTATATAAGCCCATACGGCAGTAAAGTAGTTACTCGATAAAAAGAAAATGAAATGAATATACGTTATTGGATTATTTGTCTGCTTTTTTGCATATATAGCTGTAGTTCCTATCATCAACCGGATAACAGATTGGAAACGCCTCCTGCAATTTATCCGGATTACAGTGCTGTGACTTTTCCACCCAATATAGCCCCGCCCAATTTCGTAATTTTGGAAAAAGCTGAAGCCTATCAGACGGAAATTGGAATAAAAAATGAACCCGGAGAGATACTGATTCATCATTCGGAATCTTTGGTGCGAATCCCGGAGAAACAATGGAAGGCCTTGCTTAGAAAGGCTGTAGGAAAGGAAATTTATTTCCGGATTGCGTTGTGCAAAGATAATATATGGACAGAATATGCGGCTATTGAGAATAAGGTGTCTGCACATCCCCTAGACCCTTATTTAGTCTATCGTCTTCTTTATCCCGGTTATGAATTATGGAATGAAATGGGAATTTATCAACGGGATTTGACCAATTATAAGCAAACGCCGGTGGCGGAGAATAGAAATTTCGGAAAGCAATGTATCAACTGTCATACATTCAATCAAAATTCACCGGATAATATGATGGTACATGTGCGGGGAAAGCAGGGAGGAACGTTGATTTATCGTGATGGAAAAGTGGAAAAAGTAAATCCGAAACCCCAAGGTCATAAATATGGGGCAACCTATCCGGCATGGCATCCTTCGGGAAAGTACATCGCTTTTTCTGCCAATGAGATACAACAGTTTTTCCATGCTTCAGGGCAAAAACCGATAGAAGTGTCGGATTTGGGAGCAGACCTGATAATTTATGACGTGGAGAAACATCAGGCGTATACGGATTCATTGCTGAGCGGAGATTCGTATATGGAAACTTTTCCGACTTGGTCACCCGATGGCAGAACTCTCTATTTTTGCCGGGCACAAGGTTATCGGCAAGGGATGCCATTTGATAGTATTCGTTATGACCTTTATCGGATTCAGTTTGATGTGGAAACCCAAAAACTGCATAAGCTTGAATGTGTGTACCAGGCCTCTGCTTCCGGGCATTCCGTTTCTTTCCCCCGAATTTCTCCCGATGGCAAGTGGCTGATGTTTACCCAATCGGATTACGGAAATTTTTCTATCTGGCATCCGGAAAGCGATTTATTTTTGCTTAATCTGACTAACGGGGAAATAAGGAATTGTGAAGAAGTAAACAGCAACGAAGTAGAAAGTTTTCATACCTGGTCTTCGACAGGATATTGGTTTGTATTCAGCAGCAAACGTTTGGATGGATTGTGGGCGCGTCCTTATTTAGCAGCATTTGATCCGGAAACCGGAGAAATAGCTAAACCTTTTTTATTGCCTCAAAAAGATCCTCGCTTTTACGATACTTTTACCTATACTTTCAATCTTCCTGAATTATTAAAAGAACCAATTAAAAACGGTAAGCTATTTATTGAAACTATTGTGGAAAAATGATGTTTCGTTGATATTGATGTTTATCGTTTGTTTTTTACTTGTTCTCATAGAAAATGAGCCCTAAAGGTTAGATAAAAACTTTTAGGGCTCATTTTAGGCCGTCGTGTTTTCTTTTACAACTTTCATAGTTTATTGCTGTCGTATTTTGAGAGAGAATTTATTTATCTGGCTGAAATACAGAAAAGAATAGTTTTGAAAAAGGATATATGTTTGGTAAGCAGGTATCGAACTCATGCAAACGTTTGAGCATAAGGGAATAAAAAAATGATTAAACCTATTTTAATCACTAAAATTATTTCTGAGAACGAATATTTCCTCATGAAATATGCCAATGCAAATGTAATACAAAACTCCAAGAATAAAAGTTAAACCGTTAATTATTTATAATAAATCAGCCTAATAAGTCTTAAACAATATGTAAGGTGTTAATAAACATCAAAATATGGCAATTAAAAAAAACAAACCATATCGTCTGTTGTACCTGCTTACCAAGCATGTATCCCAAGGGGAAAAATGAAAGAGAAAATGAAAATGTTTCCGGAATAGGCCGATAAGGTGAATAACAGTGAGAGCGTGGTCAAATTGAAATAGTAGGAAACTTGTTTCGGCAAGTGGATATTATTTATATGAATACTTAATTTTAAACATTTTAGTTATGACAAAACACTTAAGATTAGCAGTAATGCTATTTTTCTCTGTTTTCCTGTGTGTAGGTAACTACGCATTTGCAGGAAAGAGAACGTCAGGTACATTGGCCGAACAAAAGACGGGCACGTGTACCGGAGTGGTGAAGGATGCAACAGGTGAAACCATTGTGGGGGCATCTATTTTGGTAAAAGGCACGACTTCGGGAGCTTCTACAGATTTGGACGGTAATTTTACGATTGCCGGTGTTCAGGAAGGAAGCATCTTGGTTGTTTCTTTTATCGGTTATCGGACACAGGAGGTGAAATGGGAAGGTACTCCGTTGGTTATTACCTTACAGGAGGATTCCCAAAGTTTGGACGAGGTAATTGTTGTGGGATATACCACCCAGCGTAAAGAGAGTTTGACGGGTGCCATGACAAGTATCAAGAATGATAAATTGAAAGACATCACGACTCCTTCGGTTGAGAATATGTTGAACGGCAAGGTGCCGGGCGTGTATGTAGCTCCGGGTTCCGGTCAGCCGGGAAGTGCCGGTGCGGTGGTTATCCGCGGACAGGCTTCTTTGAGCGGTAGTACATCGCCGTTGTGGGTAATCGACGGAGTCATTGTCGGTAGCAGTGCCGGCGAATTGAACCCGTCCGATATCGAAAGCATGACCATCCTGAAAGATGCGGCTTCTACGGCTATCTACGGTTCGGAAGGCGCCAACGGTGTTATCGTAGTAACGACAAAAAAAGGAAGGGAAGGTAAAATGACAATCAACGCTTCCGTAAAATTGGGTATCAGTCGTTTGACTACCGGTAATCTGGAAGTGATGAACGGAGCGGAATTGTACGATTATTACAGTTCTTTCCAGAATGCAGATAAAATCAGTTTCTCTCGTTGGAATGCCGACTTGCGCAACAGCAATTTCGATTGGTGGGATTTGGCTACTCATACCGGTTTTACGCAGGATTATCATCTGTCTTTGGCAGGAGGTTCCGATAAACTCAGATCCTATTTTTCATTGGGTTACTACGATGAAGACGGTGCGGTAAAAGGATATGATTACAAACGCTATAGTTTCCGTTTCAATACCGATTACAAACCTTATCATTGGTTGACGGTGAAACCGTCAGTGAGCGGTTCGCGCCGGGATATTGAAAATAAACAGTATTCCGTGACGGCTATGTATTCCATGCTGCCGTGGGATAGCCCTTATGATGAAAACGGAGAATTGGTTTCGCATCGTTACAGCGGCTGGGTAAATACCTCCTCCACCAACTATCTGTTAGACCTTGAGTATGGAAATTACTCTGAATCTACAAATCATGAATTTATGGGTAACTTCGATTTCGATGTGAAGATTACCGACTGGTTGACATTTGCTTCTGTAAACAGCTATCGTTATAACAATTATTCCCAGCACAGTTATACCGACCCGCGTTCAAGCGGAGGTGAAAATGTGGACGGACGTTTGACGGAATGGCGTTCGGAAACTGCCCGTAAACTGACAAACCAAAAATTGTTAATCAATAAGACGTTTAACGGAAAACATGCCCTTAACGGATTGATTTCGTATGAGTACAAAGATTATTGGTACAAATCGCTGGATGTTTACGGAACGGGATTTATTCCGGGATTCGAGGTATTGGATGTTGTGGCAAAACCCGAACGTACCAAAGGCGGTATTTCTGAGTGGAAAGTACAGTCTATTTTTACAAACTGGAAATATGCGTATGATAACAAATATTTGGCAGAGTTCTCTTTCCGTCGGGATGGTGCTTCCAACTTGGGTGACAATGCTAAATATGGTAACTTGTTCTCTTTCAGTGCCGGTTGGGTTATCAATCGCGAAGATTGGTTTAAAGCCGATTGGGTGGATAATTTGAAAGTTCGTGCTTCTTACGGTTCCGTAGGTAACCGTCCGAGTTCACTTTATCCGCAATATGACTTGTATGCGGTATCAACCGGAGCCAGTTATAATACCAATTCCGGAGCTTTGATCAGCGTTATCGGTAATAAAGATTTGACTTGGGAAAAAACGTATACTACCGGTGTGGGATTGGATGCAGCTATGTTCCAAAGCCGTTTGCGTTTGACATTCGATTATTATATCAAGAATACCGACAATATTCTGTACAATGTTCCCGTAACCGGTCTGACCGGTGTGACGAGCATCTATAAGAATATCGGAGAGATGCGCAATACCGGTTACGAAATTTCATTGGGCGGAGATATTATCCGTACGAAAGATTGGAACTGGAGTGTGGAAGTGAACATCAGCCATAATAAGAACGAGTTGAAAAACCTGTACAAACAAAAAGAAGCCGACGGCAGTTACGTCGTAAAACCGGTCATCATCGGTGACGGTAGCGGTGTTGCAGGTTCTGCCAATCGTATTTTGGAAGTAGGTGAACCGATTGATACCTATTATTTGAAGAAATGGGCTGGAGTTAATCCGGACAACGGTGCCCCGATGTGGTATAAAACCGATGAAAACGGAGAATTGGTGACCACCTCCAATTATGCGGAAGCCGAATATTTCAAATGCGGCTCCGGTTCTCCCGATTTGTTCGGAGGTTTCTCTACAACACTGACCTGGAAAAATTTTGATTTGAATGCCGTATTCGGTTATTCTATCGGCGGTAAGATTTACAACTATTCCCGCCAGGAGTATGATTCAGACGGTGCGTATTGCGACCGTAATCAGATGAAACTGCAAAGCGGCTGGAAACGTTGGGAGAAACCAGGTGACAAAGCAACGCATCCGGTAGCTAAATACAATAATGCGGATAAAGGCAATTCCGCTTCTTCCCGTTATTTGGAAGACGGTGATTTCTTGAAAATGCGTTCTTTGACTTTGGGTTACAATATTCCGGTTAAGAAATGGGGTATTCAGAATTTACGTGTAGCATTGAGCGGCGAGAATCTGTTCACGATTACGGATTATTCCGGTGTGGATCCCGAAATCCCGGCATCAGACGGAGTTGTTATGAGAAGTGCTGGTCCCGGCGTATATCCTTCCGTACGTAAGTTTATGTTCGGATTAAATCTAACATTCTAAATTGAATTATATGAAAAAAATATTTACAATATTAGTAGCTGCGGCAGTTTCGCTGACTGCTTGCGATATTGACTGTTTGCCATACGGTTCTATGGCGGCAGAACAGATTACCGATGATCCGGATGCTTCGTTGGATGCCTTGATGAACGGTATGTATGCACAATTGAAGACTTGGTCGGACCCGATGCACCGTTGCGGAGAGTATGCCGGTGATAATATGGTGATTCGCGGAAATTCCACGGATGCGTTTTTTGAATTTATTTCTTATTCCCGTACCCCGAATAATTACCGTTTGCAGAATTTTTGGGATTACGGTTACAAGGCTATTGCCCAGGCTTCCAATATTATTAAGATGATAGAGGAAGGGCAGAGTGCTGAAATCGATAATAAAATCGGCGAATGTTATTATGTGCGCGGTATGATGTATTTCTATCTGTGCCGGGCTTACGGACGTCCTTATTATCAGGCTCCTGACAAGAATTTGGGAGTACCCATCGTAAATGGTACGCCCGATAATGTTGTAGGAGAAATGTTTCTGCCGGACCGGGCTACCGTACAGGAAACTTATGAGCAGGTAATTAGTGACTTGAAAGCAGCTGAACGTTTGATTACGCTTGATAAGGGACCTATTTATGCTTCTAAAGGGGCTGCTCAGGCCATGTTGTCACGTGTGTATCTGTATATGAGCGGTACGTATGAAAATCCGAATCCGCAGTATGCACAATTGGCAGTAGAGTATTCAAACAAGGTTATCAATTCGGGAGACTATAGCTTGTTGAGCAGAGATAATTTTATGAAGTATAATACGTTTACTCCTGAAAATAACCCGGAAACAATTTTTGCAATCAAACGTGTTGCTTCCGAATTTTCCGGTTTTGACCATTATTACGGTGTTGGTGGTATGTATGCCAATATCGGTGGTATGGGCTGGGGTGAAATGTTTGCCAGTGCTAAGTATATCGCTTTGTTAAATGAAACCGGAAGAAATGACTGGCGTCCGGATCACTATACAATTGTGGATGCTCGTGCGGCTTTCATAGAACCGACCTATTCAAAAGATAAGGAAGGTAACTATAAAAAGGTCTTTCGTTTTATCAAACCGAGTCTTCCGTTGCAAGCTGGTGTTTCATTGGATAAATTTACCGGTTATAGCTATGTCCAGGACTCTTTGGTTGTCGAGAATGGTAAGTATTATGCTATTGAAGGAGTAACTCAATATAAACAGGGTGAAGATAAACTAGTTGCTATTGTAGATTCTGTGTGGGAAAAGGATAAAAAAGTAGGAAAAGTTAGAATCGACACGATTAAGTACGAATTGGAGGTGGTAGATGAAGCACAAGGTATTTTTAAGATTGCTAAGTATAATATAGGAACAAATGTTACTGAAGTGCTGACGGAAGTTATTGGTGTTGAAGATTATTTTATCACCTTGAATCGTGCTAATCCGCAGTTCTATATTACGAAATGTTCCCGTGAGGGAGAAGATTCTCATTTGCATTCTCCGCTTATCAGCCGTTTGGGTGAAATTTACCTGAACCGTGCGGAAGCATATGCTAAATTGGGAAATTACGGGGCTGCTTTGGCAGATTTGAATACTATCCGTGGTCGTGCTATTCTTGGTGGTGAATATGGTTCTCTGAATCCAAGCGAAGCCGGCGACTTGATTGACAAGGAACGTCAGTTGGAATTGGCTTATCAGGCAGAACGCAGTTATGATGTATTCCGTAATGGAAAGGCATTGACTCGCCGTTTCCCGGGACCGCACGAACAATTGGAAGATGTGTCGGCAACTGATTTCCGGGTAGTATATTATATCCCGCAGAATGCTATCAATGCTTATCCGGGAACATTGACACAAAACCCGACAAACAACGGAGGAGTGATTTTAAATTAAAACTTCCTTACATTGTAAATAATGAGGGTGCCGATACGGGCACCCTCTCTTTTTTATTTATGTGTTTTAACAGTTTTCGGCGACAATTTCCGCAATGTCTTTGATAGGGATGGCGGAAGATTTTTTGGTGAATGTCTTTTTACAAAGCGGACAGGCTGTGACAATATAGTCCGGATTGTAAGCTGCGTAGGCGTTTACCGTATCTGTTGCAATGGTTGTCCGCTGGGGGGCGGTGATGTGTATGTTGGCTAAAGAGCCGCCGCAACAGAGTGAATTTTTACTGTCATAACGGATGGCTATTTTATGACTTACCGCTTTTAAGACGCTTTCCGGAGCGGTATAGACGTTTGCACCCCGCCCTAATTCGCAAGGGTTGTGGAATACGGTGGTATACTCTGCCTGCCGGGGCGAAAGGTGCCTGTTTTTAATAAGCATGTGGATATATTCACTGTGGTGCATTACCGGGATGTTCAACTGATAATCTTCTTTGAAAGTTTTATAACAAATCGGGCAGGAGGTGACAAGAAGAGTGGCTCCGGAAGCCTCGATAGCCGCTTTGTTTTTCTCCATAATAACGGTAGCGGCAGAGCGGTTGCCCGAAAGCAGGAGTGGACGGCCGCAACAGATGCCTTTCTGTTCGTCTATGAATGTGTAGTCGACGTGTGCTTGTTTAAAAAGGTATTGCATGGAGCGGATAACGGATGGTGTGAGGTGTCCCATGCAGCCGGCAAAATAGGCGACTTTGCTTTCTCCGTTTGGGCCGGGTTGTATGTAGCTGTATGTGTCTTTGGTTATCCGGGTTCTGTCTTGGCGTTTGCTTAAACGCAGGGCATTGAGTTTTAAATCTACGGGACAGGCGGCTTCACAGCGTCCGCACATCAGGCAGTTTTCCGTTTGGACGGAATAATCCCTATGGTGGCGTATCTTTTTCAGGAAATACACCGGTTGTGTGTCTTGCATGCCCAATGAAGTATTGAGCTGGCAACGGTCTATACAGATGCCGCACCGAGAGCAGGAGTATAGTTGTATGTTGCTGAATGCGTTAAATTCTTTGCCTTGTTTTACACCCCAGTTTTTCAGGAAAATGTAGACGATTTCCGTCGGAATGTGCATATAACGGGAAAAAGGAAGCAAGATAAAGAATAAACCCAAGACAGAGGAATAGGCCCACCATGCCGGATAAGAAAGGGTATCCAGTGGCAGAAAGCGGGAGAAGAAGTCTCCTGCGGTGTGGGTGAGAAAACTGCCTCCTCCGCGGATGCCGCTGGTAAAACTTTCAGCAAGAAACCGAAGCGGAAAGATGAGCCACAGGACGGTTAGAATGAGCAGGTCGAAAGGACGGTGGTTGGTCGTTTTTTTCAATCCCAATGCTTTGGAATAGATCCGTTTGGTAAATGCCAGCAAAAGTCCCGAAAGGATGAAAAGAAGAATTAAATCCATAAGGAATGCGAAAACATTGCTATACGGGAAAGTCTCGTTTGCCGGGTGGAAAAAGCGGAAAAAGATGGCGAAATAGGGGGGATTGAAAGCGGTGGTATGGTATACCGTCGATTCTATTTTCCCCATGATGATAAGCAGGAACCATCCCAGCCCGAAACACATGTGCATGTATCCGAGAAAAGGATTGGTGCGGTAGATTTTGTGGTGTACCAGACACTCTAAAAAAACTTCCTTAATGGCTTTGAATGTTTTTACGCTGAACATCCCCTTCCATATTAAGCGTTTATCGCTTTTAGAGAAAGTGCGAATCCAACGTGCATATTTGACAACAAGGTATATGAGCAGTATATTGATACCTATGGTAAAAGGAAGTACAAAATTATCGTAATACATGCTTTAATGAATTGAGGGTTTATAGAGATTGTCGGTGAAGATAATCAATCAGGGTTAGTATCATTTTACGGGTATCTACACCTCGCGGGCATACTAATGTGCATTTGCCGCACAGCATACATTTGTGTAGTTGTTGGCGGATTTCGTTGTTTTCTCCCCGTTTAACCAGCATCTGGAGTTTGCGGATATTAAATTCGGTGAGATTGCCTGCGGTGCAGGTGGCGGTACAGCCTCCGCATCCGATGCACAGTTTGCTGCTGGGGGCATTTTGGGCAAGGCAGGTGGCAAGAGACTTATCGTTTTTGTCGTAGTCAATGACCCGGGCTTCTGATATGGAATATCCCCAAAAGTTCATAGTCGTCTGATTTAATGTTGCGTGTTACGATTTAACCATTCGCTTATGGTATTTGCTGCTGACCGTGCGTCGGCTAATGTGTCTGTCAGGTTCATCGGGGCGGAGCAGCAGCCTGCTATAAAGACTCCTTCCTGATTGGTACGGTTGTTTCCGTAGTGGGGGTCGGCAGGTTGAATAAATCCGCTGGGAGCTTGGGTCAAGTGCAATTGTGAAGCCGCTTTCTGGCTTCCTTCCGAGGCCTCCATGCCAACCATGAGTACTAATAAATCCAGTGTCATGCGTAGCGGTTTGCCGATTAATGTGTCTTCGGCTTTTATGATGATTTGTTTGTTTTGATTTTCAGAAGCTTCGGAAAGTCTGCCGCGGATAAATTTGATGTTGTATTTTTCCTGTGCTTTCCGATACATTTCTTCGTATCCCGGTCCGAACATGCGCATGTCCATATAGAAACAGATGATTTCCGCTTCGGGCAGTAGCTCACGGGTTTCGATGGCTTGTTTTACCGCTGTAATGCAGCATAATTTGGAGCAATGGTAATTACAGATTTTTTCGTCCCTTGAACCGACGCAATGAATAAATCCGATGCGTTGGGGAAGGGCTCCGGAACGCATGGTGATTTGATGGTTGATGAATTTGTTTTCCAAATTCACAGAGGTAATGACGTTTTCATAAATGCCGTAGCCGTATTCTTCTTTTCTTTGGGCTTCAAAAAGTTTGAAACCGGTAGCAAGCAACAGGGCGTCACCGGTAAGTAAGGCTCCGTCGCTGAGCTGGACGGAAGTTTTGCCGTTTTCTTCCCGGGTGATATCGGTAGCTTCTGTATTCAGATGAAGACGGATATGGGGATGTTGAAGATGGTTTGACAGAATGGTGTTGAGGTCTTTGGCGCTTTTCCTGTCGGGGAAAAGTTGATACCAGTTATTGAGGTTACCTCCGGTGCTGTTTTCTTTTTCAATCAAGTCCACTTGGATGCCTTCGTTTGCTAAGCGGAATGCGGCTTCGCATCCTGCGGGACCGGCTCCTATGATGATAACGTTCATGATACGGATAAAGAGTTTATGATTATTTTATTTTTAAATAAGTGGGGCATTTAGGCGCACCTAAAGATTCACCCCGGCTGTTGCAATATTTTTTATCGGGATCATATGGGATACCCATTTTATCAAGTAAAGGTTCTACGGCAACTTGGTGCATTTGCAACCCGATATCCCACGGGTCGTATCCCAAGACCAATGCGGCCATTTCCTCATAGGTAAGTACCGGAATACCGTAGCCGTTGGCTCCGTAAGTGATGCCTTCCATTTCACTGATAGTATATTGCCATTTGTCGAGGAACATGGCACATCCCGGACAGTTGGCGACGATAAAATCGGGCTCGTAGGGCTGCATGGATTCAAATTTCTTTTTGGAGTTGGCAACGGAGAACCCCCTGTTTGCCATGACGAGGTAGTTACGGAAACCGAAACCGCAACAGTGCCGCCGTTCCGGATAGTCTATCGGTTCACCACCCCACGCTTCTATCATGCCGGTCAGTACGGCCGGAAATTCCGCACCTCCGATACCTTTGGAAGGAAACATCTTGGCATAATGGCACCCGATGTGGTCTACGACTTTTAAAGGGCGTCCGGTGTGTATGTTTTTTAACGGATGAAGAATTTGAGAGGCTATCTCGTTTCTGAATTTGTAGATAATATCGGAAGTGTGGGCGAGGTTACGGGGCTTTTTAAATTCCCGTCGAGTCGCTTTATACAAATACTCCCTGATTTTTTCTTCTATCTCGGGGTGGTGTTCCCATGTGTCCAGGATTTCCGTATAAATACCGAAAGAGGTAATGCACGAAGGGGTCAGGTTTTCATAGCCTGCTTCTGTCATGAGGGCGAAATGCCGCGCAACAACTGTCATGATTGTTTCTATCGGTACGACATCCGAATGGTAACCGATACCTGTACAGGTTGTGTGACGGGGATCATCGATGACATTTTTGTGTAGTTTGTTACGAAGAATATCCAGATAGACCCATTCCGAGCCGGGAAAGAAAGTCTGCCGGATGCAACTGCGTGCATAGAAGTAGTTGTTGTCGGCAATTTCTTTCTGGTATTCTTTCCATATTTGTTCTTTTCCTAACAGTTCCATAATGATTGTCAATAGTTGCAGGTCGGTTTATGCGTGAGAACCGTTGTTGTCCGTATAGGTGTGGAGAAAATAATCTTCCATATCGGTGCCTGTTTCTGCGGCTTTTTTCTCCGAACAGGTTTGTATGTTTTGCAGGAAGGCCGTCCCACCGGTGACGTCGAAGATTTTGTGCAGTTCGTCCATGCTTTCGGCATCTATTTCCCTTAAGGCTCCTTCGCCGGGTTTGCGGAAATTGGCGTGTACCCGTTCCATGACGTCGTCCATGTGGTCGTATACCCATTCCCAGACGGGACCTTGTTCCGGATGCATTTCGGGCTTGACTAAATCGGGAGTGACACAATATCCCCGTTCGAGGATATGGGTGTCAATAACCCTTTTTAAGGCATATTGCTGGCGTCCTTTTTCGGAGTGTACGAATGTACCTTCGTCTTGTGCCAATTTACGTAAAGCCATGATGATGAGTCCTGGCGTGTTGCCCCGGGGACAGCGTGTTTTGCAGGACATGCATTCGCCGCAGTACCAAATCATATCGGAATGTATCAGGGTGCGGATAGTTTCTTCGTCATTACGTTGTACGGACTCGACAATGGTGCGCGGGTCGTAATTATAGAATTCGGCAGCAGGACAGATGGCGGTACAGACACCGCAGTTCATGCAACTGTTCATGCCTTCGATGTAATGAATGTCCTGTTTTAGTTTTTCAATTAGTTCTGACATAGTAATCGAATGATAGTATCAAATACCGCATAAATTTACTTATGCAAAAGTAGATTATTTCTGGCAAGTTTTTGAGTGGGTAAATGCGTATTGTGGATGTGTATTTATACTTACGGGAAATGCTTCTTTTGGGAAATTGTAACAGTTGTTAGAAAAAAACGTAAAAGAGTTGTTTTAATTATTTAATTTCAGAGTTATGGAAAAAGCTTTAAAAGGGAGTTTAACGGAACAGAATTTATTGAAGGCTTTTGCCGGTGAATCGCAAGCAAAAAATCGGTATACGTTTTTTGCAGAGGTGGCACGTAAGGACGGCTACGAACAGATAGCAGGTATTTTTTACGAAACGGCATTGCAGGAAGAGATGCATGCGAAACGTTTTTTCAGCTATCTGGAAGGAGGCATGGTGGAGATAACTGCTGCCTATCCTGCGGGAGTGGTTTTACAGACGGAGGATAATTTGTTGGAGGCTGCGGAAGGGGAACATGATGAGGCCTTTAATTTATATCCTTTGTTCGGGCGGATTGCTTCCGATGAGGGATTTACGGCTGTAGCGAATACATTTAAGTATGTGACGGAAGTGGAGAAAATGCATGAGAACCGTTATTTGAAGTTGTTGGAAAATGTACGGAATGGCTGGGTATTTGCCCGTCCTGAAGAGGTAAGGTGGTATTGTCGTAAATGCGGGTATATGCATGTGGGGAAAACACCGCCCCAGGTATGTCCGTCCTGTCTGCATCCGCGGGCGTTTTTTGAATTGTTCCCGGATAATTATTGAGAAAGAGGGATTGCGAATCTGAGATTAAGTTCTTAGATTCGCAATTGTTTTGGATAATATGGTTTTATGATGAGAAAGTGGTGTGTTTGCTGGCTTGTTTGTTTGTTGGCTTCTGTGGTTGTCGAGGCACAAAATGTGTCTGCAAATAAGAAGGGGCGGGAAGAGTATGAAGAGGCGTTGCGGTTTTATCGGGAGAAGCGGTATGGAGAGGCGTTGGAGAGGTTGGATAAAGCGGAGGAGGCGGGACGTTTTGCCGAGGCTTGTTTTTTACGGGCGGATATTTATAATAAGCAGAAGAATAAGGAAACTGAAATAGAAGCTATCGAAGCGGGACTTGAGTTGGATTCCATGAGATATACGGGGTATTATTTTTTTCTGGCGGAAGATTATATGGCCTTGGGGAATTATGAGAAAGCTGGCTTTGCTTATGAGCAGTATTTGAAAAAGGATAAAAAGCAACAGCATGCAGTGCGTGCAAGAAAGCAGCGAAAGAATTGTGAGTTTGCTTTGCATGCGTTGGCAACGGAGCAGAAAAAGGAACGGGAATTGTTTATTGCAGAGGCGGGGGATGTTTATTGGCCTTCGTTGGATATAACGGGTGAAACAATATTGTATACGGCGCTGGAGGATGGGGTGGAAAATATCCGGATGCTTCGGGACGGGAAAAGTCAAGGCCTTAATTTGAATACATCGGGGAATGAAGGTACGCAATCATTGACGGCAGATGGGCAGATGATGTATTTTACCGGATGCGGACGTCCCGATTCGAGAGGAAGTTGTGATATTTATGTGGCTTATCGGCTTTCTGATAGTGTGTGGTCGGAACCGGTGAATTTGGGAGAACCTGTCAATACGGATTCATGGGAGGCACAGCCGTCGATTTCTCCGGATGGCAGGCATTTGTTTTTTGCTTCCAATCGTTCGGGAGGAAGGGGAGGAAGTGATATCTGGTATAGTGTTTTGTTGCGTCGGGAAGAGAATGGAAGACAAGTATGGTCGGAGCCCCGATTGCTGTATTTTAATACAGGAGGACAGGAAATGGCTCCCTTTTTACATTATGACGGGAAGACGTTGTTTTTTGCTTCTGATGCTTATCCGGGAATGGGAGGAATGGATATTTATAAAGTGGATTTGGAGGAAGTCGGAGAACCGCAGAATGTGGGGATTACCGTGAATACTTTTGAGGATGAAATGGGATTTGCGGTAGATGCTTCGGGACGAAAAGGATATTTTGCCTCTCGGGAAAATGGAAAGCGGAATATATATCGGTATGAGCTGGAGGATGAATTTCGGTGTGGTGAAACGTCTTATTTGAAATTGGAAGTGACAGATGAGGAAGATATGCGTCTTATTCCGGATCAGGTTACGGTGCAGGTGATTGGAAGGCGGGATACGTTGGCTTTGTATGATGGAAAGTATGTAAATTCGGAAATGTTGGTGTGTACACCTGCGGAGAGTATATTGCTGTTGAGTGTATTGAAAGACGGTTATCTGTATTATTCGGATACGGTGCTGGTTGGGCAGGCAGATTGGGAACGTCCGCTTTACCGGAAGATTGTTATGAAAAAGATTCGGACTAATACTTCTTTAGTATTGAAAGGAATCTTTTTTGAAGTAAACGATTACTCCTTGCGTCCTGAGTCGGAGGCTGAATTATTGCAGTTAGTAGCGTTTATGCAGCGCAATCCGAATGTGGAGATAGAGATTGCCGGGTATACGGACGATAGCGGAACAGATGATTATAATTATCGTTTGTCAGAGAGCCGGGCCTTTGAAGTGTTTAAGTATTTGTTTCTTCATCGTATAAGGAAAGAAAGAATGACTTATAAGGGATATGGTAAGGAAAATCCTGTCGCTTCTAATGATACAGAAGAAGGAAAGGCGAAAAATAGAAGAACGGAAATAAGGGTGAAATGATAAAGAAATACAATGTTTCGGGATTTGAAGTGTGGGAGTATGGGGCATTGACTTCGACTAATACGGAAGCGGAACAATGGAAGCGTGAGGAACTGAAAGATAAAAGGGTCGTTTTGACTTATCGTCAGATGTCGGGACGCGGGCAGGCAACCAATCGTTGGGAAAGTGAACCGAATAAGAATATAGCCGTAACAGTTGTGTTGTGTCCACCGTGTTACGAGGCATCTCGGCAGTTTGCCGTTTCGATGGTATGTGCTTTGGGTGTTTATGATTTTGTAAGTAAGTATGTGGAAGGGGTATCTGTAAAATGGCCCAATGATGTATATGTGGGGGATAAGAAGATTTGTGGTATCTTGATAGAACATACCGTTGCAGGGCGTTTTATTCGGAGTTCTTTGTGTGGAATAGGCGTGAATATTAACCAGACAGTATTTCTTTCGGATGCGCCGAATCCGGTGTCATTGTTCCAATTGACGGGCAAGGAAATACCTTTGGATAAAGCGGTGGAGGAATTATTGGCGTGTATCGGAAAACGCTATGGTAGAATAGAAGAATATGAGGTCTTGGAACGGGATTTTATGGAATGTTTGTATCGGCGTCAGGGGATTTACAGGTGGGAAGATGAGGAGGGAGAGTTTGAGGCTTCGGTTGTAAGAATTGATGAATTTGGACGTTTGGTGCTTAAAGATACGGAGGGTACGTTGCGGGTGTATGGATTTAAGGAAGTTGCTTATA
Organism: Odoribacter lunatus; assembly: GCF_943193135.1. GTDB lineage: Bacteria > Bacteroidota > Bacteroidia > Bacteroidales > Marinifilaceae > Culturomica > Culturomica lunata. The sequence continues at coordinate 22,257 of NZ_CALPCZ010000003.1, forward strand.
AATAACTAAATAGATATATGATGCGAAGATTGGTTTTGTTATCGGTATTGACGGCATTGTGTGTGGGCTGTCACAAGGAAAAACATTTTGTTGCGGATGCACAAGGGCGGCAACGGATAGAACGGGATTTTGGAATAAAAAAAGAGATGTTGGCGGATGCTCCCGGAAATTTATTTGCCGTATTTGAACAGCCATTGAGTTTGGAAGAAAAAGAAGCACTTCAATTTCTTTATGCTTATTCTCCTTTAATCGATATAGCTTATTATGGAGGGGATTTTTTGTTACAGAATGTACGGCAGTCTTTGCTGGTTCGCGAAGAAATGCCTTGGGGAAAGGATATACCCGAAGTGATATTCCGGCATTTTGTATTACCGGTGCGGGCCGGTAATGAAAGTCTGGATTCATCAAGAATGGTTTTTTATAGAGAATTGCGGGACAGGGTAAAAAAGTGCGCTTCGATGGAAGAAGCTGCTTTGGAAGTGAATCACTGGTGTCATGAAAAAGCGATTTATAAACCGACCAATGCCCGAACTTGTTCGCCATTGACGATGACAACTACTGCTTACGGACGTTGCGGAGAGGAGTCGGTATTTGCTTTGGCTGCCATGAGGTCGGTGGGTATTCCGGCGCGTCAGGTGTATACACCCCGGTGGGCGCATTGTGATGATAATCATGCGTGGATTGAAGTGTGGGTAGATGGAAAATGGAAGTATTTGGGGGCTTGTGAACCGGAACCTCGGTTGGATATTGCTTGGTTTACAGCTCCTGTACGTCGTGGTTTGTTTATGACAGCTAGGGTCTTCGGCCGCTATCTTGCCGATGAGGAAGTGGTTTCTGTTAATCCGAATATGACAAGCGTGAATGTGACGGGTAATTATACGGATGTGCGTAAGGTAAAAGTGAAGGTGGTGGATGCTGAAGGTAAATCGGTGGCAGGGGCAAGGGTTGCTTATGAGATATATAATTATGGTGAATTTTATCCATCGGTAGTCTTGTTTACTGATGAGTCGGGTACATCTGAATTGACGGTAGGATTGGGAGATTGGTTGATTTGGGCTTCTAATCAGGGAAAGTATGGTTTCGGGAAACTGGAAGCTGCTTCGATGGAAGAGATAACAGTGGTATTGGATAAGAATGGCAAGGAGGGGTATCGTTTGGCTTATGATATGATTCCTCCGGTGGAAAAGGCGTATCAGGCGTTAGTGCCCGATGAGGAAAGGGCGGTGAATGACAGACGTTTTATGAAAGAGGATTCCGTCAGAAATGCTTATGTGGCTTCGTTTATCAGTGAAAAACAGATTGCAGATAAAGCCAAAGTATGGAATGTGGATACAAAAAGATTGACAAAACTATTGAAGGAAGCTCGGGGAAATTATCCTGAAATTGTAGCTTTTCTTCAAAAGGTTTATACTTTACAAGTGGGAGATATAGAGACGGCAATGGATTTGTTGGAAGTAGTTGCCGGAAAGGATTTGCAGGATACGAAGGCTACTGTATGGGAAGAGCATTTGCGTGGGGCGTATGAATTTAAGAAGCAGCCTCGTTTTGAAGATTTGCATAATGCCGGATTGTATAAAGAATATATATTGAATCCGAGAGTGAAAAATGAAGAGATTACGGCTTATCGGGAGTTGTTGAGGGAATATTTGAAAGAAAACGGGATTTTTACAGTAGAGGATTTGCTTTCAGTTATGCAAAAATTGCGGGTAGTGGATTCTGTTAATACAATAGGAGTGGCTACGCCTCCGGCAGGTGTATTGAAAGCCGGTGTGACAGATACGCGTTCAAAAGAATTGTTTTTTGTTGCGGCATGCCGTACAATGGGTATCGCTGCTCGTCTGAATCCGATGGATGGTAAACCGGAATACAACGAGGGCAAGGGCTGGCAACAGGCTTTGTTTATCCCTTCACAGCAAGTGGGACCTAAGGGGAAATTGATGATTGTTTATGACAGAGGAGAGGTAAAAGATCCGGCTTATTATACTCATTTTACGATTTCTCGTTTGGAAAACGGCATCGCCCGTCTGATTGATTTGGGAAGTAATGCGGATGTTGATATGGGTGGTGGTGTTGCATATAGCAAGATATTCCGTAGCCCGGTAGTGTTGGATGCAGGGGATTATATCTTGGTAACTGGTAATCGGCATAGTGATGGTTCTGTTGTTTCAGAGATAGTTTCTTTTGGAGTAAAAGCCGGTGAACTCACTCGTGTAAAAATGAATGTCAGAGGGGGGGCAGAGAAAGTAAGCGTATTGGGAAAAGTGAGTACGCCGATGCCGTATATTTCTGAAAAGAGCAAAATACAGGAAAATATGAGGTTACCTCAAGAAGGGTATACCGTAGTGGCATGGATCGCAGCCAATCAGGAGCCGACTAATCATCTGGTACGGGATATGAGTAATATGAAAGATGATTTTGAAGCGAAAGGTATTCCGATGTACTTTCTCTTTCCCAATTGGACACAATTGCAGAAATTCGCCCGGCATGACTTCAAGCCGCTGCCGGACAATATGCTGCTGGGCTATGATCCGGAAGGTGGATTGCAGGAAATAGTCGCCCGGAGCCTGAATCTGAAAAATGCCGATAACCTGCCCCTCATTCTGATAGTGAACAAAGCAGGGGAGGTGGTCTTCATTTCACAGGGGTATCGTGTGGGATTGGGGACACAGATTATCAAATTCATAAAGTAGGGGCTAAAGAAGTTGAAAGGGTTGAAACGTTGAAAAACGTTAAAGAGGCGTGTTTCCTTTTTTGACATGTTTCCGTAAAAACGGAATTTTTTTGAATTATTTCCGTCGTTTACGGAAACTTTGTATTGAAAAAATGACGAACAAGTTTCTGTAGAATTAAAATATTGAAAATCGTGGGAATTTTTCATTGAAAATCGTGGGAATTTTTCATTGAAAATCGTGGGAATTTTTTATTTTTGTAGCAAAATAGCAGGCTATGTATTATCAGCGACTCATTGAAAAAGAGATAGAACTGAAACTGAAAACTTCAGGGGCGGTCGTCGTAGCGGGTCCGAAATTTTGCGGCAAGACGACGACTTGCATGCTGTATCAGAAAAGTTTCGTAAAATTGAATACGAAACAAGCCATTGACATGGCAAGAATAAATCCCAGAGCCGTATTGGAAGGTGAAACGCCGAGATTGATAGATGAATGGCAGAAAGCTCCTGATATATGGAATCAAGTGAAGGATGACCTGGATTTCGACTATCGGTTCGGAAAATATATTCTGACAGGCAGTTCTACGCCTGCGGACAAAACAGAAGTGCACCACAGCGGCGCAGGCAGAATAACACCCGTAAAGATGCGTCCGATGAGTTTATGGGAATCCAGAGAATCGAAAGGTGTCGTCTCCTTGTCCGCTTTGTTTGAGGGGGCCAGGGACCTTCCCTGGGATATGAATACGGAATTTACTCTGGATGATGTGGCATTCCTGATATGCAGAGGAGGATGGCCTATATCCGTTCAGGCTCCCAGGGATGTTGCCATAGAAATCACGAAAAACTATTACAACGGTCTTTTTGTCTTTGAAGACTGTGAGAACGAGCGTTTCAGAAACAAGAAACCGGAAGTTCTGAAAATGATAATGAAGAGTTACGCTCGCCATATTTCTACCGAAGCGACCGTTTCTACTATTATTGCCGACGTGAGACAGAACAATGAGCGCACGATGGATAACAAGACTTTTGACGATTACATGGAGGCGTTGAAAGATTTGTATATTATAGAAGATTTGCCGGCCTGGAAACCCAACATCCGGTCGAAGACCTCCATCCGAAGTACGCCCACAAGGCACTTTGTGGATACTTCCATTGCCTGTCGGGCTTTGGGGGTAGGACCTGAAGATCTGAAAAAAGACCCGGAAAGTTTCGGATTGTTTTTCGAGGACTTCGCCGTCCGGGACCTCTCCGTTTATGCCGGAGCCATTAACGGTACGGTGACGCATTACAGAGACAATGCCGGCTTGGAATGCGATGCAGTGCTTCATCTGGAAGACGGACGCTGGGGCGCCATAGAAATCAAACTGGGGGGGAACGAACGTGTGGAAGACGGGGCGAGGGCTTTAAAAATACTGCGTAATAAAATCACCGAAAAAAGCGACGAGAAATCGCCGGACTTCCTTATGGTTCTCACTGCCGTAGGCGGGGCTTACCGAAGGGAAGACGGAATTTATGTCGTTCCGATAAATCTATTAAAGCCGTAATCCTTTTTTCAACTTTTTTTTTCGTGAGTTTTTCACTATTTTTGTGCAAAACTCATAAAAAATGGTAGAAAATTATTCTGAGGATTCGATCCGGACCCTTGACTGGCGTGAGCATATCCGTCGCCGGCCGGGGATGTATATCGGTAAATTGGGTGATGGATCGGCACCGGATGACGGTATATATATTCTTGTGAAAGAGGTGGTGGATAACTCGATTGATGAGTTCGCCATGGGTGCCGGGAATGAAATCCGGATTACTGTGGAAGACCGGAAAGTGACGGTGCGGGACTTCGGTCGGGGCATTCCGTTGGGGAAATTGGTGGACGTATCTTCCAAAATGAATACGGGTGCCAAGTATGACTCCGAAGCCTTCAAAAAATCGGTCGGATTGAACGGTGTGGGTATCAAAGCTGTCAATGCCTTGTCCGAAACCTTTGTCATTCAGGCATTCCGGGACGGAGAGACCAAATATGTCCAGTACGGGCGGGGAGAGATAGTGGAAGAACGGGATATTGTCCCCACGGACGAACCGAACGGAACAATGGTGACCTTTTGGGCTGACCGTGAGATTTTCGGAAATTATCATTTCATCGCCGAGTATCTGGAGGCCATGTTTAAAAACTATGTCTTCCTGAATACCGGTCTAACTGTCCTCTTCAACGATCATAAGTTCTATTCCAAAAGAGGGTTGTATGACTTGTTGACGGAAAATATGAGCGGTGAAGGCCTGTATCCGATCATCCACCTGAAAGGGGAAGACATAGAAATCGCCATGACCCACGGACGCCAGTACGGAGAAGAATACTATTCCTTCGTAAATGGCCAGCACACCACGCAGGGGGGAACCCACCTGGCGGCTTTCAGGGAAGCTGTCGTCAAGACATTGCGGGATTTCTACAAAAAGGACTTCGATGTGACGGACATACGCACCTCCATCATCGGTGCCGTCAGCATAAAAGTGCAGGAACCGGTGTTCGAATCCCAGACGAAAACCAAACTGGGCTCGAAGGATGTAGGTCCGGAAGGTCCCACCGTCCGCAATTTTATTTTCGATTTCGTGACGAAAGAGCTGGACAACTATTTGCACCGGAATCCCGATACCGCGGAACTGCTGTTGCGGAAAATAGTGGAGACGGAGAAAGAGCGCAAAGCGATGGCGGGAGTCCAGAAAATAGCCCGGGAAAGAGCCAAGCAGGTGAGCCTGCATAACCGGAAACTGCGGGATTGCCGGGTGCACTTCAACACCAATCATGAGCGGAAAAACGAATCCTCCATCTTTATCACCGAGGGAGACTCGGCGAGCGGTTCCATTACCAAATCCCGGGATGTCAACACGCAGGCCGTGTTCAGTTTGCGGGGAAAACCGCTGAACTCTTACGGACTGACGAAAAAAGTGGTGTACGAGAACGAGGAATTCAATCTGCTGCAGGCGGCGCTGAACATCGAAGACGGATTGCAGGATCTGCGCTATAACAACATCATCATAGCTACCGATGCCGATGTGGACGGAATGCACATCCGCCTGCTGATGCTGACCTTCTTCCTGCAATTCTTTCCCGACCTGGTGCGGTCCGGTCATGTCTATATCCTGCAAACCCCCTTATTCCGGGTGAGAAACAAGAAAGAAACATGCTACTGCTACACGGACGAGGAACGCCAGAAAGCCATACGGAAACTGGGACCGAAGCCGGAGATCACCCGCTTCAAAGGCTTGGGGGAGATCTCGCCGAATGAATTCCAGTATTTTATCGGAAAAGACATCCGGCTGGAACCGGTGCGTCTCAGCCGGGGTGACTCCATTGAAACGGTACTGAGCTACTACATGGGCAAGAATACCCAGGAACGCCAGGATTTTATCATAGACAATCTATATATCGAAAAAGATGAACTGAAATAACTTCGGTTCCCCAATTAAAATAATACGGATAACCATGGATATACAAGACGAAAAGGAGCAGGAGAACTATAACGGAGAGGAGCGGGACGAAGAAGAAAAAGAACCGGAAGAAGCAAGAGAAACCGAAGAGATACAGGACGAGAACGGCAGCATCCGGTCCATACAGCATCTGGACGGCATGTACCAGAAATGGTTCCTCGATTATGCTTCCTACGTGATACTGGAGCGGGCCGTCCCCTATGTGAACGACGGATTGAAACCGGTGCAGCGCCGTATCCTGCATTCCATGAGAGAAATGGATGACGGACGGTACAACAAAGTGGCGAACATCATCGGCAACACCATGAAATACCATCCCCACGGAGACGCCTCCATCGGGGATGCTTTGGTACAGCTCGGACAAAAAGACCTCCTGGTGGACTGTCAGGGAAACTGGGGAAACATACTGACGGGTGACGATGCGGCGGCACCCCGTTATATCGAGGCGCGGCTTTCGAAATTCGCCCTGGAGGTAGTGTTCAATCCCAAAACGACCGTCTGGCAGGCTTCCTATGACGGAAGAAACAAGGAACCGGTCACGCTGCCGGTGAAATTCCCCTTGTTGCTGGCACAGGGAGTAGAAGGTATCGCCGTGGGACTTGCGTCCAAGATACTGCCTCACAACTTTCTGGAATTGATAGATGCCTGCATCGCCTATTTGAAAGGGGAGGAATTTGTATTGTATCCGGATTTCCCGACAGGCGGAATGATCGATGTCTCCAAATACAACGACGGACTCAGGGGGGGAGTGGTGAAAATCCGCTCGCGGATAGAAAAAGACAGCAGCAACAAAGTGCTCAAGATTACGGAAATCCCGTATGGGCGCACCACTTCGTCTTTGATAGACAGCATCCTCAAAGCCAATGAAAAGGGCAAGATCAAAATCAAGAAGATAGACGACAACACGGCGGCGAACGTGGAGATATTGATTTACCTGGCACCCGGCGTCTCTTCAGATAAAACCATCGATGCCCTTTACGCTTTCACGGATTGCGAATTGTCCGTATCTCCCAATGCCTGCGTAATCGAGAACGACAAACCCTCCTTCATGCCGGTGTCGGACATCCTGCGGCAGTCCGCTGACGATACGGTCAAGTTGCTGAAACTGGAACTGGAAATCCGGCTCGATGAACTGGAAACGGAATGGCATTACTGCTCGCTGGAAAAGATATTCATAGAGGAACGCATATACAAGGACAAAGAATTTGAGGAGAGCGGCACGGTGGAGGCTGTAATCGCCCATGTACACAAAAGACTGCTTCCTTTTCTGCCGCGGCTGCACCGTCCGGTGACGGATGAAGACATCAAGGCGCTTCTGGAGATTAAAATGAAGAGAATCCTGAAATTCAACTCCGAAGAAGCCGATAACCACATCCGCACGCTGGAAGAGGAAATAAAAGAGGTGAACTACAACATCGAGCATATCATTCCTTACTCCATCCGCTACTACGAGAACATAAGAAAGAAATACGGCAAGGGAAAGGAAAGAAAAACGGAAATCCGGAACTTCGAGAACATCGAGGCGGCGAAAGTCGTGGTTGCCAACGAAAAACTCTATATCAACCGGGAAGAGGGATTCATCGGGACGGCTTTGAAAAAAGACGAATTCATCTGCGAATGCTCGGACATGGACGATGTGATCATCTTCCGGAAAGACGGAAGCTACTATGTCACGAAAGTCGCCGATAAGATTTTCGTCGGAAAAGACGTCCAGCATGTCGATGTCTTCAAGAAAAACGACAAGCGGACCATATACAATGTGGCCTACCGAGACGGCCGGTACGGCTCCTACTTCGTGAAACGCTTCTGCGTCACGGGAACCACCCGGGACAAACAGTACAACCTCACCAAGGGAACGGCAGGGTCGAGAATCGTCTACTTCAGTGCCAACCCCAACGGCGAGGCGGAAGTGATTAAAGTGTGCCTGAAACCGAAACCGGGCATGAAGAAACTGGTGTTTGATTACGACTTCGCCCAGCTGGCCATAAAAGGAAGGGATTCGCAGGGAAATCTGCTCTCTAAGAACGATATTCATAAAATCAATCTGGTGCAGAAGGGCGTGTCCACCTTGGGAGGCAGAAAAATATGGTTTGACGAGGACGTATTGCGCCTGAACACCGACGGACGGGGAAGATTCCTGGGAGAATTCCAGGGCGAGGAACGGATACTGGTCGTGAATAAAAACGGGACGTACTACACGTCCGATTTCGATTTGGGAAACCATTATGAAGAAGGCTATTCCGTCATTGAAAAATTTGATCCCCATAAAATCTGGTCGGCGGTATTTTTCGATGCGGACCAGGGATTCTACTACGTGAAACGCTTCAAATTCGAGGAAACCGCCAAACTGGCCTCCTTCATCGGGGAGACGGAAGGTTCCTACCTGGCAGTCCTGAGCGGAGAAAAACATCCCCGTTTCGAAATCAGCTTTGGAGGAAAATATTCCACCCGCCCGAAAGAAACCGTGCAGGCGGACGAATTTATCGGGGAAAAATCCTACAAGGCACGCGGGAAACGGCTCACTACGTTTGAAGTGAAGACAATACGGGAGATGGAACCTCTCGTGATTGAGACCGAAGAAAGCGAACCGGAAGAACTGAACACCGATGTGGAATTCGAAGTGACCAATCCTTCCGAGATAGCGGAAGACACGGAGCAGATGAAAATAGATTTTGAATAGCAGGACCGGATTCGATGAAATACTTTCTTGTAGGGTATATGGCTTGCGGGAAAACCCGTATGGGGCGCGAAATGGCTGCCGAACTGGGGATGCGCTTTATAGACCTCGATGCTTATATCGCAGACAGGGAGAGGAGAAGCATTCCGGAGATTTTTGCAGCAGAAGGAGAAGACAAATTCCGGAAACTGGAAACCCGCTATTTGCATGAAGTGTGTGAACTGTATGAAAGTTTCGTGATGTCGACGGGCGGGGGTGCAGCCTGCTTCAACGGGAACATGGACTACATGAACGAGCGGGGACATACGATTTTTCTGGATACGCCTGTCGATATCATTGCGGAGCGTTTGATCCGCGGAAAACACAGACGCCCGATAGTCAGCAAACTCAGCGACGAAGAAATACACCGCTTCGTTTGCCGCCACCTCGGAGAGAGGAGGGTTTACTACGAACAGGCCAAAGAAAAGCGGTGATCGTTGATATAAATCAGATACGCATGAAAAAACTTACTTTAATCGTTTCAACTTTTATTTTATCTTTTATGATGACAGCATGTAATTGTGGTGACAAAAACCGGGAAGGACAGACGCAGGATGCGCTGGAAAATATTTTTGCCAGAAAGAGTGTGAGGAAATACCTGCCGAAGCCGGTAGAGCGGGAAAAAGCGGAATTACTGCTGAAAGCCGGTATGGCTGCTCCGACGGGAAAGAACACCCAGCCCTGGGAATTTGTTGTCGTGACCGATCGTGGCGTACTCGATTCCATGGCTGCTGCCCTGCCGTATGCCAAAATGTTGAAAGATGCTCCGATGGCCATTGTCGTTTGCGGAGACGTGACGAAATCTTCCTACTGGTACATAGATTGTTCCGCGGCTGCTGAAAACATACTGCTGGCAGCGGAGGCACTGGGACTGGGTGCGGTGTGGACTGCCACCTATCCTTATGAAGACCGGATGGAAGCCGCGAAAAAATACACCGGACTGCCGGACCACATCGCTTCTCTTTGTGTCATTCCGGTAGGCTATCCGGCGGCGCCCCAGACACCCAAAGACAAATGGGATGCCTCCAAAGTGCATACGGATAAATGGTAATCAGGCCTTTGTCGCCCGCAGCATCTCCCGTTTCCCGGGAGGGCCGGGCAGACGTTTCAGCGAAAAACCGGCGTCGCGCAAGGCTTGCTTGACAATCCCCTTGACACAGTAGGTGACTAAAATGCCGCCGGGTTTCAGCGATTCATGGAAACGGCGGAATACTTCCGTAGTCCACAGATGAGGCTGCACCTCCGGATTGAAAGCGTCGAAAAAGACAATGTCCGCTTGTGTGTCGGATTGCCATTCCCGAATATCCGTGCGGCGTTTCAGAAAGGTGAAGCGAGGTGTCAGGGCGATTTCCTCTTCCCAAGGGGAAGTATGCAGCCTGTTGAATAATTCGGGTCTGTCGAACGGCAGGAGGGAGGGATAATTCAACGCCTTGATTTCATCTTCCGAAAGGGGATATTTCTCCAGTGTGGTATAACGGATGCTGCAATGCCGGGTCTCCGCATGGATAAGCGAAAGATAGGCATTCAGCCCTGTGCCGAAACCGGCCTCCACAACGGAGATATTTTCCTGTCCGTAAAATTCGATACCTGCCTGAATGAAAATGTGGCGCGATTCCTGCACCGCGCCGTGAACGGAATGGTAATGTTCATTCAACGCCGGTACATAGAGTGACGTGCTGCCGTCCTCGGTTTCTATAAAGCTGCGCTCCATGATTCCCCTTCCCTAAATCAGTTCTTTCCGGAGCAGATTCACAAATTCGATGATGTCGTTTTCCGTGGTGTCGAAAGAACATACCCAGCGCACTTCCGAAGCGTTTTCGTCCCATATGTAGAAAAAGCACTCCTCTTGCAGCACGCCGATTTTATTGCGGGGGATAATCGCGAACACTTCATTCCCCTGTACCTCCTGGGTAATCTTTACCCCCGGAATCAGGGCGGCCTCTTTGGCGAGTTTCTCGGCCATACGGTTCGCATGACCTGCCGTTTTCAGCCACAGGCCGTCTTTCAGTACCGCGGAAAACTGGGCGGCGATAAAACGGGTCTTGGAATGCAGCTGCATAGCCTGTTTCCGGATATACTTGACATCGGGGCATACGCTTGTATTGAAGAATATCACCGCTTCACCGAACATCATGCCGTTCTTGGTGCCGCCGAAACTGAGCACGTCAATGCCCGCCCGGACCGTCAGGTCGCGCGGGTCGCAGCCCAGATAAGCCACGGCATTCGCAAGGCGTGCTCCGTCCATGTGGACATACAGATGATGCGCATGGGCGAAATCGCAGATTTCCTTCAGCTCCTCGGGAGTATATACAGTGCCCAGTTCCGTACACTCCGTCAGGGAGATCAGATTCGGCTGGGAATGATGCTGGTCCCCGAAACCGTGCATGTGATTTTGGATAAGCCCCACATTCAGTTTCCCGTCGAAAGTGGGAACCGTCAGCAGCTTGCAGCCCGTCTGTTTCTGTATGGCTCCGCATTCGTCCGCATTGATGTGGGCGGTTTCCGCGCATATCACGGCATGGAAGGGGCGGGTAAAGGCGGAAATCGCCAGAATATTGGCGCCCGTACCGTTGTATACGAAATATACCTCTATATCTTCGCCGAAAATATGCTTGAAATCCTGAATGGCTTTTTTTGAAAAGACATCTTCTCCGTAGGAATGCTGGTGCCCGTAGGCCGCTTCTTTCAAGGCATTGAACACCTCGGGCAGGACACCTGAAAAATTGTCGCTTCCGAAACCGCGTAAACTCATAAATCAGTCGTTGTTAAAATTCTTCGGGTAAAGATAGGGGAAAAATGGTTATAAAAAAACTCCCGGATTTCAAACCCGGGAGTTTTTATAGAATAAACCGCTTTTACATCAGGAAACTCAACAGCGTACCGGCGGCGACGGCAGAACCGATCACTCCGGAAACATTGGGGGCCATGGCATGCATCAGCAGATAGTTGGTGGGATCGTTTTTCAGTCCCAGATTCTGTACAACACGCGCACTGTCGGGGACGGCAGACACGCCGGCCGCACCGATCATCGGGTTGATGGGGTTGCTCTTCGGAGAAAGCCAGCTCATAAGCTTTCCAACCAGCACACCGCTGGCGGTGGCAATCACGAAAGAGAACGCTCCCAGAATGAAAATCTTGATGGATGTATCGGTCAGGAACACATCGGCCTGCGTGGAAGCACCCACTGTGATACCCAGCAGCATGGTGATCGAGTCGATCAGAGCGTTGCTGGCAGTATTGGCCAGACGGTTGGTAACCGTAGACTCTTTCAGCAGATTACCGAAGAAAAGCATTCCTAACAGCGGCAGTGCGGAAGGAGCGATGAACGCCGTCAGCAACAAGCCGATAATCGGGAACAGCTGTTTCTCCAGACGGCTTACGGAACGGGGAGGACGCATCTTGATTCTCCGCTCTTTCTTCGTCGTCAGCAGATTGATAACGGGAGGCTGTATCACCGGCACCAGTGCCATGTAGGAATAGGCGGCGATAGCGATAGGACCGATCAGGTTCTTCACCAGAGTTCCGTCCGCCAGCATATTCACGCCGTTGGCCAATTTGGAAGAAAGGAAAATGGCAGTCGGACCGTCTGCACCGCCGATAATACCGATAGCACCTGCTTCGGGAGGAGCGAAGCCCAGCCACAGCGCACCGATGAAAGTCACGAAGATACCGATCTGTGCGGCAGCTCCCAGAATCATCAGGCGGGGATTGGAAATCAGTGACGAGAAGTCGGTCATGGCACCGATACCCAGGAAAATCAAAGGAGGATACCATCCGTTGATCACTCCCGAGTAGAGGATATTCAGCACGGAGCCCGGTTCGTAAATACCGAGTTTCAGGTTGAAAGCCTCACCCATATAGAAAGGGATGTTTCCGATAATGATACCCATACCGATGGGGATAAGCAACATAGGCTCATAGTCGAAGCGGATGGCCAGCCAGATGAAAAGCAGGGCCACCAGAATCATCACCAGATTCTTCCAGGTAGCATTGGCAAAACCCGTGAACTCCCAGAAATTCTTCATACCGGCAACGGCGTCCGAATTGTGGACGGCATCCAGGCTGGGATTGCCGAACTTCAATACTTCCGGCGTCACCACGGCCTTCCTTTCGCCTAAATTAACCGTAACATCGGTCGTGACATACCCCTGTCCCGAAGCATTCGGGTCCAGATTGGGAGAAAACTCCGTAATCACTTTGGGATTGAAAAGCATGGTAACCGTATTGCCCTCCATTTCCCAGGTCCCGGTGTAACGCTGCTTGATGGAGTCCATCGTGAACGTCCCGTTCTCATTGAACTGATATATCTTGTAACGGGCCACGGTCCGGTCGGAATTGCCGGTCGCATTGGGAATATAGCCGTCGGCTTTATTGACCCACTTGCCGTGTACAAGCTCTTCTTTTAAGTTATCTCCGTTCGCTGCCTGGCAGAGAGGACCGTTCAGGAATGCGAACAGGAACGATAACGTAATGAAAATAAGTTTATTCATACACTTTTCGATTATGCAATTTCTACTAACGTATCGCCTTGAAGAACGGCGTCGCCTTCTTTTACTTTAACGGCTTTTACCGTACCGCCCTTTTCAGCCATCACATTGTTGTCCATCTTCATGGCTTCCATGACCATCAGACAATCGCCTTCCTTCACCGTATCTCCTACGCTGACATTGACCTTCTTGATCGTGCCGGGAAGCGGGGAGTTGATTTTAAACGCACCGCCGGCGTTATCCGATTTCTTAATCTGGCCTTCTCCGGGTTTGTTGACAACCGGTTTCCGGGCTAATACCGGGGTTTTGGCTTTCTTTTCCTCGCCTTGCAGCTCCACCTGGTAGGGGGTTCCGTTTACGGATACGGTAGCGTTGTTGCCCTCGAATTCACCCACTTCTACCTCATAGACCTGGCCGTTGATTTTGAATTTATATTTTTTCATACTCTTTTTTTTAAAGTTATAATACGCTGATTTACCTTTTTATTTTCTCAAAGGCTGATTTTGTACTCCGTAAATTTTGGAACTCCACGGTGAATATTGTTTGGGTGCATTGTGTATCGTGATGACATTGCTCTCTTCATCGTGTAACTCATTGAAATACATGTGCAGACCCATGGCAATTGCGGCATTGATATCGGCATCCATCTTGATGCTCGGAGCTACTTCCGTCGCCCCCGTCTTCTTGATGCTGCTCTTTATCTTCATTTCCAGCAGTTTGGGAATGGCCATGAAGATAAGCACCAGCACGGTAAGGGACAGAAATACCACAATGATACTCACGACAGAAATGGTATATCCGCTGGCTTCCGCAGCCAGATCCGTGAAAAGTATAATTGAATTCGTCATATTTCTTTATTTTACAAAGGTATATTACTGTGTTTCTTCGGCGGATTGACCACTTTCTTCGTACGCAGACTTTCGAAAGCGCGGATCACGCGGAAACGGGTATTGCGCGGTTCGATGACATCATCGATATATCCGTAGGAAGCGGCCTGATACGGATTGGCGAATGCCTCGTCGTAAGCGTTGGTCTTTTCCTGGATGAACTTGGCCTTTTCTTCCGCATCCTCGATAGCGGCCACTTCTTTTCCGTAAAGAACCTCGATGGCGCCGGAAGCACCCATAACGGCGATTTGAGCCGAAGGCCATGCGTAGTTGGCATCGCCGCGCAGCTGCTTGCAGGACATAACGTCATGAGCACCGCCGTAAGACTTGCGCAGAGTAACGGTTACCTTCGGTACGGTAGCCTCGCCGTATGCAAACAGCAGCTTGGCACCGTGGATGATGATACCGCCGTATTCCTGACCGCTGCCCGGCAGGAATCCCGGAACGTCTACCAGCGTCAGAATCGGAATATTGAAACAGTCGCAGAAACGTACGAAACGGGCTGCCTTGCGGGAAGCCTGAATATCCAGTACGCCTGCCAGGAAATTAGGCTGGTTGGCGATGACACCCACCGGCATACCGCCCATGCGGCAGAAACCTACGATGATGTTCTTGGCGAAATTGCGGTGTACTTCGAGGAACTCCCCGTTGTCCACAATGGCTTCGATTACCTGGAGCATATCGTAAGGCTGGTTGGGGTTGTCCGGAATCAATTCGTTCAGACTGTCTTCCAGACGGTCGATCGGGTCGGTGCAGTCGATCATCGGTGCATCTTCCAGATTGTTGGAAGGCAGGTAAGACAACAGCTTGCGGATAATCTGGATACCTTCTTCCTCGCTCTCCACCTTGAAATGGGCAACGCCTGATTTCGAAGAGTGAACGCCCGAACCGCCCAGGTCCTCCGTGCTGATATCTTCGCCGGTAACGGTTTTTACCACCTTCGGACCGGTAACGAACATATAGGAAGTCTCATCGGTCATAAGAATAAAGTCAGTAAGGGCGGGAGAATAAACGGCTCCTCCCGCGCAGGGGCCGAAAATGGCGGAAATCTGCGGAATCACTCCGGAAGCCAGAATATTGCGTTCGAAAATTTCAGCGTAGCCGGCCAGTGAGGTGACACCCTCCTGAATACGGGCACCGCCGGAATCGTTCAGGCCGATGACCGGAGCACCGGCAACCATCGCCTTGTCCATCACCTTGCAGATTTTTTGTGCCAGCGTTTCGGACAATGCGCCGCCGAACACAGTGAAATCCTGTGCGAACACGAATACCAGACGTCCGTCGATAGTACCCTGTCCGGTTACCACACCGTCGCCCAGAAATTTGGTCTTCTCCATGCCGAAATTGGTACACCGGTGTGTGACGAACATGTCGAACTCTTCGAAACTGCCGTCGTCCAGCAGCATTTCGATACGTTCACGGGCTGTCTGTTTCCCTTTTTTGTGCTGGGACTCGATCCTTTTTTCACCACCGCCTAACTTCGCGGTTGCGCGAAGTTCGATCAGTTTTTTTACTTTATCTTGATTTGTAATCATATAGGGTTTGAATTTATGATGTTTATAAAGGAAAAAGCCCATATCCTCCCGGATACGGGCTTCATGACCGTTTTATTTCTTACCGCAGAGTTCGGTTAATACCCGGTTGGTGGATTTCGGATGCAGGAATCCGATGCGCAGACCTTCCGCACCGCCGCGGGGGGCTTTGTCAATCAGCTGGCAGCCGGCTGCTTCCGCGTCGTTCAGCGCCTGAGCCACATCGTCCACGGCAAAAGCCATGTGGTGCATGCCGCCGCCGTTCTTCTCCACGAATTTACCGATAGGACCTTCCGGATCGGTTGATTCGAGCAATTCGATCTTCGTCTGGCCTACCTGGAAAAAAGCCGTTTTCACTTTCTGGTCTTTTACTTCTTCAATGGCATAGCACTTCAAGCCCAGTACTTTCTCGTAGAAAGGGATAGCCTCGTCCAGACTTTTTACGGCAATGCCGATGTGTTCAATATGAGTTGGTGTCATAAATAATGAAATTAAAAAATAAATTAACTGTATATCAATAAAATATATTCAAAAATACCTTACATCACAATAAACCTTCTTCTTCTGGATTGAAGAATGAAAACGTTTCCCGTGAAAAAACATCCAAAATTACTCATACTTATTTCGATAATCAAAAAAAGTAGCACATATTTTTGATAATTTTCATTAAAAATATTAGAAAACAAGTAATGAACTTTTTCTTACTTTCTGGCGTATATGAATCGGAAACCATAAAATAAAAAATTATGAACAGACAACGTTTTGCCATATTTATTGTAGGAATAATAGGATTAGTAGCTACGTTTTTACCGTGGTATTATGTCGAAATGGTCGGTAACCTTACGGGAGTATTTTCCTCGGGCTGGTTTACCTTCATCATGTTTCTTTTGGTGCTTTTTTTAGCCATCCGGCGGGATATGGGAAAAGATGTTTCCAAAGGAACGCTGTGGCTGATGTCCCTTTGCGGTATCGTAGCGGGAATTGTGGTATTGTGGCGGATCATGGATATTGATTTCTCGCAGGATACCATGATGAGTTTAAGCGGACGCATGAGCGGCATTATGGCAAATGAAGTGAGCATACGTTACGGGGCATGGCTTGTTGTTATCGCCGGCTTTTGCGTTCCATTGACTGCCATTATTTTCAGAAACAAGCGTACCGCATTGAACGAGCGTTACGATTGAAAGAATCTTTTTTCGCTAACATTCACGGTTTTATTTTTATAAATACTATTTTTATCCCCATAAATTATTTATGGGATGTTGAGGATATTTTTTATTTTATTTGTGGGAATAAATGTCGTTTACGGACAAGTAAAGCCCGATTCTGCTTGGATGAATCAGAAATATTCCATGTTCATTCATTGGGGATTGTATTCTGAATTGGGCGGAGTCTGGAACGATAAACCGATAATTAGCGGATACAGCGAACAAATACAGTCACATGGCGGAATATTCAGTGATTGGTATGCCGAAGTGGTACGCAGTTTTAATCCCGTGAAATGGAATGCGGAAGAGGTAGTCGGGCTGGCGCAGAAAGCAGGGATGAAATCCATTGTTTTTACCTCCAAACATCACGACGGATTCTGCATGTACCATTCCCAATATACGGACTATAATATAGTGGATGCCACTCCTTTTAAACGGGATGTCATGAAAGAACTGGCGGAGGCTTGCCGGAAAAAGGGCATGCGTTTTGGGGTATACTTTTCATTGATAGACTGGCATTTCCCGCAGGCTTATCCGATTTCCAGCCACAATGCCGACCCGCTGACGCCCGAACACTATGAATACAACCTGAAACAGGTGGAGGAAATAATGACCGGATACGGCCCTATATCCGAAATTTGGTTTGATATGGGGTCTTTGACACCGGAACAGAGCCGGGGATTGTATGCGTTGGTCAGCCGTCTGCAACCTCGGTGCATGATTAGCGGACGCTTGGGCAACGATTGTTCGGATTTTAGTGTTATGGCGGACAATGAATATCCCGATTATAAAATAGGTGTGCCGTGGCAGACTGCGGCCTCTTTTTTTCCTGAGACCTGGGGCTACCGCTCCTGGCAGCAGCGGGGAGAAGTGGCGGACAAAGTGCATGAAAAGATAGAGAGCCTGATAAAAATTGTCAGCCGTGGAGGCAACTATCTGCTGAACATCGGACCGATGGGGGATGGCAGTGTTATACCTTTTGAGCAGGAAGTATTAATGGGCATAGGGGCATGGCTGGATAAATACGGCGAGGCGATTTACGGGGTACAGGCGAATCCGTTCGATTATTTTGCGGAGTGGGGCGATATAACGGTCAAAGGAAATAATCTCTATCTTTTTGTAGAAAAAGAAAACCGTCCGGAACGCATTTTACTCGAAGGACTGAAAGGAAAAATAAAACAGGCGGAGTATATTGGCGGAAAACCGCTGAAAACCGCCGAAGAGAAAGGAACCTGGGCTGTTTACCCGGAACCGGAAAGCACGCCTGAATTGCCGGTAGAGGTTATTCGCATAGAATTGGAAGAAGGTTTTGAAATACTTCCGCTGCATGCTTTTGTGACGGGTAGAACCTTGACATGCGAAAATGCGGTGCCTTTGTATGCTTATTCGAGTATGGACTATTATACGGGATTCAGGAGTATCATCGCTTATAATTGGGGAATACAGACCTCTGCGAAACAGTTGAAGCCGGTGATTTTCTATACGGAAGAAGAGCAGGGGAAAAAAATCGTATTGACCGTGGACGGTACGGAAAAAGAGTTCCTATTGGAAGGCGGAAAAAAACAGCATCCGCAGCCCTCGAAAATCAAATGGGGCAGCTTGTACCGGAAACGCTCGGGAGGTCTCTTGGGAAGTATACCGGAAGTGATGCTTATCAACGGACGACCGGCCGGCGAGGGATGGCAGCTGTGCGAGAACTGGCAGAACGGGGAAAAATGGGAAATCCCGGCGGGAGAGAGGCGTTCCTTCCTGTTCTGGCAGGAGATAGAAGCGGACCGGGAAACCGATGCCGCGGTTGAGATAGGAAGCGGAAATGGTGTCATGGTGCTGCTGAACGGGCAAGTCCTGACGACGCACTCCTCCGGAAGGGGGAACGGGTATAACAAAGAAAAGGTGCTCCTTCCTCTGAAAAAAGGGAAAAACACCTTGTTGATAAAAACCTACAACCGTTTTGAGAAGACACTGTGTTTCAGTCTCCGGCCTTTGGAAGACTTCCCGGTGTACAGACTGGAAACGGATGCCTGTCCGTTGAAATCCCGTTCCTGGCACACCTGCGGCATCCGCTTGGCGAATCCGGAAACCCGCAACAGTGCCATGCGGCTCAATAATTTGAAAATACGCTATTGATGAATTAATATTATATAGAAAAGATATGTTTGAGGCTACGATTTATAAAAACAGAAGAAAAGCATTAAAAGAAAAAGTAAGCAACGGGTTGGTACTGATTCTCGGAAACGGGGAATCGCCGGCAAATTATCCGGACAATACCTACAAATTCCGTCAGGACAGCACCTTCCTTTACTTCTTCGGTTTGGATATGCCGGGATTTGCCGGCGTGCTGGATGCGGATTCCGGCAAAGAATACTTGTTTGGGAATGATGTCGATATGGACGATATTATCTGGATGGGACCGCAACCGAAAGTAAAAGAACTGGGCGAGAAAATCGGAGTGGAAAATACAAGCCCTTTTGCCGGATTGGCCGATATGCTTCGGCAAGCGATAGCAGAGGGAAGGAGAATTCATTTCCTGCCTCCCTACCGACATGCGAATATGCTGCAGATAGAAGAATTATTGGGGATTCGCCCCGAATTGCAGAAAAAATATGCATCCCTCGAATTGATACACGCTGTTGTTGCTTTACGTTCCGTAAAAGAACAGTGTGAGATAGAACAGATAACCAATGCCTGCAACATCGGATACGAGATGCACACGACAGCTATGAAAAACTGCCGTTCGGGAGTGAAAGAGCAATATGTGGCGGGATTGATAGAAGGTATTGCCGCTTCCTACGGAAAAATGGTTTCTTTTCCGGTCATATTGTCTCAAAACGGAGAAACATTGCATAATCATTATCATGGCAACATCTTGAAAAAAGGACGGATGATGCTGACGGATGCCGGTGCGGAGAACGATATGAACTACTGTTCCGATTTTACCCGGACAGTACCGGTAGACGGGAAATTCGATTCCCGGCAGAAGGATGTGTACAACATCGTCGTGGCCTGTAATCGGAAAGCGTTGGAATTGTCCCGTCCGGGAGTGACTTATCTTTCCGTTCATCTGGAAATATGCAAGGTGTTGGCACAGGGCTTGAAAGAACTGGGCTTGATGAAGGGGGATATTGATGCGGCCGTGGCTGCCGGAGCACACGCCCTGTTCATGCCTCACGGACTAGGACACATGATGGGGCTGGATGTGCACGATATGGAGGATTTGGGACAGATTTACGTCGGCTATGACGACGAAGTACGTCCGGTAAACCAGTTCGGCACCTCTTCTTTGCGTATGGGACGGCGCCTGCAACCGGGATTCGTTGTGACCGATGAACCGGGATGTTATTTTATACCGGCGCTGATAGACCAGTGGAGACAACAGGGGTTGCACAAAGACTTTTTGGTATATGACAAGATAGAGACATTTAAAGATTTCGGCGGAATCCGTTTGGAAGACGACGTGTTGATTACGGAAGAAGGCTGCCGGGTATTGGGAGACAAACGCATTCCTATCACGGTAGGGGAAGTGGAAAATATAATGGGATAGGGACTTTTACTGCTGCAACATGATAGAAATAGGAAAATACAATACTTTACAGGTCGTAAAGGTTGTAGACTTCGGGGTATATCTGGACGGGGAAGAATGGGGGGAAATATTGTTGCCTAACGAATACGTCCCGAAAGATTGTTTTCCGGAAGATTACGTAAAAGTATTCATCTATTTTGATTCTGAAGACAGAATCATCGCTACGACAGAAACTCCCAATATCGCTGTAGGGGAATTTGCCCGGATGAAAGTGGTATCGGTGACATCTGTCGGCGCTTTTTTGGACTGGGGATTACGCAAAGACCTGTTCGTTCCTTTCCGTGAACAGCGGGAAAGGATGGTGGAAGGAAAATCTTATTTGGTCTATGCTTATGTCGATAAAACGACAGACCGTATCGTTGCGACGGCAAAAATAGAGAAATACCTTGATAACGTTCCTGTTGATTATAAGCCGGGACAGGAAGTGGATGTATTGATAGCCCGCCAATCCGATTTAGGGTATAGTGTTATTGTAGACAATCTTTATTGGGGACTTGTATACCGGAATGAAATATTCCGTCCTTTGAAACTGGGGCAGAAATTGAAAGGCTATATCAAAGCGGTGCGGGAAGACGAGAAAATAGATATTACTTTGCAAAAGAGGGGATACAGCCGGATAGATGCTATTGTAAATAAGATACTCGAGAAACTGAAAGATAACGGAGGAATCTTGGATGTGTCCGACAAAACTGCACCGGAAATTATCTACAATCTGTTTGAATGCAGCAAGAAAGATTACAAGAAAGCTATCGGCACTCTTTTTAAAGAGAAAAAGATAGAATTGACCGATACGGAGATAAAGCTAATTTCTCATAAGTGAAACGCCATACGTCCGTTATGCTTTCGTATGGATGCTTGTATGTTTTTAATTTGTTTGCTCCGAATCAACTCCGTTTCGGAACGGAGTTGATTCGGAGTTAATACGGCAGTATAACGGCAGTGTCTTTAAGAAATCCTGTACGGAAATACAGGAGCCTGCGGCGAAAAAGTATCAGAACGGCAGGTCGTCGGCTTCGGGCATCGGGGGAATATCTTCTACGGTATATTGGGGTACCGGTATGTTTTCCGGAGCTTCCTGTGCCACCTTCTCGATTCTCCAGCCTTCCAGATTGGTGAAATAGGATACTTTCCCCTGATTTTCCCATTTTCTGCCTCGTACATTAAAATATACCTTGATATTTTCATTTAGTTGGATATTTTCCAACAAATCGCAACGGTCTTGAATAAGTTGTATTTTGACAAAATCATTCCATTGGGGATTTTTTTCATTCTCCACTTCGATGACAAATTCCCTTTTCTGGAACTTGTCGCTGATATGTTGGGTATCTTCTTTAAAAATGAGTTTACCGCTAATTTCGTAATTCATGGTTTTTAAAAATTTGACTGCAAATGTGGGCAAATTTGAACGTTTTTCAAAAGAACTCAACGAAAATCTTTAATAAACATGATTAGGGGAGAGGTGAAGGTGAAAATAAAAGATACCTGCTTGCTAAGCAGGTATCGGTGATGGGAAAGTTGAAGGAGGGTGAGGCTTTTTAAGATGTTGTTGAGGATTATTTTTAATTTTTAAATGTTAGAACCACAGCATTTTATAAAAATTAACGATTTTATTTTGTTGTTTCCGAATTTCGTTCTAATTTTACCGTCGAAATAATGTGCAAGGAAGTTATTTGAAAAAAAAGAGTGATTTTTACTTTGGAGATTATAGTTTTTACTTCAAAAGTGGTTACTAATAAATGATTTATAAAAGTGATACCTGCTTAGCAAGCATGTACCTGTATTTTGTAACGAAAACGATTGAGTAATGATGTGTGGAGGTGATAAAGGGATTTTTAGCTGAAAATAATTAAACGATTGAGCCGGATTTTTTACGGAGATCCGGTCAATTGGATTATTTTGATATAAATACTTAATTTTAAACATTTTAGTTATGACAAAACACTTAAGTTTAGCAGTAATGCTATTTTTCTCTTTTTTCTTATGTGTGGGTAACTATGCATTTGCCGGAAAGAGAATGTCAGGTGCAATGACCGAACAACAGTCGGGTACATGTACCGGAGTGGTGAAAGACGCAGCGACGGGCGAAACGATTGTCGGTGCGGCTGTGTTGGTGAAAGGAACAACCAATGGAAATTCTACGGATTTCGACGGTAAGTTTTCCATTGATAATGTTTCTGTGGGGAGTACGTTGGTTGTTTCTTTCATGGGTTATCAGACCCAAGAAGTAAAATGGGACGGAAGTCCGCTTACGATTTCTTTGAAAGAAGACAATCTGAATCTGGAAGAGGTGGTTGTGGTTGGTTACGGTACGCAGAAAAAGTTGAATTTGACGGGTTCTGTGGCTAACGTAAACAACAAATTGATTGAGGCTCGTCCGATTACTTCCGTTTCTGCCGGTTTGCAGGGTTTGCTTCCCGGTGTTACAGTTGTTCAGAGAAGCGGTCAGCCTGGTTCGGATAACGGTACGATTCGCGTACGCGGTACCGGTACGTTCAACGTTGCCGACCCGATGGTGATTGTGGATGGAGTGGAATCTACCATGAATGACATTGATGCCAATGATATTGAATCAATTTCCGTATTGAAGGATGCAGCTTCTTCCGCCATCTACGGTTCAAAGGCTGCCAACGGTGTGATTTTGATTACGACCAAACGCGGTAAGACCGGTAAAGCTGTTGTAAATTATTCCGGTATTTTCGGATGGCAGTCGGCTACCGATTTACCTGAATATGCTAGTTCTGCGGAATATGCCCGTTTGACCAATCAGGCTCGTATAAATAATGGATATGCTCCGACTTATACAGCAGAAGATATCCGTAAATTTGAGGATGGTTCCGATCCCGATAATTATGCAAATACGGATTGGCAAGGATTGTTTTACGAAGATTCTGGATTCCAGCAGACACATAATTTGAGCGTTTCCGGTGGTAATGAGGCATTGCGTTATATGGCTTCTTTGGGTTATCAAAGTCAAGATGGTATTGTTCGTCATGCTAAAAAAGAGCAATATAACATGCGTTTGAATTTGGATGCGAATCCGAAAGACAATTTGGAAACGTCATTCAGTATGTCTTATTCTCATATTGATTTGACAGAGCCGACTAACCCGTATGTTGGTGGTTTCGCACAATTCTTCCGTCAAGTAAATATGATTTCTCCGATGGTTCCTTATAAATATTCTGACGGTACGTATGGAAGAATCGGAGACGGTAACCCGATTGCGTGGTTGGATAACAATTCTACGAATGACCGGGTTCGTCATAATTTGCAGTCTATTGCTTCTGCCAAATATTATATTTTGCCGTCGTTGTCCGTAAAGGCGATGGGATCTTATAAATTGTATTATGAGGATATGCACGAAATGCGTAAAGCGTTGAAGTTTTCTGAAACATATACACAAGGTTCTGTAGATAAATTGTGGGAAGGTGCAACGCATTATGACCGTATTACCGGTGATGTAATTGCCGAGTATAAAGATTCTTTCGGAGCTCATAATTTGTCTGTATTGGGCGGTTATCATGCCGAATTGTATAAATACAAAAATACACAGGCTTATCGTCAAAATTTCCCGAGTAATACTTTGACTGATTTGAATGCCGGAGGTACTGCTAGTATGAGTAATAGCGGTTATACTCGTGAATTGGCAATGCTTTCTTGGTTCGGACGTATCAATTATGATTATGCCGGCAAATATTTGTTGGAAGCCAATTTGCGTTATGACGGTTCTTCCCGTTTTGCCCGCGGTAATCGTTGGGGTACATTCCCCTCTGTATCTGCTGGATGGCGTTTTTCTGAAGAAGGTTTCTTTGAATCATTGAAGGGAGTTGTAAACAATGGTAAGTTGCGTGCTTCCTGGGGTAAACTGGGTAACCAGGATATCGGCCAGGGATATTATCCGACAGTTTCTACCATGACCTTGGGATATAATTATCCTTTCGGAGGATCTATTTCTTCTGGTGCTAAAACAGTGTATGCAGCCAATCCGAATTTGAAATGGGAAGAGACAACTACGTGGGGTGTTGCCATGGATTTGTCATTTATCCAGAAAGTAAATTTAACATTGGAGTATTACGATAAGACCACTGACGGTATTTTGATGCAAGTGTCTACTCCGGTTACTTATGCTTTGAGTAGTTACTATGACAACGTAGGAAAAGTGAGCAACAAAGGTTTTGAAATTTCTGTGGACTACCGGGATTCTTTTGGTGAAGTAGACTTTAATTTCGGAGGTAACGTCGCTTTCAATACGAATAAGATTAAATCAATGGGGGATGTGAGAGAACAATATGGTAGCGGAGATTATTCATCTATTATGCGTGAAGGCGAAGCCATGAATAGCTTCTACGGTTATAAAACCAATGGATTCTTCCAGTCTCAGGCTGAAATAGATGCTTATAATGCTGAACATAGATATGCTATTACTGGTAATACTGTACGTCCCGGTGATTTGAAATATGTGGATGTAAACGGTGATGGTGTCATCAATGCAGATGACCGTGTTGTATTGGGTTCTTGGGATCCGGGCATAACTTATGGTTTTAATATTGGAGCAAATTACAAAGGTTTTGATGTAATGGCATTCTTCCAGGGTGCTGCTGACGTGAAAGGATATTTGGGTATTGAGGCTATCGGTTCTATTGATGGTGATGCTGCTAAACCTGCTAAATTGTGGTTGGATAGCTGGACACCGGAAAATACCAATGCCAAATACCCGCGTGCAACGATTGGTTTGAATGACGTAAGTATGCCGAATACCTGTTCCGATTTCTGGTTACAGAATGCAAACTACCTTCGTTTGAAGAATTTGCAGGTAGGTTATACGTTGCCGAAGAATTGGTTGGCAAAAGCCGGAATTTCCAAAGTGAGAATTTACTATTCCGGTCAGAACATTTGGACGGTAACCAATTTCTTGAAAGGTTGGGACCCGGAAGCTCCAGCCGGACGTGGTAACTATTATCCGCAAACGAAGGTACATTCTGTGGGTCTGAATGTTACGTTTTAATTATTAACGATTAAAAAGGAATTGAATATGAAAAGATTTTTTAAATATTGCCTGCTTTTAGCGGTACCGACAATGTTTGCCGGTTGTTCGGAAGATTTCTTGGACAGAGCACCGGGAGATGCTTTGTCACCTGCTACATTCTGGAAAACTGAAGGAGATGCCGATGTGGCTTTGACCGGTTGCTATCGCAGTATTGCCAGTCCTTACCGTATAGAAGAGATGTGGTATTGGGACTGTACTACCGATAATCAGTACAATTTCCATACACATGAAGGTTATCGTTGTGTTGCTAACGGATCTATGGCTCCTTCCGGAGTTAGTATTGTAAACTATTTTAGTTTTTTGGATATCCGTACCTACAATGAGTATCTGATGCGGGAGAATACGATTGAGTTCTCTTCGGAGGCAAAGCGTAATCAATACCGGGCAGAAGTACGGGTACTTCGTGCAATGGCTTATTTCTGGAAGGTAAATTGCTACGGTGATTTCCCGTTTACGGAAGAGGTGTTTGCAACTATAGAAGATGCTATGGTGCCTCGTACTGATAAAAATACGATTTTGGATTTTATTAAGAAAGAGTTGAATGAGTGTATTGACGCTCTTCCTGCTACGGCTGCCGCCGGTAGATTGACGAGAGGTGCAGCTCAGGCTTTCTTGACCCGTGTATATTTGATTACCGGTGATTATCCGAATGCTGCAGCAATGGCGAAGACCATCATGGATGAGGGAAAATATTCTATGCCGAAGCTGAATTATGAAGAATCATTCTATAAGGCTAACCAATACAATAGCGAAGTGATTTTCTCTACAGAGCACAATAAAGAAGGTAACTATAGCATGTGGTTTGGTGCTTATATGGCTAATGGTTACGGTGGTTGGTCGTCTATCGTACCGACACAGGCGTTGGTGGATGCTTATGAAATGGCAACTGGGGAGACTATAGAGGAGTCTGCTGATTATGATGCTAAAAATCCGTATGTAGGTCGTGACCCGCGTTTGCGTGCAACGATTCTTTATCCGGGGCAGGTGTATGATATTTATGGCCAAGAAGGTGATACGACAGCAAGAGGCAAAGGTTTCCCTTCTATCATACCGAAGAGTGGGGATTACGGTCCTGATGCTAATAACTGTACTCATACAGGATATAATTTCAAGAAATTCTACGGTAATTTGGATGAGTTTGATGATATTTGGGATGCAGATAGGAATTTCCCTGTATTGCGTTATGCAGAAGTTCTGTTGTCGTATGCAGAGGCAAAAATAGAACAGAATCAGATTGATGCTTCTGTGTATGATGCTATAGACCAAGTACGTGAAAGAGTTCCGATGCCGAAAGTTGATCGGGCAAAATACAACAGTCAGTCAACTTTGCGTGAATTGGTACGTCGGGAACGTCGGGTAGAATTTGCTTATGAAGGACTCCGCCGGATGGATATTATCCGTTGGGGTATAGCTCAAGACGTATTGAATCAACCGGTTGTACGTGTGATGGGTAAAATATTGGACACAAAGAATGCTGATGGAGATTTTGATGTAGAACTTACAACTCCAGAGCTTGAAGAAAATCGTACCTTTACGGTAGGCAAGAATGAAGTATTGCCGATACCGCAGACGGCTATCGATGCCAATCCGAATTTGAGACAGAATCCGGGTTACTAATTTTATGTGTTTTGTTGAAGGGGGCTGACTTTCAGCCCCTTTCTTTTAATATGTGATTTTTATGAAGTGGATATATGCGGGTTTGGGTGTGTTGTTGAGTGTGTTACTGTGGTGGCGGGTGGATGTTTCGATTCCTTACCAGTTGTGTGAGTGGGAGCAGGAAGGGTTGTTTTTGACGGATGGGGATTCTTTTTATAAGGCATTGAAGGGATTGGGCGGTTTTGGAGAATGGTTGTGCGGTTGGGGAATGCAGTTTTTTTCCGTACCTCATTGGGGGGCATGGCTGTTTGTTTTGCCCGTTTGTCTGGGGATGCCGTGTATGGCGTTTTTGTTCCGCAGGGCGGGGGTGCCGATGGGATGGGTGGCGATTGTTGCTGTGGTGCAGCTTTTTTCCCAATGTGATTTTTATTACCAATGGACGGGGAGTGTTTGCCTGTTGTTGGTCATAGCACTTTTATCTTTTTTCGTCCGGTGGCAGGACGGCAGGGTGAAAGCACTATGTTTCGCCGGGAGTATACCGGTGGTATTTTATTTGTTGGGAAGCGTGGCAACGGTGTATGCTGTGTGCGGTATGTTGCTGTTTTTTTGCCGGGGCCATTGGAAAGCGACACTTTTGTTGCCGTTGGGGTGCTGGTTGTTTCCGCTGATTTTTCCTTTTGTGTCGCTGTGGGCTTTTTCTCCGGCTTTTTATTATAATTCTTTTATGGAGATGCCGTGGTATCATTGGCTGGCTTGGGGAGTACCGGTGCTGTTGTTGGCGTGGGGACGTTTATGGAAACGTTCAGGGAAGGTTCAAATGCGGTGGCAGGTAGTGACCGCAGTGCTGCTGTGGGGAATGGGTGTCGGACTCTTTTTGGGAGGGGAGAAGCTGGTGCGCAAGGATTCCAATCAATTGGTGTGGCAATTGAATCATTATGCTTTTACAGAGCGGTGGGAGGAGATATTGAATGTGTTGTCCCGTCAGCCGCTTACGAATCAGGTGTATATGAATTATGCAAATATGGCGTTGGCACAGAAGGGTGTTTTGGGGGATTACGCATTTCGTTTTCAACCGTATGGGGCTGGAGCGTTGTTGGTGAATAGCGGTAATACAGGAGTGGTGCGGATGGTTATGAGTGATGTGTGTTATACGGTGGGATGGGTGGCGGAGGCACAACAGCATGCGTTTGAAGCCCAGATGACGTTTCCGAAAGGGTACGGGGTGCAAACGATGATTAGGTTGGTGAAGACGAATTTGATATTGGGGCATTATGCCGTGGCGGATAAATATTTGTCGCTGCTGGAAAAGACGCTTTTTTACCGAAAGTGGGCACAGGAGTATCGCCGCTTTTTGTACAATGACGAGGCTGTGGAGGCGGATGCGGAGTTGGGAGAGAAGCGGCGCAGTTTGAGTAGGCATAATCGTTTTGCGATGTTTTACGGCTGGGTACCGGAATTGGAGGATATTTTGGATGCCAATCCGCAGAACGGGAAAGCGGTGGCTTATCTGGGACTTTCCTATTTGCTGACAAAGGATATGGAGGGCTTTCGCCGGTTTCTTGACAAGTATTACGGGACGGAGAGTCTGAAAGCACTTCCGCTTGCTTTTCAGCAAGGGGTGGTGGCGTTGTACCAGCAGGAAAAAGAACGGTGGGAAGAGTTCGGGGTTTCTCCGGAGGTACGGAAGCTGTATGAAAGTTATCAGGAGGCATTGTTCCAGACGAGGAACAACAGAAATCGGAAAGCTGCATTGGCTCCTTATTTTAAGGATACGTATTGGTTTTATTTAATGTTTGTATAAGGGATGAAATGGTGGATGTTTTGTTTTGTGTTTGCCTGTGTGGCATGCGGGAGGGAGTTCCGGATTGACGGACATTTGGAGGATGCCTCTCCTTTGGAAAGGAGTTATTCGGAAGTTGTTGTTCCGGGTAATATCGCTCCGCTTAATTTCTTTATGCCGGAGGGGGAAGCGATTGTCCTGTCATACGAAGAGCGGCGGATTGTTGCATTATGCCGGGACGGAGCGGCGATTCCGCACATGAAGGAGTGGAAAAAACTGTTGGCGGCGGCCAAAGGAAAGAGAATCCGGGCGGAACATTGTGTCCGGACAGAGGAGGGGTGGAAGGCTTACCGGCCTTTTTGTCTGACCGTGGCGGAAGAACCGATAGATCCTTATCTGGTGTACAGGCTGATACCGCCGGGATATGAGATGTGGCACGATATGGGAATTTATCAGCGTAATCTGGAGAATTTCGATGAGCGGGCTGTTCTTACGAATGAGCAGACGGGGCGTAATTGCATGAATTGTCACTCTTTTTGTATGCAGAATCCGGATAAGATGACGTTTCATTTGCGAGCCAAGCACGGAGGAACTATCCTATCGGAGGAGGGAAAGGTGGTGAAGCTGGATACGAAGACGGACCGGACGATTTCCGCGCTGGTATATCCTTATTGGCATCCGGGAGGTGAGTTTATCGCTTATTCGGTGAATGATACGAAGCAGCTTTTCCATACACATCACCGGAACCGCATAGAGGTGATGGACCTGGCTTCGGATGTGGTGGTGTATGATGTACGGCGGAATGAGGTGTTTACGTCGCCTTTGCTGTTTGATGAAGAGGCGTATGAAACGTTTCCGGCTTTTTCTCCGGACGGGAAAAAACTGTATTTTTGTTCGGCGCGCAAGCGGTCTATGCCCGATGAGTATGAGCAGGTGAAGTATAGTTTGTGCAGTATTGATTTTGATGCCGAAAGCCGGACATTCGGCGAGAAGGTGGATACGTTGTATCAGGGGGAGCGTTACGGGAAGAGCGTGTCGTTTCCGCGGGTTTCTCCGGACGGTAGGTTTTTGATGTTTACCTTGTCCGATTACGGGAACTTTTCTATCTGGCATCAGGAAGCGGATTTGTGGATGCTCGATTTGAAGACGTCGGCATGTTATCCGCTGGAGGCTTTAAATAGTGAAAGTGTAGAGAGTTATCACACGTGGAGCGGTAACGGCCGTTGGGTGGTTTTCAGCAGCCGGCGGGGAGACGGGCTTTATACGTGTCCGTATATTGCTTATATTGATACGGAGGGGGTAGTGCATAAGCCTTTTGTGTTGCCGCAGAAAAAAGGAAATTTTTATAAGCGTTTTCTTTATTCGTTTAATGTTCCCGAATTGGTGAAGGCTCCGGTATCGGTCAGCCGTTACCGGTTGCTTCGGACGGCTTTGCAGGATGAGTGTTTGAAAGTAAAGGCAAGAATTGATAATTAATAAAATCGGTTATGAGTGGATTGAAAAAATGTATGGCGTGTATCTGCGGATTTGTTTTCGCATGCCAAGTGTACGCGCAAGAAGAAAATAGTTTTGTACACGAGCAGTCCGACGGGTATGAATGGCCGACGGATAAGGCGGTTCTGGAGAAATTGGAAAAGTGGCAGGATCAGAAGTTCGGGGTGTTGTTCCATTGGGGTCTGTATTCCGTGCCGGGAATTGTGGAGTCGTGGCAGATTTGTTCGGAAGGGTGGATTACGCGTCCCGGAGAGTATACGTATGAGGGGTATAAGGAGTGGTATTGGGGATTGGCCAATGTCTTTAATCCGACGGCGTTTAATCCGGAACAGTGGGCGGAAGTAATGAAAGATGCGGGTATGAAGTATATGATATTCACGACGAAACATCATGACGGTTTTTGTATGTTTGATTCTAAGTACACGGATTTTTCCATTGCCAAAGGTCCTTTTGCGGATAATTCCCGCAGGGATGTGGCGCGTTATGTGTTTGATGCTTTTCGGGAAAAGGATTTTATGATTGGGTGTTATTTTTCCAAGCCGGATTGGCATTGCAAGTGGTTTTGGAATCCTTACTATGCTACGCCGAACCGTATGCAGAATTATAAACGGGAGCAGCATCCGGATTGGTGGAAAAAGTATCAGGATTTTACGAAGAATCAGCTTACCGAGTTGATGGAGGATTACGGACAGTTCGATATTTTGTGGCTGGATGGCGGTTGGATTACCGGCGAGGAGGTTTATCTGGATGATGTGCTTTCAAAAGCCCGGTCGGGAAAGCAACGGGGATTGATTGCGGTGGACCGGACGATTAAGGGAAAGAATGAGAATTACCAGACGCCGGAGCGCAGTATCCCGGACAGACAGATAAATCATCCGTGGGAGAGTTGCATTACGTTGTCGCACAGTTGGGCATGGGCTCCGGATGCCAAATATAAGACGTCGAATCAGGTGGTGAACATTTTGGCGGAGATAACGGCCAAGGGTGGTTGTTTGTTGTTGGGTGTCGGACCTACACCGGAGGGTATTATACAGCCGGAAGTGGAAGAGAGTCTGAAAGGTGTGGGGAAGTGGTTGCGTGCGAATGGAAAAGCAATTTATGCTACTCGTACGACTCCGCATTATCATGATGGAAATGTGTGGTTTACGGCAGATAAGGATGGGAATACGCTGTATGCCGTGTATGCGTTGCCTGATGACGAGGTATTGCCGGGAACGGTTCTGTGGACTGGTAATGTGCCGGAAGGCGATATGATATTGTTGGGGGATGGTCGGAAATTGAGGTATAAGGTTGTGGGTGAGCAGGTGACGGTGACATTGCCCAAAGGGTTGAAAAATGAGTCGATAGCTTTACAGTTTACACGAAAAAGATGAGACGCGGGATTTGGTTGTTTGTGATTGTTGTTGTTGCCGTAGGGCGATTGTCGGCGCAAAAGCCGTTGTATAAGGAGGCGAAGGCTTCCGTTGAGGAGCGGGTGAAGGATTTGCTCGGGCGCATGACGGTGGAAGAGAAGGTGGGACAGTTGTGTTGTCCGATGGGTTGGGAGATGTATACGAAAACGAAGAAGGGCGTGGAGGTGTCGGAACTTTATAAAAAACGGATGGCGGAGATGCCTGCGGGCTCTTTTTGGGCGGTACTTCGTGCAGATCCGTGGACACAGAAGACGTTGGAGACCGGTTTGAATCCGGAGATGGCCGCTATGGCTTTGAATGCGTTGCAACGGTATGCCGTGGAGCAAACCCGTCTGGGTATACCGGTTTTGTTTGCCGAAGAGTGTCCGCACGGTCACATGGCCATAGGTACGACGGTTTTTCCGACGTCTCTGGCGCAGGCCAGTACGTGGAATGAGGAGCTGATATACAGAATGGGTGCTGCCATTGCTTTGGAGGCCCGTTTGCAGGGAGCGGGCATCGGGTACGGGCCGGTACTGGATGTTGCCCGTGATCCCCGTTGGTCGCGTATGGAGGAGACTTTTGGCGAGGACCCCGTATTGACGTCTGTGTTGGGGGTGGCTTTTATGAAAGGCATGCAGGGGGACAGGCAGGATGACGGGAGGCATTTGTTTTCGACGCTCAAGCATTTTGCCGCTTATGGTATTCCCGAAGGCGGACATAACGGTTACCGAGCCAATGTAGGGATGCGTCAGTTGTTTTCGGAGTATTTGCCTCCTTTCAGAAAAGCCGTGGAGGCGGGTGTGGGTACATTGATGACTTCCTATAATTCGATAGACGGGGTGCCTTGTACGGCGAACAGGTATTTATTGATGGAGGTGTTGCGTGGCAGGTGGGGATTTGATGGTTTTGTCTATTCGGATTTATTCAGCATAGAGGGTATTGTCGGGATGCGGGTGGCGCAAGACAATAAGGAAGCGGCTTCGCTGGCTTTGAAAGCCGGTTTGGATATGGATTTGGGAGGAAATGCTTTTGGCAGGAATTTGAAGAATGCTTTGGAGGAGGGAAAGATTACGGAGGATGATTTGAACCGGGCGGTGGCGAATGTACTTCGCTTGAAATTCCGTTTGGGATTGTTTGAGAATCCCTATGTTTCGCCTGCCTTGGCGAAAAAGCTGGTACGTTCGGCGGAGCACAAGGAATTGGCGCGTGAAGTGGCAAGACAGGGTACTGTGTTGTTGAAGAATGAGGGGATTTTGCCTTTGAGTAAGCAGGTGAAACATATTGCTGTTATCGGCCCCAATGCCGATGTGATGTATAATCAGTTGGGAGATTACACTGCTCCGCAAGACAGGAAAGAGATTGTGACGGTTTTGGATGGCATACGTCGGGCAGTGGCGCCTTCTACGAAGGTGAGTTATGTGAAAGGATGTGCTGTGCGGGAGAGTTCGACTGCAGATATTCCGGTAGCGGTGAAAGTAGCGGCGCAGGCGGATGTGGTCGTATTGGTGGTGGGTGGCTCCAGTGCCCGGGATTTTAAAACGCAGTATATAGCTACGGGGGCGGCGACGGTTTCCACAGAGGATGAGCAAGGTGTGTCGGATATGGATTGCGGAGAAGGTTTTGACCGGAGTACGTTGCGTTTGTTGGGAGAACAGGAACGGTTGTTGAAAGCGCTTGCAGATGTGGGTAAACCGTTGGTTGTTGTCTATATTCAGGGACGGCCGCTGAATATGAATATGGCGGCAGAGAAAGCCCAGGCTTTGCTTACGTGCTGGTATCCCGGAGAGCAAGGGGGTGCGGCTGTAGCGGATGTGTTGTTTGGTGATTATAACCCGTCGGGACGATTGCCGGTATCGGTGCCTTGCAGCGAGGGACAACTTCCGGTGTATTATTCGCAGGAGGGAAACCGGGATTATATGGACGGGGAGGGGACACCTCTTTATGCGTTCGGTTACGGATTGAGTTATACCGATTTTAAGTATGATAGTCTGGAAATACGGGTGGGGAATGGAAAGGATTCGTTACAGGTAGTGAGTTGTACGGTGACTAATTGCGGTGATTATGACGGGCATGAAATCGTGCAGCTTTATATCAGCGACAGGGTGGCGTCTGTTTCACAACCACCGGTTTTGTTGAAGGCTTTCCGGCGTATAGCTTTGGCTAAGGGAGAGAAAAAGAGGGTTGTTTTTGTTCTGGGGCAAGAGGAACTTGCGCTATATGATGCGGAAATGAACCGAGTTGTGGAACCCGGAGAGTTTGAAGTGAAAATAGGGGCTTCTTCCGATGATATTCGTCTGAAAGGTTGTTTTTATATAAAGTAAAAAGGAGAAAACATCTGTTTTCTCCTTTTTTTGAATTATATCGTTGAGCGATATTTATTTTTCTTTCGTTTCCTCTGCTTTCGGGTTGATGTCGAGCAGTTCGACTTCAAAAATCAAGGTTTCGTTCGGACCGATGGCAGCTCCAGCTCCTCTTGGGCCGTATGCCTGATCGGAAGGAATGTAGATAATCCATTTGGAGCCTTGTGGCATTTGCTGTATGGCTTGTGTCCAACCGGGGATAACTTGATTTAAGTAAAATTCAGCCGGTTCACCTCTTTTAATGGAGGAATCGAATTCGCTTCCATCGATGAGAGTACCTCTGTAGTGTACTTTTACTTTGTCTGTAGCGGTGGGTTTCGGCCCGTTTCCTTCTTTCAGTATTTTGTATTGAATACCGTTACCCAATGTATCTACATCTGATTTTTTAGCATTTTCTTTCAAAAATTCCTGTCCTTTTTCCAGATTTTCAGCAGCAACTTGCATGGCTAATTTTTGTAGATACATGCTCAGATACATTTGCATCTGTTGTGGGTCGGTTTTCACATCGGCTTTTTTCAATGCGGCATTCATTCCGGCAACAACAGCTTCCATGTTCGGTTTCTTTAATCCGGAGCGTTCAAGTCCTGATCCGTACATGTAACCGATGTAGTAGCTGGCCGTGTCATTTGCCGTTTTTAATGTTGCCGTGGTGGAGGTTGTGCAGCCGCTGTTGCAGCTACTCATCATGATGACTCCGGCAGAGAGTGTCAGTAATAATAATTTTGCATTCATTGTTTCGTGACTTTATAGTTTATAAAATATCAAGTAATTCTACATCGAAAATAAGGGTTTCATTCGGTCCGATGGATTGTCCTGCTCCGTGTGCACCGTAAGCGAGTTCGGAAGGGATGTACAGTTGCCATTTTGAACCGATATTCATCATCTGCAAGGCTTCCACCCATCCGGCGATGACACCGTTTACCGGAAATTCCGCCGGTTCGTTTCTGCGAATAGAGGAGTCAAAAACCGTCCCGTTGATTAACCGTCCTTCGTAATGACATTTAACGGTATCTGTTGCTTTGGGTTTTTTACCGTTTCCTTCTTTCAGTATTTTATATTGAAGACCACTTTTGAGTGTAATTACTCCTTCTTTATTTTTGTTTTCCGCTAAGAATTTTTCACCTTTAGCTTTTGCATTGGCTCCTTTTTCACTTTCAAGTTTATCGAAATAGTCTTGCAGTACTTTGTTTATTTCTTCCGGTTTCATTTCAGGCATTTTTCCGTCGAATACGGTTGACATGGCTTCGTTGAAGACATCCGGATTGATTGTTTTGACACCCGATGATATCAGGTTGCTTGCGATGCTGATTCCCAAACAATAGCTTAATCGGTCTAATTCGTTGGTGTATTTCATGTAATTAGTATTATTTTATAAAATCATGCAAAGATATAAGAAATATCTATTTTCCCGTCTTTCAGCTTGATTTTTCTGTCTGCCATTTCGGCTAATTCGTTATCGTGTGTTACGATAATGAATGTTTGTTTCAGTTCTTCCCGTAACGTGAAGAAAAGCTGGTGCAAATCGTTTTTGGTCTGAGTATCCAAATTGCCCGACGGCTCGTCTGCCAGAATGACTTTGGGTTGGTTGATTAATGCCCTTGCTACGGATACCCGTTGCTGTTCTCCTCCCGACAGTTCGTTCGGCTTGTGAAAGATACGTTCTTTCAATCCCATAAGTTCCAATAATTCAATTGCTTTTTTTTCAGCCGCTTTTTTGGATATTCCTTTTATCCATGCCGGCATGCAGACATTTTCCAGAGCGGTGAATTCCGGGAGAAGATGATGGAATTGGAAGACAAAGCCGATGTTGTTGTTGCGGAATGTGGCTAATTTGTTGGAAGAAAGGGAAGATATGTTGATGTCGTCGAACCATATTTCTCCACTGTCGGGAGTATCCAAGGTGCCTATGATGTGCAGCAAGGTGCTTTTGCCTGCTCCGCTGGCTCCGACGATGGTTATGATTTCATTTTCTTTGACTTCTAACGTGATGCCCTTTAATACTTGAAGTTCTCCGTAGTTTTTTTTAACCTCTTTTACGCGAATCATTACTATGTTTTAACTTTTGTGTGTAAAGGTAAGTAATAAAGTTTATAATTGTATATTTGTACGGGATTTACTGTTATATAATAAAACTATTTATGGAATTTTTTATTGATCCGGTGTCTTTTCTTGCCGAACAAACCGGTATAGACCGAAAGTATATACATAATTTGATTACGTTGATAGAAGGAGGGGCAACGATACCTTTTATTGCCCGTTACCGGAAAGAAATGACCGGTAGCATGGATGAAGTGAGTGTGGAGAAAGTGCAGCAGATGTATGTCCGTTTTCAAGATTTGGAAAAGAGAAAGGCGAGTGTGTTGGATAGTATACGGCAACAAGGAAAATTGACAGAGGAACTGGAGGCACAGATTTGTCGTTGTACGGATGCCCATTTGCTGGAAGACATTTATTTGCCTTTTAAGCCGAAGAAACAAACACGTGCGGCCAAAGCAAAGGAGAAGGGGTTGGAGCCGTTGGCAGCGATATTGATGAGACAGGAGAACGGGGATGTGGAAAATCGGGTGATGCGTTTTGTGAAAGGAGAGGTAAAGGATGAAGGGGAGGCACTGCAAGGGGCCAGGGATATTATAGCCGAATGGGTGAATGAAAGTGAGGCGGCGAGAAACCGTACCCGAAGACAAGTGGAGCGGGAGGCGGTGATTTGGTCGAAGGTGGTGAAAGGGAAAGAAAAGGAGGGTGAGAAGTTTGCCGATTATTTTGACTTCCGGGAGTTATTGAAGCGTTGTCCTTCTCACCGGATATTGGCTATCCGGAGAGGAGAGGCGGAAGGAATACTTAAGGTCGGGATTGAGATAAATGATGAACAGGCGCTGGAGGGATTGGAGCGGATTTTTGTGAAAAACGATAACGAGGCTTCCGGACAGGTAAGAATGGCAGTGAAGGATGCTTATAAGCGTTTGCTTTTTCCTGCGATGGAGACGGAAAATTTACAGGTGTTTAAGGAAAAAGCGGATGAAGAGGCTATTCGTGTTTTTGCGGAGAATTTAAGACAACTGTTGCTGGCTCCTCCTTTGGGTACCAAACGGGTGCTGGGAATAGACCCAGGATTTCGGACGGGGTGCAAGGTCGTATGTTTGGATGAAACGGGCCAGTTGCTGCATAATGAGACGATTTATCCTCACCCGCCGCACAGTGCTTATAAGCAGGCGGCAACGAAGATAGTCAATATGGTATCTACGTATAATATTCAGGCGATAGCTATCGGGAATGGAACGGCCGGACGGGAGACGGAGACGTTTATTCAGAATCTTCGCTATGATCGCAAGGTGCAGGTATTTGTGGTCAGCGAGAGTGGGGCTTCTGTGTATTCCGCTTCTAAAATTGCCCGAGAGGAGTTTCCTGAGTATGATGTGACGGTGAGGGGTGCTGTGTCTATCGGGAGACGTTTGATGGATCCTTTGGCAGAATTGGTGAAGATAGACCCGAAGTCGATAGGTGTGGGGCAGTATCAGCATGATGTAGACCAGACACGGCTGAAAGAGAGTTTGGACAGGGTTGTAGAATCGTGTGTGAATCAGGTGGGTGTGAATGTAAATACGGCCAGTAAATATTTGCTTACGTATGTTTCCGGTTTGGGTCCGGCTTTAGCGGATAATATTGTGGAGTATATTCGGGAGCATGGTAAGTTGAAAAGTCGTGAGGAACTGAAAAATGTGAAGAGAATGGGGGCGAAAGCTTTTGAACAGTGTGCCGGTTTTTTGAGAGTAGAGGAGGCAGAGAATCCTTTGGATAATTCGGCAGTGCATCCGGAGTCATATTATGTGGTGGAGAAAATAGCCAGGGATTTTCATGTAAATGTGAAAGAGTTGATAGGTAATGAGGAATTATGCGGGAAGATTAATCCGTCAAAATATGTGGATGAAAAGACCGGTTTGCTGACACTGAAAGATATTGTGGCAGAGTTGAGGAAGCCGGGGCGGGATCCTCGCAGTATGGCAAAGGTTTTTAGTTTTGCGGAAGGTATTCATACGATAGAGGATTTGCAGGAAGGTATGGTACTGCCCGGTATCGTAACTAATATTACTAATTTCGGGGCTTTTGTAGATGTCGGAGTGCATCAGGACGGATTGGTTCATATATCCGAAATGGCAGATCGTTACGTATCGAGCCCGACGGAAGTGTTGAAGTTGCATCAACAGGTGATGGTGAAGGTAATACAATTGGATAAGGAAAGGCGCCGAATAGGGCTTTCTATCCGGCAGGTGAAAGGTGAGGGGTAATAGAGAGATAGTAATAAATTTTTATTGTCGTATGGAAAGTTACAGTTAGTTAAAGATTTTGTTTATCTGTTCGTATCCATTATCTTTGTAACGGATTTTAATTGTTTAAAATAAGTTATCGTCGTGTCAAAGAAAGAGTTAAAAGGATTAGAAGAAAATAGATTTGTTCCCGGCATTTATAATTTTTGTGATAAGTGGTGTGAAAAATGCACGAAACAAACAGTGTGCTTGAATTATGTGCTGGGAGAGAGGATGGAACAGAAATTGGGCAGGCGCTTGACATTTAAGGATTTGAATACGACTGGTGAGGATACATGGGGAGATTTGAATGATATTTTTGATTCAACTTATGAGGTTTTGTGTGAGGTGGCAAAAGAAAAAGGTGTTGATGTTGAGGGAATTTTTGAGATAGAGGAGGTAGAAAAAAAGTTGTGGCAGAGAGTATATGAGGATGAACAGGAAGAGGATGAACTTGATGATTCATCTCCTGTGTTTGATGTTATCAGAGAATGTCTGATTTATGAATCTTTGTGTGATACTTGTCTGGAGGCTGTATTTGGTATTTTGGATGAGCAGGAATGGAAAGAGGGGATGGTGGAAGAACAGGAAACAGGAGATGCTTTGGATAAGATTAATTGGTATCTGGATGTTATACAAATAAAAATGAGGCGTGCCTTGTTGATACAACAGGAATATAGAGAGGGTGATTGTGAATGCGAAATAGAAGAAAAGGATTATAACGGTTCGGCTAAAGTGGCATTGATAGGAATCGAATCATCTGCTCGGGCGTGGGAGGTTTTAAAAAAGTATTGTCCGGCATTGGAAAAAGAAATAATACATATACAGACTATTCTGCAACAATTGGTGCGCGATATTGAAAAGTATTTTCCGAAAGCGAGAAGTTTTCGGCGTCCCGGATTCGATTGATAAAACAGGGAAGCCTGTTTGTGCTTGGTTTTATTTGAAATAAGGTTTTATTTTCTTGAGTTTGTGTGAAGGCAGTACACGGTGTTGTTGCAGGGTATCGTAAGAAACTCTTTTATATTGTTTTTTTGCTTGAAAAATGAGTATGACGTCTTCATATTCCAAATAAGGATGTCTTAATATTTCTTTGAAAGTAAGTGTATCCAACTCTCTTTTTTGAATTAAGAGAGGATTAACGTGGAATAAAAAAGCAGACGAATCTACATTGAAATAGGTCATATTTAATTCTTTGAGTTGTTTTACAGTATAAAATCCTCCTAATCGTTTCCGGAAATTCAGAATCTTGTGCGCGTAATAAGGTCCGATACCTTTTATTTTAATTAAAGAAAGACTGTCGGCTTGATTTAATTCCAGCCTGACAATGGGTTGTTCAATGTTTATGGTTAATGTATCGGGTAATGTTATATTTTCCAATAAGAAAAATGGATTTTTGTTCTTGGACAATTGTTTGGGAAGTACTATAGTGCAAATAAGCAATGTAGTAAGAATCCATAATCCTTTTCTTTCATAATGATAGAGTAGCATGACACGCACAATTTTTAGTTGCAAGTAAAAAGTTACAACATTTTTTTGTATTTTCAATGAAGTTTCTTTTTATGAAAGGTGGTAATGCTATGAGTTGTTGAAAAATTGAAAAAATATTTGCAATAACGGGAATTCTCTCTATCTTTACCCCGCATTTTAGAAAATGATGATTCAGTAGCTCAGTCGGTAGAGCACAACACTTTTAATGTTGGGGTCCTGGGTTCGAATCCCAGCTGGATCACTCATAGAAGAAGTAATGAAAAGAAAATCCCTGATAATCAAGCGTTATCGGGGATTTTTGTTTTAGGACAATTCCTCTGTTTTGGGTAAAATAAGGCATCTTTCACCTGCGAAATCGGTGGAGTAAGCCTCTCCAAAAATTTCCACCGAATTTGCAAATTATTCACTGATTTACAATGTTTTGCATTGCTGTGTTTTTGGCTTTCAAACCTAGTTTTACGCACTAAAAAAGGAGGAAAGTATGACAATGCAACGAAC
This sequence comes from Odoribacter lunatus, assembly GCF_943193135.1. Lineage (GTDB taxonomy): Bacteria > Bacteroidota > Bacteroidia > Bacteroidales > Marinifilaceae > Culturomica > Culturomica lunata. The sequence goes on from NZ_CALPCZ010000003.1 coordinate 62,773, forward strand.
CTATTTTTCGATTCTCTTCTTTATCAGAAGGACAAGATTGTTGAAGAACGGCGAAGCCCCTATCGGACTGCGCATTACCATGAACGGGCGGCGTGCCGAACTTCAGCTTGGACGGAGCGTTGACGCGATGCGCTGGAACGCTCAACGAGGCTGTGCTGTCGGCAAAGACCGGAAGACTTTGGAGTTGAACCAGTATCTGGAAGTTATCCGCACCAAAATCTATCAACTCTACCGGGAACTGCTGGAGACGGGCAAACCCATTACCGCCGAAATACTTAAGCGTCGGTTCAACGGAGAGGGCGATACTCCCAGAATGCTTCTGGAGGTCTTTCGCGAGCACAACCGGAAGTATCGTGAACTGCTGGGGAAGGATTATGTGAAAGGCACCGTCCTCCGGTATGAACGCACCGTCCGTTATCTGGAAGAGCTGCTCCAGATGAAATACAACCGCACAGACATTCCATTACGGGAAATAACCCCTGCTTTTGTCCTGGAATTTGAACACTTCATAAAAGTGAGCAAGGGATGTGCCCAGAATGCGACGGTCAAATACCTCAAAAATCTCAAAAAGGTAATCCGTCTTGCCTTGACAAACAAATGGATGAGCGACGACCCTTTTCAGGAAATGCGTTTCCACCAGACACAGAGCAACCGAGACTTTCTGACGGAGGAGGAATTACACAAACTCATCAGTAAGGATTTTGATATTCCGCGTCTGGAGATAGTTCGCGATATCTTTGTATTCTGTTGTTTGACCGGGCTGGCTTTTACCGACGTACAGCACCTGACGCCGTTTCATATTTCACGTGACAATACGGGCAGCTATTGGATACGCAAGCCCCGTGAAAAGACGAACAATATGTGCAACATCCCCCTGCTTGACATTCCGCGGATGCTTGTGGAGAAATACAGCTCACATCCGGAGTGTTCTCGGAAAGGAGCCGTCTTTCCCGTACCCTCTAACCAGCGTATGAACAGCTATCTGAAGGAGATTGCCGATATTTGCGGCATAAACAAATCCATCAGCTCGCACGTTGCCCGTCATACCTTTGCTTGTGTGGCGCTCGCTAACAAGGTTTCCATGGAATCCATCGCCAAAATGCTTGGTCATTCCGACATCCGTACGACCAAGATATATGCCAGGTTGATGGACAAGACAGTGGCGGAAGAAATGGATGTGTTACGTCAAAAATTCAGCGTATGAACCGAGGAATCATTACAATCAGCGAAACGGGGGCGGTCACGATGCCGGACGTTCCCGTATGGATGACCCTGTCGGAAATCGCCGACCTGCTCGGCGTGTTCGAGTACGATGTACGAAAGGTTGTCAAGTCCATTTACAAGAACAAGGAACTAAGCGAGTTTGATACGGCGAAGTATGCCAGGCAACCCAATGGCATCAGTTATGATGTTTACAACCTTGAAATAATTTTAGCCGTCTCGTTCAGAATACGGAGCAAGGGAAGTCGTATCTTCCGGCAATTTCTGATAGAACGGTTATATTCCGGCAAGAACGGCGACACGATACCTACGGTGTATTTGGTGGTATATAAGGACGGTTTCAACCGACAAGGTCGGGATAAAGGAGGTATATACAATTAAACAGACAAGTCCGTTCTTTCCGTCGCCTGTTTCCGCTATCCGGTTGCAAAGATAGGCGTGCAGCTTTTGAGAAGTGCAAGGTCGGGCGGACAGAACCGTTTCGGATGCAATCTTCCTCCTTCGGAGCGTATTCCGTCCGAAAACCTTGCACCTGTCAACGGCACGCCCCCAAAGGCATCCGGCAACGGGAACAAGTGACGGAAAGAAAACAGAAAAACAGCCTGCACGGGACACCGATACGATGTTATCCGGCAGGCTGTTTTCTTTTTTGGTGTTTGATAATGCCTCAGGGGAGGCAGCCGGAGAACTGCGCTCCATCAAGAAAATCAGACGGCATCCACAATTCACCTAATCCTGACATCGGAACGCTTCCCGATATCCCTCCTCCAGCATCTTTTCTATGTCGCTCTCCCTGTAAAGAATCTTTCCGCCCAACAGGATATACGGGATTCTTCCCTCATTCCGGTAGTCCTGCAATGTCCGTCGGCTCACTTTCAACCGGGCGGAAAGCTCCTTGTCCGTCAGATAGCGTTCCCCGTTCAAGACAGGACGGCAACCGGCGGCAAGGCGTTCCATTCCTTTCAGCATCCTCTCGAGGCTTTCCATAAAGCGGCTGACCCTTTCGTTCTTTTCCGTTATCAGTTCGTTGTTCATAGGCATTTGGTTTTAGGTTAATTTCAGTTTAGGTTTTAATTTGTTGTTCATTTTACTTCATTTCCGGATTCAGTGGTTCCTTATTTCAAATCGCCCTCTTCCTGAATTCCGCCTCTTTCCGTCTTTCCTCCACAACCGGGAGGATGCGTCTCACATCCTGGGGCTTGTAATAGATTTTGTAGTTAATCCGGCTGTATGCCAGCGTACCGTTATCCCGAAGCGTCTGCAACGTCCGGGGACTGATGTTGAGCATCCGGCACACGTCCTGATTGTCCAGCCATTCTCCCATGCCTTTGTCTCCGCATCGCCGGCAGATTTCCTCCACCCGGTTTACAAACCGGTCAAATTTCTCACTCATTTCATCGAACGTCTTCTTTTCAATCGTAATTACTTCCATACATTTTACTGGTTTTGATATGATTATTAATTTTATTTCATTTGCGAAGTAAAACACTTTCATCCATATCATCGCACAAATTCAAGCAAGTGGCAGCATGTGGCACAAGTTTGCAGTGGTTTGCTTCATTCCGGGGTATTTATCCGTGTGCTTATCGTTATCAATATTTTTCCTGTAATCACTATACCGTGTGTACTCACTATCTGTGATGACCGCACTTGGGCAAATCGGTGAAGTATGTACGGAACCTCTACTCTTCCTCGTGGCAATAGTCGACAAAATTGACGCATCGGCTCCAATCGCTTGGCTGATGACGGCGACTTCCTTTCTTTTGTTCCCGACAACAGGTCCGGAGTAGATGCCGAGACCATTTTATAAATCCTATAAACAATTAAACCAGATTCATCATGACAGAGAAAAGAAAAACATCGGCAGGAAGCGAAGACGAATATCGGGACTTTCATCCGGAAAGCTATTTCCCGACAGAGGAGTTCCCAAAAATGGAGGAATATCTTCCCTTATCCCAATCGCCTTCCGAGAACGCAGAACAGGACGCATCCGTTTCCAATGAAGTATCCACAAAACGCATCAGCAACAAGCAACGGCGGCTTTCTTTGGAAGAATACCGCACCGCCTTCCTGCAAGTTCCCCGAATCGAGGACCGCAAGCCCGTGTTCATCAGCAGAAATGTCCGTGACAAGCTGGACAGGATTGTCCGCACCCTCGGAACAAGGCGGATGAGCGTATCGGGACTGCTGGAGAATCTTGCAACACATCATCTGGAAATCTATCGGGACGACCTCGAACAATGGCGTAAATTGTAAGCATTAAGACGATAGCAGGAATGGAATTATTTCGAGTTACTCAAAACGGAGAGGTTTTGAATTTGGAGGTAGCAAGTTTGTGTTTCGGGTGTACCGAAACCGCCTGCTTTTGCTCCCGGCGGTCGCAAAAGAGGACATCCCGTTGGTCTATGCAGTATTCACAGTAAACACATTGGATATGGAACAGAAGAAGGAACGCAACAGGGGCGGTCGTCCCAGAAAAGAGGAAACCGAGAAACTGAAATACCGTGTAGCGGTGAAAATGACGCCCCCGGATTATTTCCGTCTGTTGACGCAGGCGCATCAGACGGGCGTATCGCCGAGCGAGTACATGAGGGAGTGTTTCCGGAACGGTCATGTGAAGGAACGGCTGTCGGAGGAACACGCCGGATATGTGCGCCAGCTCTGCGGCATGGCGAACAACCTCAACCAGCTTGCACGCAAGGCGAATACGGGAGACTTATCCGAAGTCCGTTGGGACTGCAAGGTGGTGGTGGCAAGGATTCACGAACTCATCAGCAGGATAGGAATATGATGGCTAAAATTGTAAAGGGAGGCGATTTTAAGGGCGTGGTGAATTACATTCTTGATAAGGAAAAAGGAACGCAGGTGGTGGCTCACGACGGCTTATTTCTGGAAAATAAGGAGACCATTGCCATGAGTTTCAACGTCCAGTCGCAGATGAACAACAAGGTTGCGAAGCCGGTCGGACACATCGCATTGAGCTTTTCCAAGGAGGACGAGCCGCGTTTGACGAACCGCGTCATGGCAGGTATCGCACTTGAATATATGGAGCGAATGGGCATCCGGAATACGCAGTTCCTCATCGCCCGGCATTTCGACAAGGAGCATCCGCACGTGCATATCGCCTTCAACCGCATAGACAACAATGGCAACACCATTTCGGACAGGAACGAGCGACTACGCAGTACCCGTATCTGCAGGGAGCTGACGTTGAAATACGGTCTGTATATGGCGGACGGCAAGGAGAACGTCAAGCGCAACCGCCTGAAGGAGCCGGACAAGACGAAGTATGAACTGTACGCCATCCTCAAAACGGAAACTGGCAGGTGCGGAAACTGGAACGTGCTTGTCGCCAACCTGAACCGGCAGGGCGTGGAAGTCCGCTTCAAGTATAAGGGGCAGACAAACGAGGTGCAGGGAGTTGTCTTTACCGTGAACAGCTACCGCTTCAACGGCTCCAAGGTGGACAGGCGCTTCAGTTATTCCAGGATTGACGCAGCCTTGCAGCGTAACAGAATGGAAGAACAACACGATTATCCTCGGCAGGAACAAGTACAGCCAAACAGGATAAATCCGGATAAACATGACAGGGATAATTTTATCGGGGATTCATTAGGCCTGTTCGCCTCAAACGCTAATAATGTACCAGAGGAAAGAGAACTTTACGACCCTTATTTAAGAAACAGAAAAAAGAGGAAGAAACAACGTAAAATCAATTGGTAATTGTGGCGTCACCTCTCCGGCTGCGATACTCTTGACGACTGTGGCCCGCCATTCGTGGGCAAGTATCGCGAGAAACAAGAACATACGTCTTTCCATGATCAGCGAGGGAATGGGACTTGATTCTGAGAGGACAATGCAAATTTATCTTACTTCACTAGAATGTTCCGTTATAGATAATGTCAATGCGCTTATTTTGAAAGATTTGTAATGGAGGTTTTGTTTTGTAGAATTGTTATCTCTTACGAAGAGATACAATACATAAGGCAAATATATACAAAATACTGTATTTAAGAGCAAAATATTCTTTAAAATAAATTTTTGTATACCAACATATTTAGCAATATTTCCCAGATTACTTTTTATGATGTTGATTTTCAATATATAGTTGTGTCTTATTGTCTCTTCGTAAGAGATAATATAATGGCAAGACCTATAAAGCCGTCAGAGTAGGGAAAATAATAAATTATGCTAATACCAAAAGTAGACGATTACAAACAAATTAAAGGACACGTTAGTGATTATATGGATGTTCATATGGCTGCATGTGCATGCGGAGGTGGATGTAGCTGTCTTTGTAAACAAATGACGGTAGTTAGTATTCAAAAAATTTATGTATGTTTAGCTTGCAGTTGTAATACCTCTGTAATGAGAGAATTATTTAAGGAAAAAATTGATATTTTAACTTGAGTTAAATGGGGGATTTTCCTCTTTTTTGTTTTACTGCATTGATAATAATCTTATTCTTAAAATAAATAATGCAATATTCTAGATATGTTCATCTATTTTATGTAGGTAATGATGTGGTGGCATTATATCATGCATTATTAGTTCGTACTGTGTTTATTACTTATACGGAAGCACAACAATTGGATTTTTATTTTAAAACAAATGATATTGATAGTGATGCTATTTTAGAAACTATCCAGTATCTGTATGTTAATTGTTATATTGTAGTAAATGCTGATGAAGACAATAAATTGTATAATAAATGTATCGAATTGATATCTCCGCCTGCTATTTCTAATGCATATATTGTGGTAACAGAAAATTGCAATTTTAATTGTAAATATTGTTTTATATCTAATGCTGTCCAACATGCCGGAGAAACAAAAGTAATGACCAATGAGGTTGCTCGACAGACGGTAAAGTTGTTACAAAAAACATATGAACGACAGCAGACTTCTTATGATAAGACTATTACATTTTATGGAGGAGAGCCATTACTTAATTTTGATGTGATTTGTTTTTTTATGGATGAGGTGAATCGTATTAAGGAAAAATATTATTGGCCATCTGATATGAAATATGCATTAATTACTAATGGCTTTTTGTTGACAAAAGATATTTTAAAAGCTCTCCAAGGGTACGGTATTACTTTAAGTATATCATATGACGTGGATAAGGAATCGCATGCTCAGCGAATAGATAAAAATGGTAATAATAGCTATGAGGTTGTTAGAGAGAAAATAGGATTATGTCATGAAATGGGGATACCATTCAGTTTATCCATTACAATTTCTGAAGTGTTGTTGAGTCGGAAAAATGAGGTTTTAACGGAAATATTAAAGTTATCTCCCGCAACGATAGTATTTAATCTTTTAATACCTAATACACAACGATTAAAAAATGAACATTATTATGAAGATGCGACGGATTTTATGATTCAAGCGTTTATCCGTTTGAGAGGAATTGGGCTTTACGAAGATCGGATAATGAGAAAGGTTCGTGCGTTTTCAGAGAATAAAATGCATCTATATGATTGTTGTGCTGGAGGTGGTAATCAATATGTTATAACTCCTGATGGAAAGATTGGTATCTGTCATGGATATTTGAATAATCGAAAATATTTTTCATCAAGTATTTATGATGTGGATTTTGATTTTCGGACACAGGTAGATTATTTGTATTGGAAGAAACGTACACCCCTATTAATGAAACAATGTCAGGAATGTGAGTGTCTTAGTATATGTGGAGGTGGTTGTCCTTATGCGGCAGATTATATGTATGGTTCTATTTATGAACTAGATACTCGATTTTGTATCCATGCCAAGAAAGTGTTAGATTGGATGATTAAAGATTTGTATTATCAAGTGGTTAATAAAAGAAAAAATAGTTTAAATGGGAATTCTGTGTGAATGTGTGTGGCTTTCTTATAAAATTCAATATCATGATACGATAAAGGAAGATTTATATAACTATGTCTGTAACCAAATACATTTATTTCAATTCACGGGATGAACTTTTTAAAGTGGCTATATCGGCGATCGTGTATATAGAGGCGGACGGGAATTATACGCGTGTTATGTTGATGAATGATCAAGCTGCCATGATAGGTATGAATTTGGGGAAAATGGAAGAATTCCTGTCAAGCGGATTTGCTAAGGAAACATCGGGTTTGGCGCGTATCGGCAAGCGTTTTATTATCAATATGAAATACATATTCAAAATTAATTTGTTGAAGCAGGAGTTGGTTTTGAGCGACCAAAAATCCTTTATCTATACTTTGAATATCTCAAAAGATGCCCTTAAAAATTTGAAAAACATACTTATACAATCAGTAACTGTAAATAAGCAACAATTATGATAGAGATTATTATCGGACGGGAGGCAGGTGTGGAGAAGTCTCGTTTGGCTTTGATGGCAGGAGACAAGACTGCTTATTGTGGAAATCCCGGCAGCGTACCTCGCAGCGTGAGCCGGAAGCATTGTCGTTTGGTGATTCATGAGGATTCAACTCTTTCCGTGAGTGATTTGACGGACAATAATTTTATGTATGTCAACGGTTCGGATTGTAAGAGTCGGGGACATATAACCGTGAATGATAAGGTGGAATTGGGACCAGACCGTTATTGTCTGGAACTTTCGACTATCGTTAAGGCATTTGCTGCGCAACAGACTTATCATATTGCCTCTTTGAAAGAGGTGTATGATAATTACAATAAAACCAAGTTGGATAATCAGATCCGGCAGGGAAAACTTAATGCTTTGAGTGCTTTGCCGGGAGTGCTTTCCATGTCGTCTATGGTTTTGGCGATTTGCTTGAACAATGAAGGAATCAGAATTGTTATGATTGTATTGGCAGCGGTATTTGCCGTCGGTGTTGTGATTGTGCGAATGAAAAATTCAAGCAATAATCCACTGAAAATGAAGCAATTGGAGGATGGTTATCACGATAGATACGTTTGCCCCAATCCGTCTTGCCGACATTTTTTGGGATCAATGCAATACAAAGATTTGTTGAAGAACGGGGCATGTCCTTACTGCAAGGCGAAGTATGTAGAATAATTAAATAACAAAAAATATGGATTCAAAAGCGCTTCATGAGGGGTATTTGTTGAAGAACAGCGAATACCGGATTATCTCTTCGCTGGGTCAGGGGGGATTCGGCATCACTTATTTGGCGGAACAGCTTTCCTTGTCGCGAAAAGTGGCGATCAAAGAGTTTTTCATGAAAGAAAACTGTAACCGCGATGAAAACACGTCGGAGGTTTCCGTTCCTTCTGTCGGGAGCCGGGAATTGGTGGCAAAATTCAGACAGAAGTTTTTGCGGGAGGCAAGGATGATAGCCAAACTGGATAATCTGCATATCGTTAAGATTCACGATGTATTTGAAGAGAACGGGACAGCTTATTATGTGATGGAGTATTTGGACGGAGGTTCTCTTGTAGATGAGGTGAAACATCGAGGTCCGATGTCCGAGCAGAAAGCCCTCGGCTATATCCGTCAGATAGCTTCTGCGTTGGATTATCTGCATGGGATGAATGTTCTTCATTTTGACATCAAACCTGCGAACATTTTAATCGGGAATGCTGGTCAGGCGATGCTGATAGATTTCGGCATCTCGAAGCATTATGATGCGGGAGGGAGTCAGACGAGTTCCACGCCCGTCGGCATCAGCAATGGTTATGCCCCGTTGGAACAGTATCAGCAGGGAGAAATCAGTACTTTTACACCGGCGACGGACATCTACGCCTTGGGGGCGACGTTGTATTATCTGTTATTGGGACAGACACCTCCGAGTGCATCGGAGGTAAATGAGGAAGGGGGTGTTGCATTGCCTGCCCATTTGTCCGCCTCTGTTCGCAAGGCGATAGAGAAGGCGATGGCGCCTCGTCGCAGAGACCGTCCTCAGAGCGTTCAGGAGTTTTTGTCATTGCTGGATGGCGGTCGTACTGTGGCATCTGAAGTTCCGGAAGCGGACGAAGAGACGAAGGTCAACACCGGATTCAAGCGGGATTCGTCATCAGTTCCAGTTTCTTCTTCTCCGAAGCGTAATTATCATATAGGCTTGTGGATAGCTTTGTGTTCATTTATCGGTATTGGAGTCTTGTCGTTTTTGCTTTTAATGCAGGGAAAAACATCAGCGCCGATACCTCCTGCAGTTCCAACGGGGACATTGAAAATCAGCAGTATCCCTTCTGGAGCCGTATTGTGGTTGGACGGTAAAAATATGGAAAAATCAACGCCCTTGACAGTCGAGAATCTTTCGTCAGGCGTTCATAAGGTTGTATTGAAACTGGATGGTTATGAAGACGGCGTAAAAGAGGTGGCCGTTTCTTCTTCAGCACACATGGACTGTAATATAACTCTGAAGAAAAAAGTATCTTCCGTTGAACCTCCGGTTGTTCAAAGCGGCACGTTGAAAGTCAGTAGTACTCCTTCGGGTGCATCGATTTGGATTGACGGCAAGAACACGGGTAAAACGACGCCTAAAGTGTTGGAGGATTTGTCTGCCGGAAAGCATGCGGTTGTTCTGAGACTTTCCGGTTATCAGGAGTTTAGCAAGTCCGTTAGTGTTATTTCTTCCCAGCGTAGTGATTGCCATGTTGATTTGGTCAAGGAACCCGAGGTCGTACGAACCGGCACGTTGAAAGTCAGCAGCACTCCTTCGGGAGCATCGATTTGGATTGACGGCAAGAATACGGGTAAGACGACGCCGGAAATTTTGGAGGATATAGCAGTAGGCAGTCATAAGATCGTATTGAAGCATGACGGTTATCAGGACGTCGCAATGCAAGTCAGTGTCTCTTCCGGCAAGCGTACGGAGTGCACCGTCACCCTTGACGAAGTAACCGAGCCTGTCAAACCTTCACCCCCTCAGAACTACACGGAGACGGCTTTGGGTGTCAATATGAAGATGGTCTATGTTGCTAGCGGCAGTTTTATGATGGGAGCAACTTCGGAGCAGGGGAGCAATGCTTTTGACTATGAAAAACCTGTTCATCAAGTGGTTCTTTCCGGTTACTACATCGGTGCTTACGAGGTGACTCAGGGACAGTGGGAGAAGGTGATGGGCACATCCGTTACCCAACAGCGAGATAAGGCAAATTCAAGTTGGCCTCTTTATGGTGTCGGTTCTGATTATCCGATGTATTATGTTAGTTGGGATGAGGCTCAGGCATTTTGTCGTGAGCTGAGCCGCCGGACGGGCAAGCGCTATGTTTTGCCAACTGAGGCTCAGTGGGAGTATGCCGCCCGTGGAGGTAACAGGAATGAGGGGACCAAATACAGCGGAAGCGATGCTGTCGATGTCGTAGTTTGGTATGATTCCAACAGTGGTTCTTCTACTCATCCGGTAGGTACGAAGCGTCCGAACGCCTTGGGTTTGTATGATATGAGTGGCAATGTTTGGGAATGGTGTGCGGACTGGTACGGTTCTTATCCGAATATGTATCAGGCGAATCCTACAGGTCCTTCTTCCGGCTCTCGCCGCGTGTATCGCGGCGGTAGTTGGTTTAACAGTGCGGCGGGCAGCCGGGTGTCGAATCGGAACGACGGTACTCCGAGCCGCCGTGACGGCCATCGCGGCTTCCGCGTGGTGTGTCTTCCTTAGTTTCTGATATTCATTTGTTATAGCCTATAGATTTCTAAGATATAAAAATAATAAGTGGAGATGCCGAAAATCCAGTAAAGAGTAGGTCTAAAATTAATATATTTATGTTAATACCAAATTTTAATGATTACAAACAGATTCAAGGGAATATTGTAGATTATTTAGAAATTAATAAATCTCGTTTTAAAATTGTATGTGGGGGGTGTAGTTGTGTATTTCCTCCGCTTGGTATAAAATGCTTTTTAATTTTCAATAATAATAATTTGCTAATAGACAGAAGTTATTAGAATGCATATTTGATTATTCAATAGCAATCGTATAGTTATAATAATTTTAATCTTAAGCGCTCATAGATAAATTATCGTAATTTAAAATGGATACTTTTATTGTTATTAAAAATATTGTTGAGTTTATTGTTTTAATAATAGGAGGGCCTATCACAATAATTCAGATTATTTTATTAATTAGACAATCAAAAGAAAGAAGTGATTGGAATAGAAAAGATGTTACTTTTAAATATATGAATTTATATACAAAAGAGTTAAAGGAAATTAATACAACTCTTCTTGGTAAATTGGATTTACTTTATAAAACCAATAAGATGAATCCTAATTTAGAAAATCAAATTAAAAATTTCCTTTCTGATGAAAAGAAGAGAGTAGAGATATTTAGTATTGTAGCATATTTTGAAGAATTAGGAATTGGAGTTAGATGTAAATATTTTGATTCTAATATTGCAAAAGAATATATGTATCTCACGACAATAAAAACATATCAATCTTTAAAATATTATTTTGAATATCGGAAAAAAGAAATCGGTAAACCTATTGCATCAAATTTCAAGATGCTAGCTGAAAAATGGGAAAACGAAGAGCAATTTTCATAGACAATATGGAATTAGAAAGATGATGAAAAAATAAAGATATATTCAGTATTTTATACTTTGTACAGAAAAGCCGGGAGTTCGTGTAATAGGCGGGAAGATGTTTTTTTAATCGGGAAGAGTGGTTTATGTTTGTCTTGAAAATAAAATTGAAAACCTATGAATAAATTAAAATTTCTTGCGTCGATATTTTTGTTTGTGTCGATGGTGATGGGAAAGACTGTTACTGCCCATGATTTTTCTGTAACTGTTTTCGGCGGGAATAAGCTATTCCTGAATGTTACGGATACATTGAAAAAGACTGTTGAAGTAACTTATGAAGGAAGTGTTTCAGAAAATCATGAACACTTGCCTGAAGGAATGTTGTACATCCCTGAAACTGTGAAATATAAAGGGCAAACTTATACGATAACTGCGATAGGTCCGAAAGCATTCAGTGAAGCATTGGGACTTGAGGGGGTTGTCTTACCTGCTTCGCTTTCTAAGATTGAGGCTTTTGCCTTTGAAGGATGTACGGGACTGAAAAGTATCGTTTATCCCGGTTCGCCGGTCTCTGTCGGGGAAGGAGCGTTTTTTAGATGCGACAGAATTGAATCGGTTTCTTTCGGCAGCGATTGGATTTCTGTGAATCTTGCTCCTTATGTATGGAGTGATTCGTTGAAGGAAATAGAGGTTCCGGCAAAGGTAAAAAAACTGACTAATTTAAAAGCGCTGAGATCTTTGGAGAAAGTATATGTAAGTATTAATAATCCGATGTATTCTTCTAACGACGGTTTGCTTTATTCCAAAGATTCCAAAATACTTTATGCGGCTCCTTGTGCCTATCGGGGCAGCATTGTCGTACCCGAAGGTACGGAAACCGTTTTTGAAGGAGCCTTCTCCGGCTGTCTCTATGTGGAGAACATTGATTTGCCCGGGACCATCAAGCAACTTTCCTATTTGGAATTTATCCGGGCTGTAAATTTAAAGAGTATTACATTAAAGGCGAAGGAGCCGATAAATACAGCAAAACATGGAGATGTATCCGTATTTGCACTCGGTCTGCCTTCTCCGGGTATAGTGATTTATGTACCAAAACCGGCTTATAATGCTTATTGTACTGCAATTTGTCATGAAGCGGGTGCATACGAGAATATAAACGGGAAACAGAGAGAAATATTTGAAAACCCGGTTTTCGCGACGAAAGAAAATATCAAAAAAATAAAATGATCATGAAAAAAAGTATTGTTTTCTTAGTTTTTATAGTTCTTGCCATCGTGAATATAGCGCAGACGAACAAAACGGATTATTCTTCGGCCTTGAGATTAAAATCTCTTGAAAACAAAGAGGCAAAACTGACAGCAAAACTGGACAGTTTGAAAAATGTAACGATTATGGATACGAGTCCTTGGGCATTGGAACGTAAGAAAATAATCCGGGATTCCATGCTGTTGTCAGTGAAATCGGAAATAATTACTGTACAGCTCGAACGAAAAGAGATCAAGGCTAAACAGAGGACGTCGGTGTCGAAATGAAAATCAGGAAAGAAAAGATTAATTGGAAGCAGGTTGTGCTCGGTCGTGTCCCCGGAATATTGCTGGGAACAAGGGGGGCTTTTACGGATGCTTTTGCTGCAGGGGAGAGCAAGGTCATCGGAGAGCATCATCTTGATACGGTATCGGATGAAATGTCATTCGGAGATGCTTTTGCCGCTGCACGGGCCGAATTGGGGCAGGGAGGTGTTTTTGAGTGGAGGGGCAATCTGTATGCGACCGATACGATAGAGGAGTGGAATGCGTCCCATCCTCAGGAAGACAATCAGGATGAAATACCGGTGGAACAGGATGTGGATGAGAATGAAGTGGTAATATTCGGAGAAGCTGATGCGGAAGATTTTTCCGAAATAATGGTGATTGATACGGATGATGACGGGTGCGATGATTTTGCAGATATTCTGGACAACATGGACTTTACGGATGCGGAATCGTATGATTCCGATTTAACGGATGACGGGTGTAGTAACGATATTATATAATAAATGATGAAACGGGTTGTTGTTATTGTGTTTTTTGCTTTGCTGGGAGTTGTGGCAAAAGCTCAAAGTATTTATTTGGTGGCTGTCGGTATTGCGGATTATCCCGGGACACAGAACGATTTGACTCTTCCGGTGAATGATGCCAAGGCCATTTATCGGCTGTATCAGAAGCATTTCAATGCCAAAGCTGTTCTTATTACCGATGAAAGGGCGACGAAACAGCATATTCTGAATCAGGCCGGCAGGCTTTTCGCACAGGCGAAAGATGAGGATATCGTTATCTTTTTCTTTTCGGGACACGGTTATCCGGGAGGTTTTGCCATTTATAATGATTATTTGGATTATGGGGATGTACGTTCGTTGTTTTCTGTTTGCAAGGCTGCTAACAAGATGATTTTTGCAGATGCCTGTTTCTCCGGAGATATCCGGGAAAATAAAAGGGATGTCTCTTCCCGGAATCAGGGAGTCATGCTTTTCCTTTCATCGAGAGACGATGAATTTTCCATTGAAAATCCAAGTATGCGAAACGGTTTCTTCACGGCATGTCTGTTGCGTTGCCTGAAAGGAGGTGCGGATGTGAATCACGATAGAATCATCACGGCCAAAGAGTTGTTTACAGAGGTGAGCAAAGGGGTTCGTAGACTTTCAGGAGATATACAACATCCGGTGATGTGGGGAAATTTTGATGACAATATGCCTGTAATGAAATGGTAGCTATGAATAAGATAAAAATTAAATGTCCCCATTGCGGGGCAACTCTTACGGTTGTGGATACGCCTGCCAATGCAGGGAAAAGTGTAAAATGTCCGAACTGCAGTGTAAAAAATCGGTATGAAAATTTTAAGCGAACGGATTCCGATAAATGCGATGATGAGACAAGAATCAAGGGAATTCAGGGAAAGAATGGGGATGAAACTGTCCATGCAGGCAAAAAAGACCGTGTCGGGAAATTGATGGATGAAACGACCGGGAAGGAGTATTTTTTGCAAGAGGGGACGAATCTGATAGGCCGGATGACATACCAGACAGCCCCCAAAGCGAGTGTCCCTATTGTAACGGACGATATGGGATTTAGCAGGGCGCATCTGTATATAGATGTGATATTGGCAAAGGATGGAATGTACCATTATTACGTTTATAATGCTTCTAATCAGAATCCGACTTATATCAATACGAACGAACTTATGAATACGGATAAAATCGGATTGAAAGAGGGGGACGTTATTTCCGCATCCAGGACGCGGCTTCGGCTTGTGAAATCGGCAGCGCATTACGGAGTGAAATCTGCCGGCAGTTTTAATAATGATGATAGTACTGACTTATGAAAATACATAACAAAACTTTATCGCTCCATGAATTGGGGCAAAGAGATAATCAGGAAGACAGCATCTGTCCCGAGGCAAGCGTAAAAGCCTCCACATCCGATTTTTATATTCTGTGTGACGGGATGGGTGGGCATGAATCCGGCGAGGTTGCCTCGCAGACTGTGTGTGAAGCGATGAGCAGGTATATTGAATCGCATAGGCGTGAAGACGGTCTGTTTGAAGAGGTGGATTTCCAGGCAGCCTTGGATGCCGCTTACGATGCCCTGGATGCCAAGGATAACGGTGCGGCAAAGAAAATGGGTACGACCCTTACTTTCGTAAAATTTCATCGGGGAGGATGTTTTGTGGCGCATATCGGAGACAGCCGTATTTACCAGATCCGTCCGTCGGAAAAAAGAATTGTTTTCGTAACGAAAGATCATTCTTTGGTGAATGACCTGATAGCCCTCGGGGAACTTTCACCGGAAGAAGCCAAAACTTCCAAACAAAGGAATGTGATTACACGGGCAATGCAGCCCAATCAGGAGAGGCGGACAAAGGCGGATTGGGTGAATCTGACGGATATAAAGGCGGGTGATTATCTGTACATGTGCAGTGACGGTATGCTGGAAACGACGGAAGACCGGGAGATTGTCAATATAATTTCCATGAAGCGGCCGGATAGTCGTAAAATAGAGATTTTGAAAGGAGCCACGAAAGACAATAAGGATAACCATTCAGCTCATTTGATCCGGATTACGGCTACAGAAGACGAGTCTTTTGGACAGGAATCGGCAGACGAAGTATCGGGAGCAGGAGAACAGGAAGAGGAAGTCGACGAGCGTCCGGTCAGGAAGCGTCCGGTTATTTGGTTTGTTATGGTATTGATATTGATTGTCGCGGTAGCTTATTTTTATTATAAATGAAGTAGTTGTATGTTATAAAAAGTGTATTATGAAAAAAGAGAAGAATTTTCAATCGAATCAGGGTGAGGAAACAGTATTGGATAACAAATCCAAACCAGTGGAAAAAACTAAAAAGAAAGATAAGATAGCCTGGAAGAGTTGCCTTGTAGGAGGTATTCCCGGTATAATACTCGGGGCTGCCGGTGTGTTTGCCGGAAATGAGTTGGCTGCTGCTGAAGTAGCAGATGATCAACAGGCAACTTTAGAGCCGGACGATGCGGGTGCGGAAATACATGATGTTGCCCCTGTTGCCGGGTCAGTCAGCGACGATATGTCGTTTGCGGAAGCATTTGCGGAAGCTCGTCATGAAGTCGGACCGGGAGGAGTGTTTTCATGGCATGGTCAGGTATACAGTACTTATACACAGAGTGAGTGGGAGGGAATGAGTGAGGAGCAGAGACATGAATATTCCGATTCTGTGGCAGAGGCGGATGTGAAACCGGACCCTTATACACCGGAGGAGGCTGGCGAAACTTCGGGTGACGAAGTCGTTTCGGTAGAAGAAACTCCTGCAGAAGAAGCTCCTGCAGAGGAGACACCTGCAGAAGAAACCGGAGACAACGATGATGATGTGATTCCGGTTGAAACGACCGAGGACGGAACGGAGACTGATGTACAGGTTGTGGCAGTCAATGAAGTGGAGTTGGAAGATGGAGGATCGGGATATGTCGGAGTGGGTCAGGTAGACGGGCATTATGCAGAGTTCCAGGATGCGGACGGTGACGGTGTGGTAGACCAGATAGGGGTGGATAGTAATGATAACGGAGTGATAGAGGCGGATGAAGTTGTTTCTGTAGAAGGGGAAAATATTCAAATCTCGGATTTGGCGGATATTGTCGCAACGGAAGAGCAAATCCCAATGCCTGATGACGATCTGTATACGGATATGCCTGATTATACGAATGATGCGGATATCAGCAGTCTTTGTTAAAATAAACAAAAATTGAATATGTTGACACAGCATCTTTCTGCAGGGACGGTTTTGCAGGGCTCTGTTTATCGTTATACGATAAAAAAAGTTTTGGGTCAGGGGGCTTTCGGTATCACTTATCTGGCAACGACGGAGGTGGAGGGTCCCCTGGGCAGGCTTCCCATGAATGTGGCGTTGAAGGAATTCTTTGCAAAGGATCTGAACGGGCGCGGCGAGGACGGATCCGTCCGGGAGGTATCTTCCGACAGCATTGCCAGTCGGTACGGCAGGGCTTTTCAACGCGAGTCTCTCAACCTTTCGCACATGAGGCATCCCGGCATCATCCGTGTATTGGAATCTTTCGAGGCCAATAATACCTACTATTATGCCATGGAGTATGTCGATGGCGGTTCGCTGGATTCGTACATACTTTCCAAGGGTAGGCTGTCGGAAAAGGAGGCTGTGGATTGTATCGGAGCCATCGGTTCAGCCTTGTCCTACATGCACGAACAGAAGATGCTTCATCTGGACCTGAAGCCGAAGAACATCATGCTTCGCACGGACGGCAGCCCGGTTTTGATAGATTTCGGCTTGTCGAAACAGTACGATTCAAGCGGCGAACCAGAATCGAGTTCTACGATCGGTTTGGGAACGCCGGGTTATGCTCCCATAGAGCAAGCGAACAGTTCTTCCGGTCGTGATTTTGCAGCGACATTGGACATTTATGCATTGGGAGGGACTTTTTACAAGATGCTTACGGGTAAGTCTCCGGTGGACGCCTCGATAATACTGAACGACGGCTTTCCTGAAGATGAGTTGCGAAACAGCGGTGTGTCTAATAAAAGTATAGAGGCGATAAGGCGTGCGATGTCCCCTCAACGTAAGAGTCGTCCTCAGAGCGTTCAGGAGTTTTTGTCGTTGCTGGACGGCGGTCGTCCTGCATCGTCGTCGGTTCCGGCAGCGGACGAGGAAACGAAGGTCAACACCGGACTTAAGCGGGATTCGTCATCAGTTTCAGTTTCTTCTTCTCCGAAACGCAGTTCTCATATAGGTTTGTGGATAGCTTTGTGTTTATTTGTCTGTGTTGGAGTTGTGTCGTTTTTGCTTTTAATGCCGGGAAAAACATCAGCGCCGACACCTCCAGCAGTTCCAACGGGGACATTGAAAATCAGCAGTGTTCCTTCTGGAGCAGTGTTGTGGTTGGACGGTAAAAATATGGAGAAATCAACGCCCCTGACGGTAGAGAATCTTTCGGCGGGCGTTCATCAGGTCGTATTGAAACTGGATGGTTATGAAGACGGCGTAAAAGAGGTGGCAGTTTCTTCTTCAGCGCACATGGAGTGTAGTGTAACTCTGAAGAAGAAAGTATCTTCTGTTGAACCTCCGGTTGTTCAGCGTGGCACGTTGAAAGTGAGCAGCACACCTTCGGGGGCATCGATTTGGTTGGACGGCAAGAACACGGGCAAGACGACTCCGGAAGTTCTGGAGGATTTGTCTGTCGGTAAGCATACGATAGTTTTGAAGCTTTCGGGCTATCAGGAATCCAGCAAGTCCGTTAGTGTTGTTTCTTCCCAACGCGGAGATTGTCGTGTGGATTTGGTCAAGGAGCCCGAGGTTGTCCGGACCGGCACGTTGAAAGTGAGCAGTACTCCTTCCGGTGCCTCGATTTGGTTGGACGGCAAGAACACGGGTAAGACGACGCCGGAAATTTTGGAGGATATGGCAATTGGCAGCCATAAGATCGTGTTGAAGCATGAGGGTTACCAGGACGGCGCAAAGCAGGTCAGTGTCTCTTCGGGCAAGCGTACGGAATGCACCGTCGCATTGACGAAGATACCCGAGCCTGCCAAACCTTCAACCCCTCAGAATTATACGGAGACGGCTTTGGGAGTCAATATGAAGATGGTCTATGTTGCTGGCGGCAGTTTTACGATGGGAGCGGAGCAGGGGAGCGATAGTGATGAGAAGCCTGCTCATCAGGTGACTCTTTCCGGTTACTACATCGGTGCTTATGAGGTGACTCAGGGACAGTGGGAGCAGGTGATGGGCACATCCGTTACCCAGCAGCGAGATAAGGTAGGTTCAGGTTGGCCTCTTTATGGTGTAGGTTCAGACTATCCGATGTATTATGTTAGTTGGGATGAGGCACAGACATTTTGTCGTGAACTGAGCCGCCTTACGGGCAAGCGCTATGTTTTGCCTACGGAGGCGCAGTGGGAGTACGCCGCAAGGGGTGGCAACAGGAATGAGGGGACGGAATACAGCGGCAGCGATGCCGTCGATGTCGTGGCTTGGTATTCTAGTAATAGTGGTTCTTCTATTCATCCTGTAGGAACGAAACGTCCGAACGCCTTGGGATTGTACGATATGTCGGGGAATGTTTATGAGTGGTGTGCGGACTGGTACGGTTCTTATCCGACTACCTCTCAGACGAATCCCACGGGTCCTGTGTCGGGCTCTAGCCGCGTTTTGCGCGGCGGTAGTTGGTACTACTGGGCGAGGAGCTGCCGGGTGTCGGATCGGCATGAACGCTTTCCGAGCAAGCGCAGTGGCAGCGACGGCGGCGGCTTCCGCGTGGTGTGTCTTCCTTAGTTTATGGTAGTCATTTTTATAGGCGTGAATAAATGAATCCAATATGTTGGCACAGCATCTTTCAGTAGGTTCGGTATTGCATGGCGTAGCTTGTCAG
Organism: Odoribacter lunatus; assembly: GCF_943193135.1. Lineage (GTDB taxonomy): Bacteria > Bacteroidota > Bacteroidia > Bacteroidales > Marinifilaceae > Culturomica > Culturomica lunata. The sequence goes on from NZ_CALPCZ010000003.1 coordinate 82,315, forward strand.
TACACGATAAAGAAAGTTCTGGGTCAGGGAACTTTCGGTATCACGTATCTGGCAACGACAGAGTTAGAAGGTCTCCTGGGCAGGCTTCCGGTGAACGTGGCGTTGAAAGAGTTCTTTGTGAAGGATTTGAACGGGCGTAGCGAGGACGGTTCTGTCCGTGAGGTATCTTCCGACAGCATCGTCAGCCGATATGGCAAAGCTTTTCAGCGGGAGTCTCTCAACCTTTCGCACATGAGGCATCCCGGCATTATTCGAGTACTGGAATCTTTCGAGGCCAATAATACCTACTATTATGCCATGGAATATGTCGATGGCGGTTCGCTGGATTCGTACATTCTTTCCAAGGGTAAGCTGTCGGAGAAGGAGGCGGTGGATTGTATCAATGCCATTGGTTCTGCCTTGTCCTACATGCACGAACAGAAGATGCTTCATCTGGACTTGAAGCCGAAGAACATCATGCTTCGCACGGATGGCAGTCCAGTTTTAATAGATTTCGGTTTGTCGAAGCAGTACGATTCAACTGGCGAACCAGAATCGAGTTCGACAATCGGTTTGGGTACTCCGGGCTATGCTCCCATAGAGCAGGCGAACAGTTCTTCCGGTCGTGATTTTGCAGCGACATTGGACATTTACGCTTTGGGAGGGACTTTTTACAAGATGCTTACGGGTAAGTCTCCGGTGGGAGCTTCGATAATACTGAACGACGGCTTTCCTGAAGATGAGTTGCGAAACAGCGGTGTGTCTGACAGGAGTATTGCGGCGATAGAGAAGGCGATGTCCCCTCAACGTAAGAGTCGTCCCCAAAGTGTGCAGGAGTTTTTGTCTTTGCTGGACGGCGGTCGTCCTGTGGCATCTGAAGTTCCGGCAGCGGACGAGGAGAAGCAGATAGATTCTGTTGTCGGGTCGTCCTCCGCTTCTCCTGCCGTTCCCCGTCGGAAATTCCGTTTGGCGTTATGGTTGACCTTGTGTCTTTGGTCGGTTTTGGGAGGAGCTTTTGCCGGTTGGTACTTTATGGGCGGCGAGGAATCCTTGCTTTCAAGCGATGTCGTTGTTTCGGACGGAGGAAGTCCTTCTCCTGTCGCTCCGCCAGTGCAGTCGGGTTCATTGAAAGTGAGCAGTACACCTTCTGGAGCCTCGATTTGGATTGACGGGAGGAACACGGGCAAGACGACGCCAGAAATTTTGGAGGATATAGCAGTCGGTAGTCATAAGATCGTATTGAAGCATGACGGTTATCAAGACGGCGCAAAGCAAGTCAGTGTCTCTTTCGGCAAGCGTACGGAATGCACCGTCACATTGACGAAGATACCTGAGCCTGCCAAACCTTCGACTCCCCAGAATTACACGGAGACGGCATTGGGTGTCAATATGAAGATGGTCTATGTTGCTGGCGGTACTTTTACGATGGGAGCGACACTGGAGCAGGGGTATGATGAGGGGTATGATGCTTGGAATCGTGCGAAACCGACTCATCAGGTAAGTCTTTCCGGTTACTACATCGGTGCTTTCGAGGTGACTCAGGGGCAGTGGGAGAAGGTGATGGGCACATCCGTTACCCAGCAGCGGGATAAGTTAAGTTCAAGTTACTCTCTTTTTGGTGTCGGTTCAGACTATCCGATATATTATGTGAGTTGGGATGAGGCTCAGGCATTTTGTCGTGAGCTGAGCCGCCGTACGGGCAAACGCTATGTTTTGCCGACGGAGGCGCAGTGGGAGTATGCTGCAAGGGGCGGAAACAAGAACGAAGAAACAAAGTATAGCGGTAGCTGGTCTATAGACGCGGTGGCTTGGTATGATGGTAATAGTAATTCTTCTACTCATCCTGTAGGAACGAAGCGTCCGAATGCTTTGGGATTGTACGATATGTCGGGGAACGTTTGGGAGTGGTGTGCGGACTGGTACGGTTTTTATCCGAGTACTTCTCAGACGAATCCTACGGGTCTTTCTTCGGGCTCTTACCGAGTGAATCGCGGTGGTAGTTATGACGTCGATGCGGGGTACTGTCTGGTGTCGCTTCGGCGCTCCGATTCTCCGAGTTTTCGGAGCAGCCTTGTCGGCTTCCGCGTGGTGTGTCTTCCTTCGCTTTAGGCAGTCATTCCTTCTCCTGTATCAAGCTAACGACCGCAGCGTGATGAAGTATGCAAGCGCTAACGGAATGGAGTCATTCCGGCGACTGCCGTCTGAAAAGGAGCAGAAAATAAAAATGATAGAGAAATGAATAGATATAAATTTTTGATATGCTTGTTCCTGTTTTGGGGATTTGGGGCGAAGGCTCAGGTTTGGAGAGGTGTTTATGAGCATCATGATTTCAAGTGTTATAAGTTGGAAACGGCGGGTTATCCGACGATATTGGCGGCTAAGACGTGTACTTCCAGTGCGTTTGGAACGCAAGAATGGATAAAGTTGAAGATAAAATCTCCTTTTGATTGGGGAATGGGGGTGAGTGACGGTAAACTTGCTATTACGATGTTTGATGCGCAAGGTGAAGTAATTTGGACAGACAATATGTGTTATACCTTGGGAAAAGACAGTTGGGTTTATTATGATGTACTCGTGAATAACGGGAGACCGAAATGCGATATCTGGCTGGTTTTCTATGAACACAATGATTTCGGACAGCGAGGTGGTGCAAAGAAGACATTGAAATTGAACTTGTTCAAATTGCCAGTGGCGAGTCTGCCGATGAACTACAATATGCAGAGCTATTGGTGACAAAGTTAGAGGCAAGTTCGTTTTTGTTTTTGATAATATTTAGGAATAGTGGAAAAAACGTAAAAACTGACTTTTTGAAAACATTCCAAATTGCCCCTCGTGGGAGTATAAAAAGTTGTTTGTTCGCGGAGGGTGAACGAAAAAATTTAGTTAGTGTCAAAATTCTAATTAAATCGGGAGACCATGTCCAATACCCACATCAAAATGAACAAATTGAGAACGTTTGTACGAAAAACAGCCTGGTTAAAGACGATCGCTGGCTTGCCGTCACACCTTTCTATTTCCTCGTTGTAATCAGCAATGCTCTTTTTCGTTGCCAGCTTTCTTCTCTGCAATAAACGCCACTTCTTCGGCTTTCCGTCTCCAGCAACCGATGATACTCTGCACTTTTGTGATAAGGAAGAGCAGGAGCAAGCCCTTTGCATTCACCGTAAACCTAAAATCAAATTGAACGGAATCGTGCCTGCAACTCCTCTATTCTCGAGATTAGTTGCTCGAATGTAAAATGTTCACCGTATATCATGGACTCCTGCATGGCCTTGTAGTCATCTTGCCATACTTTCAGCACCTCCTTGGGAGGCAATAGGACGATACGTTTGCGTATGTCGGGCGTATAGTCCACATCCTTGATAGAAGTGAACAGTTCTCTATGGTGGTGAATGGCGCTCCATAATTCGTTATCGCTGACGGCTTTTTGCGCAAACGGTTCGTCCATCATTTTCATCAGATCGTAAAGATGGCGCGATTTGCGGTTTGCATTGCGGCAACCGTTGGTGGTAAACAACTCGTGAAGCAGGAATGACTTTTCCAAAAAGGTTTTTCCCGGTACGGACGAGATGATATCCACATCCGCAACAGTAGTATCTATCGAAGAATTTTCACTTACCAAAGACTTTACTTGTGCCTTGGCGGTAGGCTCGAACAACGACCTTGCGCCAATTTCCAGCAATACTTCGGATTGTAGATAATCTGGACCGGTATTTTCAAAGACCGATTCGTAAGCTATATGCACCTTGCGTGGTTCTGGATAAGTCGCATCCCCTTCGCCGTCCGGATCTGGCGTTATTGTGCAATGGTTGGATAGCCCTTTTTCATTGACGACTCCCTGCAAATCCGCAGCAAAGACCTCCTTGACAAACAGCGATGATGCCTTGCGCAGTTTCTTCAGTTGTTTTTTGGTCAGGTCGCCTTCCAAACCGAAAACACTTCGGTCAATGGCAAGGTCGATGTCTTCTGAGAACCTGGAAATCAAATTCCACACTTTGCTCAAGGATGACCCGCCTTTGAATACTAGCTTGTCTGCATACGGCAATGTATAAACCGCTTGAAGAATCCCTGTCACCCAAATATCCTTTTCTATCGCCTTGGGGTCATCTATACCCAGGCGCAGGCTGACTTGTTCGTAGATGGTGCGGCGCATATCCGCTGGAAGTTGCAAGAATTTATTCATATGCTTTCAATATTATGGAACGAATCCAGCCCGGCACAAGTTTCAAGTCCTCGGCAATCTGCTCTTTGGGTTCATTGGACAATAGTTGCTTGATACGATTGAGCTGTTCCTCGCTCACGTTGCCTTGCCCCAGCCTTTGGAGGGCAAATGTAATCAGCATAATAAGTTCCGATTTGAAATTGAGCCGTTTGGGTACGACACGCTTGAAGAGAATACCTCTGCCGTTATATATCTTTATTCTTCGGGATGTGCCATCGGTGAAATAGACCGCATTCATCGGCACTTGTGTGGAAAGTCCGAGTTTGTTCAATGCGGCATCACCGGTTGGTACGATACGACATTTGTCTCTTTGGGCAATGGCCTGTGCGACATCATCCACGCCGGGGTACACGATTCCGAAGCCGAATTCAGTGTCGATTTTCGGTTTGCAATAGATGCCTCTTGCAAGCCGGATTATTTTTCCGGACAGTGTGATACGCTCAAAAACCTTGTTGATGGTCTTTTGCTCTCCCATATCCGCAAAATTACTTGCAAATAGTATAGTACCGTGCTTTTTTCTATTTATGGTAGTGAGTATCTTATTATCAATGCTTTGTTTTGTCATTTCTATTGGGATTTTGTCGTAAAAAACACATTTTTTTACGACATTATTCTATTGCAAAAGTACAACGTTTCACCCAACCGCCCAAACAAATGGATGATTTTGTTTCTATTATCGGAAAATGGTTTCAATGTGAATTTTTAAAGAGTGATATATTTCAAGATGTCTTGCTTTATTATTATTTTTGTGTCAAAGAAAGTTGAAAAACAGCAATGCGGAATACAGAAATCAGCACGCTGTTGAATCGGTGGAGGGCGAGAGTTGTGTTATTTGAAAATATTGATTATCAGATAAATTGTAGAATCTAGGTGAATCCCAGCTGGATCACAGAGAGAAGTAAGATGTAATCAATAAAAATGGAGAAAATCTTTCTAAATGAATATTTTAGGAAGGTTTTTTCTTTTTTACTTATCTACCGCTATTAAAGGTCTAAACGAATTACTGTGATTCCGGCACCCCCTAATTGTACTTGTTCGTCTGCGTAAAATGCAACGATTGGGTTTGTGCTTAGGGATTGGCGTATGATTTGTCGGAGAGTGCCAGTACCTGTGCCGTGTAATATTCTCAAATCTTTGATTTCCAGCATAACGGCTTCGTCAATGAAATCGGTTACTTTCTGTAAAGCTTCTTCTCCTCGCATGCCTCTGATGTCTATTTCCGGTTTGAATGCCAAGCGTTTTTGACTTAGATTTTCCCGAAAAGCAGACCAGGTAGTCGTTGTAGTACTTTGTCTTTTTAGTTTTTTTGCCTGGTTGGCAGATATTTTTTCTAATCGACTTACTTCTACAATGGATTGTATGTTTCCTAAAGCAATGACAGCATTTTTATCCTTGATTTCTATGATTTCTCCGGTAGCTTGATTGGGTAGTTTAACAAAATCCCCTTTTTGCAAGCTTATGGGAGTGGGGGAGGTTGTTTGCGTTGCGGAAGGTTGTTTGTGAGATTTACGTTTTTCCCGCCTTTTGATTTTTTCTATTTTTTGTTGCAGGCGTTTTTCTTCCTCCTCGTTTGTTGAAAGTTTAAGTTGTGTTTCTTGCAGTTTCTGACGGGCGAGTTTTGTTTTTTCTTTTTCAGCCTGGCTCTCTTTGATTTGACGGATTGTATTCTCTATAGTTTTATTTGCCTCACTAATTAAACTTTGTGCTTTTTCTTTAGCTTCTCGGATGATTTCTTTTCGGAGACGTGAGGTTTCACTGAGTTCATTACTGTACTTTTCTACGACTTCATCCAGACGTTTTTCGTTTTCATGTATTTTTTTTCTTTTTTCTTCCCAATAACGCTTGTCGCGGGCTATTTCTCTCAGATTTTTGTCGTAATTAATGTGGTCTTGTCCGATTTTTCCGGCAGCTTCGTCTAATATTTCTTTAGGAAGGCCGATTTTTTTTGCAATTTCAAAAGCAAAAGAAGAGCCGGGTTTGCCTATTTGCAGTTCAAAAAGGGGTAGCATACGGTGGCTGTCATAAAGCATGGCACCGTTGGCAATACCTTGAGTAGAGGAGGCAAAATGCTTGAGGTTGGTGTAATGAGTCGTAATAACGCCTTTTACTTCCGAGTTGTTAAGAGCGTGCAAAATAGCCTCTGCAATGGCTCCCCCTAACATAGGCTCCGTTCCGGTACCGAATTCATCAATAAGTATAAGGGTATCAGGGTCACTGTAACGGAGGAAATTTTTCATATTTATCAGGTGAGAACTGTATGTACTTAAATCATTTTCAATAGATTGTTCATCACCCATATCGATTAATATATTTCGGAAGATACCGAATCGGCTGTTTTCATGAACAGGAACAGGTAGCCCGCACTGAAACATGTATTGAAGCAGTCCGGCAGTTTGCAGGCAGACAGATTTGCCTCCGGCATTGGGACCGGAAATCAAGATAATTCGTTGTTTGTTATTTATTTCAATGTTTAGGGGAACTATTTTTTTTTCTGTTCCTTTGAATGACAAAAATAAAAGAGGGTGTTTCGCTCCATGCCATTGCATTTCTGCTTGTTCTGAAAAAACAGGGGAAATGGCTTCAATGGAACGGGAAAATGTTGCTTTGGCTTGAACAAAATCAATGAATGCCATGAAATCGTAAGCCGGAATTAAATCATCGATATAGGGACGGATATCATCAGAGAATTTTCGTAAGATACGGTTAATTTCTCTTTTTTCTTCCAGTTGTAATTCTCTTATTTCGTTATTGACTTCGATAATTTCAGCAGGTTCTATGTAGGACGTTTTTCCTGTCGCGGATTCGTCATGGACGATGCCATTGATACGCCGTTTGTAGGCAGCAGGTATCGGAATGACCATTCTGCCGTCCCGGATGGATATGGCACTGTCTTTGTCTGCCCAGCCTTCAGATTGGGCTTGTTGCAATAATGTCTGCATTCTTTTGGAAATACCGGATTGCTTTTTTAGCAATTGTTGCCGAATATTTCCTAATTCAGGAGAGGCACAGTCTTTGATACTGCCATGTTTTGAAACGATGGAATCTAAACGTTGTAAGATATAAGGGAAGAGGCGTATCGAAGATGCTTTTGCCGTAAGTCGGGGATATATGTTATGCTTGTCCTTAAAAAAACGTATTATAGCAGATAGAGACTCCAAAGAATTTTTTAGTGAAATAAGTTCTGGAATTTCTAAAAACAATCCTTCTATCCGGATTTTATTTAAAAACGGACGGGCATCGGCATAAATATTTCCTGAAAATTCGTCTTCCTGAAGGATACGTATAAACTCTTGTGTTTCTTCCTGTTGTTCACGTATATGGGATACTTGATCTGAAAAGCACATGGAGTCGGTTAATTCCTTCCCCATGCTGCTTTGACAGTATCCTTTTATTAAGTAGCGAATTTTATCGAATTTTATTTTGCATTCAAGATTGTCCGGATAAATCACTGCTATTTATTGTTTTTTTACAATTACATTGCCGGAAATCGTCAAATTTGTTTCCGGGTTTTTTGGGTCATTTGTGATAACAGTAATTGATTTGTATTGTCTTCCCGATTTTCCAGAGGAATTAAATGTAGCCCGGATAACAGTCTTTTGGCCTGGAGCAATCGTGTTTTCTCCCAGTGTGATAGCCGTACACCCGCAACTGGCTTTAGTCTTGCGAATAATAAGTGCGGATTTACCTTGATTTTCAAGAGTAAAATCACAGTCTACTTTTTCTCCTTGATTAATTTCACCGAATTCAATAGTGTTTTTATCAAAGTGGGCAACGGGAGCATTTTCCAGATCCTTTTGGCTAAGTTTACTGAAATCTTCAACAATATTGGCTGTTACGGTGAGACGATTGGTATATGAATTATCTTCATCGAATTTTAGAATAACCGAATCAAACGTGTAGCCGTAATCGTTTTTAGCTTTAGTGTCATAAGTCAGCACAAGCATCCCTTTTTGATTGGGGTCAATTAATTTTGGAAAAACCTCCACTTTTATGTATGAGGGAGTATACCGAGTGGAAACCGCTACGGCTTTTTCTCTTGTGTTATAAAAATAAAGAGTATCCATTTTAGTTAATCCGATAAATATTTTTCCCAGATTAATATTATTATCCTTGAATTTTACTCCGGAGAGATCAGTTTTATAGCGTAATGTCGGTTTTTTCGGATTGTCAATAATATTTCCGTTAACCTGTAGCTGTTCTCTGGAATTTTGTGCATTGGATAATACAGTAATGGAATAATTGAAATTTTCAGGCATATCCATCGGAAGAAAAGAAATACGTATTTCTTCAGATTGGTTAGGCAGAATCGGAGATTTATTCCAATCAGCACTCATTCTGGGGAATGAGGGGAGAATCCGAGAAATAATGACTGGTTTGGTACCTGTATTTTTCACTGTAAATGTTACAGTCGTTTGCGTATCATCCGCTTTCAGATTTGAGAGATGAATCTCTTTATTTTCAAACGTCAATATTCCGGATTGAGCCATGATGCTACCGGCAAAACCTAATAAAAAGAATAATAAGATTGTTTTCATGAATCAAATTTATTCGCTTGTTTACTGAATTTCTCCACTCAATTTATAAGAAACAATTGTGTTTTTAGGATCATTCAGTGTAAATGAAATGATTTTTACTTTTTTGCCCGGTTGATCATCGGTTTTCAGTGTGACATTTACTTTAGCTTTTTTACCTGGCTTGATAACAGTGCGGGCAGGTATAGCTGTCACTGTATTGTCGGATGTTTTTATTTTCCGGATGATTAAATCGGATTTACCGTCATTTTGAATATAAAATTCATGTTTTTTGGTCGCATTTTTATCTAATATGCCTAATTCCGCAGATTTCTCGGCGAATGTTGCAACCGGAGCTTCTTCCGGATTGATTTTAGAAAAATCTTCTTTAATATTGGCAACAATACTAATTTCTCCTTTTGCTTCAGGAGATACGGAGACGTTGATTTTATCGGATACAATACCCCAGTCTTTTTTTGCGTCTGCATTATATTCTATGGAAATTTTACCTTTTTCCCCTTTTTTTAATGTTGCTGGGATTACCGTTGCTGTTAAATAATTAGCATTTGAGTTTACGTTTACATTTACATTTACGGGCTGTTCTCCTGAATTGATAATATCAATATCTTTTTTGACAATGGCCGTATTATTGATACTGCCTAAATTCAGTTGGTCGGAAGTTATTTTTAACGTTCCTACCGTATAACGGAAAGCGGCATAAGGATCTGCCGGTTTAGATGTTACCGTACCGTTGATGGTTACAGAAGTAACAGCATTGGAAGCATTGGAATGAATAGTAACGCTTTTATTAAAGCGTCCCGGGCGGTGACGGGGGTCATAGCTTACTTTTATGGAACCGGTTTCTCCCGGTGCAATAGGTTGACGGCTCCAGGACGGGGTCGTACATCCGCAACTAGCCCTTACATTATTTAAAATTAAAGGGGCATCTCCCGTATTTTTAAAAACAAAATCATAAACGGCGGCTCCACCATTTTCACTAATAGTTCCAAAATCGTGGGAAGTTTTTTCAAATTCAATTTTAGCTTTTTGACTGAATGCAATCAAAGGAATAATAGTCAAAAATAAAAACAATAATTTTCTCATCATTAAAAATTTATATTAATAAACGCATTACTGTGTAAAATCTTACAAAGATAGGAATAATATGGGAAAAACAATGTAAACTTTTCAATTCTTTTACTTTTCGACCTTAATTCTTTGGGAATTCGCTGTAGATTCTCCCATTTTTTTGCATACTTCTTACGATTTCGAGCGAATGTTGGGCGAATGATAAGAAAATACCGATATATCTATTTTTTGAAGATATTATTTGTTTGTTCAGGAATAAAAACTACCTTTGCGCCGTTTATAAAATATTTTAATTAAAAATTGGTAATTATGTATTTGACAGCTGAAAAGAAAGAAGAACTTTTTTCACAATACGGAAAGTCTAATAAAGATACCGGTTCTGCAGAATCTCAGATATCTTTATTTTCCTACCGTATTAATCATTTGACTGAACACTTGAAGAAAAATCACAAAGATTTTGCAACCCAAAGAGCGTTAATCAAGTTGGTAGGAAAGCGCAGAGCTTTATTGGATTACTTGAAAAGAAAAGATATTGAAAGATATCGTTCTATTATTAAAGCGTTGAATATACGTAAATAAGTATATAGTATGAACAAACCCGGGTATTCCCGGGCTTGTTTTATATTATACCCCTCACCTTCATATCTCCTCAAAAGCAGAAATAATTGTATGTTTCTGTCTAGTTTAAAGAAGAATTTCGTTAAAATGAATTTATTTTAACAGTAGAATTATGAATGTTATTGAAAAACAAATTACTCTACCGGATGGAAGAGTGATAACACTAGAGACGGGCAAGTTGGCAAAACAGGCAGATGGTGCCGTTATGTTGAAAATGGGGAATACCATGTTGTTGGCAACAGTAGTATCTGCGCAAGATGCAGGACCGGATGTGGATTTTATGCCGTTATCAGTGGATTATAAAGAAAAATTTGCATCAGTAGGACGTTTTCCCGGAGGATTTACCAAAAGAGAAGGGAAGTCTTCTGATTATGAAATATTAGTATCCCGATTGGTAGACAGAGCATTAAGACCATTGTTTCCTGATGATTATCATGCAGAAACTTTTGTGCAGGTAACTTTGTATTCGGGAGATGCGGAGTCTATGCCTGATTCTTTGGCCGGATTGGCAGCTTCTGCAGCTCTTTCGGTAAGTGATGTGCCTTTTCAGGGACCGATTTCAGAAGTTAGAGTAGCTCGTATTAATGGGGAATTGGTAATTAATCCGACTCGTTCGCAGTTGCAAGAGGCTGATTTGGACATTATGGTAGGTGCTACTTACGAAAACATCATGATGGTGGAAGGGGAGATGAACGAGGTTTCTGAAAAAGAAATGCTTGATGCTATTAAATTTGCACATGCTGCAATCAAAGAACAATGCTTGATGCAGCAAGAGTTGGCGAGAGCAGTTGGTAAGGTGAAACGCACGTATTGTCATGAAGTGAACGATGAAGAGTTGCGTAAGGATGTGTGGGCTAAGTGTTATCAGAAAGCCTATGATGTTGCTCGTCAATGTAATGCCAATAAGCATTTGAGAGGAGAGTTATTGGCTAAAGTGTGTGAAGAATATATGGCATCTATTCCGGAAGAGGAGAGAGAAGGAAAGAAAATGATGGTGAGCCGTTACTATCATGATGTGGAGAAAGAAGCTATGAGACGAATGATTTTGGATGAAGGAGTACGTTTGGATGGTAGAACGACCGAACAAATTCGCCCAATTTGGTGTGAAGTTGGTTATCTGCCCGGTCCTCATGGTTCCTCTATTTTTACCCGTGGAGAAACACAATCATTGTCAACTGTAACTTTGGGAACAAAATTGGATGAAAAGTTGATAGATGAAGCTACAGAGCAAGGTAAGGAAAGATTTTTACTGCACTATAATTTTCCTCCTTTTTCAACAGGAGAAGCGAAGGCTTCTCGCGGTGTGGGACGTCGTGAAATCGGACACGGAAATCTTGCTCATCGGGCATTGAAGAGAATGTTACCGGTTGACTATCCGTATACAGTACGTGTGGTTTCTGATATTTTGGAATCGAATGGTTCGTCTTCAATGGCTACCGTATGTGCGGGTACATTGGCATTGATGGATGCCGGTGTGCCGATGAAAAAGCCGGTGACGGGTATCGCGATGGGATTAATTACTGATAAAGGATGCGAGAAATACGCTATTTTGTCCGATATTTTAGGTGATGAAGACCATCTTGGTGATATGGACTTCAAAGTGACCGGAACGGTGGATGGTATTACAGCAACACAAATGGATATTAAAGTGGATGGGCTACCTTACGAGATTCTTGAAAAGGCTTTGGAGCAAGCTCGTCGCGGTCGGTTGCATATTATGAATATTATTTTGGAGACATTGCCTGCGCCTCGTCCGGATTTGAAACCGCATGCACCTCGTATTGAGACATTAATCGTGGATAAAGACCAGATTGGAGCTATTATTGGTCCTGGAGGTAAGATTATTCAGGATATTCAGGAAAAATCCGGCGCAACTGTTACCATTGAAGAAGTCGATAATAAAGGGATTGTAAATATTTCCGCATCAAATGCAGAGTCAATACGGATAGCCATTGCCCGAATCAAAGGTATCGCTTCCAAACCGGAAGAGGGTGAAATTTATGAGGGCGTAGTAAAATCTATTATGCCTTTCGGTGCTTTTGTTGAAGTATTGCCGGGTAAGGACGGCTTATTGCATATTTCGGAAATTGACCACAAACGTGTAGAGAAAGTGGAGGATGTACTGAAAGAAGGTGATAAGGTGCGTGTGAAATTGTTGGAAATAGACAAAAAAACAGGCAAGTTGCGTCTTTCGAGAAAGATTTTATTACCCAGACCGGAACGAAAAGATTCCGAGGATAAACAATAATAAAAAAGAGGCTTTTGCCTCTTTTTTTGTCTGTGAATGTTTTATCTTTGTATTGCTTAAAAGATAATAAAATGGAAAATAGATTGAGAGTCGGGATTACCCACGGAGATATTAACGGTGTAGCTTATGAATTGATTATAAAAATGATGGCGGAGAATAGGATTTGTGAAGTGTGTACACCGATATTTTACGGTTCTCCAAAGGTTGCTGCCTATTATCGAAAGAATTTGAATGTAGAGAACTTCAATTTGAATAATATACAGAGTGCCACGGAAGCTAATCAGAAACGTTGTAATGTAATTAATTGCGTGGATGATAATGTAAAAGTGGAAGTCGGGAAAGAAACGCAGGAATCGAATGAGGTCGCAATGTCCGTATTGAAAAGAGCGCTAGATGATTTGGAACGCAAGGAATTGGATGTGGTTGTGGCAGCACCTCAGAGTATGCGTTCATTTCAGTTAGACGGGGGTAATGGTTGCTTTGATTTTTTTTATAAAAGATACGATACGAACTCTGGGATACCGCTGTTGGTGGGAGAAAAAATGAAAATGGGATTTGTCACAACTCATATTCCCTTTAAAGAAATAGCCGAAAATCTAACGGAGGAAAAAATATTTAATAAATTAAAGACTCTTGATTTTTGTTTGAGGCGTGATTTTACCATACGCAAACCTCGTATTGCCATATTGGGATTGAATCCGGGATCTAGTGAGAGGTGTGAGTTTGATAATGAGGAGAAGAATGCCGTATTGCCGGCTATAAATAAGGCGAGGGAGCAGGGAATTATGGCTTTGGGTCCCTATGCGGCAGATAGATTGTTCTCCGGAACGGAGTTTGAAAAATTTGACGCGATATTAGCATTGTATTATGATCAGGGAATGATACCTTTTAAAACGATAGAAGGAGTGGAAGGGGCTGTTTTAATAGCAGGGGTACCGGTGGTTTTTACATTGCCTTTAAATGGGCCTGCGTATGCAATAGCAGGGCAGGGGATTGCTAATGAACAAGGATTGAGAAAAGCCCTCTATTTGGCGATAGATGTGTATAATACACGTATGCAGAATATTTCATTGGTAGATAACTCTTTGCCTCATTATGATGTTGCTGGTAATGCCAATGAGAGTGATTTGAATGTGGAGCAGATTACTGGAATAAAAGAAGAAACTGTATAATAAATACTTGGGAATTTTTAATGTTTCAGTTTTTATTATATCTTTGCACCCGCAATTTATATAATGTCTAACTTATTAGATGAGAAACAATTAATTATTATGTCAGAAGAACAAAAGGATTTGCAGGCCTTATCTGCAAAGGAAGCACAAACAACCAGTGCGGAAACTGATGAGAATTTCGATTGGGATGCTTATGCTAATGATGAAGTAATTTCCGCATCGGAAAAAGAGGCTTTGGTTCAAAAGTATGCAGATACTTTGTCTAAAGTAGCAGAAAAAGAAGTCGTTGAGGGAACTGTAATCTCAATGAATAAAAGGGAAGTTGTTGTTAATATCGGTTATAAATCAGATGGTATTATCTCTTTGAATGAGTTTCGTTATAATCCGGAATTGAAAGTGGGAGATAAGGTTGAGGTTTATGTCGAAACACAAGAGGATAAAAAAGGTCAATTGACTCTTTCTCACAAACAAGCACGTGCATTGCGGAGTTGGGATCGTGTGAATGAGGCTTTGGAAAATGATGAGATTATCAAAGGTTTTGTAAAATGTCGCACGAAGGGTGGTATGATTGTGGATGTATTCGGTATTGAAGCCTTCTTGCCAGGTTCTCAGATTGATGTGAAACCTATTCGTGATTATGATATTTATGTAGGTAAAACTATGGAATTCAAGGTGGTGAAAATCAACCAGGAATTTAAGAACGTAGTAGTATCTCATAAAGCTCTTATTGAAGCAGAACTTGAACAACAGAAGAAAGATATTATTTCTAAACTTGAAAAAGGACAAGTTTTGGAAGGAGCCGTTAAGAATATTACTTCTTACGGAGTATTTATTGATTTGGGTGGTGTAGACGGTTTGATTCACATCACTGATTTGTCTTGGGGACGTGTAAATCATCCGAACGAAATCGTTCAGCTGGATCAGAAGTTGAATGTGGTTATTCTCGATTTTGATGATGAGAAAAAACGTATTGCCTTAGGATTGAAGCAATTGACACCGCATCCGTGGGATGCATTGAATGCTGATTTGAAAGTCGGCGATAAAGTGACAGGTAAAGTTGTTGTGATGGCTGATTATGGTGCATTTGTAGAAATCGCACCGGGCGTGGAAGGGTTGATTCACGTTTCTGAAATGTCTTGGTCTCAACATTTACGTTCTGCTCAAGATTTTATGAAAGTAGGAGACGATGTGGAAGCTGTCATTTTGACTTTGGATCGTGATGAAAGAAAGATGTCTTTGGGTATTAAACAATTGAGAGAAGATCCATGGCAAAATATTGAAGAAAAATATGGTGTCGGAAGCAAGCATAATGCTAAGGTTCGTAATTTTACGAATTTCGGAGTATTTGTAGAAATTGAAGAAGGAGTTGACGGCTTGATTCATATTTCCGACCTGTCTTGGACGAAGAAAGTAAAACATCCGGCCGAGTTTACTCAGATTGGTGCCGAAATCGAAGTGGTTGTATTGGAAATTGATAAGGAAAACCGTCGTTTGAGCTTAGGACACAAACAGTTGGAGGAAAATCCCTGGGATGTGTTTGAAACCATTTTCACAGTGGATTCCGTACATGAAGGTACGATTACCGAAATCTTCGACAAGGGCGCGGTGATTGCTTTACCTTATGGTGTAGAAGGTTTTGCAACTCCCCGTCATTTAGTAAAAGAAGACGGTTCGCAGGCTAAAGTGGAAGAAAAACTTTCATTTAAGGTAATTGAATTCAACAAGGCCGCTAAACGGATTATCCTTTCTCATTCACGCATTTTCGAAGACGAACAAAAGTCTGAAGAAAAAGCAAAGAAGAGTGCAGAAGAAAAATCTACCAAAAAAGCAGTTAAGCAGGTAAAAGAGAAGTTGGAAAAAACAACATTGGGCGATATTACCGAATTGGCAGCTTTGAAGGAACAGATGACTGCAGCAAAACCGGAGAAAGCTACCAAGGCTAAAAAAGCGAAAGCTGAAACCGAAGCACTGGCAGAAAGCGAAGCCAAGGAAGATTAATCGTAAGAGGTTGCAGTGAAATTTGAACTGACCATATTGGGGGCGGGTTCCGCCGTCCCCACCTTACAAAGAAACTCTACCGCTCAGGTACTCAATGTACTTGAGCGGTACTTTCTTATAGATTGCGCTGAAGCTACCCAGCATCAGCTGCGCCGTTTCCGGATTCCCTACAACCGGATCAACCATATTTTTATTTCCCATCTTCACGGAGACCATTATTTCGGTCTTATGGGCTTGTTGTCGAGTCTTTCGCTGCAGGGCAGGAAAGGGGAGCTGCATCTCTATGCCGATCCGCGTTTGCAGCAGATGATAGAGAGCCAGTTGAAGATTATGAATACGCGTCTGGGGTATCCCCTTCGTTTTCATCCTCTGACCCGGAACGAGGAGGTTATTTTTGAAGACAAGGTGATGACCGTGACCTCTTTCCCGCTGCTACACCGTTACGATGCGCCCGTGTGCGGTTTTCTGTTTAAGGAGAAAGAGCGGAGCCGGACGATACGCAAAGATATGGCGGATGCCTGGCAGGTCCCGGTGGCTTTTATGCAGCATCTGAAAGCCGGTGCCGATTTCGTTACTCCCGAGGGGAAGGTTATACCGAACCGGATGCTGACGGTGGCACCGCCTCCGTCTCGTTCCTATGCCTATATGACCGATACGCTTTTCCGGGAGCGTTTCGCCGAGTATGTGCGCGGTGCGGATCTGCTTTATCATGAAGCTACGTATGGCCGGGAGCTGGAAGCCGTGGCGAAAGAGAATTATCACAGTACGGCGGAGCAGGCTGCACGGCTGGCGGTTCTGGCGGGAGCCGGAAGATTGCTGTTGGGGCATTTTTCAGCCCGTTATCCGGATCCTTCCTGTTTGCTGCCGGAAGCCCGTGCTGTTTTTCCTGAGACATATATTTGTACGGACGGGGATGTTTACGATATTCCTCTTCAAAAGCGGTCGGGGGTGTTTCCCGCCGGATAAAGGATGGGCTTTATGGAGAATGTGATAAGAAAAATGACTTCTTTGTATCCGGTATCCGATGATACAATACAGGCGTTGCGGGAAAAGCTGGTGTTGTGCCATTTTCCTAAAAGACACCGCCTGATAGAAGCGGACAAATACTGTAAGTCGGCTTATTTTATCGAGAAGGGTATGACCCGTTCTTTCTGGCTGGTGAACGGAGAAGAAATAACAACTTCTTTTTCTTCGGAAGGAGGGATCATTTTTAGCATGGATGAGTTGTATTATGACAGTGTGAGTGAAGAATTCGTGGAAGCACTCGAGGATATTGTCGCTTACAGGATTGCCCTGACCGATTTGCTGGAGCTTTTCCGGACGAACATAGAATTGGCCAATTGGGGAAGGATTATACACCAGAACGAGTACCGGCGTTTGCACCGCTCTCACAAGGAACGTCTTACACTGGCGGCCAAAGAGAGATACGAAGAGTTCAGACGGCAGTTCCCGGAGGTGTGCCAGCGGGTGCAACTGGGATATATCGCTTCTTATCTGGGGATAACGCTTTCCACTCTTAGCAGGTTGAGGGCTCTGAAATAATCTTTGCGTTCCGAAGATTTTGACGTAGGACAATTTTTGGCAGGTGGGAGTTTTTTAATTTTGACCCGTTATTGAGATTGTAGTAAAATAACCGAATCTATTATGCAAAAAATTTCATCCTCTGCGTTTGCGGATACGAAACCCCACTATGAACTTTTGGACGGTCTGAGGGGTGTAGCGGCTCTTTTGGTGATCTGGTATCATGTATTTGAAGGTTTTGCCACAAGTCCGGTTGACCAGCGGTTCAATCACGGGTATCTGGCTGTCGATTTCTTTTTTATTCTTTCGGGGTTTGTTATCGGTTATGCGTATGATGACCGGTGGAAAACGAATATGGGTATAAAAGAGTTTTTAAAACGCCGGCTTATTCGTCTGCATCCGATGGTGATCATGGGAGCTGTTTTAGGTGCTGTTACCTTTTATATACAGGGGTGTGAGCAGTGGGATGGAACGCAGGTGGCGTTTTCAGCTCTTCTGCTTGCCATGTTCATGAATTTTTTCATGATACCGGCATGGCCGGGAGGAGTTTCGGAGGTGCGGGGCAACGGGGAGCTGTTTCCCCTGAACGGTCCCAGTTGGTCTCTCTTCTTCGAATACATCGGCAATATATTGTACGCTTTGTTGCTTCGTCGTTTCTCCACGAAAGCACTGGCATTTCTGGTCGGACTGGCCGGTTTGGGGCTGGCTTCGTTTGCGGTATTTAATTTTTCCGGTTACGGGCATTTGGGAGTGGGGTGGACTTTAGCGGAGTATAATTTCCCGGGGGGATTTTTGCGTCTGTTGTTTTCTTTTTCCGCCGGACTGTTAATGTCACGTATATTTAAGCCGCTTCCTATTCGGGGAGCTTTCGGAATATGTAGTCTGGTGTTGCTTGTTTTGCTTGCTTTGCCGCATATCGGCGGAAAAGAGACATTGTGGATGAACGGCATTTATGATGCTGTGTGTGTGGTTTGCGTTTTTCCGTTGCTTGTATGGCTGGGTGCTTCAGGAAAAACAACGGATAAGGTTACAACTGGAATCTGCAAATTTTTCGGGGATATTTCTTACCCTGTTTACATTATTCATTATCCTTTCATGTATTTGTTTTATGCCTGGCTGTGGCGGGAAGGACTTACTTTTTCCAAAACGTGGCCGATTGCTTTGATTTTATTTTTCGGAAATATTATATTAGCCTATCTTTGTTTGAAATTATATGATGAGCCTTTGAGAAAATGGTTAAGTAAGAGATTTTTGTAAAAAAGGAAAATATATGATAGAAAACAATCATTTAGTTATTATGGCTGGTGGAATAGGAAGTCGTTTCTGGCCCGTCAGTACACCGGAAAAGCCGAAGCAGTTTATAGATATTTTAGGGATAGGACGTTCTTTGTTGCAATTGACTGTTAAGCGATTTGAAGATGTGTGTTCTAGTGAAAATGTTTGGGTCGTTACTTCTGTCAATTACAAAAATATAGTTCGAGAGCAATTGCCTGAAGTTCCGGAAACTAATATATTAACGGAACCTTGTATGCGTAATACTGCACCTTGTATTGCCTATGCTGCCTGGAAAATTAAGAAAAGAAATAGTGCGGCTAATATAATAGTTTCTCCTGCCGATCATATTGTGACTGATGTAGAGGAGTTCAGACGGGTAATGAAAAAAGGATTGCTTTTTACTGCTGGAGAGAATCGGATTTTGACAGTGGGGATGCGTCCTCATAGACCGGAAACTGGATATGGATATATAAAAGTAAGAGAAAGCGCGGAAGTAGGAGAAATCAGAGAAGTGGATGGGTTTAAGGAAAAGCCGGATCGGCAAAAAGCAGAGGAGTATTTAAATGTTGGCGGGTATTTGTGGAATTCCGGTATTTTTGTTTGGAATGTAGCTACTATTGAAAAGGTTTTTCGTCAAAAACAGCCGGATATGGCTCGGATTTTTGATGAGTTGGAGGGGTATTTCTATACTTTGGAAGAACAGGATGCTGTGAATCGATGGTTTCCTGAGTGTGAGAATATATCTATTGATTATGCAATAATGGAGCATGCACATAATATTTATGTATTTCCGGCTGATTTCGGTTGGTCGGATTTGGGAACCTGGGGCTCTTTGCATGAGTTGTCAGAAAAAGATTCAGATAAGAATGCTGTGGTAGGTAAGGGTGTGCGTTTGGTAGAATGTCGGGATTGTGTAGTGAGGGTTTCTGCGGATAAGCGAATGGTAGTACAAGGATTAGATGGGTATATTGTCGCGGAACACAAGGGGGTGTTGCTCGTTTGTAATATGAAGGATGAGCAACGAATTAAGGAATTTTCAAAAATGTTGAATACTTAACTAACAGCTCCTTGAATTTTCAAGGAGCTGTTTCGTTTGTGCTATGAAGTTTTGTGAGATGATTTATAAATTCTTGTCTTTGTAGAGGTTTTTCCACCAGTCGGGTTCTCCTTTCAGGTACTTGGCGAAATAGGCCAGAATGGTGTTGTTCCAGAGAATCCGGAGGTCGTAGTCTACGACGACGTGGTCAGAGTCTTTGACGAAAACCAGTTCGGCGTCTTTACCCAGAAGTTTCAGGGCCGTATAGAACTGCATGCTCTGGGCGGTGGGTACGTTCACGTCTTTTGTCCCGTGTATCAGCAGGAGAGGGGTATGGACTTTGTCCGCGTTGAAAAGCGGGCTTTGTTCTACGTAGATGTCTTTTCTGTTCCAGGGGAAGGAATGGGCCGTGGCGTTTGTGCTGTAACCGTATCCCCAATATCCGTCCCCCCAGTATCCGGTAATGGAGGAGATGCCTGCGTGTGCGATGGCGCATGTGAAGATGTCGGTCCGGGTCGTAAGGTACATCGTGGTAAACCCGCCGTAGGAAGCTCCCATACACCCCACTTTCGACGCATCAATGAAAGGATGGGCTTTCAGAAAGGCTTTCGTGGCGCTGATGATTTCGTCGCCCGTGATTTTTCCCCAGTTGTTCTGATGGCGGGCGGAGAACTCTTGGCCGTAACCGATGGCTCCGGAAGGCTGCATGACGTAAACTACATAGCCGTTGGCGGCATACAGATTGAACGGATAGCGTCCACCGAAAGTCCTTTCAACCGGAGTCGTGCCACCATAGTAGTAGACAATCAGCGGATATTTTTTGGTGGGGTCGAAGTCGGCCGGGAGGTAGTATCGTCCGTCGATAACCGTTCCTTTTTTGTAGGTATAGTCCCAATCCTTCACTTCTCCGAATACGATGTTTTCATACTGTGCGGCTGACGGGTTTTCCCAGATGCGGGTAGTTCCGTCGGTTAGTTTTCTTTCATACAGGATGGCAGGAGAGGTGGCTCCGGAGGCTATATAGAACATCCGGTCGCCGTCTTCCGGTATGCTGATATTCCGGATGATGTCACCGGGGCATACGATCCGGTCGATTTTGCCGTCTTCCGGATTGCAGACGAAGAGACGGACGTAATCGGCATCATTGGCTACAATATATATTTTCCAGTCTTTCCGCCAGCAAGTCTGTGCAACGGAGGGATGGAAGTCTTTCGTAATCGGCGTGATTTTTCCGCTTGCTATGTCGTATAGGTACAGCTGGGTATCGTATTGGTTGGCGATGGGATTTTTGCCTATATTTTCTCCGGCTTTGCCGAATGCGGAAGGGCCTCCGCTGATAAGCAGCTGTTTGTCGTCGGGGGAGAAACTGCATGAGATGCCGTAAAGGCGGTCTTTCCACAGGGTGTCGAGCCTGTGGTTTTTCATGTCCAAAAGGTAAACGGATTGTTTACGGTAGGGATATTCGGTATAGTCCGGCTGTGAAGTGGAAAATAGCAGCCGGCTGCCGTCGTGGCTGATGTCCATCAGAGAGGCGGTCAGATTGCCCCAGGTCAGTCGGGAGTGCAGTCCTGTGGCAAAATCGAATTTGTTTAACCAGGAGCGGTGACGGTAGTAGGATTGGCGGTCTTCGATTCCAGACAGCTTCCGCAGCTTCCAGTCTTTTTCCGCATAGTTCTCGCTTTTGTAGTAAATCAGATAGGAAAGATCAGGAGACCACGTGTAGTTGGTGATTTCCGTATCTTCTTTAATCAGGCATTGCAGTTGTTCGTTGTCCGGATTGTAGGCATAGAGGGAGTTTCCGTAGCCTTCTTTGCGGAGGTAGGACAGCTCGTCCTTGCCGGGTATCCATTTTAAGGATTGTACGTTTCCGTTGAAAGCATATACCACTTTTTTATCGCTGCTGCGGCAGATATGAGTGGTCGTGGTCGTTTTTCCGTCTACAATATTTTGTAGGGTGATCAGGACGTATTTTCCGCTGGGGGACAGTTCCGCCCGGCTGATTCGCTTTCCGTTGAGGATGTCGTAAATGTTTTTTCCTCGTTTGGGGGACAGGGTGAAGGCGACCGTCGCGTCCTGCGGCTCTTTCGCTTTAAAAGACAGGGCGAAGGATTTTCCGCCTTCGGAAACGGTTTTGACGATCACGGTCTGTTTGCCCGGGACGAATTCGCAAGCGATCGTTTTGTTCGCTTTGGCGGTTTCGGTGTAAGTCAGTTTCTTTTTTCCGTTGATATATATTTCCGAAGGTCCGAAGAGGGTCAGGCGGAATTCGCCTTTCACCCACTGTTCATTGGCAAGGTATACGGCGTAGTAGTTCAGGGTATATTCCCCGTTTTTTCCGGAAGATATAACCGTATCCTGTTCCGTCCGGGCTTCTTCCCACGAGAGGTTCCGGTATTGTTTCTCGGGTTTGGCCAGGTCGGGGGTGAACTGGTGGATATTTAACTGGTTGGTCTTTAACAGCATGTCGGCTGAAAAGGTTTTGTTTTCTACGTCCCTGACATTTTCCAGGACCGGTTTCTCAATCCGTACCGGTGTCAGCGCCAGCCACTGGGAAGCCTGTTGTCCGAAGGCAGCCATTGTGCATGCTATCATAGCGAAAAGGAGTAATTCTTTTTTCATGGTTTGTGTTTTTAGTGTTTTCTGTATTGTACGGTTTTATTGTTCCAGCATGGAGTCGTGCCGGTTTACTTTCATGATGCCCGGCAGGTGTTTCAGCCGGGATATGAGTTGGGACAAATGTTCCGTGTTGTCGATGAGCACCGTGATTTTTCCTTCAAAAATACCTCCGGAAGAGTTGATGGAAACGGCGCGCATGGTGACGCGTGGATCTTTGGTGATCAGTTCCGTAATTTTGTTCACGATTCCGATTTCGTCTTTTCCCACGATACTGACAACGGTCTGATAGGAGGCGGCACCTTCGTTGGTCCATTGGGTGTTTACAATCCGGTAGGGATAACGTTTTTGCAGGTCCAATGCGTTTTTACACTGACGCCGGTGTACTTTGATGCCTTCGCCGATGGACACGAAACCGATGATGTCGTCACCGTACACGGGGTTGCAGCATCGGGCGAATTTGTAATCTACGTTGTCTACGTTCTTGTCAATAAGCAATACATCTTCGCCTATCTTTTTCGGATGGGTGATCCGGATGTCTTTCGGAAGATTTTCCGGTATAGCTGTTTTTTCTTCTTCTTTTGTCTGGGTCAGAATCTCTTTGATTTCCGCGGGCTCGTGTTTGCCTTCCGCTATCGCCTGGTAGAGGTCCAGCGCGAATTTGTATTTATAGTAGTGCATCAGCCGGCGGGTAATATCGTCGGTGAATTCTATTTTCCAGTTTTTCAGTCGCCGGCTCAGCAGCTCCTTGCCCAAATCGGCCTGGTGATTGACGTTTTCATTGAGGAACTGTCTGATTTTGTTGCGGGCTTTGGAGGTAACGGCAAAGTTCAGCCAGTCGGCCTTGGGCTGCTGGCTGGCAGCCGTCAGGACCGAAATCTGGTCGCCGTTGCGGAGTTTGTAGCGCAGCGTTTCGTTCCGCTGGTTGACTTTTCCCCCCATGCAATGATCGCCGATATTGCTGTGGATGGCATAGGCGAAGTCGAGCAGCGTGGCGCCTGCCGGCAAGGTCATCAGGTCTCCTTTGGGGGTGAAGACGTGCACTTCCTTGTCCTGTAAATCCAGTTTCAGGTCGTCGAGCAGGTTGATGGCGCTTTCCTCGGAGCTTTCCAGCACTTCGCGCAGTTCGTTCAGCCAGCTTTCGATGACGTGGTCGGAGGTGCCCCCTTTGTATCGCCAGTGGGCGGCGAATCCTTTTTCCGCAATTTCATCCATCCGCTCCGTCCGGATCTGCACTTCCACCCAGCGATTGCCCGGTCCCAAAACGGTGGTCTGCAGCGATTCGTAGCCGTTGGACTTGGGGACGGAAATCCAGTCCCGCAGCCGCTGGGGGTTGGGGGTGTATTTGTCGGTAACGATGGAATACACTTTCCAGCAGTCGGGTTTTTCGTTTTCTCCGGTGCTGTCGATGATAAAGCGCACGGCGAAGATGTCGTATATTTCTTCAAATTCCACCTGGTTTTTTCGCATTTTGTTCAGGATGGAAGCGATGGTTTTCGTCCGGTATTTGGATTTGAACCGAATACCTTTTTTATTGAGTTCATCGACGATGGGTGCAATGAATTCGGCGATATATCTTTCGCGGGCGTCTTTGGTGTCATTCAGCTTGCGGGATATTTCGGCATATATGCGCGGATTGGAATAACGGAGCGCCCGGTCTTCCATTTCCGATTTGATGTTGTACAGTCCCAGACGGTGGGCGAAAGGGATATAAATATAGTTGGTCTCTTGCGCCAGTTTTTTCTGTTCCGCTTCGCTCAATTGGTCGGCAGTACGGAGGGCGTGAAGTTTTTCGGCCAGAAAGATGAGCTGTACCCGGATGTCTTCGGCAAAGCTCAGCAGCAGTTTGCGGAAGTTTTCGGAATCCACGATCTTGCGTGTGGCGTATATCTTGCTGATTTCCTTTAAGCCGTGAAGTATTTGGGCTACTTTTTCGCCGAAATCCGTCCGGATGTCTTCAATGGAAATGGCGTCTTCTTCCGCTTTTTTGTGCAGCAGGGCGCAGAACAGGGAGGTTTTTCCCAGCCCGATTTCCGTGGTGACAATGAGTGCCGTATCAAGGATTTTATCCATGTTTTCTTCGTTCCGGGCAGCGATGGTGCATGCTTTTTGGAAAAGGGCTATATCTTCGGTGGTCAGAAGGTTCCGGCAGGATTTTTGGAGGTTCCGGTATTTTTCGTCTGGAGAGGTGTGTATAGCCGTTGTCGTCATGGTGTGGCGTTTAAGGTGTAACTATTTTTCCGTTTTTGACTTCATGCAAAAATAGGCAATTCTTTTTAAGAATATTGGCGGGGAAATTCTATTTTTGTAAAGTTTATTGAAAAATTAGGAACCGGGTCCTGACTGATCCGGAAAAGATTCGGATGATATGGTGCGTATAGCGTTATTTTGGGGATTGCTGTGTTTTTCTCTTGCGGGGAATGCCCAGGAAGACAAATTGTTGAAAGAGCAGATTGAAACTCTTTTTAAGGATGTGCGTTCGTCGGAGCGAAAAGTGCTGGTAAGTGAGTGTATGGATACGTGGACTTCTTCTTTTCTTTCCCAGGAGGAAAAAGACAGAGTGAGTCACGTATTCAAGGAGCTTGAGGTAATGCGTATGGTTCCGGCGTCGGACATGAAGAATTTTGCAGAGTGTGTGAATCATTTCCGGCGATTGGAGGAAAAAGAGAATCTGCATGTCTGGCTGGGTGCGTTGAAGAAGCTCGTATTCGTGAAAGACCGGCGCAAAAACAATGTAAAGAATTATCTGGCTTTTACGCGTAATTTTATTGTGAACGGGGTGCTTTACGAAGGGGGAAGCCACAGCTGGATAGTGAAAGGGGGAAGCCGTTGGAATCCGGGAAAGGTGGTGTATGTGACGTTCGAGGATGCGACATTGATGTGCCGGACACCCAAGGATTCTATTTTTATCTATGGTACCCAGGTGAATCATGAGTTGCAGTCTCATGTCTTGAAAGGCCAAGGGGGGCGGGTGTATTGGCGGTCGGAGGATACGCTTTATGCGGAGTTGTCCCGCTATGGTGTAGATATGACAGCGTCCGACTATGGTGCGGATTCGGTTTCTTTTGTGTATGCTCGGCAATACAACCGTCCTCTTGTAGGAATGTTAAAGGACAATGCCTTGAAATACAAGACCGTGAAACAGGAAGAGCGTTTTCCGCAGTTCATTTCGTATGATACGGATATAAAAATTGATTCGCTGTTCCCCAGCATTTCTTTTCAAGGTGGGGTGCAGTATGACGGCATGAAACTGTCAGGTTTCGGCGACAAGGAGCTGCCGGCGTGCGTGCATATTTCCCCGAATGACACGACCCACATGTATGTGTATGCCACTCGTTTTTCGATAGATACGGCACGGGTGGTGGCGGGCGTTTCCCGGATGGTTCTGCCTTTGGCTTCCGGCCGTTTTTTTCATCCCAATGTGAGTTTCTCTTATACCCGGAAGGACCATACGGTGACGGTGAAGCGTATTTCGGAGCAGAGTCAGCACCTGCCATTCCGCGATGACTATCATCAGATATTGTTCAGTGTGGAACAGTTGATTTGGCCGGTAGACAGCAGTTGTGTGATGATGTGCATGAATAGTCGTTCCGGTATGTTCAAAGCGGAGGTGGAGTCGCTGGATTTTTTTAATGATATTCTTTACGATCAGATGCAGGGAATCGATGAGATACATCCGCTTAACGGTCTTCATAAGGCATCGGTAATTTTGGGTACGAATACTTTTTCGATAAGCGATTATGCCGGGATTATGAAAAAGCCGATGGATCAATTGAGAAAGCAGATTATTTCTCTTTCGTATGATGATTTTCTGGATTTTGACGAGGCGCGTGATGAAGTGACGTTGAAAGAGCGTCTGTTTCATTATACCAACGCTCGTGTCGGGAGGCAGGATTACGACAATATCCGGTTTGCTTCTTTGCCGAAAGATTCCCGTACAAATGCCGTGCTGGACTTAAGGAACTATCAGTTGAAAATCTACGGGGTGGAAAAGTTTACCATCAGCGAAGCCAAAGATGTGTATGTAGAGCCTTCGGATAAATCGGTGATTATGCTGAAAAACAGGGACATGGAATTTAACGGGAAGTTGAAGGCGGGTATGTTCGATATGTTCGGGAACAAGCTTTATTTCTCCTATGACAAGTATACAATCGGGCTGACACAGGTGGATTCGACGGGGATGTATATGGCGGATAAGACAACGGGCAAGCGGGGGCGTCGGGTGAATTCCCTGATACGGGATGTGACCGGAGATATCGAAATCGATAAGCCGAATAATAAATCGGGTAAGAAAGATGTGCCGGGGTATCCGATTTTTCATTCTACTAAGGAATCGTATGTCTATTTTGACGCACCGTCAATCTGTAATGGGGTGTATAAGAAAGAGAAGTTTTATTTTGTCATAAAGCCTTATACGCTGAAAAATATCAACGATTCGGATAAGTTCCGGTATGCTTTCGGCGGTACGCTGGTTTCCAATATTGTACCGGATATTTCCGATACATTGAGACTACTGGCGGATAATTCGTTGGGGATGAAGTACCAGACGCCGGAGAATGGGTTGGAGCTGTATGAAAGGGGAAATCTGAAAAACCGGATAGAGTTAAGCCAGAAAGGATTTGTTGCCGACGGGAAGGTGGAGTTGAACGGCAGTAATTTTCAGTCGGAATCCATTTTGATGATGCCTGATTCGATGGTGACTGTGACGCCTTTTCTGACAGTAAATGGATTAGAAGGCCGACGCCCCGAAGCAAAAGGTGAGCAGGTAAAAATCATGTATCTGAAAAATCAGGGGAATATGTTGGCAACATCGACTAAACAGCCGTTTTCCGTGTATGACGGGCGTATACGGCACGAAGGGACGCTGATGGTATATGAGGATTTGATGGATGCTGCTGGTAAGTTGGAATTGAAGGGGGCGCGTTTGACTTCCAATCTATTTCATTTTGAGCCTAATAATGTTTTGTCCGACCAGACTGATTTGCATTTGAGTTCTTTCGCCAACAAGAATATACAATTGAATACTGCCAATGTTCAGGCGAATATCGATTTGATTCATAACAAAGGCCGGTTTATGAACAATGCCGATGCCAATATGGCGGATTTCCCGTCCAACCGATACCGCTGTTCGTTTAAGAGTTTCACATGGTATATGAATGAGGCTTATCTAAATATCGGTATAGAGGATGAAGAAGAGTTACAGCGCATCTGGCGTATTGAGGACATGATGCGTATGCCCGAAAAGGGAAAGAACCTGTTTGTCTCGACCGACAGAGCCTGTGATTCGCTTTCCTTCATGGCTCCATTGGCGCGGTATAACCTGAATACGGGCGATATACACTGTCAGTGGGTAAACCATATTGACCTGGCCAACGGGCGTTTTTATCCGGATTTGGGAAAAATCAATATAAACGGTGTGGGAGATATCGAGGAGTTTAAAAACGGTTTGTTTGTATGCGACCGGGATAGCCGGAGCAAGCAACTGACCCAAGTGGGGTTGAAAGTGAAAGGGCGTTTTGCGTTCAGCGGAAGCGGTGATTACGATTATATCAATCAGGATAAGCAGAGAAGTGTGATTCATTTTACGGAGATAGGGGTGGATACGTCGCGGAATGTCTATGCCAAAGTAGATATGAAACCCGAAGCGAAATTTGATTTGAACAAAGGAATCACGTATAAAGGCAATATCTATCTTTATTCCCGGCAGAAGAATCTGTTCTTTAACGGATATGTCCGGCTCACGGCAGACGATACGTATCTGAAACATTCCTGGCTGAAAGTAAAGACTTACTTTTCGGCACAGGATATACGGGTGCCGGTGGGTGTGGAGAACCAGGATGACAAGGGAAAACATATTTATAATGGGGTGTTCCTGAATGTGGATAAAACGGTGAAGCCTTATGCCTCTTTTCTGAGCAACCGCATTTTCTATAATGACGAACTGGTGCTGGGCGGCCGCGGCGAGTTGGTATGGCTTGAAAAAGAGAAGAAATACCAGATCCGGGATACGTCGATGGATTCGTATTACCATATGTGTTATACACCTGATCAGAATACGGTTTTGGGTTTCGGTAAACTCGGTATGGAAATGGAGATTCCCGGCATCCGGCAATGGGCGGTGGGGAATATCTCTTACAATCTGAAAGAAGAGGCGTTTAAGGCGGAAAATATGTTGTATGCGTTGGATTTTGTATTGTTAAACAAGATGGAAAGCGTGATGCTTCGGGACTTTGCAGATAAGAAACTGCGTACGATTACCCCCGATGCTTCGTTGGTTGCCAAGGTGACGGCATTGTATGGGAAAGGATTGGCACCATTGGCGATGAAACAGTTAGGCAAGAACAGCAATAATATTCCGGATTCGTTGAGCCGTTTTCTCGTGCTGGATTCGCTGGAGATGAACTGGGATCCGCAAAAACGTTCGTATATTGCGAACGGAAAGGCGCTGGTACGTACGTTGTTGCAGCGTCCTGTGGAAGAGGAGTACAATGTGGCGATGGAATTGGTACGGCGGCGCGCGGGAAACCAGCTTTATCTGTATATTTACAACGATGAGAAATGGTATTATTTCGAGTATCTGGACAAATCGCTCTTCACGCTTTCGTCCAATGCAGAATATAACGATATCCTCCGGAATGAGAAGGCGGACAAGAAGGTGATACAGAATAAGGAGAAACAGACGTTGTATACAATTACCCTGTGTCCGGACTCGAAGAAAACCCGTTTCTTGAAACGGGTCGGCTTGTAAACGACAGGAATGTGAATTTTGAGAATATATTATGACGACCAAAGAGAGATATGAAGGATTTATCCAGTGGTTTTCGGAGCACATGCCCGTGGCAGAAAGCGAGCTAAAGTACGAAAACCCGTTTCAGTTGCTGGTGGCAGTGGTCTTGTCGGCACAGTGTACCGACAAGCGGGTGAACATGACGACTCCGGCTTTGTTTCAGCGCTTTCCGGATGCTTTTGCCATGGCGGCAGGGAGTGTGGAGGAAATCTACGAGCTGATAAAGTCTATTTCTTATCCGAATAACAAGTCCAAACATTTGTCGGCCATGGCGAAAAAACTGGTGGAAGATTTTAACGGTGTGGTGCCGGATGATATGGATTTGCTCCAGACGCTTCCCGGTGTGGGGAGAAAAACCGCCAACGTGGTGGAGGCAGTGGCCTTCCGTAAGCCCGCCATGCCTGTCGATACCCATGTATTCCGGGTGGCGAACCGCATCGGGCTGGTGACGGATGCCAAAACACCGCTGGAGACGGAGAAGCAGCTGGTGAAAAACATTCCGGCGGAGATTCTTTCTACGGCTCATCACTGGCTTATCTTGCACGGACGCTATGTGTGTATGGCGCGGAAGCCCAAATGCGAGGAGTGTGGTATCCGGGCGTATTGCCGGTATGACGGGAAACGGAAAAAATAAATGCGATAAAAAAGTTCTGAAAATATGGGATGTAACAGCAGAAGAAAACCGGACTGGTTAAAGATAAGATTGCCCAAGGGACAGCTTTCGGTGGAGGTGTTGAATGTGGTACGGGGGCACAATTTGCATACGATTTGCACGAGTGGCATGTGTCCCAATCAGGGGGAATGCTGGGGTTGCGGAACGGCTACATTTATGATTTGCGGGGATGTGTGTACGCGGGGGTGCCGGTTCTGCAACGTAAAGACCGGTCGTCCGGCTCCGCTGGATGCCGGAGAACCGGAGCATATTGCCGAGTCGGTACGGTTGCTGAAATTGAAACATGTCGTATTGACTTCCGTGGACAGGGACGATCTGGAGGATTTGGGTGCGGGACATTGGGTGAAGGTGATGGAGGCGGTTAAGCGGGTGAATAAGGAGGTGACGATGGAGGTTTTGATTCCGGATTTTCAGGGGAGGAAAGAGTTGATACAACAGGTTATCGACGCCCGTCCGGAGGTGATTTCCCACAATCTGGAGACAGTGCGCCGGCTCACGCCGTTGATTCGCAGTCGGGCGACTTATGAAATGTCGTTGGAGGTCGTGAGGCAAGTGGCGGAAGCGGGTGTGATTTCAAAATCGGGAATTATGCTGGGATTGGGAGAGACGAGGGAGGAGGTATTGCAGACAATGGATGATTTGCGTTCCGTGGGATGTCGGGTAATGACCATCGGGCAGTATTTGCAGCCGTCGGCGGCCAATGTGGAGGTGCAGGAATATGTCACCCCGCAGGTATTCGACGAATACAGGCAAATCGGGCTGGAAAAAGGATTTGCGCATGTGGAGAGCGGACCATTGGTACGGTCGAGCTATCATGCGGAACGGCATATAAAATAAAGGACTTGTCATGGCAGCGGAAAGAGAAACGGAATTCAGCGATTTAGGGGTAAGGGATTACCGCGAGGTGTGGGAGCTGCAATTGCAGACGCAGGAGAAGGTGAAGCAACAAAAGATACGGGGAGAGGCGACTTCCGGGTATCTTTTTTTTGTGGAGCATTCTCCCGTATATACGTTGGGGAAAAGTGGAAAAGAGGCGAATATGCTGATGAATGCCGTGCAGTTGCGGGCGAAACATGCCGAATTTATAAAGGTGGACAGGGGTGGTGACATTACCTTTCACGGGCCGGGTCAGCTGGTGGTGTATCCGGTGGTGGATTTGGAGAATTTCGGTATGGGGGTGAAGGAGTACGTTTGCGGACTGGAAGAGGTGGTAATTCGTACGTTGAAAAAATACGGATTGTCGGGGACACGGGTGGCCGGAGCTACCGGGGTATGGCTGGATACGGGAACCCCTTCGGAAAGGAAAATTTGTGCCATCGGGGTGAAGTGTTCCCGTTATGTGACGATGCACGGGTTCGCTTTGAACGTAAATACCGATTTGACGTATTTCGATGCCATCCACCCCTGCGGTTTCATTGACAAGGGGGTCACTTCGCTGCAAAAAGAGCTGAAAAGGCCGGTGGACATGGAGGAGGTGAAAGCGGAAATCCTCCGCCAATTCCAGTCGGTAATGTGTATGAAAATAAATACTAATAGCATAAAAAGATGAAAAAGAGTTTAAGTTTATTCGTGGGACTGTTGTGTTTCGGAACCGTTTTTTCCCAGGATGTACAGCCTTCGGAAGAAATGAAAAAAGTAGCGGAGCAATTGCATTTGCAAGAGATAAAGAAAGGGGATGCGCGTTTGGAGTTCCCCGCTGTCCCGGAAGGGTATGTATTGAAACTGGTGGGTACGGACCGTCTTCCGGCAGTGGACCGGGAAGGGAATATCGGGAAGGTACTGACGGATGCGGAGGTGCATTTTTATTTCCGTCTGGAAAATACGCAGTCGGGTGAGGTATTGGATGTCACTCATTTGAGTGGCGTAGTTCCCGGTAATAAGCCGGCAATTGCCGGCGGGAATACTTGTCCGGAGGTGATACCGGCCATACGGGAATGGTGGGGAGGCAAAGGTGAGTTGGCGTGGTCGGGTAAAGCGGATATAGTCGTTGATGCCCGGTATGCAAAAGGGTTGCGCGAGAAGGCGCAGATATTGGCGGACGATTTGAATACGCTTTATGCGTTGAAATGCGGGGTGAAAGAAGGTGTTGCGGGAGAGGGGGATGTCTTTTTGACGCTGGAGACGGATGACCGGCAGCTGGGCGAGGAAGGTTACCGAATGAGCATCGGCAATCAGATTAGAATAGAAGGCGTGGATGCCAATGGCGTTTTCTGGGGTACGCGCACGTTGTTGCAGATAGCGGAGCGGAACGGCTTGCATTTTCCGGTGGGGGAAATCCGGGATTATCCGAAGTATTCCCGTCGCGGATTTATGCTGGATGTGGCGCGGAAATTTTTCCGTCTGGAGTTTTTGCAGGCGTATGTGAAGATTATGGCCTATTATAAGATGAACGAATTCCATGTGCATCTGAACGACAACGGCTTCATACAGTTCTTCGACAATGACTGGGATAAGACGTATGCGGCTTTCCGGCTGGAATGCGAGACATTCCCCGGGTTGACGGCCGAGGACGGTTTTTATACCAAGCGTCAGTTCACGGATTTGCAGCTGGCAGGTATGGCGCATGGGGTGAATGTGTTGCCGGAGATTGATATTCCGGCTCATTCCCTTGCTTTTTCGCATTACCGCAAGTCTTTGGGCAGCACCAAGTACGGCATGGATCACCTGGATTTGTCCAATCCGGAGATTTATCCTTTCTTCGATAGCCTGCTGATGGAGTATATTGGAGGGTCTTCGCCCGTGTTCGTGGGGCCGGAAGTGCATATCGGCACGGATGAGTATGCCAAGGAGGAAGCGGAAAGCTTCCGTCATTTTACGGACCACTATCTGAAATATGTTCAGAGTTTCGGCAAACGAGCCCGCTTGTGGGGGGCACTGACGCATGCGCAGGGCACTACGCCTGTGACGTCTGAAAATGTCATCATGAATGCGTGGTATAACGGCTATGCCGATCCCCAGGAGATGATGAAGCAGGGATACGATTTAATCAGTACGCCTGACGGCTGGCTGTATATCGTGCCGGCGGCGGGATATTATTACGATTACTTGAATCTGGAGAAATTATACAACGACTGGGAACCTGTCCAGATAGGCAGTCAGCTGTTCCCCGCAGGGCATCCGCAGATTTTGGGCGGCACGTTTGCCGTGTGGAACGACCATTGCGGCAACGGTATTTCGGAGAAAGATGTGCACCACCGGGCTTTTCCTGCGATGCAGGTGCTGGCGCAAAAGATGTGGATGGGGAAGTCGGAGGTTGCCTATCCGGAGTTCGCCGGAGTGGCTGCCGGAGTGTGCGAGGCTCCCGGTGTGAATCTGATGGGCAAAATTCCCTCTGTTGGGGAGACGGTTGCGGATTACCGCTTTGCTTCTGACGGCGGAAAGGATTTCTCCGGCAACGGCTATGATTTTAAGGTTAAGAAATCGAAAGGAAAAGGGTTGGTGCTGAATGGAAATACGGTTGTCGAAACACCGTTGGCGGAAATCGGCTATGATTATACGGTAGAGTTTGAAATGGTGCCTTTTGCCGGAATGAAACAGGAAGCCGTGCTGTTTGCCTCCCCGAATGCGTCGGTGGTATATACGCCGGAGCATAAGCTCGGATTCCGGCGGGACGGTTATTTCTATACTTTTTCCCATGCCTTTCAACCGGGAGTGCCGGCAAAGGTAAAGATTGTCGGGGATGCGAAGGGAACGTCTTTGTATGTGAATGGTGAGAAGGCGGAGCATCTGGGCGTGGAAAAGAAACTATTCAAGACACTGAAAGGCAAGGAGAGTGCGATGTATATCCAGCATACACTGGTATTTCCGCTGCAATATATCGGAAGTACGGAGAATGGATTCTGCGGGGAGCTCCGGAGTCTGAGAGTGTATAACAGAAAAATGGAATAAGCATGAAGGGATGGTGCTGGCTGCTGTGTCTGCTTTGCGGTATTCAGATGGGACGGGGACAGGCTCTGATTCCTTGTCCTGTGGATGTAAAGGCGCTTCCGCAGGAGGAATATGTGTTCGGCGACAAGGTCGTGATAGCTTTGTTGTCCGAAGGGTTGGAGAATGAGGCGGAGGAATTGCGGCAGGTGGTGAAGGACCGGACAGGGCGGGAGCCGGAGATTGTGCGTAGCGGGAAAATGCCGAATGGGGCGGTTTGCCTGAAACTGGATGCCGGGCTGTCGGAGACGGAGAGATATGAACTGACGGTAAACTCTTCAAATGTCTGTATTGCCGGTAAGACGGCGGCAGGTGTTTTTTACGGTATTCAGACATTCGACCAGCTTTTGGCGGAGAACGGAGGAAATACGGTGTGTACGGCTGTCGGGGGCGTGCGGATTACGGATAGTCCCCGATTCGGTTACCGGGCGTTGATGCTTGACCCTGCCCGGCATTTTATCCCGCTGGAGGAGGTGAAACGTTTTATCGATTTGATGGCGCGTTTTAAATTCAATGTACTGCAACTTCATCTTACCGATGACCAGGGATGGCGGATAGAAATCAAGGCTTATCCCGATTTGACGGGGAAGGGGGCGTACCGCAATCCCCAGGGGGGCATGAACGGTCCCGATAACGGATATTATACGCAGGAGGAGTTGAAGGAACTGGTGGCGTATGCCGCCCGCAAGCATGTGGAAATTGTGCCGGAGCTGGATATTCCCGGACATACGGCTGCTGCCATTCATGCCTATCCGCATCTGGGATGTTTGCGGGGCGATTCTGTACCGTTGGTGTTGGGAAAATCGACCGACCGCATGCTTTGTGCGGCAGAGGAAGGAACGTATGAGTTTTACGACAAGGTCATAGGGGAAGTGAGCCGTTTGTTTCCTTCCCGGAGAATCCACTTGGGAGGCGATGAAGCCGTGATGGAGAAGAATTGGGGCGTGTGTCCCCGCTGCCGTGCGCTGATGGAACGGCAAGGTTTCCGGAAGACAGATGAGCTGATGGGCTATTTCTTTGAGAGGATAGAAAAGACGGTGAAGCGGAACGACAAAGAGATGCTGTTGTGGTGCGAGCTGGACAATATCCGCATGCCTGCCGAAAGGTTTCTTTTCGATTATCCGAAAGACTGTACACTGTTTACGTGGCGAATGGGTCTGACGCCCAGAACGATAGAACTGACCGCGCGTGCCGGAATCAAACTGATAGCTTCGCCCGGGGAATATTGTTATTTCGATTATCCTCAATGGAAGGGCGATTTGCCGGAATTTAACAACTGGGGCATGCCTCTTTTGCCGTTGCGGCAGGCGTATGCCTTTGACCCCGGTTATGGTCTGCCGCCGGAGGAACAGGGGCACATTATCGGCGTGGCGGGGTTGTTATGGGGAGAAGCGATGGCCGATATGAACCGGATTACGTATATGGCTTTTCCGAGGGCGCTGGCTTTGGCGGAAGCCGGGTGGAGCCGGATGGAAAACCGGGACTGGGAGTCTTTTAAGAACCGGATGTATCCGCTGTTGGCGGATTTAATGCGAAAAGGCGTCAGTTTCCGGGTACCGTTTGAGGTTTCCGGGTCACATTAAACTCTTTTAGCGTTTCTTTAGCGGCTAGGTATCCCTGTTCGTAAATCTCTTTTGCCCGGTTGAGGTCAAATATACTGAAACGAATCATATCGTCAGGGGCGATGACGAGGTCGGCCAGATTCTTATCTATTTTACTGTTGGAAGCGAGGGAGAGGTGCAAGGAACGTTCCGCAATATGAAGCATGTTGGCAATGTTCCGTTTTTTGTCAATGGAATTGATTTCCACCGCGATGACTTTTTCGCATAAATTTCGGATGGGGCGTACGGGCAGGTTCATGAATACTCCGCCGTCTACGTAATTGATTCCGTCGATTTTTGTGGGGGTGAAAAGAATAGGAATCGAGCAGGAGGCGACGACGCAGGGAATGAGTTCGCCTTTGTTGAAATGCACAGATGTGGCATTTTTCATATCGGTAGCCGTAACAACCAAAGGAATTTTCAGGTCGTCGAAGGTTTGTATTTGCAAAAAGTCTTTCAGATGATTTCTCATTTTTGACATGGACATCAACCCGCTTTTGGACAGGGTAAAACGGGCAAAGTTCATCATTTTTTTATGTGTGAAGAAATGAAGGCATTCTTCCGGATGCCTTTCGGTGGCGAGCATCGCTCCGGCGATGGCTCCCGCACTGGTGCCCGAAATAATATCGGGTTTTATTCCGTATTCCTTCATCGCCTGCATTACGCCGAAATGGGCGAGCCCTCGTGCACCTCCTCCGCTGAGTGCTAAACCTAACTTGTATTTCATAACTACCTTTTTTTGAAAAGTAGTATTTGTACGGATAACAGGTTTATAAAGTAAAGAGCCATCCGGATAAATATCCTTAATTTATAATAAATAAATGGAGACCCCGGATAGAGGAGCGGCAGCCACCTGTGAAAATGGTTAATATTGCTTATAACTGGTTGTTTTTAAGTGGAATACATGACCAAAAAAAGGGTAGGTTTAAATAAGCGGAGAGTTTCGCAAAATTAACAATTTTTTAAACGTGTCAAAGTCTTCATACTCAAAACGATAATTTTTTTCCCTGTTTCGCAAAACTCCGTCCATTTAAACCTACGTTTTTTTGGGCGGAGTTTCTCGAAAACCCCGTATTTCCAACGGAAAGGAGGTCAATAAAAGGAAGTACGTTTATTTATTCATCATTAAAAAAAAGATTATGACATTACTTTACAAGAAAATCCAGCGTGTGAATCCGTTAAAGAAAGACGAACCCCGTAAATGGTATCCGGTGGTAAAAAGTTTGGGTACGTTGGGCGAAAAAGAGGTTGCCAAGCGTATTTCCGAGGAAACGACCTTAAACCCGAAAGAGGCGGAGATGGCATTGGCACAATTGGAGAAAGTACTGATTAGCGGATTGCTGGACGGCTATACGGTGAAAATCGGAGACTGGGGCACGTTTCAGGTGACGGTGAATGCAACCGGTGCGGATACGGAAAAGGAAGCCACCGCTTCAAAAATTACGAAAGTAAATATCCGCTTCACCGCCGGACAATCTTTACGGGAGGCCGCGCAGAAAGCCACATTCCGTTCGGCAGCAGATTTTGTTGGCACTAACGGAAATGCTAACGGAGGAACGGAGAATATCGGAGGGGAAACCGGGGAAGGGTAACTTTTTCTCCATATCTTGCCCAAGATAGGTTGCCTATCTTGGGCATCTTCTTGTCTGTATCTTGCCCAAGATACAAGGAGTATTTCGGGCAAGGTGTCCGGAAGAGGATAATCGAAACAGATACTGAATTATAAACGAGACAATAAACCGAATAAAATATCAATAGATTAAAAAACAGAAAAAGATGAAAAGAGTATTGTATGGGATGCTGTGCTTGTTGCTGGTGGCAGGGTGCAGCAAGGATAAAATAGAGGAAGACACCCCTGTATTGCCGGATGATGTTACATTAGAGCTTTCCGCAACGGATCTCGTTTTCGAGTCCGGTGGCGGAAAACAGGAGTTCACCATTACAAGCAATGCGGAGTGGACGATTACCAACGAGAGCGAATGGTGTACGACGGATGTTACTTCCGGCAAGGGAGACAAGACCGTCACCGTAACGGTGGCAACTTCCGCCGAGACGGAAGACCGCAACCTGAATCTCTCCGTTAGGGCAGGAGAGCAGACGAGTGTACTCACTGTGACCGAGAAACACGGCAACGCCTTGATATTGGCAAAGGACAAATTCGACCTTCCGCAGGACGGCGGGGACGTGTCGATTGATGTTAAAAGCGATGTGGAAGAGGTCATCATTCCCGCTGAATATCAGTCGTGGATTACTCTGGCGCCCGACACGAGAGCGGCACAGATTAAGTGCTACGTATTCATTATTCTGGAGCAGAAGGGTAAAGATGGAAGATGGGGGTACATCATCTTCAAGAGCGGTGAGCGGAGCGATACGGTGTTTATCTTCCAGGCACCCGAAGAGCGTTTGATATTGTCGGAAGACACGTGCCGCGTATCGGGCAAGGGCGGAGATTTGACGGTGGAACTGAAGTCGAACATCGTCTACGACGTGACCATCCCAGCAGCCGCTGCGTCGTGGGTTAACCAGGTAACGGAGCGTTCTTTCCGGAGCGACCGTTTGAAACTGCACATCGAGGCCGACACGACTGTCGACCGGAACACGGAGATAGTGATTAAAAACCGGTATGGCGATGAGACCGACACGCTGTACATCCGGCAGACCTCCACGCAATCGCCCAAAGAAGACATCACCTCGGCATTCGACCCAGCCTTTGCGGGTTTGTTGCAGCGGTTGGGTTACATCCCCGATTCTACCCGGATATTAAGAGAAAACATACAACATATCGACTCGCTCGTTGTCTATTGGAAAGCTTTGACCTCCTTAAAAGGGATTGAATACTTTGAATCGTTGAGAAAGTTGTATTGCGGTTCTAATCGGCTCACATCGTTGGATGTAAGTAATAATACGGCATTAACCCACTTGAATTGCAGTTCTAATCAACTCACGTCTTTGGATGTAAGTAAAAATACGGCATTGACCCAGTTGTATTGTAGCTCTAATCAACTCACTTCTTTGAATATAAGTAATTGTACTGCATTAGCCATATTATATTGTCAGACAAATCAACTTACGTCTTTGGATGTAAGCAAGAACACGGCACTGGAACAACTGTACTGTCAAGAAAATCAACTTAAATCGTTGGATATTAGTAATAATATGGTATTGACCAATTTGTATTGTGGTAATAATCAACTCACGTTATTAGATGTAAGTAAGAATACAGCATTGGTTCAATTGGGTTGTAACGGTAATCAATTGACTTCTTTGGATGTAAACAAGAATACTGCATTGGGCAGCTTGTTTTGTTATTCTAATCAACTTACGTCTTTGGATATAAGCCGGGACACGGCATTGACAATACTGTATTGTTATAATAATCCTGGCGACGGGAAAGCTATCTTCCCTGTGACTGCTTGGTTTTATGACAATGATATTCCGTCTGGTTTTGGGTATGTAAAAAATTGGAGCTACGGAGACAACATCATCACCATCAGGTTTCAAACGGAGGAAGACATAAAAGACATTACGGCGGACTTCGACCCCGAATTTGCCAAAGTGTTGCAGGAAAATGGCTATATTCCCGATGCCGCCCATATTACCTTGGGGGATGTCAAAGGCATAAAGGCGTTATATATATATGCAACAGAAGCGGATTATCAAGCCGGTAAGGGACTGACCTCTTTAAAAGGAATCGAGTATTTTGAATCCTTAACCAATCTGTATTGTGAAAATAATCAACTTACTTCGTTGGATTTGAGTCAGAATACGGCATTAACCGATGTGAGTTGTTATGACAATCAGCTCACCTCTTTGAATGTCACGAAAAACACCGCACTGACATCCTTAGCTTGCGGTGGCAACCGATTGACTGCATTGGACGTGAGTAAAAACACGGCCTTGACCTACTTGTCGTGCGGTTCTAATCAGCTTACCTCTTTGGATGTAAGCCGGAACACGGCCTTGGTTGAATTACGTTGTTTAGAGAATCAATTGACTTCTTTAAATGTGGGCATAAACACGGTGCTAACCAAGTTGTGGTGTCACTTCAATAAACTTGCCTCGTTGGATGTGAGCGGATGCACGGCGTTGGATTACTTGCGTTGCAACGATAATCCCGGTGATGAAAAAAATATCTTTTCATTAACGGTTTGGAATGACTATAAGAATACAATTCGTATCGCTATAGACGATTATAATGGAACGGTAATGAATAGAGGGGAAGCATGGGAGTATGAAGGTAAAAAAGTCTGGTTCCGACTTTTAAATGAAAAATACAGTAAAGACATCACGGCAGACTTCGACCCCGGTTTCGCTAAAGCATTACAAGAAAAAGGCTATATCCCTGATGCTTCCCATATCATTAGGGGGGAAACAAAACTACTTACTTTAAGTTATTTAGATTTTAGTAGAACAGAAGCGGATTATCAAGCCGGCAAAGGCTTGACCTCCCTGGCAGGAATCGAGTATTTTGAATCTTTGACCTATTTAAGTTGCGCCTATAATCAACTCACGTCTTTGGATGTAACTAAAAATACGGGCTTGGGCAGATTGTCTTGTGATTATAATCAACTCACGTCTTTGGATGTGAGCAAGAATACGGTATTGACTAATTTGTCTTGTGGTTATAATCAACTCACGTCTTTGGATATAGGCAAAAATACGGCATTGGTCAATTTATATTGCCCTTTTAATCAAATTACATCTTTGGATGTAAGTGGTTGTACTGCATTAACAAGCTTGTATTGCGTTTATAATCAATTTACCTCTTTGAATTTAAGTGGTTGTACAACATTGACTGAATTAGGGTGCGGTGGCAATCAACTTTCATTTTTGGATATAAGCGGTTGTACGGCGTTGACTGAGTTGAATTTTAATAGTTTTCAATTTACGTCTTTGAATGCAAGCGGTTGTACAGCATTAACTAAATTAGACTGTTCTAACAATCAACTAACCTTTTTGGATGTAAGTAATTGCACTGCGCTGACCACGTTGACTTGTTATTGGAATAGACTTACATCTTTAGATGTGAGCGGTTGTACAGCATTGACCACATTGGGATGTAGTCATAATCAACTCATATCGTTAGATGTAAGTGATTGCACTGTGTTAACTACACTGAGGTGCAGTTCTAATCAACTTACATCCTTGGATGTAACCAAGAATGTAGCATTGATTACGTTGGAGTGCAGTGGTAATCCTGGTGACGGGGAGAGCTTTTTTCCGGTGACGGCGTGGTTTGATAACAATACAGTTCCGGGAAATATGAAATTTACTTACGAAGAAGACAGTAGTTTTGACGGTAAAAGTTGGACGTATGACGGCAAAACCATTACCATAGATTTCCGTAAGGCGGAGTGAAAAAGAAAGTAGAAAAGGTTAAAAAGTAGAAAAGTTGAAAGGGAGAGTTTTTCTCCCTTTCTTTTTTATCGTGAAGATAACTTATCATGGGAAAGACGTAATTTCATGAATTATAGCTACCTTTGTAATAAAACCAAAGCATAAACCACCATGGCAAAGATTACGGTTCAAAATACAGACATTAGTGTTGTCAAGCACAACGATGAAGATTATATCAGCCTTACAGATATGGCACGAAGTCAACTGCAAGAGCATATTATCTTCCGTTGGCTTAGTCTTAAAAGTACTATCGAGTATCTTGGTAAATGGGAAATGCTATATAATCCTGATTTTAATTGTACCGAATTCGGTATAATTCATCAGATGAGTGTATTGGAAAGCAGTGATAATGGAAACCGAAAATTATTAAGATGATTGTAATTCGTCCGGCAATCATTGAAAAAAGGGGGAATCTTCCCCCTTTTTTCTTAATTGGATTTGTTATCGGATTTCAGCACCCAGTTGGTGTTGGTAGTTGCCGATGAGTTTGT
Source organism: Odoribacter lunatus (assembly GCF_943193135.1). Taxonomy (GTDB): domain Bacteria; phylum Bacteroidota; class Bacteroidia; order Bacteroidales; family Marinifilaceae; genus Culturomica; species Culturomica lunata. The sequence goes on from NZ_CALPCZ010000003.1 coordinate 123,470, forward strand.
TCATGATTTTCATCTTCGTTAAAGTTGTAGATTTGGTTTTGTTGTATACTTTTACGAACTTTGTCGAAAGTATCAATTATTAATTTATCATCAATGAACAATATAGTTAGCATACCCAATGTTTGTAGAGATGAGAGGATTGGGAGTGCTTTCAATCATTTGTTCCGTTTGATACATCAAGTAGAATGTATCGATGATGATAATGTTGTTTGGGATTTTAGTGAATGTTCATTTTTTCATCCATTTTTCTTATTCCCGCTTGCTTTATATAAAGATACTTGTGAAAAGAATGTGATATTCAAAAATATGTCATCTTACCTTCAGGAATATTCCAAATTGATATATTTTGAAGATTTGTTGCATATACGTAAAGATACTTGCATAGAAGATATATTGAATGGATATATGAATAAGACCTATATACCTATATGTAAGTTTGATTTATGTATTACGAATATAGATGGTTTGCAATCTTGTATACAAAAGATAATAGAATCTCAGTGTAATGCTGATAAAAGAATAACGACTCCATTGTCATATTTTCTTGGAGAATTGATATGTAATATAAGCCAACATTCGGATAGTGTTCATGGCTATATATACTCACAATACATACATCAGGAAAAGTGTATTGATATGTGTATTGCAGATTCTGGTATTACTATTTTAGGTAGTTATGTGAAAACCAGGAAGTATCTAAATGAAATAGGGGATGACGATGCCATTGCTATTAAAAAGGCTAATGAAGGATATTCAACAAAAGATTTACCAAATAGCGAAAGCAGAGGATATGGTATATCTTCTACCAAAAAGATGCTTGTGGATGGATTAGGAGGCGCTTTCTTTATGTTGTCCGGCGGAGGTTTTCATCGTCATTCAGACTCAAAAAGTGATTATATAAAATTGCCTCCTTCTATAAATTGGAATGGCACGATTATATTAATGAGAATACCTATTGAAGTCCCAGTTGATTTCAGTTATGAAAAATATGTAGGATAATTAAAATGGGAATTATGGAAAGCAATGTAATAAAAATATCTTCATTGATTAGTAGCGATGTTCGTTCCCGTTCTAATGCAGATATAGTAAGGAACGCTATGATGAGAATGTCTGATAAGGCAATACTTGATTTTTCTGGAGTATCTTTCGTTTCAAGGTCTTTTTCTGACGAGTTGTGTTCTGTTGTTGAACATTTTCATAATCTGACGATAGTGATGATAAATATGTCTGATGTTGTTCGGAATATGATAGAAATAGTAAAAAACGGGAGAAAGAATAAAAGAGTTCGTATAAATGACGAATCTGTAATAAAAGAATTTGATAATATTGATAGTCTTCTGAAATTTTTAAATAGTGAGGCTTAATCCTTGCTATTTTGCTATCTAAGGTTACATAGTTGTGGGACAACAGAGAATTTATAAATATCAAAGGGCACCGATTTCGGTGCCCTTTGATATTATAGAAATAATGGTTTAACTTATCGGATTTCAGCCCCCAATTGGTGTTGGTAGCTGCCGATGAGTTTGTTCATGATTTTGTCGATTTGCTTGTCCGTCAGGGTTTTTTCGTCGTCCTGTAGGGTGAAGCTGACAGCGTAGGATTTTTTGCCGGTGCCCAGCTTTTCCCCTTCGTACACGTCGAAAAGGGTCACGGATTTCAACAGTGTCTTTTCCGTTCTCAAAGCGAGTTCTTTCACTTCCTTGAAAGTGACTTTTTTATCCAGCAGCAGGGCCAGATCCCGTTTTACGGAAGGATATCTGGGCAGCGGGGTGAAAGTCGTCGTATGGTTCTTGAGGGCTTTCAGCAGGTTTTCCCAAGAGAAATCGGCATAATAGACTTCCTGGTCGATGTCGAAGTTTTTCAGCAGTTTCCGGCTGACCGTTCCGACGGTGAGCAGGTGTTTGCCGTTCAGGGTGTAATTCAGTCCTTCCCGCAATATGTCCTGGGTGTTTTCCTCGATATTCAGCGCATCAGTTTTGAATCCTAGCCGGGAGAGTACCAGTTCGCCGCAGGCTTTCAAGGTAAAGAAATCGCTGCGGGCTTCTTTCGTGTTCCAGGAAGCCGCGGTTTTGTTCCCCGTGAGGAAGAGTGCCAAGCGGTTTTCTTCCCGGTACTGTTTCAGGTGGTTTTCTCCGTCTTTTTTGTTGAAGGTATAGGATTTACCGAATTCGTATAATTTTAAACTGTTGTTTTTCCGGTTGATGTTATAAGCGATGGTCTCCAGTCCGCCGAACAGGAGACTCTGGCGCATGGCGTTGAGGTCGGAGCTGAGCGGGTTGTAGAGCATGACGGTGTTTTCCGGCTTGTAGGTTTCCAGTCCCTCGAAATAGGACGCCTTGGTCAGTGAGTTGTTCATGATTTCGTTGAATCCGTTGCCGGTCAGCAGGTCGGAAATCATGTCCTTCAGCCGGTAATCGTCCGGTTTTTCCGAATAGCTCAAGGTCGAATTGACTTTGGAGGGCACCTCGATGTTGTTAAACCCATAGATGCGCAGAATGTCTTCGATGACATCGGCTTCGCGGCGTACGTCCACGCGGTAGGGCGGAACATGCAGCAACAGTGCCGTTTCGCTTTCCCGGACGATTTTCATTTCCAGAGCGGAAAGGATTTTCTTGATTCTCTCTTTTCCGATGGCTTTTCCGATAAGGCGGTCGATGTGGTCGTATTTCACTTCCACTTCAAAGTCTTTGACCGGGTTCGGGTAGATGTCGATGATGTCGGATGTTATTTTGCCTCCGGCGAGTTCCTTGATCAGCAGAGCCGCCCGTTTCAGCGCATAAATGACGATGTTGGGATCCGTTCCCCGTTCAAACCGGAAGGAGGCATCGGTGTTCAGACCGTGGCGGCGGGCCGTTTTGCGTACGAATACGGGGTCGAAGCAGGCACTTTCCAGAAATACGTTTTTCGTATTTTCGGTGATGCCGCTTTCGATTCCGCCGAATACTCCCGCAATGCACATGGGAGCCTCTGCGTTGCAGACCATCAAGTCGTTTTCGTTAAGCTCCCTTTCGACGCCGTCTAAGGTGACGAATTTGGTTCCCGTCGGGAAACTGCGGAGCAGGACTTTGTCGCCCTTGATTTTGTCTTTGTCGAAGGTGTGTAACGGTTGTCCCAGTTCAAAGAGAACATAGTTGCTGATGTCTACGACATTGTTTATCGGGTTCAGGCCGATGGCTTTCAGTCTGTTGCGCAGCCATGCGGGCGATTCTTTTACGGTTACGCCTTCGATGCAGACCCCCGCATAGCGGATGCAGGCTTCGGGGCGTTTCACCTCTATGGAGATGGAAGCGTCCGTCGAATCGGTTTTGTATTGTTCTACGGAGGGCAGGGTATAGTCGATGTCGCCGCTTTGTTTCAGGTAGGCGGCCAGATCTCGGGCGACGCCTATATGGGACGCGCCGTCCACCCGATTGGGCGTGATGTCTATTTCGATGACGTAGTCGGTAGTGATGTCATAGTATTCGGAGGCAGGCGTGCCTGTTTTTACGTCCGGCGGCAGTACGATGATACCCGCGTGGTCCGTTCCGATACCGATTTCGTCTTCGGCACATATCATGCCTTCGGATTCCTGTCCGCGTATTTTGGATTTCTTAATGACGAATTCCTTGTCGCCGTCATAGAGTACGGTGCCGATGGTAGCCACGACGACTTTCTGTCCTGCAGCTACATTGGGAGCGCCGCATACGATAGGGGTGAGGTGGCCGTCTCCCAGATCCACCGTGGTGAGGTGGAGGTGATCGGAATCCGGATGAGGTACGCAGGTTTTCACTTCTCCGATAACCAAACCTTTGAGTCCTCCTTTGACGGACTCGAATTTTTCATATCCACCGACTTCCAGTCCGATACTGGTCAATATTTTGCAGATTTCTTCGATGGGGAGGTCGGTTTTCAGATAGTCATTCAGCCAGTTTAAAGATATATTCATTTGTTTACGGATTAACTTATTGGGTTTATAGTTTCTATTTCGGTTTATCGTATTTGCAACATTCTTTCAATGGGAATCCAGGCCTTTTGTCTGATTTCTTCCGGCACTTTCACGACGTATTGTTCGTTTTCCAGAGCTGCCAGCGTGTTTTCGAGGGTGATTTTTTTCATTTGTCCGCATACGGTCGTGGGATGTATGGGGATAAATTCCTTGTCCGGATTGTCTTTCCGGAGTTTGTGGATAGTCTCGATTTCGGTGGCGATGATGAATTGCTTTTTGGAGGACGCGGCAGCGTGTCTGATCATGCCGGCAGTGGAGTAAAGGTACGCCTGCGGTAGGTTCAGTATGGCGTCGTCGTGCGAGCAGTTGGATTCGGGATGTATCAGAATATCCGCCTCGGGATAGGCTCTGTGTTTTTCCAATATCATGTCGGTGGTAATGCGTTCGTGGACGCAGCAGTCGCCGTTCCACAGCTCCATTTCCCGTCCTGTTTTGCGTTGTATCCAGGCTCCTAAATTCTTGTCTGGAACAAACAGGATTTTTTTGTCTTTCGGAAGACTTTCGACGACTTGCAGGGCATTGGCGGAGGTGCAGCAGATGTCGGTCCACGCCTTTACTTCTGCTGTCGTGTTGATATAGCTGACGACGATGCCGTCGGGGTTGGCTTTTTTCCATTCGCGGAGGTCGTAGCCTGTAATACTTTCCGCTAGGGAACAGCCGGCACCCAATGCAGGAATTAGCACTTTTTTACCGGGAGAGATGATGGAGGCGGTTTCTGCCATGAAATGCACTCCGCAGAATACGATGATGTTCGCATCGGTTTTTCCGGCTTCCTGCGAGAGCCCTAGTGAGTCGCCCAGATAGTCGGCCACATCCTGTACTTCGGGACGGGTGTAGTAGTGGGCTAAAATAATGGCGTTCTTCTCTCTTTTGAGCCGGTTTATTTTATCGCTAATCTCCTGGTTTGTCATTGCATTGTATTTTGGTTGCCAAAGATAAGGGTTTTGTTGCGTACTTTTCTCAAAATCTGCTCTAGTTCAAAAACTTTCTCCGGGTATTTTGCCGCCACGTTTTCCTTTTCTCCGATTTGTAGCATATTATAAAGTTGTGGTGTTCCCAGGTACCCCGTTTCGATTTTCGGTCCCCAGGTAATCATGGGACTTCCCTCGCTACCTTCGATATATTTCCAGTTCTTGGTACGTACGGAAAGCGTGTGATTGGCGGCCTGCTCTATGACCCATGGCCGGTCGGTGCGGTTTTGCCCTAAAAGGGTGGCGAGACAGTCGTAGCTGTCCGGAGCACTTCCCCTGGGTATGCGTGCATTTACCAGAGAGGCGAATGAGGCGAGCCAGTCGATCTGTGAAATCAAGGCGTCCGATACCGCCGGTTTTTGAATGCCTTCCGGCCAGTGGACAATGACGGGAATTCGTGTACCTCCTTCAAATGCGCTGTATTTTCCCCCGCGGAGATGGCCGGTCGGGCTGTGGCCGTTCAGCAGTTCCTCCGCCCGGTCGTCATAGCCGTCATCAACCACGGGACCGTTGTCGCTGGATAGTATGATGAGTGTATTGCGGGTTAATCCCAATTCATCCAGTATCTGCAGCAATTGCCCTATGCTCCAGTCGAACTGGGCGATGGCGTCGCCACGTAATCCCATTTTGCTCTTGTTTCGGAAGCGCTTGTGCGGGAAACGGGGGACGTGTATGTCGTTGGTGGCGAAATACATGAAGAACGGCTCGTCTTTGTGCTGCCGGATAAAATTGATGGCATGTACGGTGATGGAGTCCGCTATGTTTTCGTCTTTCCACAGGGCTTTGCCGCCTCCTTTCATGTAGCCGATGCGGCTGATGCCGTTTACGATGGACTGGTCGTGTCCGTGACTCGGTTTCAGATTGTATAACAGTTCCGGATTGTCTTTTCCTGTCGGTTCTCCGGAGAAATTCTTTATGTAGCTGACTTCTATTGGGGCGGACGGGTCGTAATTGGCTACCCGGCCGTTTTCGATGAACACGCAGGGAACGCGGTCGGCAGTGGCTGCCATGATGTAGGAGTAATCGAAGCCTAAATCGCCGAGTGCAGCTGGAAGCGGAGCATTCCAGTCCTGTTGTGCGGTTTTGTCGCCCAGTCCCAGATGCCATTTTCCGAATGCTCCGGTGGCATAGCCTGCGCTTTTGAACATATCGGCCATGGTATACTGCGCGGGATTGATGATCATGCCCGCATTGCCTGCGGCGACGTCCGTGCCGGGTTTGCGCCACGCGTATTCTCCCGTCAGTACGGAATAGCGGGAGGGGGTACTCGTCGCTGCCGTCGCGTGTGCGTTGGTGAAGCGGATGCCGTTGTCTGCCAATCTGTTGACATGTGGAGTCCGGATGTTTTTTGCACCGTAGCATTCCAGATCCCCGTAGCCCAGGTCGTCGGCATAAATGAAAATTACGTTAGGCGTACTGGAGTTTTTTTCTTTGTTCTCTGCTTGGGTGATCAGGCAGGACGACAAAGCCAATGACAGAATACCATACTGTTTCCTTTTCATGGTAGCGCTTTGATAAGTTCTTTAATGGGTTTTGATGTTCATGCTGATATCCAGTGCTGTTACCGAGTGAGTCAGGGCACCTACGCTGATGTAATCCACACCGGTGGCGGCCACTTCTTTCAAACGGGGAATGCTCATGTTCCCGGAGGCTTCGGTTTTGGCTTTCCCGGCGATGATTTTTACGGCTTCGGCCATGTCCTGATTGTTCATGTTGTCGAGCATGATGATATCGGCCTGTGCCGCCAGGGCTTCCCGCACTTCGTCCAGGTTGGTGGTCTCCACTTCGATTTTGATGCCGGCGGTGATGTTTTTGCGAACGGCCTCCACGGCTTGCGTGATGCCGCCTGCCACTTTTATATGGTTGTCTTTGATCATGACCATGTCATACAGTCCCATCCGGTGATTGGTGCCTCCTCCTTGCTTTACGGCCAGTTTGTCGAGCACCCTCAGTCCGGGCGCCGTTTTGCGGGTGTCAAGCAGCTGAGTGTGCGTGCCTGCCAGTTCCCTGACGTATCTGGCGGTTTCGGTGGCTATTCCCGACATGCGCTGGAGGATATTCAGCGAAAGGCGTTCTCCCAGCAGCAGACAGCGGTAGCTGGCTTCGATGCGCAGGATGATGTCGCCCTTTTTTACAGCGTCTCCGTCTTTCACTTTCGCATCCCAGACGATGTCTTTCTCAAAGCGTTCGTAAACGCGTCTGGCGATGCCCAGTCCGGAAATTACGCCGTCCGCCTTCATCTTCATTTCTGCTACCGCCCGGGAGCGGGCAGGTATGATGGAGTCGGTTGTAACGTCACCGGTGGCAATATCTTCTTCGATAGCGAGGTCTATCAGTCGGTCGATTAGTTCGTCGTATTGCATAGCTTGGTTTTTGTTTTTTCCGTGTTTATCGGGATGGTTCGGAGAGCTTCCCCTTTTTGTTGTACGATGTGACAGAGAAAAGCATCGTCCGTTTCGGGATGGTCTTCCCGGTAATGGCCTCCGCGGCTTTCTTTGCGGTATAAAGCGGAGCGGATAATCAGACGGGCCACTTCTATCAGGTTGCGGCTGATCAGAGTGTAATATTCGTAGGTATCGTCCGGGAGCTGTTTTTCCAGTGCATCCAGTTTATTCAATCCTTCTTCCAGGCCTTTTTCGTTGCGGATGATTCCAGCGTGAATGCTCATCAGTGTGGCAATTTCTTTTTTCAGCCGGATGTAGGCTTCGTCCTGTCCCGGATTGCAGTGATAGAGGACTTTGAAGTCCGGCAGGTCTTTCACGGGCGTACTGTGACGCGAGAATTCGATGGCCCGTTTACCGAACACCAGACATTCGATCAAAGAGTTGGATGCCAGACGATTGGCTCCCATGATACCGGAGGAGGCCAATTCTCCGCAAATGAACAAGTTGGGAATATTGGTCTGGCCGTTGAGGTCGGTGCGGACTCCGCCGACGGTGTAGTGGGCTGCCGGAGCGACGGGAATGCGGTCGCACATATCAATGCCCAGCTCCCGGCATTTTTCGTAGATGTTCGGGAAACGGTGCCGGACGGTCTGCGGGTCGAGGTGTTTGAGCGACAGCCAGACGAAGTCCTGGTTGTATCGGATCAGTTGCCGGTAGATGGATTGGGCGACGATGTCGCGGGGTGCCAGCTCCGCCAGTTCGTGTATCGCGGGCATGAAGCGTTCGCCGTTCTGGTTGATCAGGTGAGCGCCTTCCCCCCGGACGGCTTCGCTGATCAGGAATGCTTCCTCCGAATCCGTGTAAATGGCGGAGGGGTGAAACTGGATGAATTCCATGTCGGCGATTTCACATCCGGCATTGTAGGCCAGCGCCAAACCGTCGCCAATAGTGGTGTGGGGATTGGTCGTCCGCTTGTAAATGGCCGATGTGCCCCCCAAGGTAAGGAACGTGTTGGTTCCGATGAAAATCTCTTCTTTTTCGTTGGTCAGATTCCACGAACGTACTCCGCAGCAGCGGCCTTCGGCTTTCAGCAGACCGATGACGGAGTGGTTTTCATAAATGTCGATGTTCGGGTTATTGATGACCTTGCTGATCATGAAGCTGGTCACCATTCTGCCGGTGGCATCTCCGCCGGCGTGCAGGATCCTCTTTTTGTGGTGGCCGCCTTCCAGTCCGAGGGCGAGGCTGCCGTCCTCCATGTCGAAATGCATGCCTTCATTGATAAGCTCCTGTATGCGCTGCGGTCCTTCGTTCACCAGAATGTCAACAGCGGGGTAGTCACACAATCCCCTGCCTGCGATAATCGTATCCTCAAAGTGGAGTGCCGGAGCATCGTTTTCGTCGGTAACCGCGGCAATCCCGCCTTGTGCGAAATAGGAGTTGCTTTCTGTGATTCCGCATTTGGTCAACAAAGCAACTTTGCCGTATGCAGCAGCATGGTAGGCTGTATATAGTCCGGCTAATCCGCTGCCTGCAATGATATATTCGTAATGACGCATTTTCTCATTGAGTGTAAATTAGTGCGAAAGTACCATTTTTTTGTAAAAGGCGGGCAGATTACCGGATTTTTTTTGGAAGAGCGGGAGAATTGTCCTATTTTTGTCAACAGCTCGGAAAAGAGCGTGAAATCTGATATTAATACTTAAAACTAATAAACGATGATTACAAAAAATAAAGCGGTATCGGTAAGTTACGAATTGAGGACGGAACCGGAGGGAAGCGTTCTGGAGACGGCGGACAGGGAAAGACCTTTGGAGTTTATTTGCGGACAGGGGCAGACACTGGAGTATTTTGAGATGAATCTGCTGAACAAGAACGTAGGGGATAAGTTCGATTTCAAAATTCCGGCTGCCAATGCTTACGGGGAGGTGAATGAGGAGATGATAGTGGATTTGCCTAAGGATATATTCAAGGAGGTGGAGGCTGATGATATGAAGGTGGGGAATGTGTTGCCGATGATGGACAGCATGGGTCGGCATCTGCGGGGAAAAATTCTTTCTATTGGCGAGGAGGAGGTCAGAATAGACTTCAATCACCAGTTGGCGGGGAAAGATCTTTATTTTAAGGGAGAAGTATTGGAGGTAAGGGATGCTACCGACGAGGAACTGGAAGCGCTTCATTCGCATAAATGTGGCGGATGCAGTGGCTGCGGCTCAGAGGGTGGCTGCGGCTCTCACGAGGATGGCTGCGGTTGCGGCGGATGTCATTAAAACTCCGGGTATGGCAGGGAATGTATTCGGCAAATTGTATCGGCTGAGTTCTTTCGGCGAATCGCATGGAGTGGCGGTTGGAGGGATGATTGACGGTTGTCCTGCGGGAATCCCTTTGACTGAGGAGATGATTCAGTGCGAACTGGATCGGAGGCGTCCCGGACAGTCCGATATTTCCACGCCCCGCAGTGAAGCGGATCGGGTGGAAATATTGTCGGGAGTCTTTGAGGGCAGGACGACGGGTATGCCCATCGGCTTTCTGGTGCGCAATACCGGGCAAAACAGTCAGGATTACAGTCATTTGAAAGATATATTCCGGCCTTCTCATGCAGACTATACATGGTATAAAAAATACGGAATCCGGGATTACCGGGGCGGAGGACGCTCTTCGGCACGGGAGCATATTGCCCGGGTGGTTGGCGGAGCGGTGGCGAAACAGGTCCTGTCCCGGTACGGAATAAGAGTGAATGCCTATACTTCCCAGATCGGGGATATCGTGCTGTCCGGACAATATTCCGACTATGATTTGACACGGATAGATGCGAATACGGTCCGTTGTCCGGATAAAGAGGTGGCTGAGCGGATGATTGAGCTGATTCGGGAAGTAAGGGATGCCGGAGACAGTGTGGGAGGTTGTGTGACCGGAGTGATCCGGGGACTGATGCCGGGATTGGGGGAGCCGGTGTTCGATCGCTTTCAGGCCCGTTTGGCGCAAGCCATGCTGAGCATCAATGCAGCCAAAGGTTTTGAATATGGTTCCGGATTTGCTGCTGCCGGTATGCGGGGAAGTGTGCACAACGACTCTTTTTTTATGAAAGATGGACAGGTACACACGGCAACCAATCGTTCGGGAGGCGTACAGGGAGGTGTGACCAATGGTGAAGACGTGTATTTTCGGGTGGCTTTTAAGCCTGTGGCGACCATTATGGCAGAGCAGGAAACCGTGACAAAGGAGGGTGAGGAAGTACGCTTTCAGGCGCATGGCCGTCATGATCCTTGTGTCGTGCCGCGTGCGGTTCCGGTTGTGGAGGCGATGGCTGCCATGACTGTGCTGGATTTGTTGCTGGAAAATGAAGGAGGAAAGCGAACCGGGGATGTATTTTCTGTATAAAAATTTGTTCGGACGGAAGGATTTGTATATTTTTGGTGAAATTTAAACAATAAAGCTATGGCAAGTATTAGAAGACTAAAGAAAGATATTAATTATGTATCGTCAGCTATCATTTCGGATTGTTTCAGATATTGTGTAATTTCTGGAAAAGATGATGAAGAAGTTAGGGAAATAATAAGAGATACGATTACTACTCGGGATGAGTTATTGGTTCGGACTAGAGGGGCTAAAAGATTAAAAGATAGAAAAGAGATTAGAAATAATTTTAAAGCAATATTTCGGGATTTATTAAGCAATGCGGACGCAGCTTTTAATAAATTGAGTGGAATCATAAAAGCTGTTTAATAGTTCTTATTATTGGGAGAGCGTATTCGAAAAGTTTTTAAACTTTTGGGATACGCTTTTTTTATTGTTTTAGATTAGTTGGGGGGATTATTATGGAAAAGATAGAATTGGAGGGAGTTGGTGAAATTAGAGTGAGGCGTGGAATGAATATTAAATATTTGTCCATACGAATGTCGCCGGGACGAGGAGTATGGGTGAATGTTCCCTGTGGAGTGAGCGGCAGGCAAATGATTAAATTTGTGGAGGAAAAGAAGGAATGGATTGTGCGGAATTTATTAAAAGTGAAGTTTTATGAGAAAAATACAGGGGTAGGTTTAGGTATTGGGGCTGAAATTCGGACTAAATTGCATGCGTTAGTTATATCGGAAGGGGATTGTCATCAACCTTCCTATAAAATTGAAGGAGAAAAAATTACATTGTGGTTGCCTCGAGGAATGGCGTATGAAAAAATAGATTTTTTAGCTAAAAATTTTTTAGCGGAAATATATAAAAAAGAGGCACGACAACTACTGCCTGATAAAGTGAAGTATTATGCGGAAAAATATGGATTTTGCTTTACACATCTTTCTTTTCGGAATAATATATCTAATTGGGGAAGTTGTTCACATGATGACAAAATCAGTTTGAATATTAAACTGATGAAACTACCGGATGAATTAATAGACTATGTTATTTTGCACGAGCTTTGTCATACCGTAGAGAAAAATCATTCGGAGCGTTTTTGGAGGTTAGTAAAAAATGTGTGTCCAGACTATGAAATTCGCCGGCGGGAATTACGTGCTTATAATACTCGATTTTGAGCATAAACGGAATTCCGTTTTTTTAACTTAGATTAGAATATAAAAATTTTATCTTTGCTTTCTTTGAACAAGCAAATGAAACTTTAATATTTTGTATAGATTTGAGGTATTATGCAACAAAATGAAGTGAAAGAAATCAGAAATTTGTTGGAGGCGGTGAAATATCCAGGTAGCTCACAGAATATTGTGGCTTTGGATATGGTACAATATATACGGACAGAAGGAGATAAAGTATCTTTTCGTTTGGTTTTTCAGCGTAAGGAAGATCCTTTTGCGGCTTCCCTGAAAAAGAAATGTGAAACAGTAATCTTAGAGAATACATCCTATAAGAATGTTGCTATAGAAATGGTATATATGCAGGATTTGGAGCGTCCTTTTTCTTTGGAAAAAGTTAAAAATGTAGTGGCGGTATCCTCTGGGAAGGGAGGAGTAGGTAAGTCCACTGTGTCTGCAAATTTAGCTGTTGCCTTAGCTATGCAAGGATATAAAGTAGGATTGGTGGATGCGGATATTTTTGGACCGTCTATTCCTAAAATGTTCGGATGTGAAGATGAACGTCCATATATGACAGAAGTGGAGGGAAAAGAGTATATTGTTCCTGTGGAAAAATATGGTGTGAAACTGTTGTCCATAGGCTTTTTTGTTGATTCGGATTCTGCTACGGTATGGAGAGGGCCAATGGCTTCCAACGCTTTAAAACAGATGGTAGAGCAGGGGTATTGGGAGGAGTTGGATTATATGCTGATAGACCTGCCTCCGGGAACCAGCGACATTCATTTGACTTTGGTGCAGACTGTGGCATTGACAGGAGCGATTGTTGTGAGCACTCCCCAGCAGGTGGCATTGGCAGATGCGGTAAAAGGTATTAATATGTTTGAATCGCCCGGTATTGCTGTGCCTGTGTTGGGATTGGTGGAAAATATGGCTTGGTTTACTCCGGCTGAATTACCGGAGAATAGATACTATATTTTTGGTAAGGAAGGGGCCAAGCAATTGGCGGAAGAGAGAGGACTACGGTTGTTGGGACAAATTCCGGTGGTGCAGAGTATATGTGATTCCGGTGATTCCGGAAAACCGGTGGCTTTGAATGTCAATTCTGTAATTGGTCAGGCATTTGCAGAGCTGGCAATCCGGGTGTCGGAGACAGTGGATGCACAGCAGGAAATAGCTCGGAGAGTAAGGGTATCTAAGAAATAAACGTAAGTTTTGACATGAGATTGAGGGGGATAATTTATATCGGTATAATAGTCTTATTGGCTGGGTGTTCAACGAAAAAGAATACGCTGTTTTCACGGCAATATCATCAGTTGACGACCCGTTATAATATTCATTTTAACGGAAATGAGGCACTGAAGTCGGGGATAAAGAAAATGGAGCAGAACCACAAGGAGGATTATACCAATTTATTGCCTGTGTTTGTTTCCAATAATCCTTGGACACGTGCGCTTTGCACATCGGATATGGATTATGCCATCGAAAAAGCCGTTAAAGCCATAGATAAGCATTCGATTACGGCAAAACCCAAACGAAAAAAGAATAAGGACTCGAAAAATTATGAGACTTTCCGTAAGAAAAAGGAGTTCAATAACCAGATACCTAAGTGTTATCTTCTTTTAGGTAAAGCTTACTTTTTGAAAGGCAAATATGCCATGGCCAATAATACGTTCCGCTACATTCAGCGGCAATATGCGGATGATGAGAAATTGCAGGCAGAAGTTCTTTTATGGTTTTTCAGAAGTCTCTCGGAAATGGGACGTTATGATGAAGCAGAGAAGTTAATGCCGGCAATTGAGGCGTCGAAATTGAAGCGAAAGCAGCGGGAGATGTATGTCGCGGCAAAAACAGATTTTTATGTTCGTCAGAGGAATTATGCCCAAGCAGTCACGGCGGGAGAAGAGTTACTGAAGGTGTGTAAAAGTATGAAGAGAAAGCCCCGCTATTATTTCATGCTATCGCAGCTCTATCTGCAGGAACAGCAGGATGTCCAGGCGATGCATGCGTTGAAAAAGGCAATACAGTTTAATTTCAACTATGAGATGGTATTTAATGCCAAGATTAATATGGCTCTTGCTTATCAGGATGGAAACGAATCTGTACAGAGGAAATTGAAAAAGATGCTGAAAGATCGTAAGAATGTGGATTTTCAGGATCGGATTTATTATGCCTTGGCAAATATAGAAGAGAAAAAAGGCAATCAGCAAGATGCGGTGGATTTGTATTGGAAGTCAGTGAAAGCTAGTGTGGATAATGATAATCAGAAAGCATTATCGTTTTTGAAGTTGGGGGATTATTATTTTGCTGAAAAAGATTTTGTACTTGCACATACCTGTTATGATTCTTGTGTGTATTTCATGGATTCCAGGGGTGAAAATTATGACCAAGTAAAGAATTTGGTATCGGATTTGGCGGAATTAGTGTCAAATCTGAACATGATACAATTACAGGACAGTTTGCAGCGGTTGGCACAATTGCCGGAAGCGGAGCGTTTGCGGTGGGTGGATGAAAGAATCCAGGAAGTGAAAGACGAAGAGCAACGGATAAAGGAACAAGAACGGCAAGAGCAGCAGGAACGGAATTTCTTTATGCAGAATAATATGATTAGTCGGGGGGATGCATTCTCGCAAAGGAGTGGCGGGAGTGGTAGCTGGTATTTTTATAATCCGGTGACAGTTTCTTTGGGTAAAAACGATTTTAAACGGAAATGGGGACGCCGGAAATTGGAAGATAACTGGCGGCGTACCGACAAATCTATGGTTGAATTGGCAGCAGGAACGGAAGAATTGGTCAGCGGAGAAGAGCAGAAACAGGAAAAATTGGATACAAAAAGCCGGGAGTTTTATTTGAAAGATATACCTCTGACTCCGGAAAAAATGGCGGAGTCGGAGAAAAAGATGGAGGATGCCTACTATCAGGCTGGAGAACTGTACTTGTATAAATTTGACGCCCCGGATAAAGCATTGGCATGTTTTAGTGATTTTATCAAACGCTATCCGGAAAGCCACAATGTATCTTTGGTGTATTACCTGGCTTACCAATCGGCACAACGGGCGGATAAAGCGGAGGTCGCGGAATCATACAAAAAAGAATTGATGGAGAAATTTCCGGAAAGTGATTTCACGAAGGGATTACAGGATCCGGAGTATTTCCGCAAAGTGGATAGCGACTTGAAAGTAATAGAGAAATTGTATGGGGAAGCCTATGACCTTTACCAGCAGGTGTATTACCGGGAGGCTTTGCAGAAGTGCGAGGATATAATGGAGCGTTATCCTGAAAATAAATTGAGTGCCAATGTGTTGTTTTTAAAAGCGATGTGTGTGGTGAATCTGGACTCTCCGCAGGAGGCCAGAGTGGCATTAAATGCCGTATTGGAGGCAAAACCGGATAAAAGTATCCGTGACGTGGTAAATGCTGTTTTGGCTTCAATGGACGTGGGGGAGACTCCGGTGCAATATACCGGAGAGGAAATGGCAAACGCCCGTTATCTGAAAGCAAATCGCCATTGGGTATTTGATGAAACGGGAAGTATAGCTACGAAAGGAAATGAAAAGGTACCGTTCAATTTGGAAAAGTCGGAAAAGCATGATATCCTTATATTCTTGCCACAGGAACTGAAAACTGTGCAATTACGGCAAATGCAGCTCCGGTTGGAATTTATCAATGCAGTAGAAGCAGCCGAAGGGCGGAAATACGGGGTGAAAAAGGAGGATTTGTGGTATAAAACACCGGTTTTACGTATCACTTCTTTTGAAAATTACGAACAAGCGTTTAATTATCTGAATCGGATTGCCACAGATAAGAAGTTGTTGAAAAACCTATCTGGAATGACTTACCGTATTGTTGCTATTCATGAGCAAAATTTAGCGTTATTGAAACGCGTGAAGGACACGGATGAATATGTGGAATTTTTTATAAATAATTATATCGGTGACCGTGCTACCGGAGAGCTGTTGACGGGTAAGCAGGGGACTGCGGCCCATATATTCAAGTTCCAGGAAGACGAACCGCACGATTATGTGTTATATCTGCCCTTTCACAAGGTGAATATGAAAAGAATATCGGAAATGATTCATGCCATAGAACCTGCTTTTTTTATAGAGAAAGAAGATTATGATGACGAGTACGAAATAATTGTAGTGAGGAATGTTGGACAAAAAGGGTCGGCTCTTGATTATATGAATACCATCATGCAGAACAATGAATTGTTTGAACGGCTTGATAAGGTAGAGTATGCTCATTTTGTTATTACGGAAAGTAATTTGGCTGTTTTATTGGAACAGCACAACATAGAAGATTATCGGAAATTCTTTGTAGATAATTATCTGCGGAATGCTTCCGACATAGGAATAGAGGATGGGCAGTTTATATATAACAAAAGTGTGGAACATAAATTTGTATTATTTTATTTTAATACGATTGACCCTTATAAATTGAAAGCCGTATTTGAAGAATTTAATTTTGCAGGTCTGACGTTGAATAATAACAGATATGATGAAGAACATGACTGTCTGGTGGTTTCGGGTTTTGCAAATCGGGAGGAGGCCATGCGTTATTTCAATACGGCTATCACGAATCGGAAACTTTTTAGATCTTTAAAGGATACGGATTACCGTAATTTTGTAATTTCTGATGCTAACTTGAAAGTCTTGACTGAACAAAAATTGGTAGAACCGTATTTGCATTTTTTTAAAAAATACTATTTGGATTAGATAGGATATACAGCCAATGAAATGGATAATAAATAATTTGGATGAACTTTCGGGTGTGGCTGCTGATTTTTTTAAAAATATCGGCGACAAAAAGATTTTTGCCCTTTACGGACCGATGGGAGTTGGAAAAACGACTTTTGTAAAAGCAATAGCAGCGTGTGAAGGGGTATTGGACGATGTAAGTTCTCCTACCTTTGCCATAGTGAACGAGTATCAGACGGCAAAAGGGAATACAATATATCATTTTGATTTTTATCGTATAAAAGATGCTACGGAAGCGATGGACTTCGGGTATGAGGAATATTTCTTCGGAGGTAATCAATGCTTCATTGAATGGCCGGAAAAAGTAGCGGAATTGATACCGGAAGAGGCTGTAGCATGTTATTTTTCAGAGCTGCCGGACGGAAAAAGGTTGCTTGAAATAAAGGAATGACAATGGAAAGAATAGGTAGACTGTCTGTAATAATAGGACAAGGCGGCGTATTGTGTAAGGAAGAGGAGCTCTTTCGGAATCATAAACGAAAATCATTGTTTATTGGAATACCCAATGAACAAAGGAAAGGAGATAATCGCGTTTGTCTGACCCCTGAAACCGTGAGAACATTGGTTGATATGGGGCATAAAATTATAGTACAGCGGGGGGCGGGAGAAGGAGCTAATTATACGGACAGGGAATATTGTGATTGCGGGGCGCGGATTGTAGAAACACTGGAAGAAGTTTATGTGGCGGATATTATTTTAAAAGTGACTTCCGTTTCTGTCCGGGAGGCAGAATACATGCATGAACATCAAGTGATACTTTCTTCGATGAAAGTATTCCAATTAAAGAAAGAAGCGATAGTGGAGATGATGCGGAAGAAAGTGACCGCTTTGGGTTTTGATATAATAAAAGATGACGAAGGATATTATCCGATAGTTCGGATAATGAGCGAAATTGCCGGAAATGCGGCAATAATGATAGCCGGAGAATACTTAAACAACTCGCGCGAAGGAAAAGGAATAATCTTAGGAGGGGTGAGCGGGATTACCCCTACCGAAGTAATGATACTGGGAGCGGGAACACTGGGGGAATATGCGGCACGGGCAGCCTTGGGATTGGGTGCGACAGTGAAAGTATTTGATGCTTCGGTCAATCGCTTACGACAATTGAGAGAGAAATTAAACGGACAAGTCTACACATCGGTTTTTCATGAGCCGGTCGTAAATAAATCATTATTAACGGCAGATGTCGTTATTGGAGCCGTGCGGTGTTTGGATAAAAAGCAGGCGGTAATGATTCGGGAGGAACAGGTAAAGCTTTTAAAACGGGGAGCTGTTATTGTGGATTTATCCGTAGATCAAGGCGGGTGCATAGAGACCTCTTACCCGACGACACACGCGCAGCCGGTGTATACGTATGAGGGGGTAATACACTACTGCGTCCCCAATGTGCTTTCAAGAGTAGCAAAGACGGCATCCATTGCTTACAGCAACGTACTTTTGCCTTTATTGTCGGAAGTTGCGGATTTGGGCGGATTTACCCAGGCACTGCGGGTAAATGCCGGATTGCGGAATGGAGTATATATTTATAACGGGATACTAACAAAAGAAGTATTGGCAGACCGCTTTGAATTGATGTCAAAGGATATTGATTTATTATTGGCTGCTTTATAGTTGCTATTAAATTTATTTCTTATGAAGAAATTTATCAGATTATTTTTCATACTGCTTTGTGTGTGGCTTTGTGCTGCCTGTTCGGCGCGTTACTATATGAAACGGGGAAACGCCCTTCGGGAAACCGGACGTTTCTACAAAGCAAGTACCAAATACGAAAAAGCCTATAACAAATCAAAGCTGCCGGAAGCACAGGTTACGGCAGCCATGAGTGTGGCGCAATGCTACGAAGATGTAAACAAGCAGCCGGATGCCTACAATTGGTATCGCAAGGCACTTCGGGCAAACAAGGAATATCCGGAAGTCCATTTGAAATTGGCGGAAGTGGCCATCATCCGGGGAGAACTGGAGGCGGCGGAAGAGCACTATACGCAATTCGATGAACTGTTTCCTGATGATGAGCGGGGTAAAAACGGACTTTACAACATAGGCGTATTAAAAGCCGGTATAGAAAAAGCAGGGCGTTATTCCGTCCAGATTGCGAAAGAATTTAACTCGCGTTATAATGATTTTTCACCGGTATACTATCCTGAAGACAACAACATTGTTTACTTCACTTCGGCACGAAAAACAAGCAACAAGAAAAGAGGAAAAGTCGATCCGGTGACGGGGGATGCCTATAACCATATTTATGTCACTGAATTTACAAATGAAATCCGCACGAAGGATAAGCGGGGAAATTTAAAAATCAGGCGTTTCCCGGAACCCCGCTGGGTGACCCCTGCTTTGGTGAGGGACTCCATTTTCTCCGGAAAAGATGATGGCAGCCTTTGTTTTTCGTCAGACGGAACCACGCTGTTTTTTACATCATCGCGGGAGATAAAAGGGAGCAACGTCGGGACGAGAATCTATAAATCCACCGCCAACGAAGACAAAGACGGGAAAAAAGGATGGACAACCCTTTTAGGGGCAGGTATATGCAACGACTCTGTTTCTTTAGGACACCCCGCCGTGACACAGGACGGTTCCCGGCTTTATTTTTCCACCGACCAGCTGTCGGGAGGAATGGGAGGAAAAGACATCTGGTACGTGGAACTGGTGGATGGAATTTGGAGCGAGCCCCAGAATGCGGGAGAAGTGATAAACACCCCCGGCAATGAAATGTTTCCCGTGATACGGGACAACGGAGACTTGTATTTTGCTTCCGACGGGCATGACGGATTCGGAGGACTGGATATTTATGTGTTGAAAACAACCGAGGAAGGGGAACACATCGAACATCTCCCTTATCCGATAAATTCTTTCGCGGACGATTTCGGGATAACCTTTAAAAACGGGAAAGAAGAGGGATTGTTTTCTTCCTCCCGTTCCAATCGGAGCGACAACATTTATTCTTTTGCCTTTATCCCGCAGCAATTGCAGGTGCGGTTGCTGGTTAAAAACAGCGTGACGGAACTGCCCGTCCCGCAGGTAAACGTAACGGTTACCGCCGATGACGGCGAAGTAAGCTACGTGGAGACGGATAGTCTCGGCATCCTGGAAATGCCCGTAGCACCCCAGCGTGAGTACATCTTTTTGGCGGAACATCCCCGCTATCTGAAAGGAAAAGAGTTGTTGTCCACTTACAAGGAAAAAGGGGATCGGACTTACGAGCTGAACATTGAAATGCAGCCCATCGAAAAACCGATAGTTATCCCGAATATTTATTTTGACGTGGCCAAATGGGATTTACGGCAAGACGCCATGGACAATCTGAAAGAACTTTTGACCATATTGAAAGACAACCCCAATATAACCATCGAATTGTCCGCCCACACCGATATGATTGGGAATGACCAGGCGAATCTGATACTTTCCGACCGCCGTGCCAACTCCGTTGTAAATTACCTGATTGAAAAAGGCGTATACTGGGACCGCTTGGTGGCGAAAGGATACGGCGAGACCCAGCCCCGCCAGATAAATGAAAAAGATGCGCAGGCATATCCCTTTCTGAAAGTGGGGGACGTATTGAGTGAAAATTTCGTACGTCGTCTGAAAGGAAGTGAGAAAGAAGACGCTATGCAGCTCAACAGACGTATCGAATTTAAAGTCTTGCGCACCGATTACAAGCCGGGGCCCAACTCTTTGCATAATCCGAATCAGGTGGCACAGACCGCGGAAGAAACGGAGAAAATCGGGGAAGTGAGTTTGAAAGACCTGAACAGCATAAAAGGGAAATTCTACACCCTGCAATTGGGTATATTCAGGACGGTACCGGCAGTCATCAACAACTTCCGTGTGGTATTCACGGAGAAAACAGCGGAAGGTGCCGTGCGCTACTGTGCAGGTATCTATGAAAGCAGGGAAGAAGCTGCCAGGGCTGCTAATGAATTAAAGCAAAAAGGAATCGAATGTTTTGTGAAAGAATGCAACCATTGATTGCGGTTGTAAACAAGAAAAGCAGTTACTTTCGTAACTGCTTTTTCTTTTCTGTGGTATCACCTGGAATCGAACCAGGGACACAAGGATTTTCAGTCCTTTGCTCTACCGACTGAGCT